>NZ_JAFNME010000005.1 GCF_017368815.1 Comamonas denitrificans | reverse complement strand
GTTTCAAACGGCACAGCGCGGGAGGGGATGGAGGGGCCGTCAGTACTCATGACTGCGATTGTATAAAGCGATGAACATCGTCCAGTGTGGGACGTACCGTGCGCACCTGGCCAAAGCCCAGGGCCTGCGCCTGCTGGGCGATACGGGGGTGGGTGGCCAGGGCGGTGTGCGCCTGCCAAGACAAATGGGGGGCCAGATCGGCCAAATGCCCCAGGCATTCGCTGCTGCTAAACAGCCACCAGGCCGGTTGCTGCTGCCAGCGCTGCAGCTGGGCATATACAGCGGGGGTGGGGCGTGGGGCGTGGCGCTCGTACACCGGGGCAAAAATGGCGTGTGCGCCTTGGTTTTGCAGCTGCTGCGCCAGCCAAGCGCGGCCTGTGCCTTGGGCTGGGGCCGTGGTATCGCCCCCATCGGCCCCGCGCACGATCAGCACGTGGTCGCCCGCTTGCACTTGGGGCGCAACCACAGCCCACAGGGTTTCCGATTCAAACTGGGCCGCTTGTGCGCCAGGGGCATCAATGTGTATGGGCGGCACCCCCGCTTCACGCAAGGCTTGGCTGGTGCCAGGGCCGGGTGACCAGCAACGGGTGGCCATGCTGGGGGCGTGAATGCCGGCAGCCAGCACCAAGGGATGGCTAAAAAAATAGCGCACTGCGTTCACGCTGACAAACATTAAGGCCCGATAACCGCCCGCAACCTCATCCATTCGTGCCAGTGCTGCTTTTAAAGCAGTAGCAGCCTGGGGACTGCGGCTGGGGCCAATGTCCATCAGCGGCAAGCTTTCGGCCCGGTGGCCCAGGTTGCGCAGGGCATGCACCCAGCGCTGGTTATCGGGTGCTGGCCGGGTGACGATCAGTGGCAAAGCGGCCATGGCGATTCAGTGGCGGTGGACTTGGGCACCCGCCGCTTGCAGCGCCTGGGCAATGGCCAGCCCCACAGCATCGGCCTGTGCCAATGTGGTGACAACAGCGCGTTGCTCGGCGCGTACCAGGGGGAGTTGGCCGTCGGGGTCGCCCCAGGCGGCGCGAATAAACAGCGTGTCGCCCTCCAGCGTGGCGTACGCGGCCAGCGGCACCGAGCAACTGCCGCCCATGCCCCGGCTGACGGCGCGCTCGGCCGTGACGCGCAGCCAGGTGGGCATGTCCACCAGCGATTGCAGGGCTAAGCGCAAATCCTCCCGATCACTGCGAATTTCAATGCCCAACGCGCCCTGGCCAGCGGCGGGCAGCATTTCTTCGGGGGCAAAAATACTGCGAATGCGCTCGTCCATTTTCAGGCGCTTCAAGCCGGCTGCCGCCAGCACAATGGCATCGTACTGGCCTTCGTCGAGCTTGCGCAGGCGGGTATCCAGGTTGCCACGCAGCGGGACGATTTTTAAATCCGGGCGCAGTGCGTGCAGCAAAACCTGGCGGCGCAGGCTGGAGGTGCCCACCACCGCGCCCTGCGGCAATTGGGCCAGGCTGGCGTAGTGGGGCGAGACAAAGGCATCGCGCGGGTCTTCGCGCTCCATCACGCAAGCCAGGGCAAAGCCTGCGGGCAGTTCCATCGGCACATCTTTTAAAGAGTGCACAGCGATGTGGGCGCGGCCTTCTTCCAGGGCCACTTCCAACTCTTTGACAAACAGGCCTTTACCCCCGACTTTGGAGAGCGTGCGATCCAGAATTTGATCGCCTTTGGTCGTCATACCCAGCAGCTCAACGGACAGGCCTCGTTGGCGCAGCAAGGCCTGGACATGTTCAGCCTGCCACAGCGCCAAACGGCTTTCACGGGTGGCAATGACAAGCGGGGTATTTTTCAGCGATGGGTGCATTTTGTTCACTAAGAAAGGCCAGAAGACGCAACCGAGGATGCTAGCATGCGCCGCTGCAACATCCGGACTTTGGAGTATTTCTAGCAATGCAAGCCATCCATAGCGCTGCGAGCACGTCAGCATCCCAAGACAAAGACAAGCCTTTGCAGGAAGACATCCGCCTATTGGGCAGGATTTTGGGCGACATCATTCGGGAACAAGAAGGTGCCCCAGTGTTTACCTTGATCGAGCAGGTGCGCCAGCTCTCTGTGGGTTTTCGCCGCGATCACGACCCCGAGGCCGATCGGCAATTAAAAGCCCTGCTCACCAGCCTGAGCACCGGGCAAACGGTCAGCGTGATCCGCGCCTTCACCTATTTCAGTCACTTGGCCAATTTGGCCGAAGACCGCCACCACCTGCGCCGCCGCGCCATTTATGAGCGGGCAGGCAGCGCCCAAGAGGGCAGCATTGACGTGGCTTTTGCACGCCTGCAAAAAGCGGGCATCACCCCCGACACCATTGCCAACACCTTGGCCAAAGCGTATGTGGCCCCGGTGCTCACGGCCCACCCCACTGAGGTGCAGCGCCAAAGCATTTTGCAGGCCGAGCGCGACATTGCCCGCCTGCTGGCCGAGCGCGACGACATTTCTGCCCGTGCCCAGCTGTTCGCTGGGGACAAAGATGCGCTCACCCCGCGCCAGTTGGCCGCCAACGAGGCGCAGCTGCGCGCCCGCGTCGAGCAGCTGTGGCAAACGCGCCTGCTGCGCCACTCCAAGCTGACGGTGGCCGACGAAATTGAAAACGCACTGAGCTACTACGAAACCACCTTTTTGCACGAGCTGCCCAAGCTCTACGCCAGCCTGGAAGAAGCCCTGCCGGGCCAAGCAGTACACAGCTTTATGCGCATGGGGCAGTGGATTGGCGGCGACCGCGATGGCAACCCCAACGTCACCGCCCCCACGCTGGAGCTGGCCCTGCGCCGCCAAAGCGAGGTGGCGCTGCGCCACTACCTGAATGAGGTGCATGCCCTGGGGGCCGAGCTGTCCATGTCCAGCCTGCTGGTCAAGGTCTCCCCCGCCATGCAGGTGCTGGCCTTGTCCTCGCCCGACACCAACTCGCACCGCCAGGACGAGCCCTACCGCCGCGCCTTAACCGCTGTGTACGCCCGATTGGCGGCCACCTTGACGCAATTGACCGGTGGGCGCGAAGCCATGCGCCATGCCGTCGTGGCGCAAAACCCCTACAGCAGCGCGGCCGAGTTTTTGCAGGATTTGCAGACCATCGATGCCTCACTGTCGCGCCACAACGGCGAAGCGCTGGCCGTACACCGCCTGCGCCCCTTGATTCGCGCGGTGCAGGTGTTTGGCTTTCACCTGGCCACGGTGGACTTGCGCCAAAGCTCAGACAAGCACGAAGAAGTGCTGGCCGATCTGCTGCGCACCGCCCGCATTGAAGACAACTACAGCAGCCTGGACGAGGCCCAGCGCTGTGCCCTGCTGCAGCGCCTGCTGTGCGATGCGCGGCCCCTGCGCGTGGTCGGGGCGCAGTACGCGCCGCTGACCGCCAGCGAAATCGCCATTTTTGAAATGGCGCACAAAATGCTGCAAACCTACGGGCGCGAAGCCATCCTGCACTACATCATCAGCCACACCGAAACCGTGAGCGACCTGCTGGAAGTGCTGCTGCTGCAAAAAGAAGTGGGGCTGATGCAGGGCACGCTCGACAGCAGCACCTCGCAGGCGCAGCTCATCGTCGTGCCGCTGTTTGAGACGATTGGTGACCTGCGCGCCGCCGCCAGCATCATGCGCGACTACTACGCCGTGCCTGGCGTGGCCCAGCTCATGCAGCGCAGCGGCGGCGAGCAAGACATCATGCTCGGCTACAGCGACAGCAACAAAGACGGCGGCATCTTCACCAGCAACTGGGAGCTGTACCGCGCCGAGCTGGCCCTGGTCGAAGTGTTCGACCAGCTCGAAGCCGACTACGGCCTGCGCCTGCGCATGTTCCACGGGCGCGGCGGCACCGTCGGCCGGGGCGGCGGCCCCAGCTACCAGGCCATCTTGGCGCAGCCGCCGGGCACCGTGCGCGGCCAGATTCGCCTGACCGAGCAGGGCGAGGTCATCGCCTCCAAATACGCCAACCCCGATATCGGCCGACGCAACCTGGAGACGCTGGCCGTCGCCATGCTCGAAGCCACCTTGCTGCAGCCCACCAAACCGGCCACGCCCGAATTTTTGGCCGCCGCGCAGCAACTGTCGGATGCCAGCATGGCTGCCTACCGCCAGCTGGTTTATGAAACCCCCGGCTTTGCCGAGTACTTTTTTACCGCCACACCGATCCGCGAGATTGCCGAGCTGAACATCGGCTCGCGCCCCGCCTCGCGCAAAGCCACGCAGGCGATTGAAGATTTGCGCGCCATTCCCTGGGGCTTCAGCTGGGGCCAGTGCCGCTTGACGCTGCCGGGCTGGCTGGGCTTTGGCTCGGCCGTGCAGGCCTTTCTAGAGCAGCCCGGCAGCACGCGCGAAGGGCAGCTGCAGCTGCTGCAAACCATGTACCGCCAGTGGCCGTTCTTTAGCACCTTGCTGTCCAACATGGACATGGTGCTGGCCAAGAGCGACCTGGCCCTGGCCTCGTGCTACAGCGAACTGGTGGCCGATACCGCGCTGCGCACGCGCATCTTCGATGCCATCAGCGCCGAATGGCAGCGCACCGTCGATATGCTGGCCCTGGTGACGGGCGAAAGCGACCGCCTGGCCAGCAACCCGGCCCTGGCCCGCTCCATCCGCCACCGTTTCCCCTACATCGACCCGCTGCACCTGCTGCAAGTCGAGCTGGTGCGCCGCTGGCGCGCCGGCCAAAACGATGACCGGCTGAAAAACGGCATCCACATCAGCATCAACGGCATCGCCGCCGGGCTGCGCAATACGGGGTGATGCGACGGTAAAACGCTTAAATCTTTATTAAAGAGAGCTGCTTCCGCTTTTTTATCAACGTTTTTATGGTTGAAGTACCTTAAAAATATTGAAATTAAAGCGCTAACAGCTCTTTTTTTATGAGCGTATTGCATTTTGGGCCGTGAACAGGATCTCAGGCTGGAGCGTGCAGGCTGGTTCCAACACAGTTGCGTCCCCGATGCTTGGCAGCGTAGAGGGCACGGTCAGCGGTGTCGAGCATGGCATCGGCGCTCTCATTCGTAAGACCGTGCATGGTGTGCAGGCCGATGCTGACGGTCACGTGGCACGCGCTGGCCACGTTGGCACGCAGCCGCTCGGCCAGCACCAGGGCTGGAGTGCTGGCCGTGTTGGGCAGCAGCACCAGGAATTCTTCCCCGCCCCAGCGTCCGGCAATGTCCTGGCTGCGCAGGCTGTCCTGCAGTACCCGGGCCACTGCGCACAGCACCTTGTCGCCTTGCAGATGGCCGTGCTGGTCGTTCACCCGCTTGAAATGGTCGATGTCCAGCAGCAAGAGCGAGAACGCCTGACCGGCCCGCCTGGCCTGGGCGATCTGCTGCACCAGGTGCTGCTCCATCGCACGGCGATTGTGCAGGCCGGTGAGTTCGTCGGTATACGCCAGCTGGCGGTTGCGGGTATCGGAGCGCTCCTTGCTCATCAGCACACTGCCCATGCCGTGGATCACCACGGCCATGCAGAACGGGTACAGCGTCAGGGCCTGTATCCCCGGATCCATATGCTCCAGTGCCAGCGGCCCGGCACCCAGCCCGGCCATCAGCAAGGTGGTGCCCGATGCGAACAAATACTTGCTGCGGCCAGGGATGCCTGTCCAGTGCCGGCGCAGCAGCCCGAAGAAATACAGCCATTGCACCAGCACCACTGCCGCCATGCCCCAGCGGCGCAGTTGCGGGGTGTGCAGCAGGGCAGCGTTCAACGCCAGGGCCAGCAGCACCGGCCCCCAGATCTGGATTGGGAGCAGCCGCTCGCCCTGAAAGCGCAACAGCCCTTGCAGGGTGAACGCAAAGGCACTGGCCAGCAGGACGTTGGGCATGGCCACTGTCAGCCAGAGCGGGGTTTGCGAGGGCACGGCCCAAGAGGCCGCCGCCAGCCCCAGCGCTGCCATGGCCCAGGCCCAATCGAACAGGCCATCGGCGCGGTGGCGTTCGGCCACGACGAACATGCACAAAGCCAGCATTGCCGTGACCAACGCGCCCAGGAACAGGAGGGGGAGGGGATGGAGCGTCATGGTGCGGTGCAGCAGCAATGGGGTGTGGTGCAGGCCGAAAACGTCAGAAACGTTGCCAGGCACCGCCCTGGGGTGCTGGCAGTGCAGCAGCAGGCGCTGCCGTGGGTCGGGTGGTGCTGCTTATGGTGGATGTCGCTAACTGGAACACGGCGACGGCGCTGACCAGGTCGTGGGCCTGGCTGTTCAGGCTGGCGGCAGCGGCGGCCATTTCCTCCACCAAGGCGGCGTTTTGCTGGGTGACTTGATCCATGTTGGTCACGGCTTCGCCGATCTGGCTCACGCCCTCGCTTTGCTCCTGGCTGGCGGCGCTGATTTCGCCCATCAGGTCGCGCACACGCTCAATGGATTGCACCACTTCTTGCATGGTTTGGCCTGCCTTGTCGGCCTGCGCCGTACCTGCCTGTACGCGGCCCATGCTGGTGTCGATCAGCGCCTTGATTTCCTTGGCGGCAGCAGCGCTGCGCTGGGCCAGGGCACGCACTTCGCTGGCCACCACGGCAAAGCCCCGGCCCTGTTCGCCGGCGCGGGCGGCCTCCACGGCGGCGTTCAGCGCCAGGATGTTGGTCTGGAAGGCAATGCCGTCGATCACGCCGATGATGTCAGCCATCTTGTTGCTGTCTTCATGAATGCTGCGGATGGTCTTCACCACCTGCTCCACCACCACGCCGCCCTGGGCAGCGATGCTGCTGGCGCCCTGGGCCAACTGGTTGGCCTGGCGGGCGTTGTCGGCGTTGTGGCGGACGGTGCTGCCCAGTTCCTCCATCGAGGCGGCAGTCTCCTCCAGGCTGCTGGCCTGGCTTTCGGTGCGGGCCGACAGATCCTGGTTGCCCTGGGCAATCTGCCCACTGGCGCTGGCCACCGATTCGCTGCCCTGGCGTACCGACAGCACCACGGAGGCCAACTGGGTCTGCATGTGCCCCAGCGTTTTCAGCAGAACGCTGATTTCATCCCGGCCCTTGACGTGGATGGGGCGCGACAAATCGCCGTTTGCCATCACGTCGATCACCTGGACGGCACGCTGCACTCCCCGCACGATCGACGTCGAAATGGAGTAGGCGATCCACCCCATCAGCAGCAGCATCAGGCCCAGTCCCAGGGCCACCTTTGCGACATTGGCCAGGAAATCACTGTGCAAATCATCCACGTACAGCCCGGAGGCAACGACCCAGCCCCAGGGGGCGAACTTTTGCACGTAGGAAATCTTGCCGACCGGCTCGGTCTCGCCGGGCTTGGCCCAGACATAGTTGAAGAACCCCTGGCCGCTGGTGCTGCGCCCGATCCGGGCGGCCTCCATCATGACCAGCACGCCGTTGGCGTCGCGCACGGCATCGCCGCCCTGGCCTTGCAGCTCTGGCCGGATGGGGTGCATGACCGTGGTGCCTTCCAGGTCGTTGATCCAGAAGTATTCGCCATGCCCGTAGCGCATCTTGGCAATGGCTGCTGATCCCATCGCCTGGGCCTCGGCACGCGACCAGGTGCCGTTGGCCTCCTGCTGCTCGGCCCAGGCCAGCACGCCGCTGGCGGTTTCCACCGCATGGCGCACCTGAGCCTGCCGCTGCGCAAAGCTTTGCTCGTATTGTTCGTACACGAAAAACATGGCAATCAGCAACAGGCCGCCAAGACCGACCAGGGTCAGGATGCCGAGCTTGGCCCGGATGGAAATGTGATTCAGCCAGCGTTTCATCTTTCAGCTCCAGAGAAAAGTAAATGCCAGTGCAAAGGCCAAAGGCGGGCGCGGCCAGTCCTGGCGTACAGACGGCCAGGGGGCGGCAAGGCTGGCGCAAAGCCAGTTGTTTTCTGAAAAGTGTGTTGATTTCCCGCTACAGCCGCGCTCATCTCGGCCACAACGGCTTTCCCCCTTCCTGGTCACACCTGCGCAGGCGGGTGTCCAGTGACTGCGGCGGTCATGGGCACGGTAGTGATGGCGGTGAGGCTGCTGCTGGATTCCCGCCTGCGCGGGAATGACGGGAAGAGGCGTCGGAATGACGGGAGGGGAAAGCCACGCGCGGCCTGAATCCGGATGCTGGGTTGGCCTAGAAAGAGAAGCCTGGGAGGTGAGACGCGGAGAACAACCCTTTAGCGCTGTGGGCTGTCTCATTGCAGGGT
This sequence comes from Comamonas denitrificans, assembly GCF_017368815.1. Lineage (GTDB taxonomy): Bacteria > Pseudomonadota > Gammaproteobacteria > Burkholderiales > Burkholderiaceae_C > Comamonas > Comamonas denitrificans. Next base: position 135,546 of record NZ_JAFNME010000005.1, on the reverse strand, counting down.
AGTATTTATATTTTTATCAATTATATCAAATAAATTGACTAAACCTGAGAAAATTAGTGTTATTTATAAATTATTTTTTTATGAATAATTCAGGTATTTCCCGAAGTCTGCAGCGCTTCCAGATGCCCACGCAAGCCCTGCCAGATATGCAGGGTTGTCTCCGGTGAACCGGCACCGGCCTGCTCCTCCAGAGTGCGGGCCAATTGTGCGGGCAGGGGATGGCCCAGCATGGACAGCACCGATTTCAGGCTGTGCCCCAGATGGCGCAGTGCGGTGCAATCACCTTGGTGGGCCGCTTGGTCGCCAGCCATCAGGTCGCGTGGGAATTGTTGCAGGCATGTCGCACGGTAGGCGGCAAACAGTGCCTGGTTGCCGTTGAAAAAAGCGTGAACCGGGTCGGTGGCTGCCGCCGTGTGGCTGTCCGGTGGGCTGCTGGACAGCGGCCCGGCCAGGGCCTGCTCCACGCACTGCACCAATTGCCCCAGGGGCACCGGTTTGTGCAGTACCTGCCAGACACCGCTGCGCCGCAATTGCTGCTCCAGCAAGGTATCGATACCGCCGCTGAACACCACGATCAGCGGCGCAGGACGGCTGGCGGTGGCCTGTAATTCCTGGCACAGGGCCAGCCCCGATCCGTCGGGCAGGTGCAGGTCGGACAGCAGCAGTTGCACCGGCAGTGTGCGCAAGAGGTCGCGGGCCTGGGCCACGCTGGCGCAGCAATGCAGTTGCAGGGGCAGTTCCTCCAGGGCCAGTTGCACGAAGCGCTGGATGGAGGGGTCGTCCTCCAGCAGCAGTACGCACGGTGGTGAAGACCGGCGGGTGGTCATGCCAGAGTCAGGGCTTGTTTCAGCCGCAGGGGCAGCTCTTGCACCAAGCGGGGTTTGTGCACCACGGGTAGATCGGCCAAGGCAAAGGCGTAGGGCGCACGTTGCACCTCGTCCAGCGAGGTGACGACAATGAGGCGGCTGTGCTGGAACTGCGGGTGGCTGCGCAGGCGGGCGATCAGGGTGGCACCGTCAATGCCCGGCAGCAGGATGTCCACCAGCAACAGGTCGGGCTGCAGTTGCCCGGCCATGGCCAGGCCGATGATGCCGTCGTCAGCTACATGCAAATCAACCTGGGGGAAATCGTGTTCCAGCACCAGCCGCACAAGGTTCTGGAAGTGGGCCGAGTCTTCAATCAGCAGCACCTGGGGTCGCTGGGGCAGCGATGGGGCTGGCGCAACTTCTGCCGACAGCTCTGCCTTGCTGCCTAGTGTGGTTAGCCATTGCTGTACCGAAGTTCGGGCTATCCGGCGGTGGCCCCCCGGGGTTTTCCATGCTTGCAGTTCTCCACGATCCACCATGAGTTGCACCGAACGCACTGCCAGCCCCAGCGCTTGCGCCACTTCGCGCGTGCTGCAGTGTTCAGGAAGAGGGGGCACAGTGAGATGCTTCATAGTGGAAAATTTTAGCATTTGTACTTCGATTATTTGATAGAAGTAATAAATTTGGTAGAATGTTACGAGTGTTTACTGATTGTGTATGGTTGCTCGTGCGATTGCATGGGTTGTAAATAAGTAATTTGACTTTGGTCGAGTGCAGCAAAAGGATTGCTATGTCCTCTTCACCTCTTTCGACGGCGCAGCCTACGGAAGATACATTTGAGCGTCTGGGTCGTATCACACGCCATTTGCACGAGGCCATGACCCAGCTTGGCCTGGATAAAAGCCTACATGCCATCACCCAGGAATTTCCGGATGCCCGCGATCGCCTCAGCCACGTCGGGCATATGACGGAAGCGGCGGCGACCAAGGTGCTCAACCTGATCGATGGGGGCCAGCCAGATTGCCACGCATTCAAGGCGCGTAGCCAGGATTTTGCCGCGCAGGCACAGGCGTTGGTGCAGTCCCTGAATGCGGGCGGCAATGCTGCCGCCTTGCTGGCCCAGGGCAGCGCCTTTGGCCATGCAGCAACCCAGTTTGCCGAGAACCAAAGCCTGCTGCTGACCGAGATCATGATGACGCAGGACTTCCAGGACCTGTCCGGCCAGGTCATCAAGAAGGTGATCGACATCATCAGCGAAACGGAAAAGCAGTTGCTAGAGTTGCTCATGCACAGCGCTCCCGAACGCCTGGCTGCCATTGCGCACCCCAAGACCGAACTGGCGGGTCCGCAGGTGCCGGAGAAGGCGCTCAAGCAGAACGATGTGGATGATTTGCTCGCCTCTCTGGGGTTTTGAGCATGGCTTTCAACACAACCAACACCGCCAAACGGATTCTGGTCGTGGAAGACCACGCAGATATTGGCAAGCTAATCCGTATGACGCTTCAAGGTCACTGTCATCGGCCTTGCCGAAACGGATGCACCATGAAATCCGGTTCCAGCCTGCCCCTGCTACAAAAGAGCACTGCGCCATGAACCGACGTTTACCGTGGCGCTGGTGGCGTCTGAGTCCGGTCCAGGCGTATGCCGGTGCCGCCAGCTCGTTCAGCGCCGTGGTGCTGCTGGGGGCGTGGATCACTATCGGCGGGCTGCTGCACTGGCAGTGGAGGGAGACTATTGCCGCCGAGCTGCGCCAGAACCGCAACACGGCGCAGGCGTTCAAGGAACACACGCTGCGCATCATCGCTACCGCCGATCAGTCCATGCTGCGAATGCAGGAGGGCGTGCGCGACGGCTGGCTGGACGGCTCAGCGATCGAGCGCATCACCAGGGAAACCGGCATGGAGCACAACATCCTCACTCAGCTCTCCTGGGTCGGGCCGGACGGTCGCTTGGTTAGCAGCAATCTCGACCCGGATGGCAGCCGCAGCGAGCATATCGACCTGAGCGAGCGCGATCACGTACGCGTCCACCTGCTACCGGCAGCGCAGGTGCCACACTTGCAGCACATGCTCACCCAGGGGCTGTTCGTTAGCCAGCCGCTGGAGGGTAAAGTCTCTGGAATCTGGACGATTCAGCTCTCCCGCAAGATCACCGCACCCGATGGCCGTCCTCTAGGGGTGGTGGTCGCCTCGCTCAACCAGAACTATTTCATGGAGGTGTACCGGGGTGTACAACTGGGCCATGCCGGTGGGGTGGTGCTGGCCGGGCTGGATGGCGTGATCCGGGCACGGGTCATCAACCAGCAGCGTAAGGACACGGACAAGCTGCTGCCCGACCCGTTGGTGCAGCAGTTGCGCACGCAGCCTGAAGGGGGGCTTGTGGCCCGCTCCTCTGATGGGCTGGAGCGCATCATGGGCTTCAGCCGCGTGGGCGACTATCCGCTGGTCGTCCTCACTGGAACAGCCCAGTACGAGGCGCTGGCTGCGTGGCGTGCCACGCGCAACATCGTGTTGGGGCTGACGCTGGCGCTCTCGATTGCGGTGGTGGCTTTCGTGATCGTATTTCTGGGTAGCGTGCGGCGGTTGGCGCACAGCGAAGCTCTGGCGCAGCAGGCCAGCCAGGCGAAAACCGAATTCCTGACCGCCATGTCGCACGAGCTGCGTACGCCGCTGACCAGCATCCGCGGGTTTGCCGAGCTGCTGGAGCTGCGCAGCAAGGAGGAGCGCACCCGCGAACAGGCCGCCCTGATCCGCCAGGGGGCCGAGCACCTGAATACACTGCTGACCGAAATTCTCGATCTGGCCAAGATCGAGGCCGGAGCCATGACTGCCTACCTGGAGCCGGTGGAATTGCGCCCGCTCCTGGTCGAAGCCACGCACTTGTTCTACGCCAGCGCAGCGGCCAAGGGGCTGGCACTGGTGTTCGACAGCGGTGCGGTTTTCCCGGGCACCGTGCTGACCGATCGGGTCAAGCTCAAGCAGATCGTGCACAACCTGCTCTCCAACGCCATCAAGTTCACCCGAGAAGGCAGTGTGACGCTACAGGTCGGCTGCAGCTGCGGCGGCCAGACTTGGTATTTGCAGGTGCGCGATACCGGCTGCGGAATTGCTCCCGAGTTGCATGAAAAGGTGTTTGAAAAATTCAGCCAGGGCAGCGCCCGAGTGAGCTATGAACACGGTGGCACTGGATTAGGGTTGGCTCTGTCGCGAACCCTGGCGCAATTGTTGGGCGGTAGCCTGACGCTGCAATCGGCCCCCGGCGTAGGCACGGTGGTGACGCTGGAGCTACCGCTGAGACAGGGCTGACTTTGGAACGAACCTGTTCACGATCCTTTAAAAGATCGTGAACAGGCGCTTACACAGCCAGGGCGGAGGTAGGAATACAAGTGGGCGTGGTGGCAGTGATGGCATCCTGCCACAGGTCGTCGAGATCGCTGAAGTTCCAGTTCTCCGGATCTTCGCGCAGCAGGATGTGCTCGTTTGGGGTGGCACTCAAATCCAGCAGTACGGGTGGGTCGATGCGCCGCGCCTCGTAGGTGTCGTAAAAGCAGACCACCTGGGGCGTGAGCAGCTTGTTCTCTGACAGGGCAAAAACCAGGGCCAGGCGGCCGGACTGCAGGCGCAGCAGGCTGCCGACCGGGTACACGCCCAGCGTCTTGACGAACGCAGAAAAAATATGCGTGTCCAGGTGCGTGCCGCACCATTGCGCCATGCGCTGCAGCGCAATGGCGGGCGACCAGCCGCTCTTGTAGGGGCGGTTGGACGTGATGGCGTCGTACACATCGCAGATGGCCGTCATGCGGGCCATCAGGTGGATTTCGGCGCCGCGCAGACCATGCGGGTAGCCCTTGCCGTCCAGGTGTTCGTGGTGGTGCAGGCAGGCATCGAGTACCTCGGCATCGGTAATGCTTTGTTGCAGCAGGGCGTGGCCTTGCCCCGGGTGCAGTTTCATGTGAGCGAATTCCTCGTCCGTCAAGGCGCCGGGCTTGTTCAGAATGTCCGGGTTGGTGTAGACCTTGCCCATGTCGTGCAGCAGCCCGGCCAGCGCCGCCCGCTTGACCTGATGGGTCGAGAGGCCGAGCTGGCGTGCCAGCGCCACCATCAAGGCGCTGACCGCGACCGAATGCATATAGGTATAGGTGTCGGCGTTTTTCAGGCGCACGACGCTGAGCAGCGCAGCGGGATGGCGCTCGACCGATTGCTGGATCTGCTCGGCCAGTGCCTCGGCCTGCTCCGGCTCGATGGCGTGGCCCATGCGTGCCTCGTGGAACATTTGCGTCACCGCCGATTGCGCCTGCTTGCACTGCTGGCGGGCCTGTTCGATTTGTTCCTGCCACAGGCTCGGCGCGTCCACCGGGGCGGGCGGCGCGGCAGGTGTGGCGATGGGCTGGGCAGGGGCGGCGGCGGGCTGCACGTCCAGGCCCCGTGCCAGGTCGATCCACAGGCCCGCAATGCCGCTGGCCTGCAGGCGCTGCAGATCGGCGGTTGTTTTCAGCTTGAAGCTACTTTTCCAAAAACCGTGGCTCAGCCACGAACCATCCAGCGCGTGGATATACATGCCCAGGCGCAGTTGAGAGGGAACGATATGTTTCAGCATCAAAAAACGATCTAAGTAATGGACTGCACTAGCCGAAAACGGGCTCAAAATCAGTCTTTGTATTTTATCAAAAATATCATTTTTAGTTTTTTAAGAAATGGCTTCCACACCAGCATCAGCAGCATTAACGCCATTTGCCGCAGTGCTGCGCACTACGGGGAGGATGGCAGGGCATCGTCGGTGCCTGGCCAGTTAGTATAAAAAAAGGAGCTGTTTTCACAATGAAAGTAAGGAATTTTGGCTTATTTAACCTTTATTCCTTTTATTTATCAGTGAAAAGAGCTCATAAAAAAAGCACCGCAGTGGTCTGCGGTGCCCAGTTTCTTACATACTAGGAGGTTATTTCTTGGCGAAAGGCTCAGGACGGGGAGTCTTGTCGCTCGAAGGCGGCAGGATGGGCATGGTCAGCTGGGGCTGCTCTCCGGTCAGGGTTTTCAGGAAGGCGACGATCTTGGCGTTTTCTTCAGGCGTGAATTTTTTGCCCAGCTGGATGCGGCCCATGGTGTCCACGGCCTCAGCCAGGGTGTCGGCTGCGCCGTCGTGGAAGTAGGGGTAGGTCAGCTCCACGTTGCGCAGGGTGGGCACTTTGAAGTTGAAGCGGTCGGCATCGGCACCCGTCACGGCCACGCGGCCTTCGGCGGGGTTGTCGGTTTTGTAGGGTTCGACCAAGCCCATGCGCTGGAAGGAGTTACCGCCCACTGCCACACCGTTGTGGCAGGCCACGCAGCCGTTGTCACGGAACAGTTTGTAGCCATCCAGCTCATTTTTGGTCAGGGCTTTTTGGTCGCCCTTGAGCCATTTATCAAAGCGCGAGTTGGGGGTGACCAGGGTTTCTTCAAAGGCGGCCAGGGCATCGGTCACCTGGTCGATGTTGATGGTGTCTTTCTTGAACACCTGTTTGAACTCGGCCTGGTAGCCGGGGATGGAGTTGAGCATGTCCACAGCCAGCTCGTGGGTGAAGGCCATTTCCATCGGGTTGGCGATGGGGCCGCCGGCCTGTTCTTTGAGGTTGGCAGCGCGGCCATCCCAGAACTGGGCCACGTTCATGCTGGAGTTGAGCACGGTGGGCGAGTTGATCGGGCCTTCCGCCCAGTTGTGGCCGATGGAGGTTTTCAGGTTGTCGCTGCCACCCATGGACAGGTTGTGGCAGGAGTTGCACGAGATAAAGCCCGACTTGGACAGGCGCGGATCAAACCACAGTTTTTTGCCCAGTTCGACCATCGCCGGGTTGGTGACTTTGGCAGCAGGAATGGGCGAGATGGGTTCGTTATTGGGCTGCAAGGCCCAAGTGGGGGTGCTGATGACAGCGGTCAGAGCTGCGGCCAGAACAAGCGGGCGGAAAGTGGTTTTCATGGTCAAGCTCACCTTATTAATGCAAATGCATGCAAATGAATGGGGAAAAACAGCGGTTGGGTGCCGCAGTGCAAGGGCAAATGCAGATCTGGCGGTTTTATGTCGCACAGCCCTATCGTTTACCCTAGAATTAAGTTTAGTAGAAACCATTTCATTTATATGGTCATTTCTGACCGAATTACTCCAGCATTGTTTTGCTAAAACTTTTTAGCCACAGTGTTTTTGAAATTTTTTCAGTAAATCAATTATTTAACCCACCATTTGAAGGAATAGAGGATGACAAGCCACTTCGACCAAAACCTGCAGCGCAATGCCGCCAACTTCGCCGCGTTGAGTCCTTTGGGGTTTTTAGAGCGCTCGGCCAGCATTTACCCCGAGCGTCTGGCCATCGTGCACGGTGCTTTGCGCCAGACCTGGGCGCAGACTTATGCCCGCTGCCGCCAGTTGGCCCATGCCTTGCAGCAGGCCGGCATTGGCAAAAATGACACGGTCGCCGTTATCTTGCCCAACACACCACCAATGATTGAGGCGCACTTTGGCGTGCCCATGGCCGGGGCCGTGCTCAATGCCCTGAACACCCGCCTGGACCCCGAGGTCGTCGCCTTCATGCTGGACCATGGCGAAGCCAAGGCGCTGATTGTTGATCCCGAATTTGCCCCGCTGATTGCCAAGGCGCTCCAGCTGCGCCAGCGCACCGAGCCCTTGCTGGTGATTCAGGTTGAAGATGCCTTGTATGGCGAAGCTGCCACGCAGGTGGGCAGTGTCAGCTACGAGCAATTTGTGGCCCAGGGCGATCCGGCATTTGCCTGGGAAGAGCCGGCAGATGAGTGGGATGCCATTGCCCTGAACTACACCAGCGGCACCACCGGCAACCCCAAGGGGGTGGTGTACCACCACCGGGGCGCGGCCATTAACGCCATCAGCAACGTGCTGGAGTGGGACATGCCCAAGCACAGCGTGTATTTGTGGACACTGCCCATGTTCCACTGCAACGGCTGGTGCTTCCCCTGGACGGTGGCAGCCCGTGCAGGCGTGAACGTGTGCCTGCGCCGGGTGGAGGCCAAGGCCATTTTCGATGCCATGCGCGAGCATGGGGTTACCCACTACTGCGCAGCGCCCATCGTGCAATCGCTGCTCATCAATGCCCCGGCCGAACTCAAAGCGGGTATCCCCGCCGGGGTCAAGGCCATGGTCGCTGGTGCGGCGCCACCGGCCTCGATGATCGAAGGCATGGAGGAAATGGGCTTTGACCTGACCCACGTGTATGGCCTGACCGAGGTGTATGGCCCCGCCTCGGTGTGCGCCAAACACGATGACTGGAACGCGCTGGACATCGGCGAGCGTGCCCGCCTGAATGCCCGCCAGGGCGTGCGCTACCACTTGCAGCGTGACGTGCGGGTGCTCGATCCCCAAACCATGCAGCCCGTGCCCCAGGATGGCGAGACCATGGGCGAGATCATGTTCCGCGGCAACATCACCATGAAGGGCTATCTGAAGAACCCGGCGGCCACCGAGGAAGCCTTCCGGGGCGGCTGGTTCCACAGCGGCGACCTGGCCGTGCAGTACCCGGATGGCTACATCAAGATCAAAGACCGCAGCAAGGACATCATCATCTCCGGTGGCGAGAACATCTCCTCCATCGAGGTGGAAGATGTGCTCTACCGCCACCCTGCCGTGATCGCCGCCGCCGTGGTGGCCATGCCCGACGAGAAGTGGGGCGAAACGCCGTGCGCCTTCCTGGAAGTCAAAGCCGGGGTGCATGTGACGCAAGAGGACATCATCGCCCACTGCAAACAGCACCTGGCCGGCTTTAAAGTGCCGCGCCACATTGTGTTTGGCGAACTGCCCAAGACCAGCACCGGCAAAATTCAGAAGTTCGAGCTGCGCAAGCAGGTCGGAGCGGCTGCGGCCATTGCGGTTTAAGCGCTGAGTTACTAAAAAACAATAGCTGCTAACGATTGCCAGATGGTCGTTAGCAGCTATTTTTATTAAAAATTACCTTTTGCTGCGGTAAATGCAATGGGCAGGCGGGGCCGCTATACTGCCCGCTTGCTCCGGGGTGCACGAGGGAAGAAGGGCGTTGCAGCTGAACTTCCCAGGCGTGCTGAGATGGTGGCCCCAGCCACCGAAACCGCGAACTTGATCTGGTTAATACCAGCGTAAGAAGAGCTGCCATTGGGAAATGGATGGAAACCTGCGCCTTGCCGCCCATGCGGCGGGTGCGTGCTGCCAGCCCCAATCGATTGCGGAGCATGTCCTGTTTTGTGTGATTCCCCAAGGAGACTGCCGCAATGAATGCCCCCGATACCTTTGTCCAACTGCTCGCCCGCACGCGCGAGTCGTTTCCCGCCTCCACCAAGTCCTACATCACCGGCAGCCGCTCTGATCTGCGCGTGCCGGTGCGCGATATTGCGCTGACCAATGGCGAAGTGGTGAGCGTGTATGACACCTCCGGCCCCTACACCGACCCCGCCGCCACCATCGACGTGAAAAAAGGGCTGCAAAGCGTGCGCGCCGCCTGGATTGCCGAGCGTGGCGACACCGAGCAGTACGAGGGCCGCAAGCCCGTGGCGCTGGACGATGGCCGCCAAAGCGAAGATGCCGCCCGCCTGGCCCAGTTGCGCCAGGAAGCGGCGGCCCTGCAGCGCCAGCCGCGCCGCGCCAAGGCCGGGGCCAATGTCACGCAGATGCACTACGCCAAGAAGGGCATCATCACCCCCGAGATGGAATACGTGGCCCTGCGCGAAAACGGCAAGCGCGAATGGATGGCGCAGTACCAGCAAGACCCGGCCCGCGAGCAGCGCCTGATGGGCAACCCCATGGGCGCGATGATTCCGAAAATCATCACCCCCGAATTTGTGCGCGACGAAGTGGCCCGGGGCCGCGCCATCATTCCCGCCAACATCAACCACCCCGAGGTGGAGCCCATGGCGATTGGCCGCAACTTCCTGGTGAAGATCAACGCCAACATCGGCAACTCGGCCGTCACCTCCAGCATTGAAGAAGAAGTGGAAAAGCTGGTCTGGGCCATCCGCTGGGGGGCCGACAACGTGATGGATTTGTCCACCGGCAAAAACATCCACACCACGCGCGACTGGATTGTGCGCAACAGCCCCGTGCCGATTGGCACCGTGCCGATCTACCAGGCGCTGGAAAAGGTGGGCGGCGTGGCCGAAGACCTGACCTGGGAAATCTTCCGCGATACGCTGATCGAGCAGGCCGAGCAGGGCGTGGACTACTTCACCATCCACGCCGGCGTGCGCCTGGCTTATATCCACCTCACGGCGCAGCGCCGCACCGGCATCGTCTCGCGCGGTGGCTCCATCATGGCCAAGTGGTGCATGGCGCACCACAAGGAGAGCTTCCTCTACACGCATTTCGAGGACATCTGCGACATCATGAAGAGCTACGACGTGGCTTTCAGCCTGGGCGATGGCCTGCGGCCCGGCTGCGCCAGCGACGCGAATGACGAAGCCCAGTTTGCCGAGCTGCACACCCTGGGCGAACTGACGCAAATCGCCTGGAAGCACGACGTGCAAACCATGATTGAAGGCCCCGGCCACGTGCCCATGCACATGATCCAGGCCAACATGACCGAGCAGCTCAAAACCTGCCACGAAGCGCCGTTCTACACCCTGGGCCCGCTGACCATCGACATCGCGCCCGGCTACGACCACATTGCCAGCGCCATTGGCGCGGCCATGATCGGCTGGATGGGCACGGCCATGCTGTGTTACGTCACGCCCAAGGAGCACCTGGGCCTGCCCGACCGCGACGACGTGAAGCAGGGCATCATCGCCTACAAGATCGCCGCCCACGCCGCCGATGTGGCCAAGGGCCATCCGGGCGCCCGCGCGCGCGACGATGCGCTCTCCCAGGCGCGTTTCGACTTCCGCTGGCAAGACCAGTTCAACCTGGGCCTGGACCCCGAAACGGCCAAGGAATACCACGACGAAACCCTGCCCAAAGACTCGGCCAAGGTGGCGCATTTCTGCTCCATGTGCGGGCCCAAGTTCTGCTCGATGAAGATCACGCAAGAGGTGCGCGAATTTGCCGCTGCCAAGGGCGTGGCCGAAGAGGCGGCCCTGGCCGAGGGCATGGCCGCCAAGGCCGACGAGTTCAACCGCGCGGGCGGGGAGTTTTACATTCCCATTCACCCGGCAAAATCATAAAAATCAAAGCGCTTTGCGCTGAATAAATAAGGGGTTGAGAGGCTTTTTCCTCTCAACCCCTTTGTTTTTAAGCGCAAGCAGTTCTTATTGTTGTAGCGCTAGCAGTGTGCCTGGCATGCTCTCGGGCAGGATGAAGCGGCTGACCAAGGCCGTCAATTCGTCGGCCTGGGTGCGCAGCTGCGCCGTGGCACTGACCGATTGCTCGACCAGGGCGGCGTTTTGCTGGGTGACCTGGTCAAGCTGGTCCAGCGCCTGGCCAATGGCGGCGATGTCATTGCGCTGCGCCTGGCTGTGGGTGCGAATGTCCAGCATGGCGTGCGCCGTGTGGGCGATGGCGGCGGCCACCTGCGCCATGCGGGCATCGGCGGCCTGGGCCAGGGTACCGCTGTGGGCAATTTGCTGCTGGGCTTGGCCGATCAGGGTTTTGATTTCGTGGGCTGCAGCCGCTGAGCGCTGGGCCAGCTGGCGCACCTCGCCGGCCACGACGGCAAAGCCGCGTCCGCGCTCGCCGGCGCGGGCGGCTTCGATGGCCGCGTTCAGTGCCAGCAGATTGGTCTGAAAAGCCAAGTCATCAATCACCCCGGTGATGGTGCCAATGCGGGCCGCAGTGCGCTCCAGCGTGACCATGCTTTGGCTCACCTGGGCCACCACCTGCTGGCCCTGCTGTGCCTGGGCGGCGGCCTGGGCGGCCTGGGTTTCGGTGTGTTCAGCGGTGCGCACGGAGTGGTGTACGGCTTGCTGCACCTGCTCTAGCGCAGCGGCGGTTTGCTGCAGACTGCTGGCGGCTTGGTCGGTGCGCAGGCACAGGTCGGCATTGCCACTGGCGATGTCGCCCGAGGCGTGGTGCAAACTTTGCACGCTGGTGCGCACCTGGTGGGCCAGGCGGCGCAGGGCCTCCTGCATGGTGCCCAGGGCGGCGAGCATGTGGCCCGTTTCGTCGCGCCCGTGGCCAGCAATATCGTGGCGCAGATCCAGCGCGGCAACACGGTCGGCGGTGTCGCGTGCCAGCGCAATCGGGCGCGTGATGCTGCGCACCAGCCACAGCACCAGCAGCAGGCCCAGCACCAGGGCCAGGCTGCCAAACAGCAGCAGCGCCTGGCGGGCCCGCGTGCTCCATTGCGCAACCTGCTGGGCATCGGCATCAATGGCCTGGCGCTGCGCCTGGCCCAGGGCGGCCAGGGCGGCCTGCTGGGCCTGTGTGGCGGGCAGAAATTGCTGGGTGTAAACATCGCGGATGCGCTCGGTCAGGCCAAAGTCCCGCGCTTGCAGCAGGGCCTGGCGTGCGGTGTCAAACGCCAGCGTCTGTTGGTGGACTTGGGCCAGCAGGGCCTGCTGGGCTTTGCTTTGCAACAGTTGCTCCAGCTGTGCCAAATGGGTGTTGTACTGCTGTTCGGTGGCGGCAATGTCGGCACCCAGGGTGTCGCCCACCTCGGGCTCGGAACTGAGGGCGACGGCCTTGTAACGCTCAGCGTTCAGGGCCTGCAGGCGCTGGGTGTCGCTGAGCAGGCGCTCAATGGCCAGGCTGTGTACGACGATGCCATCCGTGGCCTGGCCAATCCGCGCCAGCGCCCACAAGCCCATGGACGCGCCCGCCAGCCCCAGCGTCAGCAAGATAAAGAACAGGCCCAGCAAACGCCGACCCAGTGGGCCGATGGTGGGGGCGGAGGTGGAAAAAGAGGGTGCAAAAGCCATGTGCAGCAAACCAAGCAACAGACCCGATTGGTCTGTGGCCGACTGTGCGACACGATTGTGACAAAACGTTGAAATGTGGCGGTATCCACCCTAAGCTGGTGGACACCGTGCGCTCGCTGGGTGCCCCCGTACTGCCAGCGAGAACAGCATCAGTGCTGGCAGCAGCCTGTACGTGGCGATTGCGCGCGCCCACTCAGTCGAAGTACTTGACCAGTTCATCCAGCTCGCGGGCAGTTTTCTCCAGCCGTTGGGAGGCTGCCCAGGCACCCTGAACATCTTCGCGGTTTTGCACTACTAGCCGGGCCATCTGGTGGAGTTGGCATGACACCTCTTCCACCGACAGCGATTGGCTGCGTGCCTCGCTGGCAACGATTTGCACCTGCTGGCCCAAATCTGTGGGGGCGGCTGCCTGGGCCCCTTGCGGTGTGCGGGCTTCTGCCAGTGCCGGTGCGGCTGGTGCATCGGGTGCTGCCGGGGCCGGTAAAGGGGGTTGGGGCAGGTCATCTTCAAACATCGCGAGCAATTCAGAGGGCATCAACTCAAAGGCAGGGGTGGACTCTTCGGTCTGTGTTGTGGTCGCTGGCAGGGTGTCGTCCCCCGCATGGACGGCTTCCAGCAAAGAGTCCATGTGACCGGCAATGGCGCTCATGGCCGTGCGCGAGGCGTTGACGACATCGACGGTCTGGCAGATACGGTCGTGCTGCTCGTCGGAGTGTTCGGCCAAGTTCATCATGAGTTGGTTGAGGTGATTGCACTGCTTGTGAATGGATTCAGAGGACTGCTGAATTTCATGGATCATCACTTTCAGGTGCATTTGTGTGGCCATGACCGCGGTCATGACGCGTCCGGGCTCTCCGTAGCCCGAGGGATCCACGTTGTTCGATAGGTTGCCTTCGGCAATTTGCTCCAGCGCCAGTACGGCTTTTTCCAGGGGGCGGGCGGTGATGCGGAAAAAGAAGATGCCCGCCACTACCAGCACCAGGCAGCTGAGGGTGATACCGGCCACGGCCAGCTTGAAAATCAAGTCCTCGCGTGCTGTGACATCTACCAGCTTGGCATTTGCACGCTCAGACAGGTAGGTCAGCAGGCTGGATGCATGGTCATTCGCTATGTCGTACAGGGGGTTGATCTGGTTGAAGAAAACGTCCTGGGCCTGCAGGTAGTCTTCGGCCTCAATGGCCTCGATCGCTTGTAGCAGGCCCTCGTTCACATAACGGCCTCGGGCCTGGATGTACGCGTTGGCCAGGTTCTTCTCGTTGGTATCTTTGACGTTGGCGATGTAGGTAGCCCAGAGGCGGTCGATTTCGCTCTTGTTGTGGGCAACCACCTGCATTTGGTTGTGGGTACTGGGGTTGTTGATTGCTACGTCAGAGTAAGCGCCAAATTTGAAATTCAGCGCCAGCGCCACTTGGGTGCGGTTATCGGCCATGAGGAAATTGATACGCCGGATGGTTTGCACTGGCACCATTTCTTCGTAGTACAGCGCTTGGATATCGGCCTTGGACAGCTTCAGGCCGGTAACGCCCAGAATGCCGCCACCAATCATCAGGAGCGTGACAAACACAATCCACAGCGGAATGCCGTTCTTGATCGAGATATGTTTTTTCCAGCCTGAAGAGAAATTCTCTTCAATGGTTTCGGGTGCTATCTGGGCGTTTTGGTATGCCACTTCTGCTGCGGCCACGTCGTCGCGGGATGGGCAGGTGCGCACCGACATGTAGCCGGTGATTTGGCCTTTTTTCTTGATCGGAACGATCCGGGCATCCACCCAGTAATGGTCGCCATTCTTGCAGCGGTTCTTAACGATGCCGCGCCAGGGTAGGCCGCTTTTCAAGGTCTTCCACATGATCTCGAAGGCGATCGGCGGCATGTCTGGGTGCCGGATCAGGTTGTGGTTCTTGCCGAGCAGCTCTTCTTCTGAGAAGCCACTGACTTCTACAAAATCTTTGTTGGCAAAAGTGATGATGCCCTTGGTATTGGTCTTGGTGACCATGTTTTTTTCGGCAGAGAACCGTTGTTCCTGTCCAGTGACGGGTAGATTCATTTTCATGGCGAGTCCCTTGGCTTCAATGGCTGAAATGGAGGCGGGCTTGGCTGATTCCGGCCCGTGGGGCGTGGTGGTGGGTGCGCATCAGGGGGCCCAGACCTGTCGGATAGAGGCGGCAGCCGTCAGGCAGTCAGCGAAGGGCACCAGGGCGATGATTTCGTGTCCGGGTTGTGCAGTGTTTCGGCGCATGGGGGTGGACAAGATCATGCCGCTCTTGCCATAGATGCTGTAGACAATGGCAGCGTTGGATTTGACCGTTGGGCTTTTGACCACGGCAATCTCCCCCGACTTGAGGCGAACGAGGGTGCCGGGTGACAGCAGTCCTACTTTGGAGATCAGGATACGTGCAATTTCGTTATCGATTTCCGTGTCTTTTTTGAGATAGATTTCTTTGAGGGCGTTCTGCGGAAAGTGCGCCTGTGCACGGTAGGGCCGGGTTCTGATCATGGCGCTGTAGCGGTCGGCCACGAGCAATATCCTGGCACCCAAACCCACGGCTTCGCCCCGCAGGCCTGCCGGGTAGCCGCTGCCATCCAGGTGCTCGTGGTGGCTGCGCACG
Organism: Comamonas denitrificans; assembly: GCF_017368815.1. Lineage (GTDB taxonomy): Bacteria > Pseudomonadota > Gammaproteobacteria > Burkholderiales > Burkholderiaceae_C > Comamonas > Comamonas denitrificans. The sequence continues at coordinate 120,321 of NZ_JAFNME010000005.1, read as the reverse complement.
GTTTCCAGCCAGACTTTGTCGGTGACACCGGCTTGTTCAAGCAGTTCGGCACCTAGCTGGGGGTGCTGGCGCATCTGTGCATGCAGATCCTCTGGCAGTTGCCCGGGATGCTTGTCCAGCTCGGGCTGCAGCTTGATTTGTCCTAGGTCGCGGGTCAGGGCTGCGCACACCAAGGGTAGCCGCTGCGCCGCGTCCAGCCCTTTGCTTTGGGCAATCAGCTCGGTCAGCACGGCACCCATCATCTGGTGCGCCACGATGTAGGGCGTGTGCGTATCCAGGCAAGGGGCCGCCAGGGCGCTGTCGATGTCTTTGTGGCAGATGCTTTGCACTGCCTGGGCCATTTTTCCGATACGAGCCGAAATATCAATTTGCTCGGGACTTTTGAGCATGGTGCCCAGCATATGCTTGAGGTTCAGCAGCAGTGTGTTCAGGTGCTCAAAAGGGGGAGGGTCTTCAGGGGCGGGTGCTGGCTCGTTAGAGGCGCGGGGCCGAGTGTCGATTTCAGCCTCGTCATACTGGGCACCGCGCAGCAGCAGACGTGATATTTGGTCTGGCATGTGGATCACCGAGCCCCGGCGAAAGAGCAGGATCCCACCCTCGCTGTAAATGGAAAACTCGATAGGTTTGCCCAGAACGATATCGCTATGCACTATCTTTTTCACCGCTGCGCCTTTTTTTCTTGCTTGACCCCGCCCGCCCCTGCGGTGGCAAAAAATCGCTGGCGCTGGGAGCGTCGGCGATCAATTGGTTACGATTTGTAATAATAAGCGCAATAACCCTTTTTTGGGCAGTGTCATTCTTTGATCTTGGTCAAGATTTTGGCGGCTGTCCAGCCGTAACGCCCATCTAATGCCGTTGGGTATGGCTATCATTTTGCTATTAAAATAATAGCATTAACAGACGAAAAAGGGGTAGATTCGCGGTGATCACGGTCATGCCAGACCGGGGAATCTCCGGGGTACGAACATCGTAAGCACGTGACGTTCTAAGAACGTGTTCACGATCTCCTCATGGGTGTGCGGGCGCGGCTTCGGGCGGTCTGCGTCGTTGCAAATCCTCGCAATAGCCAAGCTATTGCTGTGGTTTGCGCCTCGCAACCCATCCCGAACCGCATCCCCCACACCTTCATTCGAGACCATGAACACGTTCTAAGGGGTGCGCGGCTGAATCGGCACACTGCTGGTGCCCTGCCGCGCGGCGGCGACTGCCTCGCCCAGTTCATACACCGCCAGGGCGTAGTAGCTGGACCAGTTGTAGCGGGTGATGGTGTAAAAATTTTGCGTACCGACCACGTAACTGGGTGGGTTGCGGCCGTTTTTCAGCTCAATAAGTGCCAGCAGGCCGGGGTGGCCCATGCCCTCTTCGGGGTGGGCACCCAGGGCGCTCATTTGCTCGGGGGTAAAGCTGGGCAGGATGTCGGGCACGAGCAAGGTGGCCAAATCGAGTTTTTCAGGATCAAACGCAGGCAAGTACACCACGGGCAGGCCGCTGATCCAGCCATGGGCTTGAAAGTAATGGGCGACCGAGCCGATGGCATCTGCCGCGCTGTTGAAGAGGTCGATCTGGCCATCGCCATCAAAATCGACCGCCCATTTTTCTTGGCTGGTGGGCATGAATTGGCCCAGGCCTGCCGCGCCGGCGTAGCTGCCCAGCGGCAGGGTGGGGTCGCTGCCCTGGGCCCATGCGGTGCTTAAAAATTGTGCCAGCTCGCCTTGGAAATACGCTTGGCGCTGGGCGGCGCGGGGGTGGGCCTGGGGGAAATCAAAGGCCAGCGTGCTCAAAGTGTCGAGCACGCGCAGATTGCCCATGTGGCGGCCATAAATGGTTTCAACACCAATGATGCCGACGATGATGCTGGCGGGCACGCCATAGGTGGCCTCGGCCCGGGCGAGGGTGTCGGCATGCTCGTTCCAGAATTGCACCCCGGCGCGGATGCGAATCGGCTCGATAAAACGGTTGCGGTAGCTGGCCCAATCGGGGGCGGTGCTGGTGGTTTTGGGGGCTGGGGTCATCAGCCGGGGCACTTGGGGCAAAAACCGGGCCTGGGCCAGCTGGGCCTGCAACCACTGGGCATCCAGGTTGTTGCGCTGGGCGGTGTCGGCGACCCAGTTTTGTACGTCGGCGCGTTGGCTCAAGGGGGGGCGCTGGGGCGCGTCGGTTTTTTTGGGGGCCGCACAGGCCGGGAGCAGGGCGGCCGTGAGCACGCTGGTGGCAAGAAGGCGAAGCAAAGGAGTCATTTTTTCAGTGCAGGGGGCCAGCGCACAGCCCGAAAATTGCGGCGCAAGGGCTGTAGGCTTGGGCGTGGGCTGCTATGGGACGCATAGCGCCATTGTTCCATGGCCAGCAGCCAGTCTTGGGCAGATTGGCTGCTTGGGCCCCATTGATTTTGCAATGCCTGGGCCAATTGGCGCGGGCCTAGCCAGGGAGCATCGGCCAGTCCGGCGGCAAGCAAGCGCCGGCGTGCCTGGTCAAGCAAGCGCAGCCAGGGGTCGCGCTGGTGCCAGCGGTGCCAGTGCCAGGCCCCGGCCAAGGCCAGCAGCCCACCGACTAACCCGCCCAGGCCAAGGGCCAGGCGGGTGCCGGACCAGTCGCTCAGATTCCAGTGGTTGAACAGTTGGCTTTGCTGGGTGCTGTTGTAGCTGAGCACCCAATCGTTCCAGCGCTGGTTCAGCGCCTCCCAATTGGCACGCAGCTGCTGCAGCATGTTGGGGTTGAACATGCGCCCCACCGTGCCGGAGAACAAGGTGGGCGGCGGGGCCAGGCGCTGCAGCAGTTCGATGCGGTCGGGCGCAACCGCAGCGGTGGGGTCGATGCGCAGCCAGCCTTGCCCAGGCAGCCACACCTCGGTCCAAGCGTGGGCATCGCTTTGGCGCACCGTCCACAGGCCATCGACGGCATTGCGCTCGCCGCCTTGGTAGCCGGTGACGATGCGTGCCGGAATGCCGGCCGAGCGCATCAGCACGGCAAAGGCCGACGCAATGTGCTCGCAAAAGCCCCGCTGGATGTCAAACCAGAAGGCATCGGCGGTATCGCTGGGGTACACGCCGGGGGTCAGGGTGTAGGTGTAGCCGCCCGTGCGCAGGTGCTTGAGCGCAGCAGCAATCAAGGCCTGGTCGTCCTGCCCATGCGCTTGGCGCAGTTGTTGGCCCATGGCCAGGGTGCGGGGATTGCTGTCCGCAGGCAGGTGGCGCAAATCGGCTTGCTCTTCTGCCGTGAGTTGTTCCCCATACCGAAAGCGCAAGATGGCCTGCGCCTGGTAGCGCAGCACCTCGGTGATCGGCTGGGGGCTCATCCACTGCGCCTGCCCACTGGGGCGCACGCTGCGCTGGGCCAGCACGGGCGGCTGGGGGGTGGCCTCCAAGGTGAGCAGCCAGCGCTGGCGGTGGGGCTCAAGGGTGACTTCGTACTCCACGCCAGGCCCTGGCTCCAGTGCCTCGACGGGTGGGTTGTTCGCTTGCCGGCCCCAGGGGGTAAAGGGCGTGGCCGTCCAATTGCGGCCATCAAAGTGGCTTAACACCGGGCCGCGAAAATACAGCTGCTGCTGCGCTGGTGGCACCCCGTCACCAAAGCGCACGCGCAGTGCCACGCTGCTGTCTTGCGCCAAGCTGGCGACCTGGCCCACCTGCATGTCTTCGGACAAGCCCGTGGTGCCTTGCAGGCCATCGGTGGGCAGACCCCACAGCGGCGGCAAGCGCGGGAAGAAGACAAACAGCACCACCATCAGCGGCAGCCCCCACAGCAACAAGCTGGCCGCTTGGCGCAGCAGTTCGCGCCAGCGTGGCTGGCCCACGGGGCGGTGGGCGTTGATCAAAGCGGCCAGCAGCCACCACAGCGCCAGCAGCACCAAGGCGGTGGTGACCAGGCTTTGCGACTCGATAAACACGGTGATCAGGCTGAAAAAGCCCAGAAAGAACACCACCATGGCATCACGGCGGGCGTGCATTTCTAAAGTTTTCAAGGCCAGCAATTGCACGATCAAGGCTGCACCGGCAGCAGGGCCGAAGATGGTTTTAAATTGTGTAGCTGTTAGCGCTACAACACAAAGGAGTATCAGCGCTTTTAGCCATGCTTTTGGCAATGGTGCAGCGCGCCATGCTAGCAAAGCACGCCACAGCAGCAGCCCCGCCGTGATGGCGCTGGCCCACAGCGGCAAATGCGGCAACTGGGGCAAGAGCACCAACGCAGCGGCCAAGACCACCAGCAAGCTATCGCGGGCCGAGCGGGGCAGGGTGTGCAAAGTGGTCAGCAACGGGGGCAAAGGCATGGGCATGGGCACCTTAGAACGTGTTCATGATCTCGAATGAAGGTGTGGGGGATGCGGTTCGGGATGGGTTGCGAGGCGCAAACCACAGCAATAGCTTGGCTATTGCGAGGATTTGCAACGACGCAGACCGCCCGAAGCCGCGCCCGCACACCCATGAGGAGATCGTGAACACGTTCTTAGCTCATCAGGGCTAGCGCACATCGGCCAGCACGGGGGTGCCAAAGTCGGGGCGGGCCAGCCAGGCGAGCACCTGGGTGGCTGCATCCTCGGCGCTGGTCAGCAGGCCGTTGCTGTGCAAATGGCCAAAGCGGTGGGCATCGGGAAAGTTGCCCGCATCGGCGCTGCGCAGCTGGGCTTGCATGGCGGTGTCGATCACCCCGGGGGCCAAGCTGCAGACGCGTGCGCCATGGGGTTTGAGCGCTTCTTCCAGCGCCAGCGCTTGAGAGAAGTTGTCCAGCCCCGCTTTGGCTGCGCAGTAGGGCGCTTGGCTGGCCATGCCGCGCCGGCCCAGGCCCGAAGAGATATTGAGCACCTTTTTGGGCACCTGCCAGCCCGCCGTGCCGCGCAGGAAGGCGCTGGCCAGCAGCATGGGCGCCTCCAGCCCCACGCGCAGCGCGTGGCCAATGTCCGCCCAGATGGTGTCGGCCAGCGGGGCAATGGGCGGGATGACGCCGGCGTTGTTGATGAGGGTGGCGCTGGCGTGATCGTTATGGCCAGCCGCCTGTAGCCAATCGAGCAACTGCTGCGCCGCCGCCTCGGGCCGGGCCAGATCCTGCTGCCAATGCAGATGCGCGGCCCCGGCCTGCGCGGGCAGCGCCAGTGGCCCGCGTGCCAGGGTGATGAGGGTGACAGGGGCGTGGCCGTTGTGCCAGAGCTGGCGGGCCAGCGCCAGCCCCATGCCGCGCGAAGCGCCGGTGAGGATGAAGAGATGCGGTGCGGTCATGCCCCGATGGTGCCATGAATGGTTTGCCGGGCCAGGAACGTTCGGTGGCTGCTGCCGCCATGTTTTTTGGCCTGTCCAATCCGGAGGTGTGGTTAAATTTCAGGCTGCAACATTTGGCGTAATTTTGTAAAAACCGGCACAACTTGGTATGGCTTGGGGCAAGGGAGTGCTGAAGTAGCAGGGGTGTCTATGACTTCGCAATGGCTGTCAGCATTTAAGGTGGTGGGTATTTATTTGCTGGTCGGGGTGCTCTGGATATTGTTCTCCGACAAAATCCTGGAAATTACCATCGAAGATGCAAGGCTTGTCAATCGACTGCAAACGCTGAAAGGCTGGATTTATGTTGCCGTAACCGGCGGGCTGCTGTTTGTGTTGATCAATCGGGCCCTGGAGGCGATTGAAAACGTCAGTCGCCTGGATCCATTGACGATGCTTTTACGGCATCAGCTCTTTCATGACCGGTTGGAAGATCTGGTCGTAGCTTCTACCGAGGCCAATAGTCTTGGCCTGATCTATCTGGATATTGATCACTTTAGCGCCATCAATAATAAGATCGGGATCAAGAATGCAGACTTATTGCTCCGGGATTTTGCCAATGCCTTGCGGGAACACAGCCGTGGTTCGGCACGCATTGCACGCATCAGTACCGACCAGTTTGCCATTGCCTTGCCTGGTATTGCCAGCGCGGAAGTGGCAGAAGCACAAGCGCAAGAATTGCGTCGTTTATTGCGAAAGACAGGTCTTCATTTCCATGTGGAGGCCCATTGCAGTATTGGCATTGCCATTGCCCCCATGGATGGCAAAACGGCCAAGGCCTTGATGGCAGCAGCTTCCAATGCGCTGAATACCGCCAAAAAAAGCAATCGTTCCGGCATCGTGTTCTTTAACCAAGAGGTCTCCCGGCATGAGAGCGAGCGGCAGGAATTATTGTATGACTTGTCGGTGGCCATCGAGAGAAAAACACTCTTGCTGGTTTACCAGCCGCAGTTTTCAACGGCAGATCTCAGCCTTTGTGGAGTGGAAGTCTTGTTGCGCTGGCAGCATCCGGTTCATGGATTCATCAGCCCGGATATTTTCATTCCCATCGCGGAAAAGAATATGCTGATCTCGAAACTGACGGCCTTTGTGATAGAGCAAAGTTATACAGAGCTGGCACCGATGCTGGGAAAGGAAATTCACCGGGTTTCGATCAATGTCTCTGCACTGGAATTCAGCAGCCCGGCCCTGATGAAGGCATTATTGCTGCATATTGAATCGCAAAAAAATTATATTCAATACCTGCAATTGGAAATTACGGAAACTGCGGCCATCAGCAACCTGGGCGGAAGTGTTGAACTGGTCGCGCATTTGCGCCAGAAAGGCTTGCGACTGTCTCTGGACGATTTTGGAACCGGGTTTTCTTCGCTGTCGATGCTCAAAGACCTGTCGGTCGATGAGATCAAGATAGACCGCTCTTTTGTCTTTAACCTGGAAACCCAGCCGCGCACCCAGGCGATTATTACCGCCCTGGTAGGAATTGCGAATAATTTTCAAATCTCGATTGTGGCCGAAGGCGTCGAGACGCAGGCGCAGCGCCAGTTGCTGCATGAGCTGGGCTGCCATGAACTCCAGGGCTATCTTTTGGCACCGCCCAAACCCCTGGACCAGTTGTGCAGCAGCATTGAGCAAGTCAGGCAAGTCCACGGCGCCTTGTCTTGAACCCTGTTCCAGATCGTTTCATGCTGCCATGCCGTGGACGCTGAGATGGGGCAGAGGCTAAAAAAAATAGCTGCTACCGCTTGTAATCATTGGATTTCAGCATTGAACAATGCAAAAAACCAGCGATAGACAGCGGTAGCAGCTATTGATTTGAAGTTTTGTGTGGTTTACCCGCCCAGATAGGCTTTGCGCACCGCGTCGTTGGTCAGCAAAGCGGCGCCGGTGTCTTCCAGCACCACCCGGCCGTTTTCAAGAACGTAGCCCCGGTCGGCAATTTGCAGAGCGCGGTTGGCGTTTTGTTCGACCAAAAACACCGTGACCCCTTCGGCGCGGATGGTTTGAATGATGTCAAAAATCTGCGCAATGATCAGCGGTGCCAGCCCCAGCGTTGGCTCATCGAGCAGCAGCAGGCGCGGCTTGGTCATCAAGGCGCGGCCAATGGCCAGCATTTGCTGTTCGCCACCGCTCATGGTGCCGGCCCGCTGGGCAGCACGCTCGCGCAGGCGCGGGAAGAGGTGGAACACGTGCTCCATGCCGCTGGCGATGTCGTCCTTGGTGTGAAAGAAGCCGCCCATTTGCAGGTTTTCCATCACGGTTAGCGCCGGGAAAATGCGCCGCCCTTCGGGCGAGATGGCGATGCCTTTGCGCATGATGTGGTGCGAGGGCAGGTTGGTGATCTCTTCGCCCTCAAACTGCACCGATCCCGAGGTGGCACGGGGGGTGCCGCACACGGTCATCAACAGCGAAGTTTTGCCTGCGCCGTTGGCACCGATCAGGCTGACGATTTCGCCCTGGTTCACGTGCAGGCTGACGTGATCCACTGCGCAAATGGCCCCGTAGTGGGTACACAGCTGCTCGATGGCGAGCATGGGGCGCTGCCCTGGGCGGGTGGTGGCGTTGTTGCTTGCTTGCATCAGGCTTCTCCCAAATAGGCCTTGATGACCTGTTCATTGTTTTGGATTTCTTCGGGCAGGCCCACCGCAATCGGGCGACCATATTCCATCACCAAAATCCGCTCAGATACGCCCATCACCAGGCCCATATCGTGCTCAATGAGCAAGATGGTGACACCGTATTCATCACGCAGGCGGCCAATGAGTTGCTGCAGGTCTTTTTTCTCCTGGGGGTTCAGGCCTGCGGCCGGCTCGTCCAGCATCAACAGCTTGGGCTCGGTGATCATGCAGCGGGCAATTTCTAGGCGGCGCTGGTGGCCGTAGGCCAGGTTGCCGGCTTCGCGGTTGGCAAATTCGGCAATGCCCATGTAGCGCAGCCAGTGCATGGCGCGTTCGATAGATTCTTGCTCCTGCTTGCGGTAGCTGGCGGTGTTGAACAGCCCAGCCAGCACCGAGGCCTTGTGGTGCTGGTGCTGGGCGACCAGCAGGTTTTCCAGTGCCGTCATGGTTTTGAATAGGCGCACGTTCTGGAAGGTGCGCACAATGCCTTTGCGGGCCACGCTGTGGCTGCCCAGGCCGTCGATGCGCTGGCCCTCCAAGTTGATGTTGCCCGACGAGGGGGTGTAAAAACCGCTGATGCAGTTGAACACCGTGGTTTTGCCCGCCCCGTTGGGGCCGATGATGGCAAAAATTTCCTTGGGCCGCAGGTTCAGCTCGATGCCATCGACGGCAATCAAACCGCCAAAACGCATGCCCAAGTTGTGTACTTCAAGTAGCGATCCGCTCTGTGTCATGCTCTTAAATCTTTCCAATGATTGCGCTGGCGGAGTTAAACCGTATCGACTTTGATCTGGTGGCGTTTCATGGGCAACAGGCCCTGGGGGCGCCAGATCATCATCAAAATCATCACCAAGCCGAAAATCAGCATGCGGTATTCGGAGAACTCGCGGGCAATTTCAGGCAAAGCCGTCAGCAGCACAGCGGCAACAATCACCCCTAACTGGGAGCCCATGCCGCCCAGCACCACGATGGCCAAAATCAGGGCTGACTCGATAAAGGTGAACGATTCGGGATTCACGATGCCTTGGCGTGCGGCAAAGAAAGCGCCGCCAAAGCCGGCAAACATCGCGCCCAAGGTGAAGGCCGAGAGCTTGATCTTCATGGGGCTCAGGCCCAGCGAGCGGCAGGCGATTTCATCCTCGCGCAGCGCTTCCCAGGCACGGCCAATGGGCATGCGGATGAGGCGGTTGCTGATAAACAGCGTCACCAGCGCCAGCAGCAAGGCCATCAGGTACAAAAAGATCACCATGTGTACCGAGTTGAACGCCAGGTCAAAGAACTGGTGAAAGGTTTGAGCACCTTCGACGCTGGCATTGCGGGACATCTCCAAGCCCATCACCGTGGGCTTGGGAATGCCAGAAATACCATCGGGGCCGCCGGTCCAATCGGTCAGGTTCACCAGCAACAGGCGAATGATCTCGCCAAAGCCCAAGGTCACAATCGCCAAATAGTCGCCGCGCAAGCGCAGCACCGGAAAGCCCAGCAAAAAGCCAAACAGCGCCGCCATGGCCCCGGCCAGCGGCAGTGCTTGCCAAAAGCTCCAGTCCGCCCAGTGAAACAGCAAGGCGTAGGTGTAGGCCCCGACGGCGTAGAAGCCGACAAAGCCCAAATCGAGCAGCCCGGCAAAGCCGACCACCACGTTCAGCCCCAGCCCCAGCATGACGTAAATCAGCGCCAGGGTGGCAATGTCAATGGCGTTGCGCCCGGCAAAAAAGGGCCAGGTCACGGCCATGAGCAAGGCGGCAAACATCAGCGGCTTGACCCATTGGGCAGGCAAGCTGGGCAGTTTGGGCAGGCTCAGGCCCAGCCCGGCGGTGCGTGCCTGGAGGGTGGGTTTGAGCAGTTGCACGATAAATACGGCCAAGCTGCCCCAGAGCACAAAGCTCCAGTGCGATTCCAGGCCCATGGTCATGCCAGCGCGTTTGAGCTCCAGACCAAAAATCGGGATGATCACCAAGGCGGCAATCACAGCGGCCAACAGGGCCGGGACAAGGTTGTGTTGAATTTTGCGCATTACACCTTCTCCACTTCAGGCTTGCCCAGCAGACCCGTGGGGCGGAACAGCAAAATCAGCACCAACAGGCTAAAGGCTACGATGTCTTTGTATTCCGAGGAGATGTAGGCTGCGGCCAGCGTTTCGGCCACACCCAGAATCACCCCGCCCAGCATCGCGCCGGGAATGGAGCCGATTCCACCTAAAACTGCAGCTGTAAACGCTTTAATACCGGCAATAAAACCAATGAATGGGTTCAATTTGCCCACGGCCAGTGCGATAAGCACTCCGCCAACTGCAGCAAGCATGGCCCCCAGCACAAAGGTAAACGAGATGACCTGGTTGGTATTGATGCCCAGCAGGCTGGCCATGTGCATGTCTTGCGAGCACGCGCGGCTGGCGCGGCCCATGCGCGAATGGCGGATAAACAGGGTCAGCGCAATCATCAGCACCACGGTGACCACGATGATGAGAATGCGTGCGTAGGGAACAAAAATTTCAAAACCACTTTCGTCCCCAAAGCGCAAGGCACCGGGCAGCAGCGCAGGCACGGCCATGTCGCGGGCACCTTGGCCCAGGGCCACCCAGTTTTGCAAAAAGATGGACATACCAATGGCCGAAATCAGCGGTACCAGGCGCGGGCTGCCGCGCAAGGGCTTGTAGGCCACCTGCTCAATGGCAAAACCGTACAAACCGGTAATAAAGACGGCAACGACCAGCATGAGGCCAATCACCATCCAAATCGGCAGGCCGCTTTGCGTGCCCACGGCCGAGAGGGTCACCAGACCCACGTAGCCACCGATCATGTAAATCTCACCGTGAGCGAAGTTGATCATGCCGATGATGCCGTAAACCATGGTATAGCCAATGGCAATCAAGGCGTAAATGGCCCCCAGTGAGAGGCCGTTAAAAAGCTGTTGTATCAGCTGAGGGAGGAATTCGTTCATATCCGCATTTCCTGCTTGCGACGGGCACAAGCAACCGGGGTATTGGTTTTTTTGGAACTTAAAAGCCCACAGGCCTTATGAAGGAAACACTGTGGGCCATCCGAGTAAAGAATGGATGTGAAGGGATTGCTGGATTACTTTTCAGCCACGGACTTGCTGCCGTCCTTGTGCCAAGAGTAAACGGGGAAGTCAAATGCCTTCAAGTCGCCTTTGGCATCCCAGGCCACATTGCCGGTGGGCATGTTGAATGCGGTTTTGTGCAGGTAGTCAGCCACTTTTTCGGCATCGTCACCCACGGCTTTGATGCTTTGGGCCAGTACTTGGGTGGCGGTGTAAGCGCCCATTTGGAAAGCACCCGAAGGATCGCGGCCTTTGTCTTTAAAGGCTTTGACCAAGGCAGCATTTTCTGGCTTGGAGGCGGGGTCGGCCGGCAGGGTTACCAGCATGCCTTCGACGGCATTGCCAGCGATGGCGTTGATCTCGGGGTTGCCCACACCTTCGGGGCCCATCATGCGCACTTTCAGGCCTTGCTCAGCGGCTTGGCGCAGCAGCAGACCCATTTCAGGGTGGTAGCCACCGTAGTACACAAAATCGGCACCGGCGCTTTTGAGTTTGGTGATCACAGCCGAGTAGTCGCTGTCGCCGGCGTTGATGCCTTCAAACAGGGCCACTTCGACGTTGGCTTTTTTCAGCTCATCGCGCACCGAGGCGGCAATGCCCTGGCCATACGACTGTTTGTCGTGCAGCACGGCCACTTTTTTGGGCTTGGCTTTGTTGATGATGAACTTGGCAGCCGCTGGCCCTTGCTGGTCATCGCGGCCAATGGTGCGGAAGATGAAGTGAAAGTTCTTGCCTTCGGTCAGTGCGGGCGACGTGGCCGAGGGGGTAATGACCACCACGCCTTCGTTGTTGTAAATCGGGGCGGCGGCGATGGCAGCGCCGGAGCACACAGGGCCGATGACGTAACGGATTTTGTCGTTCACCACCCGGTTGGCGGCCACGGGGCCTTGCTTGGGTTCGCAAGCATCATCGACCACGGTGGTTTCGATTTTTTTGCCGTTGATGCCACCCGCCGCGTTGATTTGCTCAACAGCAGTGGCAACACCTTCTTTGACCATGTCGCCGTATTGGGTCAGGGGGCCGGTGGCGGGAATGACCATGGCGATTTTGATGGAGTCTGCGGCATGCGCCTGACCCAGCAAGGCAGCGCCAGCCAAGCCCATGGTGGCGACCAAGGTTTGCAGACGGAAGGGAATATGCATGGTGCTTGTCCTCTCTTTAGATGATTAATGCGCACACAAAGGTTTCGGTTGATGGACAAATCTTGCAGTTTGCAAGCTTGTCACATGGGGCGAGAGGATAAAAATTGCGTGCATAAGCCAGCAAGCGGGTTTTTACTATGGCTGCCTTTCCTTTTAGCGATGGCGCGGCGTGTATATGGCGCAAGGCCAAGCAACTTGGCATAAAAGTAGCACTAAACCCTTGTTATACAAGGCTTGGATTAAAAAATAAGCAGAAATTTTTAGCGTATTCAGCGGAAAAATATTTCGGCGAAATTATTCAAACCAAGGGTTAATACCTAAATAAAAAACAATTCAAAAATCGGCTGTGGAATGAAAAAACAGGGGTTTACCGTGCTCTGGATGGGCAAAGCCCAAGCTTTGGGCATGCAGCAGTAAGCGTGGAGCCAGCGTTTGCACACGAGGTGGGGCATACAAAGCATCGCCCACCAAGGGGTGCCCCAAGTGGGCCAAGTGCACGCGCAGCTGGTGGCTGCGCCCAGTTATGGGCTCCAGCCACAGCCGGGTACACGCGCCAGGCACGCCCGTTTGGTCGGGGGCCACGCAATAGCGGGTGGTGCTGGGTTTGCCGGCCACGGGATCGACCATTTGCCGGGGGCGCTGCTCCCAATCGCAGCGCAGCGGGGCATCTATTTGCTGCCAGCCTTTGGTGTGCAGTGCGCCCGCCGCGATGGCGCTGTAGCGCTTGTGCACTTGGCGCTGGGCAAAGGCTTGGCTTAGCTGCGCCTGGGCGGTTTTATTGCGGGCCAGCAACACCAGACCGGAGGTGGCCATGTCCAGGCGGTGCACCACCAGCGCATCGGGCCAATGCGCCTGGGCGCGGGCGCTGAGGCAGTCTTGTTTGTCCGGCCCTCGGCCCGGTACACACAGCAGGCCCGCAGGTTTGAGCAAGACCAGCAGGGCGTGGTCTTCATACAGGCAGACAGGGCGTGGAGGGGTCATTTTTGGCGTTCATGCCAGTCGGTGGTGGCATGGGTATTGGGGTGCAAAAGCTGATCCACGATGGCGCACAACTCGCTGACATCGTTGGGTTTGTGAATCAGGGCCAAAGCCCCGGCGGCCAGGGCCTGTTCGCTGATTTCCGAGGTGACGTAGCCCGAGGCCAGGGCCACGGGCAAATCGGGGCGAATCGACTGGGCCGCTTTGAGCAAGTCCAGACCGCAGTAACCGGGCATGTTGTAGTCGGTGACCACCAAATCAAAGGCGTGGGGCGTAGCGTGCAACGCTTGGACGGCCGCCCGGGGATCTTCAAAGGTGGTGATTTGGTAGCCCCGGCGGCGCAGCAGGCGCTGCACCAAATGCACCATGGCGGCATCGTCATCGACATACATCACATGGTGCTGCATTTGTGGGGCCGAGTGCAGGGTGACGGGCAGGGCGGCCGATTCCAGGGGTTTAACGCGCTGCAACCGGGGGGCAGTAAAAATCGCCGCCGTACTGGCGGGCAGCAGCGGAAAGTACAGCGTGAAGGTGCAGCCTTGGCCCGGGTGGCTGTGCACCTCGACAGCCCCTTCGTGGGTGCGCATCAGGCCGTGCACTACGGCCAGCCCCAGCCCAGTGCCTTGGCCCACGGGCTTAGTGGTGAAGAAGGGTTCAAAAATGCGCTCTTGGGTGGCGGCATCCATGCCCGGGCCGTTGTCTTGCACCGTCAGGGCAATGTAGTTGTCCGGCTGCAAGTCAAAGCGCTGCACCAGCCCCAAATCGGGCAGTGCCAGGCGGGCGCGAATGGTGATTTTTCCGCCGGAATGCATGCTGTTGTGAATGGCATGAATGGCGTTGTTGGTCAGGTTGAACAAGGCTTGCTCGACCTGGGCCGGGTCGGCCAGCATGGGGGGAAGATCGGCCGGGGCATCAATCGCCAGCTCAATCGCCGGGGGCAGGCCCATGCGCAAGAGTTTTTCGCTTTCTTGGATGGCGTGCCGTGGGTGGACGGCGCGGCGGGCGGGGGGCTCGTTGCGGCTAAAGGTGAGAATTTGCCGCACCAAATCACGGGCGCGGCGGCCGGCTTTTTCAATTTCCAGCAAGCTGTCCAAAAGCTGCGGCTGGTGGCTGCTATCGGTTTTGGCCAATTCCACGTTGCCCAGGATTGCACCGACGATGTTGTTGAAGTCGTGCGCAATGCCCCCGGCCATGGTGCCCAGCGCCTGCATTTTGTGCGCTTCGCGCAATTGGGTTTCCAGGGCGCTGCGCTGCGCTTCGGTGCGCTTGCGGCTGGTCAGGTCGCGGGCAAACACGGTGGTACTGGTTCCGTCAGGCTCAAAAGCGACGCTGACCTCCACCGCCACCCGCTGGCCACTGGCTGTGTGGGCCTGCATTTCGCCCAGCAGGGCCTGGGTGGTGATGTGGGACAAGGGCAAAGAGGCGGCCACCTCGGGCAAAAACCGCGCCAAGGGGCTGCCCAGGGCATCTTCGGCGCTGCAGGCAAACAAGGCCGCTGCTGTGGGGTTGAAGACGGTGATGCGCATCGCCTTGTCCACGCTGATGATGGCATCCATCGAGGCGTTGATCACCGCCTCCAGCCGTTTTTCGCTGGCCAGCAGCTGGGCATTGCGCTGCTGCAGGGTGCGCCGCTCGGCCAGCAGCGGCTCCTGGTCGATGATGGCGCACATGAATTGCGCCGTGGGGGGGCCGTCTTGCCGGGGCACTTCAATGCAGGCAATGTGCAAGTCGCCCTGCATGGTGCTGCGGTTGCCCAGGTTGAAGACCATTTCATGCACTTCGCTTTTGCCTTGGCTGCGGGCCAGGGTGAAGGCCTGCTGCACCCGGTCGCGGTCGGCGGGGCAGACAAACGGCATGAAAGAGGCCAGCAGCCGGTCACTGCCCTGGGGCTGAAAGGCATTGAGCGCCATGGCGTTGGCCTGGATCACCATGTCGTGCGCATCGTCCAGCACCAGCAGCGGCAGCGGCACGCTGGCAAACAAGGCTTCAAACCGCTCAGAGGCGCTTTCTGCCACCGCCTGGCTGTAATTGAGTACCTGGTTTTGCACCTCCAGCTCGGCCTGGTAGTTGCGCAACTCGGCAATCAAAATGGCCAAGGGGTCGTCCTGGGGCAGCTGCGCGGCCGCTTCGACGGCCTCGAGCGGGGCGAAGCAGGGCTCCTGCGGCAACAGCGGCAGGGGTGCGTCATCGCCCAGGCTTTCTTGGCGTTGGACGAGAAAAGACAAATCAGGTTGGCGCATGGCAGCAGCAGGGCAAAACGGCAGGTGCCCGGTTTTACCACTGCTGGCGCTTACTGGGGAAGCTGGCCGCGCCTGCGGGTGGCCAACGGCCAGCAACTTACTGGCAAAACGCTTGGTAGGCGGCTTCGTCCATTAATGCATCGAGCTGTGCGGGGGCCGTCAGGCGCACGGTAAACAGCCAGCCCGCGCCCAGGGGGTCGGTGTTGAGCAAGCTGGGGTTGGCTTGCACGGCGGGATTGATCGCCAGGACTTCCCCGCTGGCGGGGGCAAATAAATCGGCTGCGGCTTTGACCGATTCAATCACTCCGGCCACTTGGCCTGCCGCCAGCACGGTGCCGGGGGCGGGCAAGTCGGTAAATACGACATCGCCCAGCGCCTCTTGGGCGTGGGCGGTAATGCCGACGGTGGCCGCGTCGGGGGTGCTGGCATCAAGCCAAACATGTTCAACAGAGTAGAGGCGGGGCATGGCAGGGGCTGAAAAGCAAAACAGGGGAAAGCGGCAACTGTAGCGATTTTCAAGCTGGATAAAAGAATAGCTGCTTGCGCTTTATTAAAGAGCATATTTAAATGTTTTTAATATAAAAATGCCTAAAAACAAGCGCAAGCAGCTATTTTTATTGCAGTCGAATCGAGAAGTACGCCGTTTCCGCTTCGCCCAGGCCTTGCATGCCCGCTTCGGTGGCGGCCTGCACGGCTTTGAGCCAGCGCTGGTACAGGGCCGGGGCGTTGGGCGGGATGTCTTCCGGGCTGGCCTCTTGCAGCTGCTCCATCAGCGTGTACAGGGCGCAGACGGATTGGGCATCGCCCAGTTGGCGCTCCAAGGTGCGGGCATAGCGGGCCTCGGCGCGTTCGCGCTGGGTTTCGGGCAGCTCGGGGTAGTCGCACAGCTCGATGGAAAACTGCGTGTTGCTGGGGAAAGTTTCAAAAGTAGTTTGCATAAAACACCTGTATGAATAAGCAGTAACTGTTCAAATATACAGTTATTTTTGCAGCTTTGGCAAGTGTTCTTTTGAGACTGTGGCACCCGTGTGACAAGGCCCGCTGGCCTCGCTCGGGACAATGTTTTTTTTCATTCACTTTCAGGGAGACTTGCCATGGCACGCAGCGTGCAACAACTGTTTGATTTAACCGGAAAAACTGCTTTGGTCACGGGGGGCTCGCGGGGCTTGGGGCTGCAAATGGCCCAGGCTTTGGGCGAAGCCGGGGCACGGGTGCTGCTCACGGCCCGCAAAGCCGCCGAGCTGGAAAGTGCTGTCACTGCGCTGCAGGCCCAAGGCATTGATGCCCAGTGGCTGGCGGCCGATTGCGCCCAGCCTGAGGCGATTGCCAGCTTGGTGCAAGCGGCGGTGCAACGCCTGGGCAGTATTGATATCTTGGTGAACAACGCCGGGGCCACGTGGGGTGCCAAGGCCGAGGAGCACCCCCTGGCCGCCTGGGACAAGGTGATGGATTTGAATATCCGGGGCTATTTTTTATTAAGCCAAGCGGTGGCCCGCGCGGGCATGCTGCAGCGCGGCGGGCGCATCATCAATATCTCTTCGATCGCCGGGCTGGGTGGCAACCCGATTGCCATGCGCACCCTGGCCTACAACACCTCCAAAGGCGCGGTGCTGAACTTCACCCGCGCATTGGCGGCCGAGTGGGGGCCGCAGGGCATTACGGTGAATGCCATTTGCCCAGGGTTTTTCCGCACCAAAATGGCTTCCGGTTTGATTGACTCCATTGGTGAGGCGCAGATGTGCGCCCAGGCCCCTTTGCGCCGGCTGGGGGATGACGAGGATTTAAAAGGCATCACCGTGCTCTTGGCCAGTGCGGCGGGCAAGCACATTACCGGCCAATGGCTGGCGGTGGATGGCGGGGTGAGTGCCGTTTTGGGCTAGCCGCCAGCTGGGTACAGCGGTTTACAAAAACTTCACTTGGGCAAGCGACAATGCCGCCTTGCTTTCCATCCCCCCTGCCGAACCGATGTCTGTTTTCTTCCCCATTCCCCTTGGTCGTTCTTCTTCAGTGCAGCAAAAAATGAACCAATGGGCCAGGGTGGCGGCATTGCTGGGCAGCTTGGGAGTGGGCCTGGGCTTGCTCACAGGCTGTGGCCCAGGGAGCAAAGACCCAGCGAACACCACCCCGCAAGACATTGCCCAGGTGGGGGTGGTGGTGCTGCAGCCCCAAGACCAAGCCCTGCAAACGACCTTGCCCGGCCGTGTGCGGGCGTTTCAGATGGCCGAGGTGCGGCCCCAGGTGGGCGGCATTATTCAAAAGCAGCTGTTTACCGAGGGGGCCTTGGTGCGCCAAGGGCAGGCGCTGTACCAGATAGATGCCACCTTGCTGCAGGCCAACCTCAGCAGCGCCCAAGCGGCGCTGGCCAAGGCGCAGGCCAGTTTTGAGCGCCAGCAGCTGCAGGCGCAACGCAGCGCGCAGTTGGTGAAAATCGCCGCCATCAGCGCCCAGCAGGACGAAGACACCCAAGCGGCGGCCCGCATTGCCCAGGCCGAAGTGCAGGCCGCGCGCGCCAGTGTGCAAATGGCGCAGACCAACTTGCGCTATGCTAGGATTGAAGCGCCGATTGCCGGGCGCATCAGCCTGTCCAACGTGACCCCTGGGGCCTTGGTCACGGCCAACCAAAGTACGGCTTTGACCGAGGTGGTGCAGATCGATCCGATGTACGTCGATTTCACCCAGTCCACCGCCCAATTGCTGCAATTGCAGCGCGATTGGGCCGCGGGGCGCTACGAAAAGCTTGATGCCAGCAGCATGCCCATTGCCCTGCAGCTAGAAGACGGTAGTGCCTACCCCCATGTGGGCAAGCTGCAGTTTTCGGGACTGATGGTCAATCCCAGCATGGGCACCGTGACCTTGCGGGCGGTGGTGCCCAATCCGGATGGCCAGTTGCTGCCGGGCATGTTTGCCCAGGCCGTGCTGCCCACGGGCATGGCCAGCGGCGCTTTGCTGATCCCGCAGCAGGCGGTGACGCGCGATGCCACGGGCCGCGCCTCGGTGCTGGTGGTGCAAGACAGGGAGGGGCAAAAAATTGCCGTGCAGCGCACGGTGCAATTGGCCCAGGCCGTGGGCAACCAGTGGCTGGTCGAAAGCGGGGTGCAGGCGGGCGACATGGTGGTGGTGGAAGGTTTTCAGCGCTTTAAACCCGGCGATCGAGTGGACCCTCAGACCATGCCCGCGCAGCGCCCTGCCGCCGCAGCGGTTGATCCCCAGGCCGCGGCAGCGGCCCTGCGCTCGGCCTTAGAGCGCCAGCCATAAAGGGGCGCACACCATGGCACAGTTTTTTATCAACCGCCCCATTTTTGCGTGGGTGCTGGCCATCGTCACCATGCTGGCTGGGGCTTTGTCGCTGTTTACCCTGCCGCTAGAGCAGTACCCTGACATTGCCCCGCCGCGCGTGACGATCGGGGCGCAGTACACCGGTGCCTCGGCCGAGACGGTGGAGAACTCGGTGACGCAAATCATCGAACAGCAGCTCAAAGGCATTGACAACGTGCTGTACATGAGCTCCACCTCCGACTCCTCAGGCCGCGCCCGCACCACGCTGACCTTTGCGCCGGGAACCGACATTGACGTGGCCCAGGTGCAGGTGCAAAACAAGCTGCAATCGGCCATGAACCGCTTGCCCGATGCCGTGAAAAGCCGGGGCGTGTTTGTGAACAAGGGTGGGCAGGACTTTTTGGCCACCTACAGCTTTTATTCCACCGTGCCCAGCATGACCTCGGTGGATATTGGTGACTACCTGCAAACCTACATCGTCGATGAAATCGGCCGCATTGATGGCGTGGGCGATGTGAACGTATTTGGCACCAGCTATGCCATGCGCATCTGGATGGACCCGGCCAAGATGCGCCAGTACGCCTTGATTCCCGCCGACTTGGTGGCAGCCCTCAATGCCCAGAATGCCCAGGTGTCGGCCGGGCAGCTGGGGGCC
This sequence comes from Comamonas denitrificans, assembly GCF_017368815.1. Taxonomy (GTDB): domain Bacteria; phylum Pseudomonadota; class Gammaproteobacteria; order Burkholderiales; family Burkholderiaceae_C; genus Comamonas; species Comamonas denitrificans. The sequence continues at coordinate 101,112 of NZ_JAFNME010000005.1, read as the reverse complement.
TTGCCGGCGGTGGAGAATCAACAGCTCAACGCTACGATTACTGCACGCACCAAGCTTAAAACGGTCGAAGAATTTGAATCAATCGTCTTGAAATCCACTGAAAACGGTGCGGTCGTAGCTATTAAAGACGTAGCTCGGGTGGAGCTGGGGCCTGATTCGCTCACTGTCAAATCCAAACTCAACGGCATGCCCGGCGCGGGCATGGGCGTGGTGCTGGCCGATGGGGCCAATGCCATGGACGTGGCCGATGCGGTGGTGGCCAAGCTCAACAGCATGAAGCCGTTTTTCCCCAACGAGATTGACTACTTTGTCAGCTCAGATTCAACCCCCTTTGTGCGCGCTTCGATTGAAGAGGTGCTCAAAGCGCTGGGCGAGGCCATGGTGCTGGTGGTGTTGGTGATGTTTTTGTTTTTACAAAACTTTCGCGCCACCTTGATTCCGGCCATTGCCGTGCCTGTGGTGCTGCTGGGCACGCTGGGGGTGCTGGCGGCGGCCGGGTTTTCGATCAATACGCTGACCATGTTTGCCATGGTGCTGGCCATTGGCCTGCTGGTGGACGATGCCATTGTGGTGGTGGAAAACGTGGAGCGCGTGATGCACGAGACGGGCCTGCCCGCCAAAGAGGCCACGCGCCAATCCATGCGCGAGATCACGCCCGCGCTGGTGGGCATTGGCGTGACCTTGTCGGCGGTCTTTGTGCCCATGGCGTTTTTTGGCGGCTCCACGGGCATTATTTACCGCCAGTTTTCCATCACCATCGTCGCGGCGATGGCGTTTTCGGTGTTTGTCGCGCTGACTTTGACCCCCGCGCTGTGCGCCACGTTGCTCAAACCGCCCACGGCGCACGGCGGCCGGATTCGCAAAGGGCTGCTGGGCATCAACGACCGCTTTTTTATCTGGTTCAACCGCCACTTTGATGCCACGGCCGATCGCTACCAAAGCGGGGTGGCCAAAATTTTGCAGCGCAGCAAACGCATGCTGCTGATCTTTCTGGCCATTTTGATGGCCATGTGGGTGCTGCTGCAGCGCTTGCCCACCTCGTTCTTGCCCGACGAGGACCAGGGCTTTGTCTTTGTCAGCGTGAATTTGCCGGCCGGGGCCGCCGATGCCCGGCTGCAGCAGGTGCTGGACCAGGTGCGCGAGTACTTTCTGGCCCAACCCGAGGTGGTCAGCTTCAACCAGGTGTCGGGTTTGAGCGGCGACCAAAGCTCGGCCCGGGGCTTTGTGCGGCTAAAAACCTGGGCCCAGCGCCCTTTGCCCAGCCAATCGGCGGGCGAGGTGGCCCACCGCGCCACCCAGGCGCTGGCCAGCATCCGCGATGCCAAGGTGTTTGTCATGCAGCCGCCCGCCGTGCGCGGGCTGGGTTCGAACGCCGGCTTTAACGTCATGCTCAAAGACGTGGGCGGGCTGGGCCACACGGCCTTGCTGGCGGCCAAAGACCAGTTTTTGCAAGAAGCGCGCCAATACGCCGAGCTGACCAATGTGCGCAGCACCAATTTGGACGATGCCACCGAGCTGCGCCTGCACATCGACGACCGCAAGGCCGCTGCCCTGGGGCTGGGCTACAGCGATGTCAATAGCACCCTCTCCAGCGCCATGGGCGGCACCTATGTGAATGACTTTTTGCACAACGGCCGCGTCAAGCGCGTGTACATCCAAGGCGATGCGCCCTACCGCATGCTGCCGCAAGACATCGAGCAATGGGCGGTGCGCAATAAGAACGGCGAGATGGTGGGTTTTGACGCGTTCTCCAGCAGCTACTGGGATTACGGCTCGCCGCAGTTGCTGCGTTACAGCGGCGCTCCAGCCTATGAAATCATTGGCAGCGCCGCACCGGGCATCAGCTCCGGGGTGGCCATGCAAATCGTCGAAGACATTTTGCAAACCCTGCCCCCTGGTATTGGGTATGAGTGGACGGGCGCATCGCTGCAAGAGCGCCAATCCGGGGCGCAAGCGCCGCTGCTGTACGCCATTTCGATCTTGTTTGTCTTTTTGTGCCTGGCGGCGCTGTACGAAAGCTGGACGGTGCCCTTGTCCGTCATGCTGGCTGTGCCGCTGGGGGTGGTGGGGGCGCTGTTGGCCACCTACAGCCGGGGGCTGACGAACGATGTGTACTTCCAAGTGGGGCTGCTCACCACCATAGGGTTGGCCTCGAAAAATGCGATTTTGATTGTGGAGTTTGCCGTGCAGCTGCAAGAGCGGGGGCACAAGTTGGTTGATGCCACGGTGCAGGCCGTGCGCCTGCGCTTGCGGCCCATTTTGATGACCTCGCTGGCCTTTGGCTTTGGCGTGCTGCCGCTGGCCCTGGGCACGGGCGCAGGCGCGGGCGGGCGCAATGCCATTGGCACGGCGGTGTTGGGCGGGATGCTGGCCTCAACGGTGCTGGGTTTGTTTTTGGTGCCAGTGTTTTTCTTGCTGGTGCGCAGCTGGTTCCAAAGCCGCAGCCGCCAGCCCACCGAGGCTGCAGAGGCCGGGAGTGCCCCGCATGACTAAAAATAGCAGAGCTGCCAACGCTTGCAAAATCAGTGTTTTATTGCTATTTTCAAGCATTTTATTAGGCTGCAACTTCGCTCCCAGCTATCAACAACCGCAGGATGTGGTGGCGGCCACGGTGCCAGATGCCACACCAGCGCCAGCGCTTGCGCCAGCCGTGCTGGCGGCCGCCCAAGCCGATGCGCTGCAATGGCTGGCCGATGACCGCTTGCGCCACACCGTTGCCTTGGCGCTGCACAACAACCGCGATTTGCGCATCGCCGCCGACAACGTGGCCAAGGCCCGCGCCCAGTACGGCATCGCCCGGGCCGATCAGCTGCCCAGCATTGCCGCCCAGCTGCAAGGCCAGCGCAGCCGCAGCAGCGCCGATGTCAGCAACAGCACCCGCCTGGTGAATGAGCAGGTCAGCGCCAGCATTGGCTTTGCCAGCTACGAGGTGGATTTGTGGGGCCGCATTCGCAACTTGAATGCGGCGGCCTGGCAGCAGTTTTTGCAAGTGCAAGAAAACCGCCGGGGCGTAGAAATTGCCTTGATTGCCGAGGTGGCCAATGCCTGGCTGACCCTGGCCGCCGACCAAGAGCGCCTGGCGCTGGCCCAGCAAACCCTGGACACCCGGGAACAGTCTTACGCCTTGATGCGCCGCATGTTCCAGCTGGGCGCGACCTCGGGCCTGGCGCTGGCGCAGAACCTGGGCACGGTGGAAACCGCCCGGGGCGATGTGGCCCAGTACACCGCCCAACTGGCCCGCAGCCGCAATGCGCTGCAGCTGTTGGTGGGGGCGGCGCTGGCGGCAGAGGCCTTACCACCTGCAGGCTGGCTGCAAGCGCCGGCCCAGGCGGTTTGGCCCGCGCTGCCGCAGGCGCTGCCCTCCAGCGTCTTGCTGGCCCGCCCCGATGTGCAGGCTGCTGAGCATGCTTTGATCGCCCAGCACGCCCACATTGGTGCTGCGCGGGCGGCGTTTTTTCCCACGATCAGCCTGACGGCCAGCACCGGCAGCAGCAGTACGGCACTGGATGCGCTGTTTACCGGGGCCAGCCGCACTTGGAATTTTGCCCCCGCCGTGCATTTGCCCATTTTTTCGGGGGGACGGTTGCGCGCTGGGCTGCAAGTGGCGCAAGCCAACCAGCGCATCGCCCTGGCCCAGTACGAAAAAACCGTGCAGACCGCCTTCCGGGAAGTGGCCGATGTGCTGGCCGATCGCGACCAATGGGGCGCGCGTTTGGGGGCGCAAAACGGTGTGGTACACACAGCGCAGAAGGTGCAAGCGCTGTCAGAGGCCCGCTTTGATGCGGGGGCCGATGATTTTCTGACCGTGCTGGATGCGCGGCGCAGCCTGTACGCGGCCCAGCAAATGCAGATCAGCCTGCAACTGGCCGAGCAGCAAAACCGCATTACCTTGTGGAAGGTGCTGGGCGGGCAGGCGCTGCCAGCAGAGTGATCAGCGCCGCCTCAATCTGCTGGTAGCGCTGTTGCCAATCGCCTGTGACCAAGGTTGTGGTGCTGGAGGTGTGTGGGTGCGTGGCCAACCAGTGGTGCAGGGCATCGTGAAAGGCCCAGCGCTCCGACACCTTGGGCTGGCAGCGCAGGCCATCGGCTTGCCATGCAAGGCCTTCGGGGCTGAGTAAAAACACCGCGTCGTAGTGTTGCTGGGCCAATGTCTGGGCAATCCAGGCGGGGCTGTGGCCAAACAGCGCCAGGCTCCATTGGTGGTTAGAGAGTAAATGCGTATCCAGCAGCAACAAGGGCGGCCGCAAGGCACGGGCCGCTTGCTCGCGCTGCCATTGCACCTGGGCAATCGGGGTGACATCGGCCAGACAGGTCTCGCGCCCCAGGCCGTGCATGTATTCGCGCACGTATTCGCGCACCACTGGGGCCTGAAAGCGCTGGGCCAGGGCGCTACACAGGGTACTTTTGCCGGCCGACTCCGGGCCGGTTAAAACCACGACTTTCATGGCGCGGCCTTGGGCAATGGCAAAACGGTGTTTTGCGCCATGGCCATCGACCATTGCCGCCAGCCATACACGGCCAAGCCGATAAAGCCGACATACAGCAGCGTGGTGGTCACCAAGCCTGCCGCCCAAAACATGCCCACGTAGGCCACATCCACCACCAGCCATAGCGGCCAGCATTGCAGGCGTTTATGGGCCATCCAGTATTGGCCCACCAAGCTCAAGCCGGTGAGTGTGGCATCCAGCCATGGCATTTGTGCATCGGTGTGCAAGTGCATGAAACTGCCCAAGGCCAGTGTTATCAGTGCGCCAACGGCCAGATCACGCAGCACACAGGGCATGGCCAAAATGGTGACGGGCAGTGCCTGGGCTTTTGCACCCCGCAGCCAACACCACCAGCCATAGGCTTGCAGCCCGGCATAGATGATTTGCAGCAGGGTTTCCGAATACAGCTTGGCCTCAAAAAACACGATGGCGTACAGCACCACCATAAAAAAACCAATGGGCCAGGCTATAGGTTTTTGGCGGGCCATCAGCCACACCGACAGCACGCCCAACGCGGCGGCCAAATTTTCAATCCAGAAGAACATGGGGGCGCAATTTACCGTGGTTGCAGCCCTGGGTGCCAGGTGCGCACTTGGTTGCGGCCGTTATTTTTCGCGTCGTACAGCGCCATGTCGGCCCGGTGCAGGCATTGGGCCGCATCCGCCGTTTTCCTGGTGATGGGGTACACCCCAAAACTGGCGTGAACCACCAAAGGCCCCGCCGAGGTGGGAACCGGGTTGTTCTCCAGGCTTTGGCGCAGGCGTTCGGCCAGTGCCTGGGCTTGTCCAAGGTTGATTTTTGGCAGCAGCACGGCAAACTCCTCGCCGCCAATGCGCCCCGGAATATCCGAGGTGCGCAGCCCTTGGCGCAGCAGGTGTCCCAGGTGGCTGATGACCTCATCGCCCACGCTGTGGCCATAGGTGTCATTGACCTTTTTAAAGTGGTCAATGTCCAGAAGCACCAAGGCGGCATCGGGGGCTTTTTGGGTGGTAATCAGTGTGCATTCGTGCTCCAAGGCTTGCATGAAAGCGCGGCGGTTGGGCAGGCCGGTCAAGGCATCGGTCAGCGCCAGTTGCTCCAGCATGCTTTGGTGCTGGTGGCGGGCCGTGACATCCTGCACCAGGGACAAGCGCCCCAACGCTTGGCCAGCGGCAACATGGGGTGATTGCAAGAGAAACTGCACCACCTCCAGCACGCGGCCATCGGCCAAGGCCACCTCTTGCCCTTGGGGTATTTCGGCATCTGGGGCTTGGGGCAAAAGCACTTCACGCAGCTCAGCAGGAATGCGGTTTTTTAAATCATCGTGCTGAATTTTCAGTGTCTTGGGTAGGTGCAACAGCTGTGCCAACGGGGGGTTGATGGTGACGCTGGTGTGTTCCAGTGGATTTTCTAGTACCACACCACCCGGGAAGCGGGCAATCAAGGCCATGAGCTGTGCTTGCACCAAGTGCAGGTGGTTGAACATGCGATGGCGTTGTTGGCTAAAGCGCAGCAGCAGCAAAGCCGCCAGCAAGCCCAAGCCCGTGCCCAGCGCACTGAGGACAAGATTTTTCTGGATACTGGCTTCCAATGGGGCCAAGACCGCACGCTGATCGACTCCGGCAATCACCTGTACCTCAAATTGGGGCACCGTCGCCCAGGCATAAAAGCGTTGAATGTGGTCAAGCGGCGATGTTTGTACGCTGGCTCCGGTAGCAGGGCGGGAGTGATCGGTAGTTTCTGGCCCCGTTTCTATGCCGATGGGGCTGGGTGTGGATTGGGACAAGGCTTGCTCGGTGTCCAGTGTGCGGGCTAAAAAGCGGCCATCTGTGCGGCGCAATTCCACGACATCGTGGGGTTGGTTGAACACATCCTGGAACATGCCCGCCAGGTAATCGCTCGGGATGGACACCACCACAACCCCCAGAAAGTGCCCATTGCGCTGCAAGGCGCGACTGAGCTGGATGGTCCATTGGCCCGAAACACGGCCCTTCACGGGAACGCCGATATACAGCCCATCGACCTGCCCCTGGGCATGCACCCGAAAGTGCTCCCTGTCTGCGATGGAAATGGTGGCTTCTGGCTGTCCATGAGGGGCCAGGGAGGAATAAGTAACAATCCCCTGGGGATTGGCCAGGGCCACTTGGGAGATGGCCTGGTTGGCAGAAGTGAGTGCAAAAAAAGATGGCAGGTGCGTGAGCGCATAGTCCGGATCTTTTGCATAGACGCTGCCAAAACGCAGCGCGGCATCATCAATATTGGAAAACAGCAGCCCGACTTGGTTGGCCAGCGCATGGCTTACCTGGGTGACGCGCAATTGCGTTTGGGCTTGCAAGCTTGCACGCTGTTCTTGGTGGTTGTGCAATAAAACAGCCCAATAGCCCAGCCCTAAAAGCAGTATTACCAACAAACCAAATTTTGATTTATTGGGGGCTCCGGTAAACAGATGCAATGCAGATGGTCGAGGCATGCCCTGAAGTATGCCGGGTTTTATTTGGCTATTGCTTCGAATTTTGCAAGCAAATTCCGTATGGTTTTTTGAGCTTGTTAATATTAATCATTATGCAAATTACATCTCCTCCGACTACAAAACCCTATGAAAAACCCGATGGCGAGCGCCGTGGCCTGGTCATCGTCAATACCGGTGACGGCAAGGGTAAAAGTACCGCCGCCTTTGGCTTGGCCTTTCGTGCCCTGGGGCGGGGCAAGGCGGTCAAGGTGTACCAGTTCATGAAAGTGCCCAGCGCCCGCTTTGGCGAGCACCGTTTGGCCGAGCGGGTGGGCCTGTCGGTCGAGGGGTTGGGCGATGGCTTTTCTTGGGACAGCAAGGATTTAGCGCATTCAGCCCAACTGGCCCGCGATGGCTGGGCGCGGGCGCGGGCCGATATTTTGTCGGGCGAGCAGTTTTTGGTGGTGCTCGATGAGGTGACCTACCCACTGATTTTTGGCTGGCTGCCGCTGGCAGAAGTGCTCGAGACGTTGCAGCAGCGGCCCAAAACCGTGCATGTGTGCCTGACGGGGCGCAATTGCCCGCAAGAGATCATTGACCTGGCCGATACGGTCACCGAGATGCAGCAAATCAAGCACGCATTCAACGCGGGCGTGCCCGCACAGCGCGGCATTGAGGATTGAGGTATGGCGGCCGTTTTGCACTCTTTGCTGATCCCCACCCCGCTGGGTGAGATGCTGGCCATTGCCAGTGATCGGGGGTTGTGCCTGCTGGATTTTGCCGAGCAAAAAAGCTTGCAGCGGCACACGGCCCAGGTGCGCCAAGCCCATGGGGGCGTGGAGGTGGCAAGTGCAACGGCTGCAACGGCCGTGCTGCACGCCACGCAGCTGCAGTTGGCGCAATACTTTGCCGGGCAGCGCCAAGCGTTTGATGTGCCGCTGGATTGGGTTGGTACGGATTTTCAAGTGCGGGTTTGGCAAACCCTGCTGCGCATTCCTTTTGGCCAGACGTGCAGCTACGCACAGCAATCCGAGGCACTGGGCCAGCCCCGTGCCGTGCGGGCCGTGGCCAACGCCAATGGGCAAAACAAGATCAGCATTATCGTGCCCTGCCACCGGGTGGTTGGCAGCAATGGCACGCTGACGGGCTACGCCGGTGGCTTGCCCCGCAAACAGGCTTTGATAGCGCTAGAGGCTGGGCAGCAGGACTTTTCAAGGCATTTTTAATCGGTCTGGCGCATCGCAAAAGAGGGCGGTGGTGCTGTTCAGGATAAAACTGCAGATCATTGAAAAAAACTAAAATGCATTTTTTTTTGCTATTAAACTCGTAGAGTTATTTTCTTGTCTGCCAAGGTCTAAGCGCCCAAACTTGTATGAATTCAAGCACCGTCAGTGATGAGTTTGTTTTTGCTGAAGAAGTCAGTGCTGCACCTGCACCGCACACCACGCAAAAAACGCAAAGCCCAGCGGTGTGGCATATCTTGGTGGTCGATGATGAGCCGGATGTGCATGCCGCCACCAAGCTGGCGCTCAAAGGCATCGAGGTTGAAGGCCGCAGTTTGGCCTTTAGCCATGCTTACTCCAGCCAGCAGGCGCAGGCCTTGCTGGCGCAGAACCCAGATTTTGCGGTCGCCTTGATTGATGTGGTGATGGAGCAGCAGGACGCGGGCCTGCAATTGGTGCGCCATATTCGTGAGGTGCTGGGCAATACCGCCATCCGCGTGGTCTTGCGCACGGGCCAGCCGGGCGATGTGCCCGAGCTGCAAACCATTCAGCAATACGACATCAATGATTACAAAACCAAGTCGGAGCTGACACAGGAGCGCCTGTTCACCAGTTTGGTCATCGCCATTCGCGCCTATGCCCAAATTGAGCTGCTGCAATGGGGGCAAGCGCGGCTGGCGCGGATTTTGCAAGCCAGTTTGGCGCTGGGCAAGGCCAACAATCTGCAAGGCTTTGCCCAGAATTTACTGCGCCAACTGGAGGTTTTGCTGTACGGCGATGGCTCGGCCTCTGCGTGCCAAGAGCAGGGGCAAATCGCCATTGCTGTGCACGTGGCCGGTACAGCGCCTTATGTGCTGGCGGCCAGTGCAGACTGCCAACATTGGGTGGGCAGTGCCCTGGAGCATGTGCCCATGGGGGCGGGTCTGCAGCAAACCTTGCAAGCCCAAAGCCATCGCTTTGATGCCCAGGCAGTGCATTTGTTTATTCCCAGTGCCCATGGTGTGGTGCTGGCGGTGTCTGCCACGCGTTCGGCATTGCAAATGTCTACGCACTCCCTGGAGCAAGGCTTGCTGGAGGTGTTTGTCAGCAATGCCACGATGGCCTTTGAAAAATTGCAGCTGTACCTGGACATCAACGCTTTGGCGTTCAGTGATGACTTGGTGGGCCTGCCCAACCGCAACGCCATGGTGGCGGCGCTGGATGCCCAGCAATACCCGCAAGGGGTGCTGGCCCTGCTTGATTTAGATGGTTTTGCCGACATTAACAGCGTGCTGGATGCCCATTTTGGTGATGCCGTGCTCAAAGCCGTGGCCCACCGATTGCACGCAGAATTTGCCCAGGATGCTGTGGTTGCCCGTGTCGGTGGTGACCTGTTCGGGGTGTACGGTGCCCCAGCGAGCATCGCACCGCAGCGTTTGCTGGGGGTGTTTGCTCAGCCCTTTGCCGTGAAGGACGGCGAGCTGTTGCGCCTTTCTGCCACCGTGGGGCTGGTGCAATTGCGCTCGACCGATGGGGTGACTGCCTTGAAAGATGCCGGGGTCGCACTCAAGCAAGCGAAGCGGCAGGCGCGTGGCAAAAGCCTGTACTTTGACCCTACCCAATCGGAAGCGGCCAGCCAGCGCATGCAGCGCTTAAATTGCTTGCGCGCGGCGTTTTCCGAAGAGCAGTTGTGCCTGCACTACCAGCCGTGCGTTGATTTGCGCACCGGGCAGGTGGTGGCCGCCGAGTGCCTGCTGCGCTGGCCGGTGCCAGGCGGAAAATTCATTCCCCCGGACCAATTTATTCCCCTGGCTGAACAGGCCGGTTTGATGCTGGCCTTGGGGCATTGGGTCATTGCCACGGCCTTGCGCTGGCGCAAAAGTTTGGTAGGGCGGGTGAATGATGCCTTTCGGGTGGCGATCAATGTCTCGCAAGTACAATTTGCCGAGCCCGATTTTGTCGAGCAAGTATTGGCCTTGGTGGCCGCTTCGGGTGTGCAGGGCTACCAAGTAGAAATTGAGCTGACCGAATCGGTGGCCGTGAGCAAGGTGGAGGATGTGCAAGCCAAGCTCAAAGCCCTGCGTGCCCAGGGCATTCGTGTGGCGATGGATGACTTTGGCACGGGCTACTCATCGCTGAGCATCTTGCAGCGCCTGTCGCTGGACAAACTCAAGATTGACCGCAGCTTTGTCAGCGGTGATCTGCCGCAGGCCCAGGCCGACGCTGGCACCGGCGTGCATTTGGAGATTGCGAACACCATCATCACCTTGGCCCAGCACTTAAAACTGGCCACCTTGGCCGAAGGCATTGAAACCGATGCGCAGCGCCGGGCGTTGCTGGCGGCAGGCTGTGAACTGGGGCAGGGCTATTTCTTCTCCCGCCCGTTACCAGAGCAAGACTTCTTGCTTTGGTTAGAAAAAAATAGCACTTAAACAGCCTTAAACGCTGATCCCTCAAGCGCAAGCAGCTATGAATTCAGAACTTGAGCGCCTGCAAAATATTTTGGCCCAGGTTTCCAATACCGGGGTCTGGGAGTGGGAGCCAAACACCCAGCACCTGTGGGCCAGCCCAGAATATTTCACCATGCTGGGGCAGCGGCCAGAAGACTTTCCGGATACCCAAGGCAGCCACAACTTGCATGCCATTTGGGTGCAGTGGCTGCATCCGCAGGATCGGGAACGCGCCAGTGCCGACTTTGCGCAGTATTTGGCCGCCGGGGCGCAAGGCATGTACGAAAACGAGTTTCGCATGCGCCATGCCGATGGCTCGTGGGTCTGGATTTGGTCGCGGGGCATGGCCTTGCCGGGTGCCCAAGGGCAGGGTTCAGGGCGGGTGGTGGGGACCCATATCAACATCACCAGCCTCAAGCAGGCCCAAAGCCATCTGCACGAGAGCCAGCAGCGGCTGCAGCGGATCAGCGACAACCTGCCCGATGCCATGGTGTTTCAAATGGACTGTGGTATCGATGGCCAGCAGCGGGTGCTGACCTATATCAGCCAGGGCGTGCAGCGCATGCACCAACTGTCCGCGCATGCGGTGCAGCAAGATGCACGCCTGCTGTACCAGCAGTTACTGCCCGAAGATGCCCGGCGCTTGCAGGCCATTGAGCACGAATGCCTCACCCACCTCACCCCGTTCAAGCTGGAGGTGCGCAGCCGCTTGCCCGATGGCAGCGTTCGCTGGTTCCGGGTGGTTTCCTCCCCCCGGCGGCTGGCCAATGGCCACATTGTGTTTGACGGTATTGAGTTCGACATCACCGAGCGCAAGCTGTATGAGCAAGAAATTCACACCCTCAACACCGAGCTAGAGCAGCGTGTACAAGAGCGCACGGCGCAGTTGCAAGCCACCTTGGAGCGCCTGCAGCAAACCCAGGAAGGCTTGCTGCAAAGCGAAAAATTGGCCTCGCTAGGCGCTTTGGTCGCCGGGGTGGCGCATGAGCTGAGCACCCCGATCGGCAATGCCGTCACCGTCGCCTCCACCTTGCAACACGCCCAGCAGCGGCTGCAGCAGCAGGTGGCCAGCGGGCTGACGCGCACGGCGCTGGCGCAGTACTTGGCCGATGCGCAAGAAGGCAGTGCCATCATCGAGCGCAACCTGCACCGTGCGGCGCAATTGCTGGGCAGCTTCAAACAGTTGGCGGTGGACCAAGCCAGCAGCCAGCGGCGGCGCTTTGATTTGCACGAGCTGATGCAAGAAATTGCCCTGACCATGCGCCCAGCCATTCGCCGCACGGCCCATCAATTGCATTGCACCATCCCGCCCCAGCTGGAGTTGGAAAGTTACCCCGGCCCTTTGGGGCAGGTGCTGATGAATTTGATTGCCAATGCTTTGACCCATGCCTTTGCGGCTGGGGTGGCGGGCAATATCTGGGTGCAAGCGTGGCTGTGTGATGACGATTGCGTGCGCCTGGTGGTCAGTGACGATGGCTGTGGCATTCCCGCCAACCAGCAAAAACGCGTGTTTGATCCTTTTTTCACCACCAAGCTGGGGCAAGGTGGCTCGGGCCTGGGGCTGCACATTGTCTATACCCTGGTCACGGGCTTGCTGGGCGGGCGCATTGCACTCGAGAGCTACTGTGGCCAAGGCAGCCGCTTTACGCTGGAGTTGCCCCTGTGCGCCCCCATGCCCAGCGCTGGCACCGCGCAGGATGCGCCATAGGCGCAGACCGCACCCCCCAATCAAGGGCGCTGGGCGGCATCCGTAGCCCATGGCCTGGGTGATAATTCGCGCCACTATGAGCGGCAATACTTTTGGCACCCTTTTTACCGTCACCAACTTTGGTGAATCCCACGGCCCAGCGATTGGCTGCGTTATTGATGGCTGCCCGCCGGGCATGGCATTGACAGCGGCCGATATTCAGCACGACCTGGACCGCCGTCGCCCCGGCACCAGCCGCCACGTCACCCAGCGGCAAGAGCCGGACCAGGTGGAAATCCTCTCGGGCGTGTACGAGGGCGTGACCACGGGCACCCCCATTGCCCTGCTGATTCGCAATACCGACCAGCGCAGCAAAGACTATGGCGATATCGCCCAGCAGTTTCGCCCGGGGCATGCCGATTACGTCTATTGGCAAAAATACGGCGTGCGCGATCCGCGCGGCGGTGGGCGCTCTTCGGCGCGGCTGACGGCCCCCACGGTGGCCGCCGGTGCGGTGGCCAAAAAATGGCTGAAAGAAAAATTTGGCACGCAAGTTCGGGCCTGCATGACCCAGTTGGGTGAATTGCCCATTGCCTTTGAGAGCTGGGCGCATGTGGCTCACAACCCTTTCTTTGCCCCCGTGGCCAATGTGCAGGCGCTGGAAGACTATATGGACATGCTGCGCAAAGCGCATGACAGCTGCGGGGCGCGCATTCGCGTGCAAGCCAGCGGTGTGCCCGTGGGCCTGGGGCAGCCGATTTACGACAAGCTCGATGCCGACATTGCCTACGCCATGATGGGGCTGAACGCCGTCAAAGGCGTGGAAATTGGTGCCGGTTTTGACAGCGTTGCCCAGCGCGGCACCGTGCATGGCGATGCCATGACCCCCCAAGGCTTTGCCAGCAACCACGCTGGCGGGGTGCTGGGCGGCATCAGCAGCGGGCAGGATATTGAGGTGAGCATTGCCATCAAACCCACCAGCTCGATTTTGAGCCCGCGCCCCTCCATCAACATCCATGGAGAGCCGGTCGAGGTAGTCACCAAAGGCCGCCACGACCCCTGCGTTGGCATTCGCGCCGCCCCGATTGCTGAGGCGCTGCTGGCCCTGGTGCTGATGGACCACGCCTTGCGCCAACGCGCCCAGTGTGGCGGCGTGCAGGTGGATTTGGCGGCCATTGCTGCTGCGCTGGATACCCCTATTTAAGATAGCTGTTTGCGCTTGATGCATAAAGGGTTGAGGGTGTTTTATCCCTCAACCATTTATTTTTTCAGCGTAACCAGCTCTTTTTATTACTAATACTTTCTTGCTACCAGCTACCAGCTACCAGCTACCAGCTACCAGCTACCAGCTACCAGCTACCAGCTACCAGCTACCAGCTACCACTTAGCAAGCACGCGCCAATGTGCGCGCCAAGGCCTGCGCCGTTAAAGGGCGCTGCGCAGGCCAGCCATCGGCAATGGCCCCATGGGCATAAGCGCCAGCGCAGGCCGCGTGGTGGGCCTGGCGGTGCATACCGTTTGGCATGCTGGCCCAGCGCGCGGCCACCATGCCCGCCAAGACATCGCCGGTGCCGCCGGTCGCCAGCAAGGCATTGCCGGTGGGGTTGATGTGCGGCACCTCGCCCGGGCTGGCAATGATGCTGCCGCTGCCTTTGAGCAGCACGGTGCAGTCCAGGGTGTTGGCCAGGGTGTGCGCCGCCGCCAAGCGGTCGGCTTGCACAGCAGGCACGCTGCTATTCAATAGCCGGGCTGCTTCAAGGGGGTGGGGGGTGAGCACGGTGGGCAGGCCCGCTGGCCCCCGGTTTTTTAGGCGCTGGCGCAGCATGGCATCGGCGGCGATGGCGTTCAATGCATCCGCGTCCAGCAGCAAACGGGCGCTGTGCTCCAGCACTTTGGGCAGCAAGGCGGCCACGCTGCTGCCGCCGCCACAGCCGCACACCACCGTGCTGCTGGGCAATTGCGCCAAGGCGGTCACTTGGTTGCGCAGCATGATTTCGGGCGTTTGGGGCAGTTGCTGCAGCTGGCCATGGTCTAGCAGGTGCAGAAACACCCGGCCCGCGCCATGGTGCAAGGCGGCACTGGCGGCCAAAATCGCCGCGCCCTGCATGGCCGCCCCCGCTTGCAAGCCCTGGCCGCCAATGACCAGCACATCGCCAAAACTGCCTTTGTGGCTGGCGTGGCGACGGGCCGCCAATCCTGCCGTGATCGGTGCAGCAGGGTGGTGCAGCCAAGCGGTGGGCGCAGGGCTGGGGAGGGCAATGGGCAGCTGCCCCAGGCCCAGATCATCGAACCAAATTTGGCCCGCCGCATCGCGCCCATCGGCGGTAAACAGGCCGGGTTTCAAGGTCAGCAGACTCAGGGTGTGGCGCTGTTGGTGGCCGGGGCTGTGGTGCGGTGTTTGCGGTGCATACCCCGCTTGCCACAGGCCGGTGTCGGCCTGCAGCCCGCTGGGTAAATCCACCGCCAAAACCGTTGCCGGGCTGGCATAGCTGTGCTGCAGCAGGGCGGCGATGCGGGGGTTGGTCGCTGCCTGGCTGTGCAAGCCCAGGCCAAGCAGGGCATCCACAATGAGGTCGTGCGGCTGCAGGGCCGGGGGCGTGTCGCTCCAGTGAATGGCTTGGTTTTGTGCTTGCTGCAGTGCGACCAAGGTGTCGCTGCTGCAGCGTTCGCGCTGGCCCAGCCAGGTCAGGGTGACTTTGCGCCCCTGCGCGGCCAGGATGGCCGCAGCGGCCAAGCCATCGCCACCGTTATTGCCTGGGCCGCACAGCACCCAAATATGCTGGGCATGCGGGGCAAGCGCCTGGGCCAGCTGGGCGCAAGCGCGACCGGCGCGTTGCATCAGGCTGGGCTGGGGGTGCCATGCCAGCGCCGCCTGCTCCAGGGCGCGGGTGCTGGCACTGTTGAACAGGGGTAGGGGAGTGGCAGGCAGACGCTGGGGCATGGTTTAGCAGTGCAGTGGCTGAGCGCGCTGGGCCCCTTGGCGCAGGGCCTCTGTGAGCAAGGTGCTTTCTGCCAACAGGCCCAGGTTGAACAGGGCATCGTCACGATCAGCACCGTGCCAGAGCATCAAGCCCATGGGCAGCTCACCGGGCAGGTGACAGGGAATGCTCAAGGCGCAGCCGTCCAGCATGTTCACCACGCTGGTGTTGCGCAGCAGCAGCGCGTTGGCGGTTACAAAGGCCGCATCGCGGGCCGCGTCCTGGGCCGGATCCAGTGCGCTGGCCGGGGCCACCGCTGCGAGCAAGGGCGCAGTGATTGGCGTGGTGGGGCTGAGCAATGCATCAAACCGGGCAATGCGGGCATTGACCTGTGCAATCCAGTCGTTTCGCGCCTGGTGCAAGCGCAGGTAATCGGCAGCGCTCATGTGCCGCCCCGCTTCAATGCGTTGGCGCACACGTGGATCGTAGTTATGGCCGTGTTGGGCCAGCAGTGGCTCGTGCCAGGCAAAGCTTTCGGCGGCAGCGAGCGTGCCACGGCGGTGGATGGCGGGCAGCGCATCCAGTTCAGGCAGCGCTATTTCTTCAATGTGTGCGCCCGCTTGGCGCAGCAGCGCAATGCTGCGCGTAAAACCAGCGGCAATGGCAGGGGCCAAGTCACTGAGCATCAAGGTGCTGGGAATGGCCAGCCGCCATGCGGCCAGCGGTGCGCAGCTGCGGGTGATGCGTCGCGCGGCCAAAATCTCATGGGCGGTGATGGCATCGCGCACGCTGCGGGTGAGGGCGCAGGCGGTATCCAGGGTGCTGGACAGCGGCAGGGTTCCTTGCAGCGGCACCAGGTTGGCGGTGGATTTAAATCCCACCAACCCATTAAGCGCTGCTGGAATGCGAATCGAGCCCCCCGTATCCGACCCCAGCCCCAGCCAAGCGCTGCCGCTGGCCACTGAAGCCGCCGCACCGGAGGAGGAGCCGCCCGGCACATACACATCGCCCAAATCGCGTCCCCACAAGGCATCCATGGCCGCCGGTGTGGGGTAGTGCGGGTTGGTACCCACGCCAGAAAAGGCAAATTCCACCATGTGCGTTTGGCCCATCAGCGTGGCCCCGGCAGCACGCAAACGGGCCACCGCCACGGCATCGGTGGTGGCCGCCGGCTGGGCTTGCAAGACTTTAGAGCCCGCGTGGGTGACCCAGCCTTGCACATCAAACAGTGCTTTGACCGACACCGCGACGCCGGCCAACGGCAGGTGCAGCGGGGCGCTGCGGCAGGCGTGGTTTTCGCTGGTTTCGAGGTGGGTGTAAGCCAACTTGCCAGCAGCGCTGTGCGCCTGGGCGCGGCAGGCCGATAAAGCAGTGGCCGCGCTGGTGCGCCCGTTGGCCAGTTGCGCGCGCAGGGCAGTGAAATCAGAAATCATGGTTCATGCTAGAATTGACAGGCTTTGCTACTTGCACTTGTGCAGGGGTGCGAAGCAAATAACAAATCAGCTTCCTTAAGGTGTTGTTGCCGCCTGATTTTTAACCGGGTAGCAGCAAAATCGAGCTGAATTTTAGACCTAACCTTCTGGAGTATCTATGTCCGTCACTATGCGCGAAATGTTGGAAGCCGGTGTCCACTTTGGTCACCAAACTCGTTTTTGGGACCCGAAAATGGCCCCCTTCATTTTTGGCCATCGCAACAAAATCCACATCATCAACCTGGAAAAAACATTGCCCATGTTCCAGGACGCGCAAAAGTTCGTCAAGCAATTGGCAGCCAAGGGCGGCACTATTTTGATGGTTGGCACCAAGCGCCAAGCCCGTGAGTTGGTCGTTGAGCAAGCCCAGCGCGCTGGCGTGCCCTATGTGGATCAGCGCTGGTTGGGCGGCATGCTGACCAACTTCAAAACCGTGAAAACTTCTATCAAGCGCCTCAAAGACATGAAGGCCCAGCAAGAAGTCGGTTTGGAATCTCTGTCGAAAAAAGAACAACTGATGTTTGCCCGTGAGCTGGCCAAGCTCGAGCGCGATATCGGCGGCATTCAAGACATGAATGGCCTGCCCGATGCCATCTTTGTGATCGACGTTGGTTTCCACAAAATTGCTATCACTGAAGCCAAAAAACTGGGCATTCCCCTGATCGGTGTGGTCGATACCAACCACAACCCCGTTGGCATTGATTACGTGATCCCCGGTAACGACGACTCGGCCAAGGCTGTGGCGCTGTACGCCCGTGGCATCGCTGATGCCATCCTGGAAGGCCGTGAAGCCCGCCTGAACGAAGTGGTGCAAGCCGTCTCCAGCGAAGGCAACGACGAATTCGTCGAAGTGCAAGAAGGCAGCGCTGCCTAAGCACAGCTTTTCGCTGCCCTCAGGTGCTGCCAACACGCAGCACCGCAGAACAAAGGGGCTCAGGTAGCCCCCTTTTTGTAACTGCTATTTTTAAAGCATTGAACTGAATACGGAGAATCAAAATGGCTGCAATTACCGCAAGCATGGTCGCTGAACTGCGTGGCAAAACCGACGCCCCCATGATGGAGTGCAAAAAAGCCCTGACCGAAGCCGCCGGCGACATGGCCAAGGCCGAAGAGCTGCTGCGCGTGAAACTGGGCACCAAAGCAGGTAAAGCCGCAAGCCGCGTGACCGCTGAAGGTGTGGTCGCCTCGTTTGTTGAAGGCAACCTGGGTGCCCTGGTCGAAGTGAACAGCGAAACCGACTTTGTTTCTAAAAACGATAGCTTCATCGCCATGGCCAAGGCCGCTGCCGAGCTGATCGCTAAACACAACCCCGCAGACATCGATGCCCTGGGCGCGTTGGCTTACGAGCAAGATGGTTTCGGCCCCACCCTGGAAGAAGTGCGCAAAGGCCTGATCGGCAAAATCGGCGAGAACATGTCCTTCCGTCGCTTCAAGCGTTTTGATGGCAGCGAGCTGGCCGCTTACCTGCACGGTTCGCGCATTGGCGTGCTGGTGGCCTTTGAGGGTGATGCTGCTGCCGCCAAAGACGTGGCAATGCACATTGCCGCCATGAAGCCGGTGGCCCTGACCAGCGCCGAAGTGCCTGCAGATTTGATCGAAAAAGAGCGCTCGGTCGCTGCTGCCAAGGCCGAAGAGTCGGGCAAACCAGCCGAGATCGCCGCCAAAATGGTTGAAGGCGCGGTGCAAAAGTACCTCAAAGAAGTCTCGCTGGCCGACCAAGTGTTTGTTAAAGCCGAAGACGGCAAGCAAACCGTGGGCGCAATGCTCAAAGCCAAAAACACCACCATCAAAGCGTTTACCCTGTACGTGGTGGGTGAAGGCATTGAGAAAAAAGCCGACGATTTCGCTGCTGAAGTGGCTGCCCAAATGGCCGCTGCCAAAGGTGCTTAATCGGTCTGTTTTAAATTTGCCCTCCCCTTTATTTTTTGCAGGAATCGCACCATGAGCGCACCACAACCCGTCCATCAACGTATTTTGCTCAAGCTGTCTGGCGAGGCGTTGATGGGGGACGATGCTTTTGGAATTAACCAAGCCACCATCGAACGCATGGTGGCCGAGGTGGCCGAGGTGGCCCGCATCGGTGTGCAAGTGGCGGTGGTGATTGGTGGGGGCAATATTTTCCGGGGCATTGCCGGTGGTTCGGCGGGAATGGATCGCGCCACGGCCGATTACATGGGCATGCTGGCCACGGTGATGAATGCCTTGGCCCTGGCCGATGCCATGGGTAAACAGGGGGTAACGGCCCGGGTGATGTCGGCCATCGACATCCAGCAGGTGGTCGAGCCCTATGTGCGTCCCAAAGCCTTGCAGTACCTCGAAGAGGGCAAAGTGGTGATTTTTGCGGCGGGCACGGGCAACCCTTTCTTCACCACCGATACCGCTGCGTCCTTGCGCGGTGCGGAAATTGGTGCCGAAGTGGTGCTCAAGGCCACCAAGGTTGATGGTGTTTACACCGCCGACCCGATGAAAGATCCCACTGCCACACGCTACACCCGGCTGTCGTTTGACGAGGCCATTGGTCGCCATCTGGGCATCATGGATGCCACGGCCTTTGCCCTGTGCCGCGATCAAAAACTGCCGATTCGTGTGTTCTCCATCGTCAAGCCGGGCGCTTTGATGCGCGTGGTGATGGGCGAGGATGAGGGCACACTGGTGACTGCCTAAAGCCGATTAAGGATTTTTTTAGCCTTCCTGTGTGTAAACATTGGAAGGCTGTTTGTTTTTGGAGAGAAGCCAAATGACCATTGCCGATATCAAGAAAAACGCCGAAACCAAGATGGGGCAATCCATCGAGGCGCTGAAAAACAACCTCTCGCGCATCCGCACGGGCCGCGCCAGCCCCCAGTTGCTGGACACCATTCATGTGGATTACTACGGTGCCATGGTGCCGCTGTCGCAGGTGGCCAATCTGTCGCTGATTGATTCGCGCACCATTGGCGTGCAGCCGTGGGAGAAAAACATGGCTGCCAAGATCGAAAAAGCCATCCGCGAAAGCGATTTGGGCTTGAACCCCGCCTCTTTGGGCGATTTGCTGCGCGTGCCCATGCCGCCCATGAGCGAAGAGCGCCGCAAGGAAATGACCAAGCTGGCCCGCAACGAGGGCGAAGCCTCCAAAGTGGCCGTGCGCAACCTGCGCCGCGATGCCAACGAGAGTGTCAAAAAGCTGGTGAAAGAAAAAGAAGCCTCCGAAGACGATCAAAAGCGCACGGAAGCCGATATCCAAAAACTCACCGATAAATTCATCGCTGAAATTGATGCTCTGGTTTCGGCCAAAGAGCAGGACATCATGGCGGTGTAATGCCTTCGGGTGCTTGTGCTAGCGTGCCCCGGCACATTGCCATCGCCATGGATGGTAATGGCCGGTGGGCCACAAAACGCTTTTTGCCGCGCTTGGCGGGGCATAAAAAAGGGGTCGATGCCTTGCGTCGCTGTGTACGCCTGTGCATCGAGCGCGGTGTGGCGGTGCTCACCGTGTTTGCCTTTTCGTCGGAAAACTGGAATCGTCCACAGGAAGAAGTCTCTGGCCTGATGGACTTGATGGCGCTGGCCCTGACCCGCGAAGTGCCCGAGCTGGCCCGCGAGGGCGTGCGCCTGCACTTTGTTGGCGAACGCGCAGGGCTGTCAGAGAAGGTGCAGACCGGCTTTGCCCAGGCAGAGCAGATGACCGCGCACAACACGCAGTTGGTGCTGAACATTTGCTTTAACTACGGTGGGCGCTGGGACATGGCCCAAGCAGCGGCCAAAGTGGCAGCCGCTGGCCAGCCTTTGACCGAAGACAATCTGAGCGCGGCCATGGCCTTGGCCCATGTAAGCGAGCCCGATTTGCTGATCCGTACCGGCGGCGAGATGCGCATCAGCAACTTCTTGCTGTGGCAGGCGGCGTATTCCGAGTTGCTGTTCAGTGATCGGCTCTGGCCCGATTTTGATGCGGCCGATTTGGATGCAGCCATCGCCCAGTATGCCCAGCGAGAACGCCGATTTGGGCAGATATCGGCCCAGATTGCTTCAAAATAAATAGCTGATTGCGCATACCTACAAAAGTATTCAATCCATTTATTTATAAAAATATTGAGAACAAAGCGGGAGCAGCTCCTGTTTAATTCTGGCTGAAGGAAGCTTTGCATGTTGAAACAGCGTGTTATCACCGCCTTGGTTTTGTTGGCCATCCTCTTGCCCGCCTTGTTGCACCCCAACACGCTTGGCTTTAACGGCATTGTGCTGGTGATGGTCAGCGCTGGCGCGTGGGAGTGGGGGCGGCTTAACCTTGTCGGCCCTGTGGCCACCTGGGCCAGTGTGGCCGGGGTTGCCGCTGTCGCGGGCCTGGCTTGGCAGCAGGGCTGGCTGGCCGCTTCCTACCCTTTGCTGTGGTGGGCTGTTGGGGGTGCCTGGGTGTTGGCGGCCAGTTTTTTGGTGCGCCATGGCGTGCCGGTGTGGGCGCGGATTGCGCTGTGGCTGCGCTGGCCTTTGGGGTTGTTGGCCTTGCTGGCCGCAGGCTTGGCCATGGTGCAGGCACGGGGCATGGGCATCAATTTTTTGCTTTCGGTGCTGTTGTTGGTCTGGATGGCCGACATCGCGGCCTATTTTGCCGGCCGTGCTTTGGGGCAACGGTTTATCAAAGTCAAACTCGCCCCCAGCATCAGCCCCGGCAAAAGCTGGGAAGGGGCCCTGGGCGGCGCCGTGGGGGTGATGCTCATGGCCGTGCTGTGGGTGCAATGCGATGCCCAGCGGCAGCCCGATTCACTCAGCCTGTTTAGCCATTTGGCGCAGGGCGGGTGGGCCTTGCTGGTGGTGGCCACTTTGTTTTTAACGGCCATGAGCGTGTTGGGTGATTTGGTCGAGTCGCTGATCAAGCGCAGCGCCGGGGTCAAAGACAGCAGCCAGCTGCTGCCCGGCCATGGCGGCGTGCTCGACCGCATTGATGCCCTTGTTCCCACTTTGCCCTTGGCCATGATGCTGGTCAGCAGCGTCACGGTGATTTAAAGAAGTTTTATGAAGCAACGTCTTACGGTGCTGGGTTCGACCGGCTCCATTGGTACCAGCACGCTGGATGTGGTGCGCCGCCACCCCGATCAATTTGAAATTTTTGCGCTCAGTGCAGCAACCCAGGTGGATGCCTTGCTGGCGCAATGCCAAGCCTTCACGCCGCGCTATGCCGTAATGGCAAGTGCAGCACATGCCGCACAGCTGGCCGATAAATTAAAGCAAAACAACCTTAAAACCGAAGTCTTGCAAGCGCCAGATGCACTTGAAACGATAGCATCGCATGCAGAAGTCGATACCGTCATGGGCGCGATTGTCGGCGCTGCAGGCTTGGCCCCGTGCCTGGCGGCTGCGCGGGCGGGCAAACGGCTGCTCTTGGCCAATAAAGAGGCCTTGGTGGTTGGCGGTGCCCTGTTTATGCAGACCGTGAAAGACCATGGCTGCACGCTGCTGCCCATTGATAGCGAGCACTCGGCCATTTTCCAATGCCTGCCGGAAGACCGCAGCACCTGGGCGCAGCGCGTGCACAGCATCATCCTGACGGCCTCGGGCGGGCCGTTTCGCCAGCGCGACCCGGCTACGCTGGGGCAAGTCACCCCTGCGCAAGCGTGCAAGCACCCCAACTTCAGCATGGGGCGCAAGATTTCGGTCGATTCCGCCACCATGATGAACAAGGCGCTGGAGGTGATCGAGGCGCGCTGGCTGTTTGGCATGGCACCCGAGCAAATTCGGGTGGTCATTCATCCTGAGCAAATTGTGCATTCCATGGTGCAGCTGCAAGACAGCTCCATCCTCGCGCAACTGGGCACGCCCGATATGCGCGTGCCGATTGCCTGCGGCATGGCTTGGCCTGAGCGCATCAGCAGTGGCGTGGCCCCCTTGGATTTCACCCAAATGGCAGCGCTGACGTTTGAAGCGGCCGATGCGGTGCGCTTTCCCGGTTTGCATTTGTCGTGGCAAGCGCTCAAAGCCCCTGAAGGCACCACCACCGTGCTCAATGCCGCCAACGAGGTGGCCGTGGCCGCTTTTTTGGCGGAACGCTTGCCTTTTGACCGCATCCAAGCCGTCAATCAAGCCACGCTGGCGCAGTTGGTGCCACACGAGCGCCCCGCCAGCGTCGCCGCGTTGCTGGATCTGGATGCCCAGGCCCGCGCCGTTGCGGCGCAAATCGCCCAGCGTTGGGTTGTATAGGGCGGTGCACAGCGGTGTGTGCTTGGGCCCGTAAGGAATGACATGTTGCTAACCCTTGTTGCTTTTTTGGTCGCCCTGGGGCTGCTGATTGCGATTCATGAATATGGCCACTACCGCGTGGCCGTGGCCTGTGGCGTGAAGGTGTTGCGCTTTTCCATCGGCATGGGCAAACCCTTGCTGCGCTGGCGCAAAAAGGGTACCGATACCGAGTTTGTAATTGCCGCGCTGCCGCTGGGCGGCTACGTCAAGATGCTCGATGAGCGCGAAGGCAGCGTGCCACCTCAAGAGCGCCACCTGGCCTTTAACACCCAGCCACTGCGCTCGCGGGTGGCGATTGTGGCCGCCGGCCCTTTGGCCAATTTGATCTTGGCCGTGGCCTTGTACAGCCTCATCAATTGGTTGGGCGTAGAAGCGCCCAAGGCCGTCATTGCCAGCCCGGTGCCTGGCAGCATGGCCGAGCAGGCTGGCTTGCAAGCGCAAGACTGGGTGCAATCGGCACACATTCAGGGGCAAACCGAGGCGATTCGCTCTTGGGACGATTTGCGTTGGCAGCTGACCCAAGGGGCCCTGAACGGCCAGGATCTGCAGCTTCATGTCACCGATGCCCGTGGCCTGCATGCCCGTCCAGTGCTGCTGCCTTTGTCCAATATTCAAGCGGCTGAAGTGGATGCGGCCTTGCTCTCGCGCATTGGTTTGGTCGCGCCGTGGATGCCTGCCGTGGTGGGCGATGTGCTGCCCGATACCCCTGCCAGCCAAGCGGGCTTGCGCGATGGGGATGCCGTCTTGGCCGTCGATGGCCAGCCCATGCACGACGGTGCCCAACTGCGCCAAACCATTCGTCTCAACACCCAAGGCCGCGTGCAGCACTGGGCCATTGAGCGGGCCGGTAGCACACTCACATTGCCCGTCACGCCAGAAGTTGTGCAAAGCCCGCAGGGCCCCTATGGCCGCATTGGGGCCATGATTGGCCGTGCGCCAGAAATGGTCACGGTGCAGTACGGCTTTATCGACGGGATGGTTGCTGGTGCTAGCAAAACGTGGGAGGTGGCCATCCTGAGCCTGCGCATGATGGGCAAGATGCTGGTGGGCGAAGCATCGGTGAAAAATCTTAGCGGGCCGCTGACCATTGCCGACTATGCGGGCAAGTCCGCCAGCATGGGGCTGATGCAATATTTGGCGTTTTTGGCGCTGATCAGCGTCAGCCTTGGGGTGCTCAATCTCTTGCCGTTGCCCGTTTTGGACGGGGGGCACCTGATGTATTATCTATGGGAGGCAGTCACCGGGCATCCGGTCAGCGAAAGCTGGATGCAAGGGCTGCAGCGCGTGGGAATCGGCATCTTGGTATTATTGATGGCTGTGGCTGTTTTTAATGATATTCAACGCCTGTTTGCAGCATAAATTACTGGTTGCTTAATCTAAAAATACTTTGCCTGGTTTCTCCAGGCTGTTTTAAATCCTCATGAAACTACCCGTTCAATACTTGGGCGCACGCACTGTTGTGGCCGCTGCCGCTTTGCTTACCGTGGCCCAAATGGCCTGGGCCTTAGAGCCCTTCAAGGTGCAAGATATTCGTGTTGAGGGCTTGCAGCGCGTAGAAGCAGGAACCGTTTTTGCTTCCATCCCCGTGCGTGTGGGCGACGAATACGATGACGAAAAAGGCACCGCAGCCATTCGTGCCCTGTTTGCCTTGGGCTTGTTCAAAGATGTGCGCCTAGAGGCCAATGGCGATGTGCTGGTGGTGGTCGTCGAAGAGCGCCCCACCATTGCCAATGTTGAATTTGTTGGTACCAAAGAGTTTGATAAAAAGGCCTTGCAGCAATCGATGCGCGATGTGGGTCTGGCCGAAGGCCGCCCATTCGATAAAGCCTTGGCCGATCGGGCCGAGCAAGAGCTCAAGCGCCAATACATCAGCCGCAGCTTGTACGGCGCTGAAGTGGTGGTTACCGTCACGCCCATTGAGCGCAACCGGGTGAATTTAACGTTCTCGGTGGTGGAAGGCAAAGCGGCAAAAATCAATGAAATTCGCATTGTGGGTGCCAACGCCTTTAGCGAATCCACCTTGAAAAAACAAATGGACCAAGATACCGGCGGCTGGATGAGCTGGTACACCAAATCCAATCGCTATGCGCGCAGCAAGCTCAATGCGGACTTGGAAACGCTGCGTTCCTACTATTTGAAGCGCGGTTACATCGATTTTCGTATTGATTCCACCCAAGTGGCCATCTCGCCTGACAAAAAGAATATCTCTTTGGTGGTCAATATCCACGAGGGCGAGCGCTTTGTTGTCTCTGATGTGCGTCTGGAAGGGAACTACCTCGATCGTGAAGATGAATTCAAATCGCTGGTGAAAATTAAACCCGGCCAGCCCTATAACGCTGAACTGGTCACAGACACGACCAAAGCGTTTGCCGATCACTTTGGTAATTTTGGCTTTGCTTTTGCCCGTGTAGAGGCCGTCCCCGAAATTGACCGCGAAAACAACCGCGTGAGTTTTGTTCTGCAGGCCGAACCTTCACGCCGCGCTTATGTGCGCCGCATCCAAGTGGCTGGCAATGAGCGCACCCGCGATGAAGTGATTCGCCGCGAGTTTCGCCAGTATGAATCCTCTTGGTACGACGGAGAAAAAATTAAACTCTCGCGTGACCGGATTGACCGTTTAGGCTTCTTTACCGAAGTGGATATGGACACCCAAGAGGTTCCAGGTTCTCCAGACCAGGTTGATTTGGTTACAACAGTCAAAGAAAAACCCACAGGCTCAGTAACTTTGGGTGCCGGTTTCTCAAGCGCTGAAAAAGTGACCTTGAGCTTTGGTATTAAGCAAGAAAATGCTTTTGGTTCTGGTAATTACCTGGGTATTGATGTAAATACTGGCAAATACAACCGCACTTTGGTGGTCAGCACCACGGACCCGTATTTCACCCAAGATGGTGTCTCGCGCACGATTGATCTTTACTATCGCACTTCGCGCCCTTACTCGTATGTGGTGGATGACACCGAGGTTGGCACCAGCGATATGTATAAGATCCTCTCCAAGGGGGCATCGATCCGCTTTGGTGTGCCATTTAGCGAATTGGATACGGTGTATTTTGGTGCTGGTGTCGAGCAAACCAGCATTAAATCCGGCCAGTACATGCCGTTGTACTTCACCCCTTATGTGGGTAAGAGCAATACGGCTATTCCTTTAACCCTGGGCTGGGGGCGCGATTCGCGTGATAGTGCATTGGCTCCGAATGAAGGGCGCTACCAGCGTTTGAATGCGGATTGGTCGATGGCCGGCGATTTAAAATACATCAAAGCCAATTACCAGTTCCAACAATACATTCCAATCACCAAGGCGATCACCTTTGCATTTAATACCGAAATTGGCTGGGGCAAAGGTTTGGGCGGCAAAGAATTTCCCGTCTTTAAGAATTTCTACGCAGGTGGTTTAGGCTCAGTGCGTGGCTTTGACCAAGGTAGCCTAGGCCCTCGCTCATATTGCTACCAAGGCGAGGCCACACCCTGCACCTCTTACTCTTTCGTAGGGGGCGCAAAAATGGCGGTGATGAACTTCGAGCTGATCGCCCCTTTCCCGGGCAATGGCAATGATAAAACCTTGCGCTGGTTTACCTTCTTTGACGTGGGGAACGTTTTTGGCGAAAACGATCCGATTCGTACTAACGAGCTTCGTGCTTCGGCCGGTATTGGTTTAAGTTGGATTTCTCCTTTAGGGCCTTTGCGTTTGGCTTGGGCTACCCCCGTGCGCAAGAAACCGCAGGATAAACTGCAAAAAATTCAATTTCAAATTGGGACTTCTTTCTAATGAAAAAATTCACTCGCACCATCGTCGCCGCTTCTTTGCTGGCCGGTCTGAGCTTTTCGGCATTTGCTGACTTTAAAGCTGGTTTTGTTAATACCGATCGGGTATTTCGCGAAGCGAATGCCGCAAAAGCTGCTCAAACCAGGTTAGAGCAAGAGTTTTCCAAGCGCGAAAAGGAATTGATCGCTCTGCGTGACAATTTAAAGCGCGGCTCCGATGCGTTTGAGCGCGATGCGCCGACCATGTCGGAAAGCCAGCGCGTGACCAAGCAGCGTGACTTGGTTGAGCAAGACCGTGAATTCCAGCGCAAGAGCCGTGAATTCCAAGAAGATCTGGGCAATCGGAAAAACGAAGAATTGGCCAAGGTTCTGGACCAAGCAAACAAAATCGTGCAGCAGGTCGCCGAGGCCGAGCAGTACGACGTGATTTTGCAAGAAGCGGTTTACGTTAACCCTAAGCATGACATCACCGACAAGGTGATTAAAGCTTTGAACGCCGCCAAATAAGGCGGGTCAGGGCGTGGGTTTGCAGCTTGGTCAAATTGTGGCGGCTCTGGGAGGGTGTCTGGAGGGGGGAGACCCCCAAACTCCGATTACCCGGATTGCCCCTTTGGAATCGGCCGATGCCCACAGCATCAGCTTTTTGCACAATCCACGCTACGCAGCCCAATTGGCGCAAACCCAGGCGGCCTGCGTCATTGTTGCGCCCGCCATGCGCGAGGCTGCTTTGGCCCACGGTGCTTGCATTACCACGCCCGATCCTTATGCCTACTTTGCGCGCTTGACCCAGCTGTGGCAGGCCCAGCAACCACCTGCCTGGCCGCAAGGAGTACATCCAACTGCGGTGGTGCATCCTGAGGCCCTGGTTGATCCCTCTGCCAGCGTTGGCCCCCATTGCACCATCGAGCGTGGTGCCGTTGTGGGGGCGCAGACGGTTTTACGCGCTCGGGTGCACATTGGCCAAGGCTGCACCATCGGTGAGCGCTGCATTTTGCATCCCGGCGTGGTTATTGGTGCCGATGGCTTTGGGTTTGCCAAACAAAATGGCCAATGGCAAAAAATTGAGCAACTAGGTGCTGTGGTGATTGGTGATGATGTTGAAATCGGTGCCAATACCTGCATTGACCGGGGCGCTTTGGATGATACGGTGATTGCCGACGGTGTAAAAATCGACAATCTGGTGCAAATTGCCCACAACGTCAAAATTGGCGCGCACACGGTGATTGCGGGCAATACCGGCATTGCTGGTAGCGCAAAAATTGGTGCCCATTGCTCTATTGGTGGGGCGGCGAATATTTTGGGGCATTTGCAAATCGCTGATGGCACCAGTATTTCACCCACTTCGATGGTCACGCGCTCCATTCATAAGCCGGATTTATATACTGGAATTTTCCCAATTCAAACCAATGCCGAATGGGAAAAAAATGCGGCTTCGTTGAAGCAGTTGTCACAACTGCGCGAACGAATTAAGAAACTTGAAAAAGCACTCAATGCTTTGACAGAGGATAAATAAAAACATGATGAATATTCACGCAATCCTGAAACAACTGCCGCACCGTTACCCGTTTTTACTGGTTGATAAAGTTGTCGAGCTTGAGCGCAATGCACGAATCTTGGCGGTAAAAAACGTCACTTTCAATGAACCATTCTTTATGGGGCATTTTCCAGGCCGCCCGGTCATGCCCGGTGTCTTGATGCTCGAAGCCTTGGCCCAGGCAGCCGGTTTGCTGGCATTTGATGCCATGGGACAAGTGCCGGATGAAAATAATATCTACTATTTTGTCGGCATTGATTCGGCCCGTTTTAAGCGCCCGGTCGAGCCTGGTGACCAGCTGCTTTTGGAAGCCTCGATTGATCGCATTCGGGGCGGAATTTGGAAATTTAAAGGTGTTGCACGTGTCGGCGATGAAATCGCTTGCGAAGCCGAGCTGATGTGTACCATGCGCTACGTTGGCCCTGATAAGCAGGACAAGCAGGCGTAAGCGGCTGCCTATGTCGCAACACATTCACTCTACCGCTTTGATTGCCGAAGGTGCCGTGGTGCACCCATCGGTGTCGGTGGGCGCGTACAGCATTATTGGCCCTGATGTTGAGATTGGCGAAGGCACATGCATTGGGCCGCATTGCGTGATTGAGGGCCATACCCGCATTGGGCGCAATAACCAGATTTTTCAATTTGCTTCGTTGGGGGCGCAGCCGCAGGATAAAAAATATGCCGGTGAGCCCACGCGTTTGGAAATTGGCGATGGCAATACTATTCGCGAGTTTTGCACTTTTAATACCGGTACAGCGCAAGACGAAGGGGTCACCCGGCTTGGCAATAACAACTGGGTGATGGCCTATGTGCATATTGCCCACGACTGCCAAGTCGGCAATAACACCATTCTTGCCAATAATGCCACTTTGGCGGGGCATGTGCATGTGGGGGATTGGGTCATTTTGGGTGGCCTTACGGGGGTGCATCAATTTACCCGTATTGGTGCCCATGCCATGGCGGGATTTTCCAGCCATATTTCTCAGGATGTTCCGCCTTTTATGATGGTCGATGGCAATCCTTTGGCTGTGCGCAGTTTCAATATCGAAGGTTTGCGCCGCCGGGGGTTCACTCCGGCACGGATTCAAGCAGTCAAAACCATGCACAAGCTGCTGTACCGCCAGGGGCTGACTTTGCAAGCGGCCTTGGCCGCCTTGCCAGCGTTGGCCGAGAAAACGCCCGAAGCTGCTGCCGATGTGGCCTTGATGCAGGATTTTCTGCAGGCCTCGACCCGTGGCATTGCACGCTAAACCCTGTTTGGCGCCTTGAGCCGACGAACTTCGTTAATCGCCATGCCTGATCCTATGCCTGTGGCGGTCACGCCACCTCAGCCACCCCGTATTGCCATGGTCGCCGGAGAAACCTCCGGCGATTTGCTCTCTGGCCTGCTGCTCGATGGCTTGCTGCGCCGTTGGCCCGATTTGCAGGCCTATGGCATTGGCGGGGCCATGATGCAGCGGCGCGGATTTCATGCTTTGTATAGCAGTGAGCGCTTGGCAGTTCACGGTTACAGCTTTGAAGTCCTCCTAAAACTGCGAGATATATTAAAAATTCGCTCTGCGTTGCGCAGCCAGCTGCTGCAAGAGCGGCCAGCGGTATTTGTCGGGGTGGATGCCCCCGATTTCAATCTGGGGTTAGAGCGCGACTTGCGGGCGCAAGGCATCAAAACCGTGCATTTTGTCTGCCCCTCGATTTGGGCTTGGCGGCCTGAGCGGATCCACAAAATTCGTGCTGCGGCCGATCATGTGCTGTGCCTGTTTCCGTTTGAGCCCGCTTTGCTGGCTGCGCAAGGCATTGCGGCCACTTTTGTCGGTCACCCCTTGGCCCAGGTAATTCCTGAGCAGCCCGACAAGCAGGCGGCGCGGCAGGCTTTGGGCTTGGCCATGGATGCCCCGGTGCTGGCCGTGCTGCCCGGCAGCCGCCGCGCGGAGGTGCAATACATTGCGCGGCCTTTTTTGCAGGCAACGGCCTTGCTGCTGCAGCGCCTGCCGCAACTGCAAGTGCTGCTGCCCGCCGTGCCCGCTTTGTATGACCAGCTCCAGGCCTTGCTCAGTGAGTTGGGCTTGAGCGACCGCGTGCAGTTGCTGCCCGGCCAGTCGCACACGGCCTTGGCGGCGTGCGATTGCACCTTGATTGCCAGCGGCACGGCCACGTTGGAGGCGGCCTTGTTCAAACGCCCGATGGTGATTGGCTACCACATGCACCCGATCAGCTGGCGGTTGATGCGGCGCAAGCAATTGCAGCCCTGGGTGGGGCTACCGAATATTTTGTGCCAGGATTTTGTGGTGCCGGAATTGCTGCAAGACCGCGCCACCCCGGCCGCCCTGGCCGATGCGGTGCAGCAGTGGCTGACCCCCGAGGCCGCGCCCCAGGTGGCGGCGGTGCAGGATCGCTTTGCGGCCTTGCACCAGTCCTTGCTGCGTGATACTTCTACCTTGGCGGCACAAGCCATTGAGACTTTGATTTATGCCTGAGCAAATTGGTTTGCCCTGGCCCTGCGCAGGTTTGTTGGCCGGGGTCGATGAAGCGGGGCGTGGCCCTTTGGCGGGGCCCGTGGTGGCTGCTGCGGTCATTTTGGACGAGCTGCAGCCCATTGCCGGTCTGACTGACTCGAAAAAACTCACCGCCAAACGCCGCGAAGCCTTGTTTGATGAAATTCGCGCCAAAGCCTTGTGCTTTTGCGTGGCGCAGGCCAGCGTTGAAGAAATTGACCAGTTAAACATCTTGCACGCCACCATGCTGGCCATGCAGCGGGCGGTGGAAGGCCTGCGCTTAAAACCGGCCTTGGTGCAAGTGGACGGCAACCGCCTGCCACGCCTGGCGGTGCAGGGCGAAGCGATTGTCAAGGGCGACTTGCTGGTGCCGGCGATTTCGGCGGCCTCTATTTTGGCCAAGGTCACGCGTGATCGCTGGTGTGCCGAGTTTGATGTGCGCTATCCCGAATACGGCTTTGCCGCGCACAAAGGCTATGGCACAGCGCAGCATATGCAGGCTTTGGCCCGGCTGGGGGCCACTTCGGCACACCGGCGCAGTTTTGCTCCGGTGGCCCGGGCGCTGCAAAGCCAAGGGGCCGGGCAAGGAGAAAAGGCATTATGAAAATCATCACCATCACCTCCCGTGACAACGGATTTATCAAAGACCTCAAGCGCCTGGCCCGCGAGGCCAGTGCTTACCGGCGCTTGGGCTATGTCTGGCTGGAGGGCGATCACCTGTGCCGTGCTGCACTTACAAGAGGGCTTCGCGCTGATACAGCGGTGTTTTCAGACTCTTATTGGTCTGAAACATCGAAAGAATGGGCGCAAACAGCTAGCAAAGTTGTAATCCTGCCGGATGCCTTGTTTGCCGAGATCAGCGCCCTGGAGTCCCCCGCCAAGATGGGTTTCATCTTGCCCTGGCAAGGGGCTGCCACCCAGTTGCAACCGGGGGTGGCCACCTTGGTGCTTGATCGGGTGCAAGATGCCGGCAACGTTGGCGCCATGCTGCGCAGCGCCAGTGCCTTTGGCTTTGCCCAGGTGCTGGCGCTCAAAGGCACGGCAGCGTTGTGGAGCCAAAAGGTGCTGCGCGCTGGCATGGGGGCGCATTTTGGTTTGCACCTGGTGGAGTCGGCCAGTGCAGCCGATATTGCCCAGCTGAATGTGCCGCTGCTGGCCACCAGCTCGCACCAAGGCGCGTTTCTCCACCAGGCCGATTTGCCTTGGCCGTGCGCCTGGGCCATGGGCCATGAAGGGCAGGGCGTAGGCCCTGAGGTGGCCAGCCAGGCCCAGCTGTGGGTGCGCATTGCCCAGCCTGGGGGCGAGGAGTCGCTCAATGTCGCTGCCGCAGCAGCCATTTGTTTGCACGCCAGTGCGCTACAGGCCTGCAAGCAAGTCGGGTAATCCCGAATGGCATGCGCAAAACGTGAGGAGCGAGTCGCTATAATGAGAGGCTTTCAGCTAACCTACTTTACGCCTAGCGTCGTTTTTTGGCCACTTCTGCTGTAAGCTGCCGCACAACTCTAGGTTGTCAAGCACACGCTGGGCGTAACCGAAATCAACTCGGAGAACCCAGTGCTTTTGTCTCTTCAGGGAGCGTTCCCTTCCGCCATCTTGGCGCTCGCAGACGGCACGGTCTTTATTGGCAACTCCATCGGTAGCACAGGGACTACCGTCGGAGAAGTGGTGTTTAACACCGCCATGACCGGCTATCAAGAAATCCTCACCGACCCCAGCTATTGCCAGCAAATCGTCACTTTGACCTATCCGCACATTGGCAGCTACGGTGTCAATGCGCAAGACATGGAATCTGCCAAAGTGCAGGCCGCTGGACTGGTCATTCGCGATCTGCCCTTGACCGTCAGCAATTTCCGTGCCGAGCAAAGTTTGTCTGAATTTTTGACCAGCCAAGGCACGGTGGCCATTGCCAATATTGACACCCGTCGCTTAACGCGCGTGCTGCGTGAAAAAGGATCGCAAAACGGTGCCATTGTGGGCTTGGCCGCTGGTGAGCAGGTCACCCCCGAACGCATCGCCGCCGCCATCGCTGCCGCGCAAAACGCCCCCAGCATGGCGGGGCTGGATCTGGCCAAGGTGGTCAGCACCCCTGAAGCCTATGCCTGGGAACAGACCGAATGGAGGCTGGGCCAGGGCTTTGGCCAGCTGGAAAACCCGCGTTTTCACGTTGTGGCCTATGACTTTGGTGTCAAGCGCAACATTTTGCGCATGCTGGTTAGCCGCGGCTGCAAGCTGACGGTGGTGCCGGCGCAAACGCCTGCGGCCGAGGTGCTGGCGCTCAATCCGGATGGTATTTTCCTCTCCAACGGCCCTGGCGATCCGCAGCCGTGCGATTACGCGATTGCGGCAGTGCAGACCTTCTTGGCGCAAGGCATTCCCTTGTTTGGCATTTGCCTGGGGCACCAAATCATGGCGCTGGCGCTGGGGGCCAAGACCTTCAAGATGGCGCATGGCCACCACGGCGGCAACCACCCTGTCAAAACCCTGGCCAACGGCCATGTGTGTATCACCAGCCAGAACCACGGTTTTGCGGTGGACACCGACTCTTTGCCTGCCAATGTCCGCGCTACCCACATCAGCTTGTTTGATGGCACCTTGCAAGGCTTTGAATGCACGGACAAGCCTGCCTTCAGCTTTCAGGGCCACCCGGAAGCGGCGCCCGGCCCCAACGACATTGGCCACTTGTTTGACCGCTTTACTGCGTCCATGGCAGCCACCCAGGAGAAAAAATAATGCCCAAGCGCACCGACCTTAAAAGTATTCTGATCATTGGCGCAGGCCCCATCATCATTGGCCAGGCGTGCGAGTTCGATTATTCCGGCGTGCAGGCCTGCAAGGCCCTGCGCGAGGAAGGCTACAAAGTCATCCTGATCAACAGCAACCCCGCCACCATCATGACCGACCCGGCCACGGCGGACGTGACCTACATCGAGCCCATCACTTGGCAGACGGTGGAGCAGATCATTGCCAAAGAGCGCCCGGATGCCATCCTGCCCACCATGGGCGGACAAACGGCGCTGAACTGCGCCCTGGACCTGTGGCACCACGGCGTATTGGACAAATACGGCGTAGAGTTGATTGGTGCCAAGCCCGAGGCCATCGACAAGGCCGAAGACCGCCTGAAGTTCAAAGATGCCATGACCAAAATTGGTCTGGAGTCGGCCCGCTCGGGCATTGCGCACAGCATGGACGAAGCCTGGGAAGTGCAAAAGCGCGTGGGCTTTCCCACCGTGATTCGCCCCAGCTTCACCCTGGGCGGTACTGGCGGCGGCATTGCTTACAACGCCGAAGAGTTTGAAACCATTGCCAAGCGCGGCCTGGAAGCCTCGCCCACCACCGAGTTGCTGATTGAAGAATCGCTGCTGGGCTGGAAAGAGTTTGAGATGGAAGTGGTGCGCGACAAGGCGGACAACTGCATCATCATCTGCTCGATCGAAAACCTCGACCCAATGGGCGTGCACACCGGCGACTCGATCACCGTGGCCCCGGCGCAGACCCTGACCGACCGCGAGTACCAAATCCTGCGCGATGCCAGCATTGCCGTGCTGCGCGAAATTGGTGTGGACACGGGCGGCTCCAACGTGCAATTTGCCATCAACCCCAAGGATGGCCGCGTCATCGTCATTGAGATGAACCCGCGCGTGAGCCGCTCCTCGGCGCTGGCTTCCAAGGCCACGGGCTTCCCGATTGCCAAGGTGGCGGCCAAGCTGGCCGTGGGCTACACCCTGGACGAGCTGAAAAACGAAATTACCGGCGGCGCAACCCCCGCATCGTTTGAGCCCAGCATCGACTATGTGGTTACCAAAATCCCACGTTTTGCCTTCGAGAAATTCCCCGCAGCCAACGACCGCCTGACCACCCAGATGAAGTCGGTGGGCGAAGTGATGGCCATGGGCCGCACCTTCCAAGAATCCTTCCAAAAAGCCCTGCGTGGCCTGGAAGTGGGCGTGGACGGCATGAACGAAAAAACCCAGGACCGCGAAACCCTGGAAAAAGAGCTGGGCGAACCCGGCCCCGAGCGCATCTGGTACGTGGGTGATGCGTTTGCCATGGGCCTGTCGGTCGATGAAGTGTTTGACCTGACCAAGATCGACCGCTGGTTCTTGGTGCAGATCGAGCAAATCGTCAAGATCGAGCTCGACCTGGACAAACTCTATGCCGACAAGGGCGAGCAGGCCCTGGCAGCGCTGGATGCCGCCACCCTGCGCACCTTGAAGCAAAAGGGTTTTTCCGACCGCCGTCTGGCCAAGCTGCTGCACACCACCGAAAAAGCCGTGCGCGAAGCGCGCCGTGCGCTCAAAGTGCGCCCCGTGTACA
The DNA here is from genome assembly GCF_017368815.1 of Comamonas denitrificans. Taxonomy (GTDB): domain Bacteria; phylum Pseudomonadota; class Gammaproteobacteria; order Burkholderiales; family Burkholderiaceae_C; genus Comamonas; species Comamonas denitrificans. The sequence continues at coordinate 66,159 of NZ_JAFNME010000005.1, read as the reverse complement.
AGCGCGTGGATACCTGCGCGGCCGAATTTGCTACCAACACTGCTTACATGTACTCGACGTATGACGAAGAGTGCGAAGCAGCGCCCACCAGCAAGAAAAAAATCATGGTGCTGGGCGGTGGCCCCAACCGCATCGGCCAGGGCATTGAGTTTGACTATTGCTGCGTGCATGCTGCGCTGGCGATGCGCGAAGACGGTTACGAGACCATCATGGTCAATTGCAACCCCGAAACGGTGTCGACCGACTACGACACCTCCGACCGCTTGTACTTCGAGCCGCTGACGCTGGAAGACGTGCTGGAAATCGTCGATCTGGAGCAGCCCGAAGGTGTGATCGTGCAGTACGGCGGCCAAACGCCTTTGAAGCTGGCCCTGGGCCTGGAGCGCGAAGGCGTGAAGATCATCGGCACCACGCCCGACATGATCGACGCCGCCGAAGACCGCGAGCGCTTCCAAAAGCTGCTGCACGATCTGAACCTGCGCCAGCCGCCCAACGCCACCGCCCGCACCGAGGCCGAAGCGCTGGAAAAAGCCGCCGCCCTGGGCTACCCCCTGGTGGTGCGCCCCAGCTACGTCCTGGGTGGCCGTGCGATGGAAATCGTGCACGAGCAGCGCGACCTTGAGCGCTACATGCGCGAAGCCGTGAAGGTCTCCAACGACTCGCCCGTGCTGCTGGACCACTTCCTGTCCAACGCCATCGAGTGCGATGTGGACTGCGTGCGCGACCATACCGGCGCGGTGTTCATCGGCGGCGTGATGGAGCACATCGAACAAGCGGGCGTGCACTCCGGTGACTCCGCCTGCTCGCTGCCGCCGTACTACCTCAAGGCCGAAACCGTGGCTGAGATCAAGCGCCAGACTGCGGCCATGGCTGCTGGCCTGAACGTGGTCGGCCTGATGAACGTGCAGTTCGCCATCCAGGAAACCGAGGGCGGCGACGTCATCTACGTGCTGGAAGTGAACCCCCGCGCCTCGCGCACGGTGCCCTTTGTCAGCAAGGCCACGGGCATCCAGCTGGCCAAGGTGGCCGCGCGCTGCATGGCCGGCCAAACGCTGGCCAGCCAGGGCGTGACCAAAGAGGTGACCCCGCCGTACTTCAGCGTGAAAGAGGCCGTGTTCCCGTTCGTGAAATTCCCCGGTGTGGACACCATCCTCGGCCCCGAGATGAAATCCACCGGCGAAGTCATGGGCGTGGGCAAGACCTTTGGCGAAGCCTTCGTGAAAAGCCAGCTGGGCGCTGGCGTGCAGCTGCCCACCCAGGGCAAGGTGTTTTTGACCATCAAAAATGCCGACAAGCCGCGTGCTGTGCAGGTTGCCAAAGACCTGGTGGCCATGGGCTTTGAGCTGGTGGCCACCAAAGGCACCGCCGCTGCGCTGGCGGCCGCCGGTTTGCAGGTGCAGGCAGTGAACAAGGTGACCGAGGGCCGCCCCCACGTGGTGGACATGATCAAGAACGGCGAAATCGCCATGGTCATCCACACCGTGGAAGACCGCCGTAACGCCATTGCCGACTCGCGGGCCATCCGCACCAGCGCTCTGGCTGCGCGCGTGACCACCTTCACCACCATCTTCGGTGCCGAAGCCGCCGTCGATGGCATGAAGGCCATGCGCGCCGGTGCGCTGCAAGTCACTTCGGTGCAAGAGCTGCAAGCCCTGCTGGCCTGAAAGCCAGCCCGTCCGGGCCAATTCATCGCACTAAAAACGCGATAAACGGGGCATAATAGCCGCCGATACCTGAGAAAACCGCCGCGTCAATTGCTTGCGCGGCGGTTTGCTTTTGTGCGTTTAATTTGTGGAGAAACTCGTTATGGCAACCCTGCCCATTACCAAGCGTGGCGCTGAAAAGCTCAAAGAAGAACTGCAGCGCTTGAAAACCGTGGAGCGTCCCGCCGTGATCGCCGCCATCGCCGAGGCCCGTGCCCAAGGCGATTTGAGCGAAAACGCCGAATACGAGGCCGCCAAAGACCGCCAAGGCTTTATCGAAGGCCGCATCATGGAGGTGGAGGGCAAGCTCTCGGCCGCGCAGATCATCGACCCCTCCGCCCTGGATGCCGGTGGCCGCATTGTTTTTGGTGCCACGGTTGATCTGGAAGATGAAGACACCGGCACCGCGGTGACCTACCAAATCGTCGGCGAGGACGAGGCCGATTTGAAGTTTGGCCTGATCAACGTCTCCAGCCCCATTGCCCGCGCCCTGATCGGCAAAGAAGAGGGCGATGTGGCCGTTGTTATGGCCCCCGGCGGCGAGCGCAGCTACGAAATTGTGTCGGTGAAATACATTTAATAAATTTGATAGCTGTTTGCGTTTTAATTTAAAGGCTTTTATCTTTAAAAAGCCTTTAATTCTTTATTAAATAAGCGGAACAAGCTATTTAATTCATACTTTTATACCCTCGCAACACCCCAAAGCCGGGCAAACCTGGCCTTGGGGTGTTTGGCTTTATGGGTGCCCACTTTGCTGTACCCTGGCCGGTTACCAGACGATTAGCAAATGATTACCAGATGGCTTGGGCCATTTAATACCAGGAGACACCCATGAGATTGATGCATCCCCGCGTGCTGATTGGCTGTTTGGCCGCTGCCGCACTGGCTGGCTGCCATACGCTGGCACAGCAGCCCGCGCCATTGGCGGCAGCGTCGGCTTTACCCTCCGGCGCGGCGCAAGTGATTTACCTGGGCGGCGATATCGTCACCCTCAACGATGCGCAGCCCAGCGCCCAGGCACTGGCCATTCGGGATGGGAAAATTTTGGCAGTTGGCCCACAAGCAGAGATCGAAAAAAACCACCAAGCGGCCCACACCCAGGTGGTCAATCTTGGCGGAAAAACCTTGATGCCCAGCTTTATTGATGCCCACAGCCATTACATCAACGCGCTTTCGGTGGCCCATCAGGCCAAGTTGTACGCGCCACCGGCAGGGCCGGGCCAAGATGTCCCCAGCATCATTGCGGCACTGCAACGGTTTGCCCTAGAGCGCAAGATTGCGCCTGGTGAAATGATCATGGGCTACGGCTATGACGATACGGTGATGCCCCAGGGGCGTTTGCTCAATCGCGACGATCTCGATCGTGCCTTCCCGAACCACCCGGTGCGCGTGGATCACGTCTCAATGCACGGCACGGTGCTCAACACCTTGGCACAAAAGTTCTACGGCATTGGTGCGGACACCCAAACCCCCGACGGCGGCATCATCGTGCGCAAGCCTGGGACGAATGAGCCCTACGGTTTGATCATGGAAACGGCTTTTTTGCCAATATTTGAAAAAGCCGCGCCGCTGACACCGCAGCAAGAGATTGAGGGCACCAAGGCCGCGCACCAGATGTACGCCCAAGCGGGCATCACCACAGCGCAAGAGGGGGCCACGCACCTGAGCGCGTTGCAAACCATTTACCGCGCCGCCGCTGCCGGGGCCAACAGCATTGATGTGGTTGCCTACCCGTTCATCACCGATCTGCAAAATACCCTCACCCAGTTTCCGGTGGCCAGCTGGGGGCAGTACCAGCAGCGGGTGAAAATTGGTGGGGTCAAAATCACCATTGACGGCTCCCCGCAAGGGCGAACCGCTGCCTTCACCACCCCCTACCTCACGGGCGGGCCGGGCGGCGAAAAGGATTGGAAGGGGCAGTTGATTGCTTCGCAGGCGGTGATCAACCAAGCGCTCAAGCAGGTGTACGACTTGAATGTGCCAGTGCTCTTTCACGTCAATGGCGATGCAGCGATTGATTCCCTGCTCGCAGCGCATGAATTTGCCGCCGCCCCCGATCTGGGCAAGCCGCGCAATGTGACGGCCATTCACGCGCAGTTCGCGCGCAAAGACCAGATTAGGCAGTTTGTGCAGTACAACATTCGCCCGTCCTTTTACACACTGCACACCTACTACTTTGCCCAAGCGCACATTAACAACCGTGGCAAAGCGCAAGCCATGTACATCAGTCCCATGCGTGATGCGATTGATGCGGGCTTGCGCCCGACCAACCACACGGACGCGGTGGTTGCCCCGCTGGACCAGATGTTTATGCTGTGGTCTGCGGTCAATCGGATTTCGCGGGACGGCGTGCCCATTGGCCCGGACCAGCGTATCACCGCGCTGGAGGGCCTCAAAGCCATGACGCTGTGGGCTGCCGAGCAGCATGGTGAGCAGGCCACCAAGGGCTCGCTAGAGCCTGGAAAATTGGCCGATCTGGTGATTTTGGATAACAACCCGCTGACCGTTGATCCCATGGCGATCAAGGACATTCGTGTCATCCAGACGCTCAAAGAGGGGCAAATCATCTACCAAGCACCCTAAATACGGTGCCCACTGCCGCCACCTGTTATCTGTCACCTGTTTACAAATTTCCCACCATATTTTTCGCCACCACCCAGGCATCAAACTGCTGGGCTGTTAGGTGCCCGCTGGCAATGGCGGCTGCGCGCAGGGTGCTGCCTTCTTGGTGGGCTTTCTTGGCGATGGTGGCGGCCTTGTCGTAGCCGATGTGTGGGTTCAGCGCCGTCACCAGCATCAGGGAGCGCTCCACCAGTTCGTCGATGCGCTCGCGGTTGGGCTCAATGCCAACGGCGCAGTGGTCGTTGAAGCTGCGCATGCCATCGGCCAGCAGGCGCACGCTTTGCAGAAAGTTGTGCGCCACCATGGGCCGAAAAACGTTCAGCTCAAAGTTGCCGCTGGAGCCGCCCACGTTGATGGCCACGTCGTTGCCCAGCACCTGGGCGCAGGCCATGGTCAGCGCTTCGCACTGGGTGGGATTGACCTTGCCGGGCATGATGGACGAGCCGGGCTCGTTTTCTGGAATGCGGATTTCGCCAATGCCGCTGCGCGGGCCGCTGGCCAGCCAGCGCACATCGTTGGCGATTTTCATCAGGCTGGCGGCCAGGGTTTTTAAAGCGCCGTGGGCATGTACCAGGGCATCGCAGCTGGCCAGGGCTTCAAACTTGTTCGGCGCGGTGACCAGGTTTTCGCCGGTCAGGCGGGCCAGTTCTTTGGCCACCGCTTCGGCGTAGCCCTTGGGGGCGTTCAGGCCGGTGCCCACGGCCGTGCCGCCCAGGGCCAGCTCGTTCAGGTGGGGCAGGGCGGCTTGCACATGGGCCGCGCCGTGGCTGAGCTGGGCCACCCAGCCAGAAATTTCCTGCCCCAGCGTCAGCGGCGTGGCATCTTGCAGGTGGGTGCGGCCAATTTTGACGATGTCGGCAAATGCGGTGGATTTATCCGCCAGCGTCTGGCGCAGCAGCTCCAGCGCGGGCAGCAGCCGCTGCTGCAAGGCCACCACGGCGGCCACGTGCATGGCGGTGGGGAACACGTCGTTGCTTGATTGGCTTTTATTCACATCATCGTTGGGGTGAACCAGCCGCCCTTCGCCGCGCTGGCCGCCCAGCAACTCGCTGGCGCGGTTGGCCAGCACCTCGTTCATGTTCATATTGCTTTGTGTGCCCGAGCCGGTTTGCCAGACCACCAAGGGGAATTCTTCCGGGTGCTTGTCCTCCAGCACCTCATCGGCAGCGGCCATGATGGCTTTGGTTTTTTTCTCGTCCAGCAGCCCCAGCTTGTGATTGACGGCGGCGCTGGCGCGTTTGACCAGGGCCAGCGCGTGCAGCAGTTCGCGCGGCTGTTTTTCGCCGCTGATGGCAAAGTGGATCAGCGAGCGCTGCGTTTGCGCTCCCCACAAGCGCTGCGCCGGGACGGCGATGGGGCCAAAGCTGTCGGATTCCATGCGGGTGTCGGTCATCGTGCAACTCCTTGTATGCGATGGCGATCATGCTAGCCCAACAGGCGCTCGGGCAGCAAACGGGCCGATAGCCAATGCGCCACTCTTGCCACTCTTGTATAAGAGCTTGCCCAGGTCAGCTGGGTGTAGGGGTCTTGGCCCGATAATCCCGGGATACCCTCCCGCGCACAGCGCTTTCTTTGACCGTAGAGAGACGATGACTACCACCATTCGCTACCAAGACTTGGTTGAATCTGTTGCAGCTTCCCTGCAATACATCAGCTACTACCACCCGGCCGACTACATCCAGCACCTGGCCCGTGCCTATGAGCGTGAGCAAAGCGCTGCCGCCAAAGATGCCATGGCGCAGATTTTGACCAACTCCAAAATGGCCGCCTTTGGCCACCGCCCGATTTGCCAAGACACCGGCATCGTGAACGTCTTCCTGAAAATCGGCATGGACGTGCGTTTTGAAGGTTTCCCCGCCGACCAAAGCCTGGAAGACGCCATCAACGAAGGCGTGCGCCGGGGCTACCTGAACCCGGACAACACCTTGCGGGCCTCGGTCGTGGCCGACCCGCTGTTTGCCCGCAAAAACACCAAGGACAACACCCCCGCCATCATCAACGTGCAAATCGTCCCGGGTGACAAGCTGGACGTGACCGTCGCGGCCAAAGGCGGCGGCAGCGAGAACAAGTCCAAAGTCATCATGATGAACCCCAGCGACAACCTGGTGGATTGGGTGCTGAAAACCGTGCCTGAAATGGGCGCGGGCTGGTGTCCGCCGGGCATGCTGGGCATTGGCGTGGGCGGCACAGCAGAAAAAGCCGTGCTGCTGGCCAAAGAAAGCCTGATGGAAGACCTGAACATGTACGAGCTGCAAGCCAAGGCCGAACGCGGCGAGAAACTCGACCAGGTCGAAGAGCTGCGCCTGGAGCTGTACGAAAAAGTCAATGCCCTGGGCATTGGGGCGCAGGGCCTGGGCGGCCTCTCGACCGTGCTGGACGTAAAAATCAAGCTCTACCCCACGCACGCGGCCAGCAAACCCGTGGCCATGATCCCCAACTGCGCAGCCACGCGCCACGCCCACTTTGTCATGGACGGCAGCGGCCCCGTTTACCTGGAAGCGCCCAGCCTCGATCTGTGGCCCCAGGTGGAATGGACACCCAACACCGAAACCAGCAAGCGCATTGACCTCAACACCCTGACCAAGGAAGAAGTCGCCAGCTGGAAGCCCGGCCAAACCCTGCTCTTGAACGGCAAAATGCTCACCGGCCGCGATGCTGCCCACAAACGCATTGCAGACATGCTGGCCAAGGGCGAGAAGCTGCCCGTGGACTTCACCAACCGCGTGATCTACTACGTCGGCCCCGTCGATCCGGTGCGCGATGAAGTGGTGGGCCCCGCCGGCCCCACCACCGCCACCCGCATGGACAAATTCACCCGAATGATGCTGGAGCAAACCGGCCTGATTGCCATGATCGGCAAATCCGAACGCGGCCCGGTCGCCATCGAAGCCATCAAAGACAACCAAAGCGCCTACCTCATGGCCGTGGGCGGCGCCGCCTACTTGGTGTCCAAGGCCATCAAGCACGCCAAAGTGCTGGCCTTTGAAGACTTAGGCATGGAAGCCATCTACGAATTTGACGTGGTCGATATGCCCGTCACCGTGGCCGTAGATGCCGGCGGCACCAGCGCCCACATCACCGGCCCAGCCCAGTGGCAGCAGCGCATTGCCAGCGGCGAGTTTTCAGTGACAAAACGCAAGAGCGCGTAAACCACTGGCCTGTGCAGAAAAACCGCCTTCGGGCGGTTTTTTCATTCTTTGTAATCTATACGCAATCGATGGGATGGCAAGAACCAATTCTGGCTCTTTACCCTCTACGACAAACACGAACTAGACGACTTGAGCCCCAAGCAAAAGGCTGCGCTCAAGACCATGCTCAAGGCAGAACTGGAGGCCCGACAATGACCAAACGCGACATCTTTGCAGAACTGACCGAAGGCTTTGAGGCCCTGAAAGAGCAGCGCACCGGCAAGCGCACTTTGCGTACCCATGAGGTGCAGATCAGGCCTGAAGTAAAAATCGAAGCAGCCGAAATCGTTTCCCTGCGCGATCGCCTGGGACTGTCCCGCGCTGTGTTCGCCCGCTATCTGCGCACCAACCCTCGCACCCTGGAAAACTGGGAGCAAGGCCGGGCCAAGCCCAACGCCCAGGCCGCACTCATCATGCGGTTGGTTAAAAAGTATCCCGACACGGTCAAGCGTCTGGCGGCCGTCTAAGCCAGCGCTGCCTTATTCCCTACCAACTAACTGCCGCCTTCGGGCGGTTTTTTCATCCCTCTTTTTTGAAAGCGCGACTATTTTGGTCGTGCATTGCGTGGGATGCGCAGCGCTTGCCCCTATGATCTTTCGGTTTGTTTTGATAAAGCATTGTCATGAACCAGAAATTGCGGGTGTCTCGTTTTTTTCGGCTGCCAGTGGCAGCGCTGTCGGCCACTTTCATTGCCACTTGCGCGTATGCCCAGGCACCTGCTGTAGGCACCGGCCCCATTCATGACAGGATGCAAGCGGCACGCACCAATCCGGAGTTAGAAAAAAAACTCTTCGTCCTGGGCCGCAAAGTCGCCGCTGTCTGCGCCAACTGCCACGGCGACAAAGGGCATAGCAATACCGAAGAAATCCCCGTGCTGGCTGGGCAAAACTCGGACTACCTGATTGAGCAGTCCCGCAAATACATCGACGGCCGCCGCCGCGATACCTTTATGCAGGGCGTGCTCAAAGCCCTGAGCGTTGATGAAATCGTCGGCATGTCCCTGTTTTACGCCGCGCAAGCCGTCGAGCCGCAGCCCACTCAATCCGCTGCCTTGGTCGAAAAAGGCAAACAGTACTTTGGCAAAGTGTGCGTCGCCTGCCACGGTGCCGATGCCCGGGGCACCGCTCACATGCCCCGCCTGGCTGGGCAACACCCAGGGTATGTGCTGGCCACACTCCAACACTTTAAGAAGAGGGACGGCATTCGCTCCAACCCCGAAATGGAAAGCATCACCCAAGGCATGAGCGAGGCCGACATGAAAGCTGTCGCCGCCTACGTTGCGGCACTGCCCTAAAGCCAGCTCTCAAACCGCTGCAAAAACTGCTGCAAAAACTGCTTTACGCCCTGTGCCCCAAGCCGGGCCGGCAGCCACTACTGCCCGGCCCCTCGGCACCCCCTCATTTCCCCATTCCCCCCATTTGCCAGCCGCGCCAAGGTGCATACTTCACCCCTTCGCAATTGGACGTTTTGAGTATGCAAACAGCCTCTGGCATGGCACCCATTGGAATTTTTGACAGCGGCATTGGCGGCCTGAGCGTCTTGCAAGCCCTGCGCGCGGCATTGCCGCACGAGCCCTGCATCTACGTCGCAGACAGCGGCCACGCCCCCTACGGCGAGCGTGGTGATGCTTTTGTGCAACAGCGCTGCGCCGCAATTGCCGACTACCTGCTCAAGCACCACACCATCAAATTATTGGTGGTGGCCTGCAACACCGCCACCGCTGCCGCCATTGGCCACCTGCGTGCCCTTTGGCCCCAATTGCCCCTGGTCGGGGTGGAGCCGGCCATCAAACCCGCCGCACTGCAAACGGGCACCGGCCATGTCGGCGTTATCGCCACGCGCGGCACGGTGGGCAGTAGCCGTTTTCAAAACCTGCTGCACACCCATGGCCAGCAAGTGCATTGGCACGTGCAAGCCTGCGATGGCCTGGCCCAAGCCATTGAAGCCAGCACCTGGCAGGCCGACGGAAACTTGGCAGAAATAGAAGCACTCTGCGCACGCTACATAAGCGCTTTAGGCCCATTTGGTCCAAATTCTGGACACATGGACACCCTGGTTTTGGGCTGCACCCACTACGTGTTTGCCCGGCCCGTGCTGCAGCGCCTGGTCGGCCCGCACGTACACCTGCTGGATACCGGCAAAGCCGTGGCCCAGCAAACCCAGCGCCTGCTGCAGCAAGGCCAGCTGCTTGCCCCCCCGCCACCGGGCACTACCACTGCAGCCATGCAGCTTTTCACCACGGGCCAGCTCCCGGCGCTGCAAGCGGCCGCCCAGCGCTGGCTGGGCCTGCCTGCCAACTGCTGCAGCGTAGCGCAGGCGCTGGTGTAGCCCGCCCCCCTGCTGTAGGCCATGCCCAAGACTTCCATAGCCTTCAGCGCACAAAAACAAAGGGTTTCAAAGCAATAAAGCCATGAAACCCTTTAAATACCAGCGTAAGCAGCTATCGCTACAGCTTCTTCAAGCGCTCCAGCGCGGCCAGTAGCGTGGCATCTTCTTTGGCAAAGCAAAAGCGCACCACTTGTTGGTCAAAGCCGTCGCCATAAAAGGCAGAGAGTGGGATGGCGGCCACGCCGATTTCTTGCACCAGCCAGCGGCAGAAGTCGGCCTCGGGCAGGTCGGTGACCGCAGAAATGTCCACGCACTGAAAGTAGGTGCCGCGTGTGGGCAAGGGCTTGAGGCGGGTGGCTTGCAGGCCGTGCAAAAACAGATCGCGCTTGCGTTGGTAGAAGGCGGGCAGCTCCAGGTAGGGCGCGGGGTCGGCCATGTAGCTGGCCAGGGCTGCTTGCATGGGGGTGTTTACGCTAAAGACGTTGAATTGGTGGACTTTGCGAAACTCGGCCATGAGCGCGGCCGGGGCGGCGATGGTGCCCACTTTCCAGCCGGTGACGTGGTAGGTTTTGCCAAAGCTGGAGACGATAAAGGCGCGCGCGGCCAGGCCGGGGAAGCGGGCAACGCTTTGGTGCGGCTGGCCGTCAAAGACCATGTGCTCGTACACCTCATCGCTGAGCAGCAGCACGTTGGTGGGGGCGAGTAAATCCTCCAACTGGCGCATTTGCGCATCGCTCCAGACGGTGGCGCTGGGGTTGTGCGGGGTGTTGATGATGAGCAGGCGCGTGCGCGGGGTTAGCGCGGCGGCGATTTTGGCAAAGTCCGGTGCAAAGCTGCCGGGGGTGAGTGGCACGCGCACGGCGGTGGCACCGGCCAGTTCGATGTTGGGCACGTAGCTGTCGTAGCAGGGGTCGAGCACGATGACTTCGTCGCCGGGCTGGGTGCAGGCGAGGATGGCGGTGAGAATGCCCTGGGTGGCCCCGGCGGTGACGGTGATTTCGCTATCGGCGTTGTAGCGGCGGCCGTACAGGGCCTGCATTTTGTCGCTGACGGCCTGGCGCAGTGCGGCGATGCCGGGCATGGGGGCGTATTGGTTGTGCCCGGCTTGCATGGCATCGGTGACGGCGTGCAGCAGGCGTGGATCGCAGCCAAAGTCGGGGAAGCCTTGGCCAAGATTGACGGCCTGGTGCTGCTGCGCCAGGGCAGACATGGTGCTGAAGATGGTGGTGCCCACTTGGGGCAGGCGGCTGGGGAAGGAGGGGGTGGCAGTCATGGGTTACAGGCTGTAGTCGCTGGGTTCGCCTTGCATGGCGCGAACGATCAGGTCGCGGCTTAAGCGGTCGCTCAAGGTTTCGGCAAATTTATAGACAAAGTTGCGCAGGTAGGCCCCGCGCTTGAAGGCCACGCGGGCCACGCTTTGGCCAAACAAATGGCCCAGCGGGCGGGCGACCAGATCAACGCCGGGGTCTTCGCGCATGGCCATTTCGGCCACGATGCCCACGCCCAGGCCCAGGCGCACGTAGGTTTTGATCACGTCGGAGTCGATCGCCTCCAGCACCACGCGCGGATGCAGCTGGCGGGCGGCAAAGGCGGCGTCAATTTTGTTGCGGCCGGTGAATGAGGGGTGGTAGGTAATGAGCGGCTCAATGGCCAAATCGTCCAGGCCGATGCGCTCCTTGGTGGCCAGCGGATGGCTGGGCGGCACCACCAGCACGTGCTCCCACTCGTAGCAGGGCAGGGTGACCAGGTCGGGGTAGTCGGCCAAGGATTCGGTGGCCATGCCGATTTCGGCTTGCTCGTCCAGCACCATGCGGGCCACTTCGTGTGGGGTAGCCTGGTGCAGGCTGATGTGGACTTTGGGGTAGCTGCTGCGCAGCTTGGCCACCGCATGCGGCAGCACGTAACGCGCCTGGGTGTGGGTGGTGGCGATGCTCAGGGTGCCGCTGTCCTGGGCGCTGAATTGCTCGCCAATGCGCTTGAGGTTGCCCACCTCGCGCATGATGATGGCCACGCTTTGCAGCACATGCTCGCCGGGTTCGGTCACGCGCTTTAAGCGCTTGCCGTGGCGGGCGAAGATGTCCACGCCCAGTTCTTCTTCCAGCTCGATGATGGCTTTGGAAACACCGGGCTGCGAGGTGTGCAGGGCCTTGGCCGCTTCCGTTAAATTCAGGTTGCGGCGCACGGCCTCTTGCACAAAGCGAAATTGATGGAGGTTCATAAGGTACGCAAACAATAAAACTGCGCGTCATTATGATCTATTTGCATATAGGATTGACTGCGCTGTTGTTTTATCGTCTAAGTACCAACCAGCCAAAGGCCGCCAGGGACAGCACCGAATACGTCAGCCCCGGTGCCGCAGCGCTCCACAGCGGCGACCAGTTTTGCAAACTGCCGGCGTAGCCAAAGACGTTGTTCAGCAGAAAAAAGCTGATCCCCGCCATCACGCCGCCAAACACATAGCCGGCAATCCCGCCCGAGCGAAAGTGCAAATAGGCAAAGGGCAGGGCCAGCACCACCATCACCAGGCAGCTCAAGGGGTAGAACACTTTGCGCCAGAAGGCCATTTCGTACTTTTGCGCCGATTGATCGTTGGCCTTGAGGTGCTGGGCAAAGCGCCACAGCTCCAGCATGGGCATGTGGTCGGGCTTGTGCGCTGCGGCCAGGGCCATGTCGCCGGTAATGCTGGTGTAAAAGCTAAAACTTGGGAGCTGCTCGCGCTTTACTTGCGCCATTTCTCCAGCACTATCGTATGAAAACTGGCTGTACTGCACCGCGTTCAGCTCCCAAACTCCGGCTTCGGCATGCACCTGCCCATCGCTGGCGTGCAGCTGCTGGTGCATGCGGCCGGCCGCATCAAACGCAAAAATCCGCACCGGGCCCAAGCGGCCATTGGCATCAATGGCGCGAATATTCACCGCCAGCATGTGCCCATCGGCGCTGCGCTCTTTGAGCCAAGCGCCCGTGCTGCCGGTCGATTTGCTGCTGCCTAAATACTTGGCCTGCGCTTGCAAGGCCAAGCGCTGGGCCGCTGGCGCAACGTAGTCGCCCAAAAACCCGGTAAACAGCACAAAGCCCAGCCCCAGCAACACCATCGTGCCCAGCGCACGCCAAGGCCCCAGGCCGCTGGTGCGCATGATGGTGAACTCCGAGCTTTGGGCCAACCGGGCCATGACAAAAATCGTGCCAATCAGCACCGTGATGGGCAGCAACTCGTACAGGTGATTGGGAATTTCAAACGCCACCGCCATCAGCGCATAGCCCAGGGTGTAGCCCGGGGCACGGCCTACGCTGCGCATTTCATCGAGCAGGTCAAAAAAGAAAAACAGCGCTAAAAACCCCAGCGAGACAAACGTGACGGCGCTGAGGACTTCTTTGTAAATCAAACGGCGAAAAATCTTCATGCGGCCTCTCCGGTTTTGCCTGCCGTGCCACGGCCCAGCCAGGCCCCCAGGAGTTGGCCCAGGGTGGTTTGTTGGTGGCGCATCAGCAGCCCGCCCACCCCCAGCAGCAAAACGCTGCCATGCAGCGCGATTAAAAACACCCACATATTCACCCGGCCCGCAGCCACCCAGCTTTGCCCGGCATTGACCAAGTTGTAATAAACCACGAAGGCCAGCAGGGCCAGCATCAAACTGCTGCTTTTGCCCACCCGGGGATTGACGCGCGTAATGGCCAGCGCCAAGAAAATCAAACTCAGGCCCAGCAAAGGCTGGCTCAGTCGCCAGGCCAGCTCACCGTGGTGTTGCGCCTCTGCTGCGCTGAACAGGGCCATGGTGGGCAGGGCGCGCACGCTCAATCCGGCCTGCGTGGTGCTTTCTGCCTTGAGCAGCACCTGGTAACGCGCAAATTGGGTGGATTTGGTGGTTTGGGTGCTGGGCTGGGTTTCAACGCGCTGGCCATTTTCTAAGATGGCATAGCGCAGGCCATCTTGTACCGCTAAATGGGCCGATTGGGCCGAAGTCACAATCTCTTGATCCGGGCGGTTTTCAACAATGAAGACGTTGCTGGCCGATTCAGCACTGAGTTTTTCTTTGTCAATGAAAAAGACCCGGCTGCCATCGGCCGATTCTTGAAATTCGCCGGGGGCAATGCGGTCCAAGTCACTGCGTTGCTCAAACTGGGTGCGCAATTGCAAAACTTGGCTATTGCTCCATGGCCAAGCCAATACCGACAGCCCCAGCACGGCCAGCAAAATGGGCCAAGAAAAGCGCAAAAACGGCCGCAGCAGCGCCAGCAACCCTTGGCCGCTGCTCATCCAAATGGCCATTTCGCTGTCGCGGTACATGCGCGAGAGGGTGGAGACCATGGCCACGAACAAACTGAGCGTCAAAATCGTGGCCAGATACCCCAGCACGGTAAAGCCCATAATCAGCAGCACATCTGCGGGGCTGATAACGCCCTTGGCCGCTTGGCCCAGCATGCGGATCAGCATCATGGTCATCACCACAGTAATCAGCACCAACAGCGTGGCACCAAAGCTGCGCGAGAGCTCTTTGCGTATGGATGAATCGAATAACATTGGCAAAAAAGGAAAACCCCGATTATGAACTTTGAACTCAAAGCTTTAAGCCTTAGCGCGGCCGCAGCGCTGAAATGTGATTTGCTGATCGTGCCTATCAGCAGCCAAAGTGGCGATTTTTCCGCACAACAAGAGGTTTTGCCGCAATGGCTGGCCGCCGCCATCGCCCATAAGGATGCCTCCACCGAAGCGGGCAGCCAGCTGCAGGCCTACCAAATCGCGGGCATCAAAGCCCGTCGCGTGCTGGTGCTGGGCACCGGGCAAGGCAGCGCCAAAGAGCTGCGCAGCGCCTTGCTGGGGGCAGCCAGCGCGCTCAAAGCGCCAGCAGTAGAGCACGCTGCGCTGTGTTTAAGCGCTTTAGATGCGCCTGACGTGGCCATTGCCGTACAAGCTCTGCACGAAGCGCTCTACCACTACCAGCACACCAAGCCCTCGGCCAAAGTCCCCGCCATCAAAAAACTGACCCTGGGCGTGCCCAATAAACGCGCTGCTGAGGCCGCTTTCACCCTGGGCCAAGCCATTGCTGCCGGGCAAACCACCGCCAAAGAATGGGGCAATCGCCCCGCCAACCACGCCACCCCCAGCCACTTGGCCGAGGTGGCCCAGGCGCTGGGCAAGGCCGAGAATATGCGCTGCAAAATTCACGGCCCCAAAGAAGTGGCCAAGCTGGGCATGCAGGCCTTTATGGCCGTAGCCCAAGGCTCCAAAGAGCCCTTGCAATTGATCGAACTGCACTACCAAGGGGCCGCCAAAACCGAGGCCCCCGTGGTGCTGGTCGGCAAGGGCATCACCTTTGATACCGGTGGCATCAGCATCAAACCGGCTGCAGCCATGGACGAAATGAAATTCGACATGTGCGGCGCGGCCAGCGTGCTGGGGGTGTTTACCGCCTTGGCGCAGTTGCAGCCGGCCATCAATGTGGTCGGCTTGATCCCCGCCTGCGAAAACATGCCCGATGGCGCAGCGATCAAACCCGGTGACGTGGTCACCAGCATGAGCGGGCAGACCATTGAAATCCTGAACACCGATGCCGAAGGCCGCTTGGTGCTGTGCGACGCCTTGACCTATGCCCAGCGCTTCAAACCCGCCGCCTTGATCGACATTGCCACACTAACCGGCGCATGCGTGATTGCTCTGGGCGGCATCCGCAGCGGCCTGTACGCCAGCGAAGATACGCTGGCCAGCCAATTGCAAACGGCTGGTGAGCAGGCCTTGGATCTATGCTGGCGCATGCCGCTGGATGAGGATTACGGCGAGGGGCTGAAAAGCAATTTTGCCGACGTGGGCAACGTCGCAGGCCGCGCTGGTGGGTCGATCACCGCCGCCAAGTTCTTGCAGCGCTTTGTCGGTGATGCACCGTGGGCGCATTTGGACATTGCCGGCACAGCCTGGAAAGAAGGCGCGGCCAAAGGCGCTACGGGCCGTCCAGTGGCCTTGTTGCTGCACTATTTGCTTCAGCGCGCAGCATGAGCCACTACCCGCAAAAGCAGCCCCCCCGCTTTGTGCCAACCCTGACCCAGGCGGTGGAGCCCGTGCTTGAGCCTGTGCCTGGGCCCGTGGGGCAGCAGCGCGGGCCAGAACCACTGGCCGCCCCACCGATCGAGGCGGCAGTGGCGGCAGTGGACACATCGGTGGCCCACCCCACGGCAGGGCCACCAAAAAAACTGCTGCAAGAGCAACTGGAGGAGCGCATCAATGCCTTGGTTGCCAGCCACCTGCGCCAGCTGGAGGTGGAAATCCGTGCCGAAATCAAAAACACCTTGCAAGCGCAGCGCCATCGCTTCTTTGAGCGTTCCGACCCGGAGTAAAAGCCACTGATTTTTTATAGCTTTTACCGCAGGTGTTTATTGATTTTCAGGGTTAAAAACACCTGAATTTGAATAAACACCTGCGGCAATAGCTACTTAATTGGCTTTTCATCGCTTTTTTTAGAGCACTTCACCGATCAGATCGTGCCCTTGCGCGGCGGTGATGCGCACCTTGAGCATGTCGCCCACCTTGTACTGCTGGCTGGCCTTGGCAATGGGTTGCAGGTGGACCAAGCCATCAATTTCTGGCGCATCGGCCCAGCTGCGGGCGATGCCGCCTTTTTTGCCCAGGCTGTGCGCTTTATCGACCAGCACCTGCATCGTCTGGCCCACGCGCTGCTGCAGGCGCTGGATGGAGACTTCCTCGGCCACGGCCATGAAGCGCGCACGGCGCTCTTCGCGCACGGACTGGGGCAGTTGGCCGGGCAGGTCGTTGGCGGTGGCACCGCTGACATCGCTATAAGCAAAGCAGCCGGCGCGGTCAATTTGTGCTTCGCGCACAAAATCGAGCAGGTGCTGAAATTCTTCTTCGGTCTCGCCCGGAAAACCGGCGATGAAGGTGGAGCGGATCACCAACTCGGGGCAGATTTCGCGCCAGCGCTGGATGCGTTCGAGGTTTTTCTCGCCGCTGGCTGGGCGCTTCATGCGCTTGAGCACATCGGGGTGGCTGTGCTGCAGCGGCACATCCAGGTAGGGCAGCACCAGCCCCTGGGCCATCAGCGGTAGGATGTCGTCCACGCTGGGGTAGGGGTAAACGTAGTGCAGGCGCACCCAGGCACCGTGTTGTTGTGCCAGTTTGCCCAGCTCTTGCACCAGCTCCAGCAGGCGCGTTTTGACCGGGCGGCCTTCCCAAAAACCCATGCGGTATTTGATGTCCACGCCATAGGCCGAAGTGTCTTGGCTGACGATGAGCAGCTCTTTCACCCCGCCAGCGAACAGCGCTTGCGCTTCTTTGAGCACGTCGCCAATCGGGCGCGACACCAGGTCGCCACGCATGCTGGGGATGATGCAAAACGTGCAGCGGTGGTTGCAGCCCTCCGAGATTTTCAGATAGGCGTAATGGCGTGGGGTGAGCTTGATGCCCGCCTCGCCCACCGCACCGGGCAGGCTGGGCACCAGGTCGATGAAGGGGTCGTGCGGTTTGGGCAAGTACGCATGCACGGCATCCATCACTTCTTGCGTGGCATGGGGGCCGGTCACGGCCAGCACGCGGGGGTGGATGCCGGCCACCATATTGCTTCCGCCATCGTCTTTGCGGGCCCCCAGGCAGCCGGTGACGATGACTTTGCCGTTTTCAGCCAGGGCTTCGCCAATGGTGTCCAGGCTTTCTTTGACGGCATCGTCGATAAAGCCGCAGGTGTTCACAATGACCAAATCGGCACCGGCAAAGCTTTTGGCGGTCTGGTAGCCCTCGGCACTGAGCTGGGTGATGATGAGTTCAGAGTCAGTCAGATTTTTGGGGCAGCCCAGACTCACCATCCCAATTTTCGGAATGGCGGGTTGGGTATTATTTTCACAATCCATTGATTTCATTTAATTTTCTTTTGCGATAACGCCTTTATTCGTAAGGCGGGGATTCTATTTCAAACGCTTTGCATCCAAGGGCGACACTGGCTATAACCGCTTCCCGCGAATGCACTGGCGCACACCTGGCGCTAGACTTTTTTCTACCAATATGCAAAAACTGCTTGCGCACCAGGCCTAAGCCCCCTACATTAGCCCAGCTGCAGCGTTTTTTGCTTACTCGTGCTGCAAGCAGGTTCGATCTGGGCAGCGGTACCCCAAAACCGCACACCTCCACTGCATACCACTTCAATGTGGGCTCTTCGGTGGTCTGACTTTTCCCAAGGCAAGCTTCACTTGAGCGACCTTTACGCGGTTGCCTCTGCCCATGCTTTGTCGCACAGCGTGACAGCATGAACCCGGGCTACATCGGCCCGAGCACTATTGTTTTTAATGCCATTTGCCAGTACCCATCCGTTCGCTGTCGGCGATTTTCGGATCACACCGCTTAGCCGCTCGCACGGCAGCGACCAATACACCGCATTGCTTTCCATCCAGCGAGGTCAAGGCCGCCAACAACTTGACCGTGTTTACACCTTCAAGCCCGAGTTCAAGACGCAAGACAGCGCCTTGATGTACGCCGCCGCACAAGGCCGCCACTGGTTGCTTGACCCCACCTCGCTGCCCTAAACCGTAACTTCAAGGAGGCTCTATGGCCAAGGAAGAACTTATTGAAATGCAAGGCAAGGTAGATGAAATGCTGCCTGATACCCGTTATCGGGTGACCTTGGACAACGGCCACACATTGATTGCCTACACCGGCGGCAAGATGCGCAAGCACCGAATCCGCATTCTGGCCGGCGACAACGTCACGCTGGAGATGTCGCCGTACGACCTGACCAAAGGGCGAATCACTTTCCGCCATATCGAAAATCGCCAGCCCCGCGCTGCGCGAGCGCCTGCCTTCAAACGCAAGCACTAATACTAATTTCTCGCACACCTGTGTTTTCACCTGCGCCCCTAACGTTGTTGGGCGCTTTTTTTGAAAGGCTCCAAAATGAGCAACAAACTTTATGTCGGTAACTTGTCCTACTCGGTCCGTGACGACGATCTGCAAGAGCAGTTTTCCCACTTTGGCCAAGTCCAATCCGCCAAAGTCATGATGGAGCGCGACACCGGCCGCTCCAAAGGCTTTGGTTTTGTCGAGATGTCCAGTGGCGCAGAAGCCGAGGCAGCGATCCAGGCCATGCACGGCAAGAACATGGGTGGCCGTGACCTGACCGTGAACATCGCCCGCCCGATGGAAGCGCGCGCCCCCCGCAGCGGTGGCTACGGCGGTGGCTACAGTGATTCGCGTCGCAGCAGCTATTAATTGGTTGTTGGTCAGCCATTGACCACATTGACCATCAAGAAAAGCCAGCGCAAGCTGGCTTTTTTATTGTGTGCGCAGGCAAGCCATCACGTGCCACTGGCAGCGGGCAAGCGCATGGTTAGCGCTTGAGGCCAAACATGCCCATCATTTGCTCGGTTTGTTGGCGCATTTGCTCCTGCATTTTTTGTATTTGTTCAGCGTAACCGGCCGGCAGCATGGCCTGGGGCATCTGCATCATCTTGGCCCAAGCATCGGTGTTGCCGGTTTGCTCGGCCAGCTTGGTTTGAAAGTCGGTGAACATTTGCAGGTTTTTTTCAATGTAGCTGCCCATGTGCCCCTGCATGGCGTGGCCATAAAAGCGGATGATGTTGGCCAGCGCCGCTTCGCTGAACATGGGGATGCCGGCGGCTTCTTCTTCCAAGATGATTTGCAGCAGGATGGAGCGGGTGAGGTCTTCACCTGTTTTGGCATCTTTGACCAGCACATTTTCGCGCTGTAAAACCAGCTGCTTGACTTCGTCCAGGGTGATGTAGGCCGAGGTACTGGTGTCGTACAGACGGCGATTGGGGTATTTTTTAATCACGCGCTCGGTGGCGGCGTTGGGGGGCGTTGTAGTCATGGGCACACGGGGAGGTAAAAAACTGTTTCACAGAAGTATCTCATGCAGAGAAACCCTGCTCATTGGGGCTTTAAGCGCGGCGGCCTCGCTTACAGTGCGGGCAAAGCGCCAGTGGGTGCGAGGATACGCAAAATTTAGAAGGTAGAGGCTGTGATGAAAACAAACCGCATCCAATTTTTTTGTGCGCTGGTGCTGCTGAGCGTGGCTTCGGCCAGCTGGGGGCAAAGCCGGGTGTACCGCTGTGGCAATGAGTACACGAACAATGCAGCCCAGGCGAAAAAAGAAAATTGCCGTTTGGTTGAGGGCGGCTCGCTGACGATTGTGCATACAGGTGGGGGCAGCAGTGGTGGTGGCAGCGCCCCACGTGCGGCGGCATCCAGCAGTGGCCCCGCAACCCCGGTGAACCGAGGGCCAGAAGCGGCGCAGGTCAGCAGCACTCAGCAGCAGGTGCGCGATAACGATGCCCGAGCGATTTTGCAGTCTGAGCTGGGCCGGGCCCAAGCGCGCTTGGCTGAGTTGAAAGCCCAATTCAATGGTGGCCAGCCCACTGCGGCCGAGCTGGAGGCAAGCCAGCCCGAGGTGTACCAAGCCCGTATTGACGATCTGAAAGCCAAAATCGCCCGCCAAGAAAGCGATGTGCAAGGCATTGAGCGCGAGCTGGCGCGGTTGAAGTAAGCCAGCAAGAACAGGGTTCTACTATTGTTTTTGAAGCTCTTTGCGTTTGTTATGTATATTTTTTAGCCGTTTTTCAATGGGGAATGGCTTTATATAAGCGCTAAGAGCTATTAAATTTATAACAATGGTTCTAGCGGCAGATATTCCAACAGGCGCAATCCCCAGCGCTTGAACCAGCCGGTGTTGGGCTCGGTTGAGTGCATGGTGCCACTGCCAAAGGGGGGGGCTTCCCACTGCAGGCGGCCTTCGGGGTCGAGGCTCAAGCGGTAAGAGCGCCAGGGGATGTCCTGCTCAAAGATATTGCTAATTTGTGCGGCCAGGGCGGGGCTTTCAATCACCAGCCCCATCTCGGTATTGAGCAGCATGGAGCGCGGATCAAAATTAAACGAGCCGACAAAGGCGCGTTGCCCATCAATGGCAAAGGTTTTGGCATGCAAGCTGGTGCCGCTGCTGGCCAGTAGCCAACGGCGTTTGATGCGTTCATGCAGCTGGCGCGGCAGCTCAATGGGGGCCTGGCGCTGCAGCTCGTACAGCTGCACACCCATGCGCAACAGGGGGGCGCGGTAGCGCACGTAGCCCACGTGTACCAGGCTGACATCGGTGGCCTCCAGTGCATTGGTCAGCACACGAATGCGGATGCCCTGGGCACGCAGCTGGGCCAGCGCATCCAGCCCGGCCTGGGTGGGCACAAAATAAGGCGAGACCATATCCAGCGCAATGCTGGGCTGGCCAATGGCGCGGGTCAGTTGTGCGCCGATCAGGCCCTGCTGGCGGGCCTGGCCCAGCACCTTGGCCGGGTCGTCGCTGACCAGGTGGGCCGGGGCCCAGAGGATGGCTTGATCGTTGGCTTGTAAATGCTCGGGCAGCCGGCTGTTGGCCTTGGCGGCCTGGTAGCGCTGCCCTTCGGTGCTGGCGTGCGCTGTGGCAATGCGCTGGCGCAACGTGGGCCAATCCAAAGCGTAGGGGTGGGTGACGATGCGCTCGATGGGGTAGGCCGAAGGGCTGGCCCAGTAGCGGTCAAAGTCGTGCGAAATATCGCGCACAACCGGGCCCCAGGCCAGCACATCCAAGTCGGCAAACAATACCCCTTGGGGATTGTCAAAGTACTCGTTGCCAATATTGCGCCCGCCCACAATGCTGGCCTGGTTGTCGGCGGTGAGCGATTTGTTGTGCATGCGCCGGTTGGTGCGCTGAAAGTCAAACACATAGCCCAGCACTTTGGGCCAGCGCAGCACAAAGGGGTTGAACAGGCGCACCTCAATCTGGGGGTGGGTGTTCAAGGTGTGCAGCAGGCTGTCCATTCCGGCGGTGCCGCCATCGTCAAGCAACAAGCGCACACGCACACCCCGATCAGCCGCAGCGAGCAAATCGCCCAGCAGCATCAGCCCGCTGGTATCGGCCCGCCAGATGTAGTACTGCACATCCAGGCTGTGTGTGGCCTGCTGGATCAGAAAATGGCGGGCCGCAAAAGCCTCTTGTGGACTGTCCAGGGGCACGATGGCGGTGATGCTCTCTGGCGCTTGGGCCAATTGGCGCAGGTGGCGGGCTGTCTGGCCCAGCGGTGTGTCGGCAGTGGCGGCGATGGCTTGGCTGTGGCTGCGCCCCTCTAAAGAGGGCAGGGCGCAGCCGCCAAGGGCCAAAGCCAGCAGGGCGATGCAGGCGGCGGAGCAAAACCGTAAAAACATGCGCGATGGTATGCGCAGTCGCGGCCCGATGCGGCGCAAGTTAGGCGGTGTTAGCGCACAAACTGGATAAAGCCCTGAATCATGAAGGCGTTGATGATGTCAATAAAGAAGGCACCCACCAGCGGCACAATCAAAAACGCTTTGTGCGACGGCCCGTACTGGTTGGTAATGGCCTGCATATTGGCCACTGCGGTAGGCGTAGCCCCCATGCCAAAGCCGCAATGGCCAGCGGCCAGCACGGCAGCATCGTAGTTTTTGCCCATGAGGCGGAAGGTCACAAAACCGGCGTACAAGCCCATCATGACGGTTTGCACAGTCAAAATGACCATCAACGGCGCGGCCAGATCGGTCAGCTCCCACAGCTTCAAGGACAGCAAGGCCATGGCCAGGTAAATCGACAGGCCGGCGTTGCCAAACACGTCAATGGCGCGGTCAAAAACCTGGACATTAAAGACATAGTCCAACACGTTGCGAATCACCACCCCCGTGCCCAAGGCCCAGACAAAGGTAGGCAGCTGAATGGCCGTGCCTTTGGTCAGGTGGGTCATGAACTCGGCAAAGGCCAGGCAACCGGCAAACAAGGCCAGGGTTTCAATGGCGGCATCGGCCGTGATCAGGCGCGGCGCATTCGAGGGAAACTCGAAATTCGTGCGCTCGCCGCCTTCCGGTACGGTGGGTGCGGTGGGGGCCAGTTGCTCAGCATCCGGGCGGGCTTGGGCCAACTGGTGGCGGGTAATCAGGCGCTTGGCCAGCGGGCCGCCGAGCAAGCCACCAATGACCAAACCAAAGGTAGCGCAGGCAATGCCCAACGTGGTGGCACCGGTCAGGCCATATTGGCCTTCCAGCACCGATCCCCAGGCCCCGGCAGTGCCGTGGCCACCGATCAGGGTAATCGAGCCGGCCACCAAACCGATCAGCGGGTCCAGTCCCAGCAGGCTGGCCAGCCCAATGCCCACAGTGTTTTGCACCACGATAAATACGGCAATGATGGCCAGGAACACCACCAGCCCCATACCGCCTTCACGCAGCTTGGCGAAGTTGGCACTCAGGCCAATCGACGAGAAAAAAATCAGCATAAAAGCCGTTTGCAAGCTGCTTTCAAATGCCAGCGTCAGTCCAATCGCTTCGTGCAGGGTGTAAATCACCGTGGCGACCACCAGGCCGCCCGCCACGGGCTCTGGGATATTGAAGTTGCGCAAAAAGCGTATGCGCTGCACCAAAAACTTGCCCAGCAGGAGCACGAGCACGGCCAGGATCAGCGTGTAGTAGGCACTGAAGGTGATGTGCATAGGAGAGATAACCCTTCTTCGTCGGAGGAGCAGAGGGGAACTCTGCCAGTGTTCAAAGGAAAAAATCCCCGTTCGCGCACTGCATGGCAGGCACTTTACGGGGACATGGCGCTATTTTCTCTAATTGAAAAATTGCAGGTGCAACCAAGGTTTTGTTTTATCAGGTGCTAGGGTGAACCCCTGGTTGCTTGTCTGCAAGGGCTTGGGCCTGCTGGCGGCCATAGCGGCCCGCCAAAATGCCCGAGACCATGATTTGCATGGGGTGAAACAGCATCACCGGCAAGATCATGGGCCCCACGACCGCCGCTGAAAACAGCACGTTGGCCATAGGAATGCCGCTGACCAGGCTTTTTTGCGCCCCGCAAAACAAAATGGTTGCCTCATCGGCTTGGTTAAAGCCCAGGCGGCGGCTGATCCAAAGGCACCAGGCCATGCTGATCGCCAGCAGCACAGCGCACACGCCCAGCAGCGTCGCCATGGCCGCAAGGGGCATTTGCTGCCACAGGCCGCCGACGACGGCGCTGCTAAAGGCTGCATAAACCACCAACAGGATGGAGCCTTGGTCAATGATGCGGATTTTTTGCCCTGCTTTTTGCAGCAACTTGCCCGTCCAGGGGCGCAGCAGGTGGCCCAGGGCAAAGGGCAGCAGCAGCTGCACGGCAATGCGGCTGACGGCTTGCAGTGGGTCGCCGGTATTACCGCTGTGGGCCAGCAAAGCGCCCACCAGCAAAGGCGTGAACACAATGCCCAGCAAGGTTGAGGCCGATGCGCTGCAGACCGCAGCAGGGATATTGCCCCGGGCAATGCTGGTCAGCGCAATGGCCGATTGCACCGTGGCGGGCAAGGCGCACAAAAACAGCATGCCTTGCACCAAAGGCGGAGGCAGCAACAGGGCCCACAGCGGTTGGGCCAACCAGCCTACCAGGGGAAACACCATGAACGTGGTGGCCGTAACCACCAGATGCAGGCGCCAGTGGCCAATACCGGCCCAGATGGCTTGGCGCGAGAGTTTGCTGCCATGCAAAAAAAAGAGCAAAACAATCACCCAGGTAGTTGCTTTGTTCAAAATTTCTGCAAATATCCCAGTGGCTGGTGCGAGACTAGCTATCGTTACCGTAGAAAGCAGGAGCAGGGTGAAGGTGTCAGGTTTGAAACGCACAAAAATCCTTGAAAACCAGGCGGATTGGAAAAACAGCTTAACTTTTTACCGCAGCTGCCGATAGCGCAAGTATTCGCTGTCTGCAATGCAAAGCTTGGAAAGGGCTCCAGAATGAATAACACAACTTTTACCGAAGCGGCCCAGGCCGGGGCTACGCCTCGCCACCGCATGTTTCAAATGCCGGTGTTCAAACCTGGGGTTCGGGTGCTGCAAGGTGGCCGCGAAGAAACCGTCAGTCACGTGGTGCTGCGCCGTAAAGAGATGATGGTCTATCTGGTGGGGCATGATGAGCCCATTCGGCCCGATCGTCTGCAGCTTGAACCACAGTGGTTTACAACCGAGCGCCGTCCTGAGGCGCTTAATTGGTATTTGTGATTTTAATGACCGGCGTGCCGCACAAGGCGATGCAATGCATGCCGGGCCTTGGCGCAGGCTGGGCGCGCGCACGCATCTTCAGCGCATGCAGTGGGCGAATTGGCTTGTGAATTTCGCCACCTTGGGAGCAATCACCCACGCGCAATAGCCCGCCTGGGGGTGCTGGGCAAAATAATCGTGGTGCTCCTCTTCTGCCGGGTAAAAAGCGGTGAGAGGGGCCACTTCGGTCACCACCGGCGCGGGGAAGCTGCGATCTTGGTTCAACTGCGCCACATAGTCTTGTGCCACCGCGAGCTGTTCTGCGGTGGTGGTGTAAATCCCGCTGCGGTACTGCGTGCCCACGTCATTGCCTTGGCGATTGAGCGTGGTTGGATCGTGGGTGGCAAAGAAAATGGCGAGCAAATCCACCAATGCCAATTCCTGCGGCGCATACACCACTTCAACCGCTTCGGCATAGCCTGTGGTGCCGGTGCAGACTGCTGCGTACGTCGGTGGGGTCGCTATATCAGTGCCATTGGCATAGCCGCTGCGCACATGTTGAACACCGCGCACGCGGCGAAAGATGGCTTCTGTGCACCAAAAACAACCACCGGCTAGGTAAATGCTTGCGGTTGGTTGCTGGGGGCTGGACTGGTGGGGCATGGTGTGAAGCCTTGATAGTGTTAGGTGGCCGATTTAACGCTCTTGGGCATTGTCAATCGCGCGGACAATGGCCGCCCCAGTGGTTTGCACGCCAGGGGCGCTAAAGCCGGGGCCGGGAGTGACGCTGGGGTGCTCGAGTAAGAATTTACGGATTTGTCGGGCCTCTTCCCAAGCATTTTGGCGCTCTTGTTGGGTGGGGGTGGGTTCGGCCGAGTTGTCTGTGGTCGGCGCATTGACCCGGGTATTGCGCTCATAGATGGCATAAGCGGCTTGCTGTTTTTTCAGCTGCTGCGCCGCCTCTTGCTGCTGACGCTGTGCCACAAAGCCCCAGATGATGAGCAAGGCAACACCCAATCCTGCAAGGGTTAAAACCCAGATCGTAGTTGGCGAGACCGATTCGTGTTGAGACATGAAAACGAGTAAAGCGTATTAAAAAGCTACCATTGTGGGCAGTTGCACAAATCCTTGCCCCAGGGCTTAGTTTTAAACAATGCATGCCTCTTGGAGGGCGGACAATGCAGAACAGTGGCCCCGTGCGCTGCACAGCAGGGTGAAAAATTGTGAGCATTGCGCTCATTTTTAAAAAAATTGAGTGCTTGGGAAAAATGACACAAAAAATCGTGCATAATTCGATTTTTCGTAGGGGAGTCGCCAAGTTGGTTAAGGCACCGGATTTTGATTCCGGCATGCGAGGGTTCGAGTCCTTCCTCCCCTGCCAAGTTTGATAAAAGCCGTGGTTGCGCAAGCAAGCACGGCTTTTTCTTTGCCCGTGCTCGCTATCATCGCCTGCCATGACGCTCGCTTTTATTGCCCCTGAACCTTCTTCACCACCCCGTTTCTGGGCGGTCATTCCCTGTGCTGGCGTGGGTGCTCGCGCGATGGCTGCGGGGGCGTTGGAGCCAAGCTTGCCCAAGCAATACCAGCCGCTGTTGGGGCAGCCCCTGGTGCTACATACCTTGGCGGCCTTTGCCGCCGTACCGCAGTTGGCGGGCACGTTGGTAGCGGTAGCCTCTGGCGATGATTTTTTGGCCGCTTACCCTTCCTTGCGCTATTTCACGGTGCCCTGCGGCGGCCCGAGTCGGGCGCAAACGGTGTTGGGTGCTTTGCGCGCGTTGTTGCAGCGTGGAGCACAGGCCGACGATTGGGTGCTGGTGCACGATGCGGCGCGGTGCTTGGTCACTTCACTGCAAATTGAAACCTTGATTGCCGAGTGCCAACACGACAGTGTGGGCGGCTTGCTGGCACACAAAATCCCCGACACCTTGAAAACGGCGGTCACCGGCCCGGGTGGTGTGCGCGTGGTGGGCACGCTGGAGCGCAGCGATAAATGGCTGGCGCAAACGCCGCAGATGTTCCGCCTCGAGCCTTTGCTGCACGCGCTAGAAAAGTTGGGCGATGCGGCCACCGACGAAGCCAGCGCCATGGAGGCCGCAGGCCACCGCCCCAAGCTGGTGGCGGGTGGCGCGCAAAACTTTAAAGTGACTTACCCAGAAGACTTTGCCCTGGCCAGCGCCGTGCTGGCCTACCGCGAGGGCAGCAGCACCACCGCCCGGTTTGGTGAGTTGGCCCCTGCCAAGCCCGAGCGGGGCAATCGGTTTTTTTGATATTTGTTATTAGATCGTGAACACGTTCTTACAGCAAGCGGGCGATCAGTGCGCCCTCTAGCGGCCCCGTCAGCGGCACGCGCACACGCACCGGGTTGCCAGGGGCGACCTGTACCGGTTCGCCTTCCAGGTTAAACATCTGTTCGAGCTTAACGGTGCGGTTGCCGCTGGGGTGGATGATTTCGATCATGTCGCCCACGGCAAAGCGGTTCATGGTTTCGATTTCGGCCATGCCGTCAGCGTGGCCGCGCACCTGGCCGACAAAGTGGCTGCGCTGCAGCACGCTGGTGCCGGTTTCGTAGTTCTGGTAGTCGTTGGCCGGGCGGCGCTCGAGCAGACCGCCGGTGTAGCCCCGGTTGGCCAGGCCTTCCAACTCGGTAATCAAATGCGGGTTGAACGGGCGACCGGCCACGGCATCGTCAATGGCGCGGCGGTACACCTGGGCGGTGCGGGCGACGTAGTACAGGCTCTTGGTGCGGCCCTCGATCTTCAGGGAATCAACCCCGATTTTCACCAGTCGCTCCACGTGCTCCACCGCGCGCAAGTCCTTGCTGTTCATGATGTAGGTGCCGTGCTCGTCTTCCATGATGGGCATGAGCTCGCCGGGGCGGCCTTTTTCTTCGAGCAAGTAGATTTGGTCGGCCAGCGGGTGGCGCTGCATGTGGGTGCTGGAGAACTGGCTATCGGCATCTTCGCGCGATTTGCTAAAGCTAAAGCCCTGTTCCATCGGTGTGGCCAGGGCTTCGCCGGTGTTGGGATCGACGGCCGCGTCGTGCGTCTTGTACTCCCAGCGGCAAGCGTTGGTGCATGTGCCCTGGTTGGGGTCGCGGTGGTTGAAGTAGCCTGACAGCAGGCAGCGACCCGAGTAGGCGATGCACAAAGCGCCGTGGACGAAGACTTCAATCTCCATGTCGGGGCATTCCTGGCGGATTTTTTCAATCTCGTCCAGCGACAGCTCGCGCGACAAGATGATGCGCGAGACACCCATCTTCTGCCAAAACTTCACTGTCGCCCAGTTGGTGGTGTTGGCCTGCACCGAGAGGTGAATTTCCTGCTCGGGCCACTTTTCCTTGACCATCATGATCAGGCCGGGGTCGGCCATGATGAGGGCATCGGGGCGGCAGGCAATCACGGGCTCAATGTCGCGCAGGTAGGTGCGTACTTTGTCGTTGTGCGCAATCAGGTTGCTGGTGACGAAGAATTTTTTGCCGCGCTGGTGGGCTTCTTGGATGCCTTGGGCGATTTGCTCCAGGCGAAAGTCGTTGTTGCGGGCACGCAGCGAGTAGCGTGGTTGGCCGGCGTAGATGGCATCGGCACCAAAATCATAAGCGGCACGCATCTTGTCGAGCGAGCCGGCGGGCAGGAGCAGTTCAGGGGCTTTCATGGTGGGCGCGATTGTCTCGGAAAGTGCTTTTCCTCTGAGGTTTGACTGTTTTGCAGGCCTGCTGTCAGTTTCTGCGGGGTAATATCCGCGCTTCCAAAAAACCATATTTTCAAAAGAGAGGGGGAGAGCTCTGCCATGCAATGCACCCAATGCCACGCCGAATTTCAAGACAGCGCAAAGTTTTGCCCCCACTGCGGCCATCCTGCTGCCGTGGCCGTTGCGCCGGTGCTCGCCCCAACGTTGGCGTGCGCGGCTTGCCAAGCGCCTTTGAAGCCCGAGGCCAAGTTTTGCAACCATTGCGGCGCTGCCGTCGCGCGTGCCCCCATGGCGGCCCAGCCTGTGGCGGTGCCGCCAGCGCCCCCTGTGCCTGAGTCTGCTCCTATTAAAGAAGCTATTTCCGCAGGTAAGGAGTCAAAAGATGAGGGAAACTATCCCCTTCCACCTTTATTTCCTGCGGAACCAGCTACCAATATGGGGAACAATGTAGGGCTTTGGATTGGTGGGGCCATTGCTTTTTTTGCGGCCATTGGTGGGGCGGTGTACCTGTTCATGGACAACAGCCCCTCGCCCCTGAAGAACAAGGTGGGGCCGATGGAGGTGCCTGCCGTATCGACCCCGGCCCCGGTTATGAATGCACCCACTGAACCTGTCGCGCCTGCGCTGGTGACAGACAGTGCCCCGCTCAATACCCCGCTGGCGGTGGCCCCCCAGCCTGTGATGGTGCCCGATGTGCCGCTGCCGCCATCACCCGAAGCGCCCGCGCAAGCCGAGGCGAAACCGGTCAAGCGCCCGGTGGAGCAGCCCAAGCCGGTGGTGCGCCCCGTGACCCGCGAGGCCCCGGCCCCGGCCCCGGAAGTGGCCCCTGTGCCAACACCCGCGCCGGCCCCGGTGGCAGCGGTTAAATCCTGCGGGCAGGCCAGTTTCTTGATGCGCCCGGTGTGTGCGCTGGAAGGCCCGGCCACGTTCTGGAGGTGTACGCCCGATGGCAAGCGCTGGAACAATGATTTGCCAGGCTGCCACCGCAACGACAACTAAAGCATTACTTCAGCACATCGCCCAGGTTGATGTACTTCACCTCTAAGTACTCATCCATGCCCTGGTGGGCACCTTCGCGGCCCAGGCCCGATTGTTTGACACCGCCAAACGGCACCTGCTCGCTGCCCAGCAGGCCGATGTTTACGCCCACCATGCCGTATTCCAGCGCTTCGCTCACGCGGATGATGCGGCCAATGTCGCGGCTGTAGAAGTAGCTGGCCAGGCCGAACTCGGTGGCGTTGGCCGCGGCCACGACTTCCTGCTCGGTCTCGAAGCGAAACACCGGGGCCAGGGGGCCGAAGGTTTCCTCACGGGCCACGCGCATGTCCTGGGTGGCGTTGGCGATCACGGTGGGCGCAAAGAACTGGCCCTGCAGCCGCTGGCCGCCGGTGACGATGCGCCCGCCCTTGGCCACGGCATCGGCAATGTGCTCTTGCACCTTGTCCAGCGCGGCCGGTTCGATCAGCGGGCCTTGGGTTACGCCCGGCTCAAAGCCGTTGCCCACTTTCAGGCCCTGCACGCGCTCGGCCAGCTTGGCGACAAAAGCATCGTACACACCCGCTTGCACGTACAGGCGGTTGGCGCAGACGCAGGTCTGGCCGGCGTTGCGGTACTTGCTGGTCATGGCCCCTTCGACGGCGCTGTCCAGATCGGCATCGTCAAAGACGATGAAGGGGGCGTTGCCGCCCAGCTCCAGCGCCAGTTTTTTGATGGTGGGGGCGCACTGCGCCATCAGGATGCGGCCCACTTCGGTCGAGCCGGTAAAGCTCAGGTGGCGCACCACCGGGCTGTCGCACAGCACCTTGCCCACGGCGGCGGCATGCTCGGTGGGCACGACGTTGATCACGCCCTGCGGGATACCGGCGCGGTGTGCCAGCTCGGCCATGGCCAGGGCGCACAGCGGGGTGAATTCGGCAGGTTTCACCACCACGGTGCAGCCCGCCGCGATGGCCGGGGCCACTTTGCGCGTGATCATGGCCACGGGGAAGTTCCAGGGCGTAATTGCTGCGCACACGCCGATGGGTTGGCGCAGCACCATGGCGCGGCGGTCGGGGGCGAAGCTGGGCACGGTTTCACCGTAGGTGCGCTTGGCTTCTTCGGCGTACCACTCGACAAAGGTGGCTCCATAGACGACTTCGCCCGTGGCCTCGGCCAGCGGTTTGCCTTGTTCGGCGGTCATCAGGCGGGCCAGATCGTCGCGGTGGGCCATGATCAGGTCGAACCATTTGCGCAGCAATTGGCTGCGCTGCTTGTGCGTGAGGCTGCGCCAGGCGGGCAGGGCGGCCTCGGCCGCATCAATGGCCTGCTGGGTGTGGGTGGGTGTGAGGTTGGCCACCTGGGCCAGCTCCAGCCCGGTGGCTGGGTCGGTGACGGCAAAGGTGTCGGGGCCTTGCACCCAGGTGCCGTTGATGTAGCCGGCGGTTTTCAGCAGGCTGGGGTCTTGGAGCAGGTGCAGGGGGGATTGGGGCGTGGTCATAGCGATCTTGGTAAGCGATGTTGGCGATGTTGGATAAAAAATGGCAGGAAAAAATCGTAGCAGACATTGTGGCCGGGCTCAGGAGGTGGCCTGTGCCAGCTGCGTGGATTGGCTGGGGTCTGCCGGTTGGGATGCTAGCCAGTCGTGCAGCACCTCCTGGGTGTGCTGGCCCAGCAAGGGCGGCGGGCGGCGGTATTGCACGGGTGTGGCGCTCAGGCGCACCGGGCTGGCGACGGTGGCCACCGTGCCCAGCGGATGCGGCAGATCGACCTGGATGCCCCGGGCCTGCACCTGCGGATCGGCAAACACTTCGTCCAGCCGGTTCACCGGGCCGCAGGGCACGTCGGCCTGCTCCAGGGCGCTGACCCATTCGGCGGTGGTGCGCATGACGGTGGTTTGGCGCAGCAGCGGAATCAAGACGCTGCGGTGCGCAACGCGCTGCGGGTTGGTGGCAAAGCGCGCGTCCTGTGCCCATTGCGGGTGCCCAGCGACCTGGCAAAAGCGCGCAAACTGGCCATCGTTGCCAATGGCCAGAATCATGTCGCTGTCGGCCGTGGGAAAGCTTTGGTAGGGCACGATGCTGGGGTGGGCATTGCCCATGCGGCGCGGCACCACGCCGCCGACCAGGTAGTTAGAGGCTTGGTTGGCCAGCGCGGCCACTTGCACATCCAGCAAGGCGGTGTCGATGTGCTGGCCCAGGCCAGAGTGGCGGCGCTCTTGCAGTGCGGCCAGGATGCCGATGGTGGCGTACAGGCCGGTGAGGATGTCGGTCAGCGCCACGCCCACTTTTTGCGGGCCGGCACCGTCTTCACCGTCGGGCACGCCGGTGATGCTCATCAAGCCGCCCATGGCTTGAATCAAAAAGTCGTAGCCCGGCCGCGCCGCGTAGGGGCCGTTTTGGCCAAAGCCGGTAATCGAGCAGTAAATCAGGCGCGGGTTGAGGGCGTTCAGGCTGGCGTAGTCCAGGCCGTATTGCGCCAGACCGCCGGTTTTGAAGTTTTCCAGCACGATGTCGGCCTGGGCGGCCAGTTGCTGCAGTTGTTGTTGCCCCTCGGGGCTGGCCATGTCGATGGCAATCGAGCGCTTGTTGCGGTTGGCGCACAGAAAGTAGGCCGATTCGCGCGTGGCTTGGCCGTCGGCACCCTGCAGATACGGCGGGCCCCAGGCGCGGGTGTCGTCGCCGCTGCCGGGGCGTTCGACCTTGACCACGTCGGCACCCAAGTCGCCCAGGATTTGGCTGGCCCAGGGGCCGGCCAGCACGCGGGAAAGGTCAAGCACACGCAAACCGGCCAGGGGCTGTGCGCGGGGAGGGGAGTCGGTCATGAGCAAGTATTCCGTTTAAAAAAATAAAAGAGCTGCTCGCGCTTTGAAATCAAAGGTTTCATAGTAAAAAATCTATAAAACAATTGAATAATCAGCGCTAACAGCTCTTGTATTTGAAGTTGTAAACCGTGCTTAGAACGCGGCAATACCGGTCTGGGCGCGGCCCAGGATCAGGGCGTGGATGTCGTGCGTGCCCTCGTAGGTGTTCACCACCTCCAGGTTCACCAGGTGGCGGGCCACGCCAAACTCGTCGCTGATGCCGTTGCCACCCAGCATGTCGCGGGCGGTGCGGGCAATGTCCAGCGCTTTGCCGCAGTTGTTGCGCTTGAACAGGCTGGTGATTTCCACGGCGGCGGTGCCCTCGTCCTTCATGCGGCCCAGGCGCAGCACGCCTTGCAGGCCCAGGGTGATTTCGGTTTGCATGTCGGCCAGCTTTTTCTGGATGAGCTGGTTGGCGGCCAGCGGCTTGCCAAACTGCTGGCGGTCCATGGTGTACTGGCGGGCGGTGTGCCAGCAGGCTTCGGCAGCGCCCATCGCGCCCCAGGCAATGCCGTAGCGGGCGCTGTTCAGGCAGGTGAAGGGGCCTTTCAAGCCACGCACTTCGGGGAAGGCGTTTTCTTCGGGCACAAACACTTCATCCATGACGATTTCGCCGGTGATGCTGGCGCGCAGGCCCACCTTGCCGTGGATGGTGGGGGCAGAGAGGCCCTTCCAGCCCTTTTCCAGCACAAAGCCGCGAATGGCCCCGGCATCGTCCTTGGCCCAGACGACAAACACATCGGCCACGGGGCTGTTGGTGATCCACATTTTGCTGCCGCTCAGTTGGTAGCCGCCAGCGACCTTTTTGGCCCGGGTGACCATGCTGCTGGGGTCGGAGCCGTGGTTGGGCTCGGTCAGGCCAAAGCAGCCGATCCATTCGCCGCTGGCCAGCTTGGGCAGGTATTTTTGTTTGGTTTCCTCGTTGCCAAATTCGTAGATGGGCACCATCACCAGCGAGGACTGCACGCTGGCCATGGAGCGGTAGCCGGAATCGACGCGCTCGATCTCGCGGGCAATCAGGCCGTAGCTGACGTAGTTCAGGCCGGGGCCGCCGTATTGCTCGGGGATGGTGGGGCCGAGCAGGCCCAGTTCGCCCATCTCGCGAAAGATGGCCAGGTCGGTGTGCTCATGGCGAAAGGCTTCGAGCACGCGGGGTGCGAGCTTTTCCTGGCAGTAAGCCGCAGCGGCCTCGCGCACCATGCGTTCTTCGTCGGTCAGTTGCTGGTCCAGCAGCAGCGGGTCGTGCCATTGAAAAGCGGTGCGGTGGGTTTTTTGGAGCATTTTTGAGACTTCCTTTGAGATACAAAAAAAACGGGATGGATCAGGTGGGGTTGGCCTCGGGCTGCAAGCCTCCTTTGGAGAGGTGGGCCGGTGCGTGCTGGGCCTGGGGCCCGCCGATATTGAACTTCTGGGCAATCAGCCCCATGGCGATGATCACCGCCGCCAGCAAGGAGGTATAGACCACCTCGGTGCGGTAAGTGCCCTCGAACACCATCACCACCAGCGCGGCAGGGATGGCGAAGATGACGGCATAGGTCAGCCAGGGGAAGAGCCACATTTTGAACGTGATCTCAGTCTTGGCGGCATCAAGCTTTTGGCGCATTTTGAGCTGAGAAATAGCGATGCACAGGTACACATACATGGCTACGGTGCCAGTGGCAGACATCAGCACATCGTAGATGTCCATTTTTTCGGTGGCCGTCAGGTAGATGGCAACGAAGGCGAACACGCTGGAGACCAGCACGCCGACCCAGGGGCTGCCGCTGTTTTTACCGGTGACTTGCATGATGCGGTGGGCATCGCCTCGGCGCGAGAGCGAATACAGCATGCGCGAGCAGGTGTACAAGGCCGAGTTAAAGCAGCTGCAGACCGAGGTCAGAACCACAAAATTGACGATGTGCCGCGCTTCGGGGATGCCCAGGCGCGTGAGCGTGACGGTGTAGGTGCCGTGCGTGGCCTGTTGCAGCAGCGGATCGTTGTAGGGCACCAGGCAGACGGCGATGAAGATGGAGCCGACGTAGAACAGGATGATGCGCCACACCACGGATTTGGTGGTTTTGACGATTTCTTTGCTGGGGTTTTCCGATTCGGCTGCGGCCACGGTGACGATTTCTGCGCCGATAAAGGCAAACATCACCCCCAGCATGGCGGTGACCACCGCCCCGAAGCCGTTGGGCATGAAGCCTTCTTTGGTCAGGTGCGTAAAGCCCACGGCATCGGGCTGGCCCCAGGGCCAGATGTGCGTCAGCGCCAGCAGGCCGATGATCAGGAAGATGATGATGGCTGTGACCTTGATCAGCGCAAACCAAAATTCAAATTCACCGTAGTTTTTTACCTTCATCAGGTTCACCAGCACCAGCGAGATGGTGACGATCAGCATATAGCCCCAGATCGGAATCATCGGGAACCAGTCGTGCAGGATTTTGCCCGCCACATAGGCCTCCCAGCCCATGAGCAGCGCCCAAAAGTACCAATACAGCCAGCCAATCGTAAAGCCCGCCCAGCGGCCAATGGCCCGGTCGGCATAGGTCGAGAACGAGCCCGTATCGGGCTGGGCCACGGCCATCTCCCCCAGCATGCGCATGACCAGCACCACCACGATGCCGCCTGCGATATAGGCCAGGATGGCCGCCGGCCCGGCGTTGGCAATCACCTTGCCGGAGCCGATGAACAGGGCCGCGCCGATCACGCCCGCAATCGAAATCATGGTGAGATGGCGCGAGCGCAATCCGTTGTGCAGCGTGCTACCGCTTCCTGCTGTGCAGGCTTGTGTTGTCATGTTGTCTCCTCGTTTATTTTGTGTATTGGGCAAAGCGCTGTGGCTTTGATAAACGTTCGGGTCTGCCTTGCTTGGGCAGGTTGCGGGCCGCTGGCCCATGCCGGGGGGCGGGCCCCGGCAAAGCCGTCGCTTAGGCCTGCTGCTTGACCGCTTCGATGCTGGCGGCCAGGATGGCCAGGCCCTCGTCCAGCAGCGCATCGCTGGCTGTCAGCGGCACCAGAATGCGCAGCACGTTGCCGTAAGTGCCGCAGGTCAGCAGGATCAGGCCCCGGCGGGCGGCTTCGGCGCTGACGGCCTTGGCCAGCTCGGGGGCGGGCTGCTGCAGGTCGCCGTTTTTGCACAACTCGACCGCCACCATGGCACCCAGGCCACGGATGTCGGCCAGCTCAGGATGCTGGTCGGCGATGGCCTCCAACCGGCTCACCAGATGGCGGCCCACGCTGCGCGAGCGCTGCAGCAAGTCTTCTTGGTCAAAGGCATGGAGCACGGCCAGCGCAGCCACGCACGAGATCGGGTTGCCTGCGTAGGTGCCGCCCAGGCCGCCGGGGGCGGGGGCATCCATGATGTCAGCGCGGCCCGTCACGGCCGAGATGGGAAAGCCCCCGGCCATCGACTTGGCCAAGGTAATCATGTCTGGCACCACACCGCTTTGTTCGATGGCATACCAGGTGCCGGTGCGGCCTGCGCCGGTTTGCACCTCATCGACGATCATCACAATGCCGTGCTGGTCGCACACTGCGCGGATGTGCTCCAGCAGGGCACGCGGGGCGGGGTTGAAGCCGCCTTCGCCCTGCACTGGCTCGATGATGATGGCGGCCACGCGGCTGGGCTCGATATCGTTTTTAAAGATTTGCTCGATGGACTCGATGGCATCTTCCACCGTCACGCCGCGCTTGGGGTTGGGAAAGCGGGCGTGGAAGATCTCGCCGGGGAAAGGGCCAAAACCGGCCTTGTAGGGCACGACTTTGCCCGTCAGCGCCATGGTCAGCGAGGTGCGGCCGTGGTAAGCACCACTGAAGGCAATCACCCCGCCACGGCGGGTGTGGCTGCGGGCAATCTTGACGGCGTTTTCCACCGCTTCAGCGCCGGTGGAGAGCAGCACGGTCTTTTTGGCGAAGTCGCCGGGGGCTTTGTCGTTCAGGCGCTCGGCCAGCTCCACATAGCTTTCGTAGGCCAGCACCTGAAAGCAGGTGTGGGTAAAGCGCTGCATTTGCGCCTGCACCGCCTCCATGATCTGCGGATGGCGGTGGCCCGTGTTCAGCACGGCGATGCCACCGGCAAAATCGATGTAGCGCTTGCCTTCCACATCCCAGATCTCGGCATTCTCACCGCGGTCAATAAAAATTTGGTGGGTGTGACCGACACCGCGTGGGATGGCTGCTTCGCGGCGGGCGTACAAGGTGGCGTTGGTGGTTTGGGTGGTGTCAAGCATGGCTTCCTTCTTTACTTGGGGGGACAGTGCAAGCCACTTTATTGCCTGGTCTGACGGGCTAACATATACAACTTGTGCCCTTTTTGGCAGGTACTGTGCAGGCGGTGTGTGCAGTACAAACAAACCCGCTTCGCAATAACCCTAGGGTGGTGCTGCAACCACCCGCCCCGCTTGCTTTTGTCATGTTCGTGCTTGATTCCTCCTCGTCCGTGTCCCTGGTCCAGCAGATCGTGGATGGTTTTAGCCATCTGGTCGATGAGGGCACGCTGCGCTCGGGCGCCAAGTTGCCGTCGATTCGGCAGTTTGCCCACGCCCACGGCGTGAGCGTCTATACGGTGGTGGATGCCTACGACCGGTTGGTCGCCCAGGGCTATTTCGTCTCGCGCCCGCATCTGGGGTTTTTTGTGCGCCGCCGTCGACAGGACGATGATCAAGTCCCCGCAGGCGGTGACCGCTACGATTTTGACTCCATGTACTACATGCGCCGCATCTTCGAGCACCGGGGGCTGAGTCGCAAACCCGGCTGTGGCTGGCTGCCGGAGGATTGGCTGTTTGGCGAAGGCGTGCGCCGTGCGCTGCGCACCCTGGCCTCAGGCGAGATCAGCATCAGCGGCTATGGCGAGCCCAAGGGCTTTGTGCCACTGCGCCAGCTGGTGCGCGACCTGCTGGCCGAGCAGGAGGTGGCGCTGACCACCGAACAGATTTTGCTCACCCAAGGCTCCAGCCACGCGCTGGATTTGATTGCCCGGCGGCTGGTCCATGCCGGCGACCCGGTGCTGATCGACGACCCCAGCTATGCCAACTTGTGCTTTGGTTTGCGCTTGCTGGGGGCTGACCTGCTGGGGGTGACCCGCACCCCAGAAGGCTATGACCTGGCCCTGCTGGAGCATTTGCTGCAAACGCACCGCCCCAAAGTGTTCTTCACCCAGCCTCGGCTGCACTGCCCCACCGGGGCATCGGCCACGCTGGCGCACATGTACCGCGTGCTGCAGCTGGCCGAAAAATACGACGTAACCTTGGTCGAAAACGATATTTACAGCGACCTGGATCCGCGTCCCCACCCCTCTTTGGCCAGCCTGGACCAGCTCAAGCGCGTGGTCTATATCAGCAGCTTTTCCAAAACCATCTCACCCAACTTGCGCGTGGGCTATATGGCGGGCCACCCAGAGCTGATCGAGGACCTGGCCCAGCTCAAAATGATTGCCGGCCTGACCTCGGCCGAGCTGTCTGAGCGCATCGTTTACGGTGCCCTGATTGACGGGCGCTGGCGCAAACACGCCAAAACGCTGCGCGAGCGCCTCACCGCCGCGCATGAAAAAATCGCCGCCCGTTTTCTTGAACTGGGCTTTGAGCTGTTCACCGAACCCAAAGCCGGTATGTTTTTGTGGGTGCGCCACCCGCAGATTGCCGATGCCAATGTGCTGGCACTGCGGGCGACTGAGCATGACATCCTGCTGGGGCCGGGGCATTTGTTCTCGCCCGGGCTGGAGCCAAGTCCGTGGCTGCGTTTCAACATCGCGTTTTGCGAGGATGAGGCGGTGTTCGACTTCTTGCAGCAAGAAATAGCGCGCGCGCAGAAGCTGGGCGCGGCGGCCTAACAAACTACTAACGGCATCTCGCCAGTTCAAGCTCAGTCGCCATAGTGGTATCTACACTGCAAGACGACCAGATCATCATCATCGGCACGGTACACAAGCCGGTGGGTCTGGTCGATACGCCTTGACCAGTAGCCTGATAAATTGCCCACCAGTGGCTCGGGCTTTCCAGTGCCAACGAATGGTTCTCGCGCTGCCTCGGTCAGTAGCAAATTGATGCGTTTGAGGGTCTTTTTGTCTTGGCCTTGCCAATAGAGGTAGTCCCCCCAGGCATCAGGGAGGAATTTAATTGTGCGGCTCACGCTTCAATGAGGGTTTGTTTTTTGGCGATACCTTTGCGGTCTTGCTGGGCAGCGGCCATCAAGCGACGTGCATTCGCGGGGCTTTGCATCAAGTGCAGTGTCTCTAGCATGCTGGTGTAGGTGGATTCGGAGAGCAGGACGGCGTTTTCCCCGTCGCGGCGGTGGATGAGGGTTGCATCGCGGTCAGCCACTACGCGGTCAATGACTCCTTTGAACTCATTGCGGGCCTTGGTGAAGCTGATAACTTGCATGATTTTCTCCTAAGATGCACACCTTAACGTACAGGTTAATGTACATGTTTTAAGTTAATTTGTCGAACGCGCTTGGCGTAGGGCTGCATGCAAACATCGTCACCGCCTCCATCCTGGCCGTGTTGAGCGCGGCGGCCCGGTTTCCGCAGATCGCATAAAGTCGGCAGCACGGTGCCAACCTGCCACCCATGAAAGGCCCCCCTCATGCCCCCACTTTTCTGGCTACGCCGCCTGGGTAGTTTTCTCACGCTGTGCCTGCTGGCCGCTGCGGCCTGGGCCGATGCGCTCACCCTGGCCAACAGCTACCGGCCTGGGCTGGACGTGCAGGCGTACTGGGTGAGCGAGAAGTACGATGGCATCCGTGGCCATTGGGACGGGCAGCGGTTGATGAGCCGCCAGGGGCTGCCCATTGACGCGCCTGCGTGGTTCACCCAGGGCTGGCCCGCGCAGGCGCTTGATGGCGAGTTGTGGGCGGGCCGGGGGCAGTTTGCCGCTGTGCAGGCCACGGTGGCGCTGGGGGCCAAGGATGAGGGCGGCTGGCGGGCGCTGCGCTACATGGTGTTTGACTTGCCCCAGCACCCCGGCGGCTTTGCCCAGCGCCAGCAGGCCTTGCAGCGTGTGG
Organism: Comamonas denitrificans; assembly: GCF_017368815.1. Taxonomy (GTDB): domain Bacteria; phylum Pseudomonadota; class Gammaproteobacteria; order Burkholderiales; family Burkholderiaceae_C; genus Comamonas; species Comamonas denitrificans. The sequence continues at coordinate 26,829 of NZ_JAFNME010000005.1, read as the reverse complement.
TCAAGGCCATGGGCCAGCCCTGGGTGCAGGCTGCAGCGCAGTGGCAGGTCGATAGCCACGCTGCGCTGCAGCAGCAGTTAAACGATGTGAGCGCGGCAGGTGCCGAGGGCTTGATGCTGCGCCGCGCCGACAGCCCCTACCGCCCAGGGCGCAGTGATGATTTGATCAAGCTGAAATTGTTCGAAGATGCCGAGGCCGTGGTCGTGGCCCACCTGCCCGGCAAAGGCAAATACCAGGGCTTGACCGGCGCTTTGCTGGTGGAGATACCCAATGGCCAACGCTTCAAAATTGGTAGCGGATTGCGCGATGCCGACCGCGCCCAGCCGCCGGCCATTGGCAGCACCATCACCTACCGCTTCAACGGCACCCACGCCAGCGGGCTGCCACGCTTTGCCCGGTATTGGCGCGTGCGGGACGGTGGGAATAATTAAAAACCATAGTATTTACCGCTTGTATTTATTGGTTTTTTAGTTAATTTATATAAAAAACCACGTATTCATTGCGGTAAATGCTCTTTATTTTTTAATTTTTAATTCATGCAACGCCCCAGCGGATGGGCGATTTGCAAGACAATCGCTGCCGTGTCGATTCCTGCCTCCTTCCTCCAAGACCTGCTCCAACGCGTCGATATCGTCGATGTGGTTGGGCGCTATGTACCGCTGAAAAAAAGCGGGGCCAACTTCATGGGGCTGTGCCCGTTTCATGGGGAAAAATCGCCCTCGTTCAGCGTCAGCCCGGTCAAACAGTTTTTCCATTGCTTTGGCTGCGGCAAAGGCGGCGATGCCATCGCCTTTTTGCGCGAGCACACCGGCATGGAGTTTATGGAGGCGGTGCAGTCCCTGGCCCAAGAGGTGGGCATGCAGGTGCCGCAGGAAGACATCTCCCCCCAGCAGCGTGCCCAGCGCCAGGCCATGAAGCAGCAGCAAGACAGCCTGGTCGATACCCTGGAGCGGGCCGCCCAGGCGTATTGCGAACAGCTCAAAAACGCCCCACACGCCATTGAGTATTTAAAGCGCCGGGGTGTCTCGGGCGCGGTCAGCCGCCGGTTTGGCCTGGGGTACGCCCCGGCGGGCTGGAATTTTCTGGCCAGCATCTTCCCCGACTACACCAGCCACTTGCTGGAAGAGGGTGGACTGGTCATCCACAACACGCACGAGGACGAGGGCAAGCGCTACGACCGTTTTCGCGACCGCATCATGTTCCCGATTCGCGATGTCAAAGGCCAGTGCATCGGCTTTGGCGGGCGCGTCTTTGGGGATGAAAAGCCCAAATACCTCAACTCCCCCGAAACCCCGTTGTTTCACAAAGGGCGCGAGCTGTATGGCCTGTACGAAGCCCGCACCGCCTTGCGCGACAGCGGCTACGCCCTGGTGTGCGAGGGCTATATGGACGTGGTGGCGCTGGCCCAACTGGGCTTTCCCAATGCCGTGGCCACCTTGGGCACAGCCTGCACCAGCGAGCACATGCACAAGCTGTTTCGCTTTACCGAAGCGGTGGTGTTCAGCTTTGATGGCGATGCCGCCGGCCAGCGGGCCGCCCGCAAAGCGCTGGAGGCGGTGCTGCCCCTGCTCAATGACACGCGCAGCGCCAAATTCTTATTTCTGCCGCCCGAGCACGACCCGGACAGCTTCATCCGCGCCCATGGGGCCGATGCGTTTACGCGCATGGTGCATGCGGCCATGCCGTTCAACCAATTTTTATTGCAAGTGGCCAGCGAGGGCTGCGACCTGGGCACCGCACCGGGCAAGGCCAAACTGTCCAACCAAGCCCAGCCGCTGTGGAGTTTATTGCCGCCCAGCACCTTAAAGCGTTTGGTTTTGGACGAGCTGGCCCAGCACATCACCCTGCCCGCGCACGAGCTGGAGCGCAGTTGGCAGCCACCCAGCCCAGCCGCAGGCCACCTTGGGCCTGCTGCGCAAGGCGGTGCACCAGGCGCAGGTTTTCGCCGTACCGAGCGCCAGCCCTGGCAGCGCGGCCAATCCAGGTCGTTTGCGCCCTCTGAAAAATGGGGGCAAGGCCGCTACGCCCCAGCGCCGCCACCGATGCGCCGCGTTGAAATCACCAACGGGCCAGACCAAGCCGTGCGCCTCTTGCTGGGGCACATGGCCTTGCTGGAGCAGCTGGACAACGACGATTGGGATGCGCTGGTACACCTGCCCGTGCCGCATGGCCCCTTGTTTGCCTGGACGGAGGCGTTTTACCAAGCCCACGGCGCGCAAACCTGGGCCGTGGTGCAGCAGCAGCTGGACCAGTCAGAACATGGCGCTTGGGTGCAACGCCTAATGGCCGGCCCCTTGGGCCACCCAGAAGATGACCCCCAGGCCCAGCAAGCCGAGTTGCGCAGCATTTTGAAACCGCTGCTGACCCAGCGCATTCGCCAACTTCTAACCCAATTGGCCCAAGCGTATGCCAACGACCCCGGCAACCAAGAGCTGCGTCAGCGCTACCAAAATCTGCAATTGCGCAGCAAGAATCTTTAAAACAGGCTTAATTTTTTGAAAACTCTTGACATTTTTTTAAAATTTGGTCTTGAGTTTCCCGTCATTGCCTATAATTGCCCCCTTACCGGCAAGAGCGACAGCAGCACCTCCGACCCGGGTCACGTGAAAGCGCATTCACGTTCGGCACCGCGCCTTGACCCACTTTCGCAAGGACTGCACACCAAATGATCGCCCACCATCTTGCCTGGGAAGGTTTGACTTCCCCACGCCCTGGCCCCAGGTGCGTGCTGTGCAGACTCAATGGAAAAAAACTGATCGCCCGCTAGGTGCAGCCCATGCACCTTTGGCGTGCTGGTGGATATTGCAAAAAGGAATGTAAGTGGCAACCAAAGCTGAACTCAAAGCCATGGCCGATGCGCTGTTGGCAGAAGCAACCCCAAAAAGCCCCCGTAAAAAAGCCGAACCCAAGGCCACGGTAGCAAAAAAAGTAGCGGCTGACGCTGACAAAAAAACAACTGCAGAGCAAATTGACGCTGAAAAGCCCGTAAAAAAAGCGGCTGCAGCTAAAAAAACAGTAGCACCCAAAGAGCCTGAAGCCGTTGTTGCCGCAGAAAAACCGGCCGCCAAAAAAACCACCAGCAAAAAAGCGGTAGCCACCGAGGTCGTGGCAGACGCTGCAACGGAAGAAAAACCAGCCAAAAAAGCCGCTGCAGCCAAAAAAACCACCAAAACGACAAAAACCACCAAAGCGGCCGCAGCTGATGCCGACAAGCCCAGCGCCAAGCGCGGTGCCAAAAGCAAAGGCAAACCGGCCCTGGATGACGATGCCGATTTGAGCGACATCGAATCCGACCTGGAGCTGGAAGCCGAACCCGAGGCCGCCGCCCCGGCCGAAGGTGTGGAAAAAGTCAAACCCCTGCGCATGAAAATCAGCAAGGCCAAGGAGCGCGCCTTGATGAAGGAATTCGGCCTGGATGAGACGGTGCTCACCGAAGAAGAAATGAACACCCGCCGCCAGCGCCTGAAACAGCTGATCAAGCTGGGCAAGACGCGCGGCTACCTGACCCACGCTGAAATCAACGACCACCTGCCCGACAAGCTGGTCGATGCCGAAACGCTGGAAGTGGTGATCGCCATGCTCAGCGACATGGGCGTCGCGGTGTACGAGCAAACGCCCGATGCCGAGACCCTGCTGCTGAACAACACTGGCCAGTCCGCCACGACCGAAGAAGAAGCCGAGGAAGAGGCCGAGGCGGCCCTGTCCACCGTGGACAGTGAATTTGGCCGCACCACCGACCCCGTGCGCATGTACATGCGTGAAATGGGCACGGTGGAGCTGCTCACGCGCGAGGGCGAAATCGAAATCGCCAAGCGCATCGAAGGCGGCCTGATGGACATGATGGAGGCCATCTCCACCTCGCCCGCCACGATTGCCGAAGTGCTGAAAATGGCGGCAGACATCCGCGAAGGCAAGGTGATCATCTCCACCGTTGTCGATGGCTTTGTCAATGCCAATGAGAACGACGACTATGTGGCTGAAGAAGACTTCGACGAGTACGACGAAGACGACGATGACGACGGCAAAGGCGGCTCCAAGGCCATGACACGCCTGCTGGAAAAGCTCAAAACCGACGCGCTGGAGCGCTTTGACCGCATGGGCGTGCTGTTCGAGAAGCTGCGCAAGGCGTATGACAAAGACGGCTGGGGCTCGCCCGCCTACGTCAAGGTGCAAAAGGCCATCACCGAAGAGCTGATGACCATTCGCTTTACGGCCAAAACCATCGAAAAGCTGTGCGATATGGCCCGCGCCCAGGTCGATGATGTGCGCAAGAAAGAGCGCGAGCTGCGCAAAATCATTGTCGATAAATGCGGCATGAGCCAAGAGCAGTTCATCAAAGACTTCCCAGCCAACCTGCTCAATCTGCAGTGGGTGGAAAAGCAGGCCGCCAGCAACAAGCCCTACAGCGCCATCCTGGGGCGCAACATCCCCGATGTGCAAGAGCTGCAGCAGTCGCTCATCGACCTGCAAAACCGCGTGGTGGTGCCGCTGGAAGAGCTCAAGCGCATTAACAAGCGCATGAACGATGGTGAACGCGCCAGCCGCTTTGCCAAGAAAGAGATGATCGAGGCCAACTTGCGCCTGGTGATCTCGATTGCCAAAAAGTACACCAACCGGGGCCTGCAGTTCCTCGATTTGATTCAAGAGGGCAACATTGGCCTGATGAAGGCGGTGGACAAGTTCGAATACCGCCGGGGGTACAAATTCTCGACCTACGCCACGTGGTGGATCCGCCAGGCCATCACCCGCTCGATTGCCGACCAGGCCCGGACCATTCGCATTCCGGTGCACATGATCGAGACCATCAACAAGATGAATCGCCTGTCGCGCCAGCACTTGCAGGAGTTTGGCTTTGAGCCCGATGCGGCCCTGCTGGCCGAGAAGATGGAGATGGCAGAGGACAAGATCCGCAAGATCATGAAAATCGCCAAAGAACCCATCTCGATGGAAACCCCGATTGGCGACGATGACGACAGCCACCTGGGCGACTTCATCGAGGACTCCAACAACGTCGCGCCCATGGAAGCGGCCATGCAGGCGGGCCTGCGCGATGTGGTGAAAGACATCTTGGATGGCCTCACCCCGCGCGAAGCCAAGGTGCTGCGCATGCGCTTTGGCATTGAAATGTCCACCGACCACACGCTGGAAGAAGTGGGCAAGCAGTTTGACGTGACGCGCGAGCGCATCCGCCAAATTGAGGCCAAGGCGCTGCGCAAGTTAAAGCACCCCAGCCGCAGCGACAAGCTGCGCAGCTTTATTGATTCGCTCTAAAACAGCCTTCCTCAAACAGCAACGCCCCGAAAGGGGCGTTTTTTTGTATGTGCCGAACCATCACTGGTTTAGCACCCTGGCTGAACGCCAATTTTGCGCAGAATGCTTTCGAGTAGACACCATTTGGTCAGGGCACTTTGCAGCAGGTTGGCACCAACGAAGGCCGTAAAAGCCAAAAACCATTGGCTGATAAACACGGGGCTGCCGGGAATGCCCAGAGCCAGAGACAACAAGATAAAAATACCGGCGATCAGGCGGACACATTGCCAAGAGGTCATAAAAAGCTTCCTTTCAGTTAAAAAAATATTTAAAAAGTGGCTTCTTTTGCCTATGGGCTCAGCAAAGTAGCTATTCTTTTTTATTAAAAATACTGCCGCTGAGCTGGCTGCCCGCTTTCAGCCCTTTGCTGGCAAACCAGCCTTGGTGCATCTCCAGCACAAAGCGCACCGGGGCGCTGGAGCAGTGCGAATTTTCATCCAGCGGCTGCATATCCACCAAATTGACGATGGCACCATCGTCGGCCAGGAAGGCTGCCGTTAAAGGCAGGGTGGTGTCTTTCATCCAAAAGCATTGCACCCCGGGATGCTCAAAGACAAAGAGCATGCCTTCAAAAGGCAGCATGGAATCGCGGCGCATCAGGCCAATTTGCCGCTCAATCGGGCGGCTGGCCACTTGGGCCACGATGCGGTGCATACCGGCGCGCAATTCAATGCGCGGCAAGTCCAGCTGCGGAATTTGCTGAGAAAAACTAAAGCCAGGGCTGGCCCAAGCGGCAATGCTGACAACCGCGCTCAGGATGTGCCGGACAAAATGCGCTGGCATGGCTTACTCCACATTCCACTGGTGCACCTCGGTGCCTTGCGGATTTTCTAGGTAGCGGCGCAGCGTCCAGCTCACCGTGCGAAACGATAATTCGTCCCAGGGAATATCTTTAGGCGCGAATAAACGCACTTCTTGGGATTCAAAACCGGGGTTGAATACCAAGCTACGCAATTGGGCCAAAAAATAAATATGCACTTGCGCCGCCTGGGGCACGCTGATGACCGAAAACAAGCGGCCCAAGGCAATATCGGCCCCCGCTTCTTCAACGGTTTCGCGGGCAGCACCTTGTTCCAGGGTTTCATCCAACTCCATAAAACCGGCAGGCAACGTCCAGGTGCCAAAGCGCGGCTCAATATTGCGTTTGCACAGCAAGATGCGCCCATCGTCGGCAACGGGTAGGGTTCCCACCACGTTCAGGGGGTTTTGGTACTGAATGTGCTGGCACTGCGGGCAAATAGCCCGCATGCGGGTATCGCCATCGTCAGGTACACGCATGGCGATGGCGTGGCCACATTGGTTACAGAAACGAATCGGGCGGGGGTAATAAGAGGCCATGGTGCTGTCCTTTGGCCCTAAAGAACGTTCACTTGCAGCGGTGCCAACCCGGTCACTTGCGCCTGCAAGCGATCGCCGCGCTGCACGGCCGCAACCCCGGCAGGGGTGCCGGTCATGATGAGGTCACCTGCTTGCAACTCCCAGGCGCAAGAGAGCTCGGCAATGATTTCGGCAATATTCCAAATCATGGCGCTGGTCTTGCCGCTTTGGCGCAGTTGGCCATTGACCTGCAAATCAATGGCCGCATGCTGCACATCGCCTGCCTGGGCAGCGGGGGTCAGTGCCCCCATGGGCGCGCTGGCATCAAAGCCTTTGGCGATGCACCAAGGGCGGCCCAGCTTTTTTAACTGGGCTTGCAAGTCGCGTCGCGTCATGTCTAGGCCTACGGCGTAGCCCCAAACATGCTGCAATGCATCGGCGACAGCAATATTTTTGCCACCGCTGCCCAGGGCGACCACCAGCTCTACCTCGTGGTGCAGATCTTGCGTCAGGCTGGGGTAGGGCAGAGGCACGCTCTGCCCTGCAGGGGCGCTAATGACGGCATCGGCTGGCTTGGTGAAGAAAAAAGGCGGCTCCCGTCCGGTATCCCCCATTTCCTGGGCATGGTCAGCGTAATTGCGACCTACGCAATAAACGCGATGAATGGGAAAGCGCTGGTCGCTGGCCACCACGGGCAAGCTGGCGGAGGGCTGGGGAGGAAAAACAAAATTCATGGCAACACGGACACTAAAACAATCTGCCAAGTGTGCCACGCCCACACTTCTTGGCTTGGTATGCTGGACAAATGAAAAACGCAAATCCTTTGCCCCCCGATTGGCTGTTGCCGGATTGGCCCGCCATCCCTGGCGTTTTTGCCGTGTTTACCAGTCGCAACGGTGGGGTCAGCCAAGCCCCTTGGGATAGCTTGAATCTGGGTGACCACGTGGGAGATGCGCCGCAGGCGGTGATGAGCAATCGCCAGTTGTTTGCCGCCCAATTGGAGCAACTGGCCGCTTGCCCGGTCACGCCGCACTTTTTGCAGCAGGTGCATGGGGTGCAGGTGTGCCAGCTGCCTTTGGCGGCTGCAGCTGCGCGCGCGTTTGATGCCTGCGTCAGCAATGCCATTGGGCAAGCCTGCACCATCATGGTGGCCGATTGCTTGCCGATTTTGATTGCCCACCGTGAGCTAAAAATTATTGGCGCTGCCCACGCCGGCTGGCGTGGCCTGGCCGGGCAGCAGAGCGTGGGGGTGGTGGAGCAGCTGTGGCAAGCCTATTGCCGCTTGGTGGAGCAGCAGCAGGCAACCCCTCACGCCGCCATCGCTGCGGCCACCCAGGTGTGGCTGGGGCCGTGCATTGGCCCGCAGGCGTTTGAAGTGGGGGAAGAGGTTGTTCGCGCCTTTACGCAAGCCAAGGCGCAGGCTGAAGCGTGTTTTCTTCCAGGGGCTGCGCCCGGCAAATGGCAGGCTGATTTGGCCGCCTTGGCCCGCCAGCGTTGGCAGGCCTTGGGGATTGACGCGATTTATGGCAATGACTCCAGCACCGGGTGGTGTACGGTTGCCAATCCTTCACGCTTTTTCTCGCACCGCCGTGACAGTGGTATTTTCGGGAGCACGGGCCGCATGGCTGCTGCCATTGTTCGCACTGTTTGAGGTGTTTTTTGCTTGTTCAGCCTCCCACTCTTGCTGCTCTTTTTGACGTTGGGCATGCAGGCGGCGCTTGCGCTGGGGAGTGCCAAAGATATAGATCAAGATGGCGCAGGGCAACAGGCCGTATAAAAGAAAAGTAATGACGGCACCTAATAGGCTGCCATTGGGCACAGTGGCCTCGGCGACGGCCATCATCACAGTGACGTAAAGCCATGCAATAACAATCAAATACATAGAAAACACTCGCAAAAACAAAGGGTAAATACGCAATTCATTTTTAAGGATTTAAATCCTACCTAAGTTAGTATGGTTTATATTGTCATCGCAAAGTATTTTGGCAACAATCTAAAAAGCATGCTTTTAAAAAAAGGAGTGGTGGCGTATGGCTTCTGAACCAATTTGGACGGAGGGTGTTCAACAATTTTTTACTGAACATTGGTCCAAGGCCCTGCAAACGTTTGGCCAATTAGGCACCGTTGCGCCTGCGGCGGACGCGGCCCAAGTGCAGTTTGATGTGGAAAAGCTCCAGGCGCTACAGCAAAGTTATATTGCACAGGCCAGCCAGCTGTGGAGTGGAGGGCTTTCGCAAGCCCCGCAAGTGCCTAAAGACCGGCGTTTTGCCAGTGAAAACTGGGCGCAAAACCCTTTGGCGGCGTTTACGGCGGCAGCGTATTCGCTCAATTCTCACGCACTCATGGGCATGGCCGAAGCCGTGCAAGCGGATGAAAAAACCCGCCAGCGCATTCGCTTTGCAGTCGAGCAATGGGTAGCGGCCATGGCCCCCAGCAATTTTTTGGCGCTCAACCCTGATGCCCAGAAAAAAGCCCTCGAAACCAAAGGCGAAAGTCTGAGCAAAGGCCTGCAAAATATGCTGCAGGATATGGGCAAGGGCTATGTCTCGATGACGGATGAAAGTGTTTTTGAAGTCGGCAAAAACGTAGCTACCACTGAAGGTGCCGTGGTTTACGAGAACGACATATTTCAATTATTGGAATACAAGCCACTGACAGAAAAAGTCCACGAGCGTCCGTTCTTATTAGTACCGCCTTGCATTAACAAGTTTTATATATTGGATTTGCAGCCGGACAATTCTTTGATTCGGTATGCAGTTAGCCAAGGCCACCGCACTTTTGTGATCAGCTGGCGCAATCCCGATGCCTCTTGCGCCCACCTTACGTGGGATGATTACATTGAACGCGCTGTGATTGAGGCCATTGGGGTGGTGCAAGAGATTGCAGGGGCAGCGCAAATCAATGCCTTGGGGTTTTGTGTGGGCGGCACCATGCTGGCCACCGCGTTGGCTGTGCTGGCTGCACGGGGCCAAAAACCGGTGGCCAGTGCCACCTTGCTCACGACCTTGCTGGATTTTTCCGATACCGGAATCTTGGATGTCTTTATTGACGAAGCCTTCGTGAAAAACCGCGAAGCCCAAATGGGGCAGGGTGGGTTGCTCAAGGGGCAAGAGCTAGCTGCCACTTTTAGCTTTTTGCGGCCCAATGATTTGGTGTGGAACTACGTGGTGGGCAACTATTTGAAGGGGGAAACTCCACCAGCATTTGATCTGCTGTATTGGAATAGCGATGCCACCAACCTGCCCGGGCCATGGTATGCATGGTATTTGCGCAATACCTATTTAGAAAATAACTTGATTCAACCCGGGAAACTGACCGTTTGCGGAGAAAAGATTGACTTTGGTCACTTGGATTTGCCGGTATACATCTACGGCTCGCGCGAGGATCACATCGTGCCGATCAATGCCTCGTACGCTGCAACCAAAGTGCTACCGGGTGACAAGCGCTTTGTCATGGGTGCTTCGGGGCACATTGCGGGAGTGATCAACCCCCCGGCCAAAAACAAGCGCAGCCACTGGATTCGCAGCGACAACGCCTTGCCACAGACGCTGGAAGACTGGATTGCCGGTGCAGACGAATTCGCTGGCAGTTGGTGGACCGATTGGGCCCAATGGCTCAAGGGCCATGCTGGCAAACAAATTGCAGCGCCCAAGCGCTACGGCAAGGGCACGAAATTTAAAGAAATTGAGGCCGCTCCCGGCCGCTATGTACTGCAAAAGGCTTAAAAACGTGGTTGTGATTCCTGTGCGGGGGCGCAGCGCCCTGGCATCCTGATTCGCTGGTTGCTCCCCTCGCGCAAAGATCGCAAATACGCTCTAAATCCCGTTTGCATTTGCTTCACCTCTAAGGAAAAGTTATGGAAGACATTGTTATCGTTTCTGCTGTACGCACCGCCGTTGGCAAGTTTGGTGGTAGCTTGGCCAAGGTGCCAGCTACGGATTTGGGTGCTTTGGTGATTAAAGAAGCCTTGGCCCGCGCCAATGTCGGCTTGGATCAGGTGGGCGAAGTCATCATGGGCCAAGTGCTGGCAGCGGGCGTGGGCCAAAACCCGGCCCGCCAAGCGATGATGAAAGCCGGTGTGGCCAAAGAAACCCCGGCCTTGACGATCAACGCCGTGTGCGGCTCGGGCCTCAAATCGGTCATGCTGGCCGCCCAAGCCGTTGCCACTGGTGACAGCGAAATTGTGGTGGCCGGTGGGCAGGAAAACATGAGCCTGTCGCCCCACGTGCTGCAAGGCTCGCGCGATGGCCAGCGCATGGGTGATTGGAAGATGCAAGACACCATGATCGTCGATGGCCTGTGGGATGTGTACAACCAGTACCACATGGGCATCACCGCAGAAAACGTTGCCAAAGAGAACGAGATCACCCGCGCCCAGCAAGATGCTTTGGCCATTGCCAGCCAGCAAAAGGCCGCTGCAGCCCAAGATGCGGGCAAATTCAAGGATGAAATCGTCCCCGTGGTGATTCCCCAGCGCAAAGGGGACCCGGTGGTGTTTGATACGGACGAATACGTCAATCGCAAAACCAACCTAGAGGCCTTGTCTGGCCTGCGCCCAGCGTTTGACAAGGCTGGCACGGTGACCGCTGGCAATGCTTCGGGCATCAACGATGGTGCTGCTGCCGTGGTGGTCATGAAGGCCAGCAAAGCCGCTGCCCTGGGCCTGAAGCCCTTGGCCACCATCAAAGCCTATGCCACCAGTGGTCTGGATCCGGCCACGATGGGCATGGGCCCGGTGTTTGCTACCCGCAAAGTGCTTGACCGTGCCGGTTGGGCCGTTGGCGATGTTGATTTATTTGAATTGAACGAAGCCTTTGCCGCCCAAGCCTGCGCTGTGAACAAGGTGCTGGACATTGATGCCAGCAAAGTAAACGTCAATGGTGGGGCGATTGCCATTGGCCACCCCATTGGCGCGTCGGGCTGCCGTGTGCTGGTCACTTTGCTGCATGAAATGCAACGCCGTGATGCCAAAAAGGGCATTGCCTCGCTGTGCATCGGCGGTGGCATGGGCGTGGCCTTGGCGGTTGAGCGCAAATAATCAAATACGCCAAACGCAATCAATTGACCCCTAGGGCTGCGCGAGCAGTCCATTTATAAAGCGATAGACTAATTCAAGGAGAAACTATGAGTCAAAAAGTAGCTTACGTCACCGGTGGTATGGGCGGGATTGGAACGGCAATTTGCCAACGTCTGCACGACGATGGTTTTAAAGTCATTGCTGGCTGCGGCCCCACCCGTGACTACACAAAGTGGCTCGACGAGCAAAAAGCGCTTGGCTATACCTTTTACGCCTCGGTGGGGAACGTGGGCGATTGGGAATCGACCGTCGAAGCCTTCAGCAAAACCAAAGCCGAGCACGGCAGCATTGATGTGCTGGTGAACAACGCCGGCATTACCCGCGACCGCATGTTCATCAAAATGACGCCGGAAGATTGGCGTTCAGTGATTGAGACCAACCTCAACTCCATGTTCAACGTGACCAAGCAAGTGGTGGCCGACATGGTGGAAAAAGGCTGGGGCCGCATCATCAATATCAGCTCGATCAACGGTGCCAAAGGCCAAGCTGGGCAAACCAACTACTCGGCGGCCAAGGCCGGGATGCACGGCTTTTCTAAAGCCCTGGCGCAAGAGCTGGCCAGCAAAGGCGTGACGGTGAACACGGTCAGCCCCGGCTATGTCGGCACTGACATGGTGCGAGCCATCCGCGAGGATGTGCTGGAGAAAATTGTCGCCACCATTCCCGTCAAGCGCTTGGGTGAGCCCAAAGAAATCGCGTCGATGGTGTCATGGTTGGCCTCCAACGAAGGTGGTTATGCCACTGGCGCCGAGTTCTCGGTGAATGGCGGTCAGCACATGCAATAAGAACGTGTTCACGTTCTAAGCGCCCTGCGCTGAAAAGCAAAACGCCTGCAACTAGTGCAGGCGTTTTTTGTTTGTTCTAAAGCAAGGGTGGGGACGGCGTTACTATCGACGGTTTGCTCAATGGGCGCTACAGCCAATGCACGCTAGGGCGATTAGCGTTTGCGATCGCGTTCGTCTTCAGGCCAGATGCAGGTGTTCATGATGGACTCTCAAAAAAAGGTGAGGTCAAAAACCAAAGGGGCTTAATGCGCTAAAAGCATTAAAAGCGAGCGGGGCCGCGTTTGCGATCGCGTTCGTCTTCGGGCCAGATGGTGATCGGTTGGGTTGCAGTCATTGCGTTCACTCCTTAGATGTAAGGTTTAACGCCAGGGCGGCCGCTTCGGTTTACTGGGCAGTGAAATTTTTTTTGGATTTTTATAAATGTTGTTGAGCTTGTGGTTGTTGTACGTTTCTTTGGCGGCAGCGCTGATTGCTTCGCCAGGGCCATCGGCCTTGTTGTGTGTTTCGCATGCGTTGGCGCATGGCGCACGTAAAACCATCGGCACCATTTTGGGCGGGATTACCGCCTCCATGACGTTGATGTTGCTCTCAGCCCTGGGCTTGGGGGCAATCATTGCCGCTTCCGATACGCTGTTTAGCGCGATTAAATGGGCCGGAGCGGTGTATTTGCTCTACTTGGGCATCAGCACTTGGCGCAACGCCAAGCAGGCACCGGCGGGTGTGGAGGTGGACACTGAGGTTGTCAATGCCGGTGCGCCAGAGCGTGCTGAGTCGGCAGATACCACCACCTTTTGGACGCTGTTTCGCAAAGGCTTGATGGTGGGGCTGGGCAATCCGAAAGATTTGCTGTTTTTCAGCGCCTTGTTTCCGCAGTTTATGGATGCCAGTGCGCCCGTGGCGGGGCAGTTGCTAATTTTGGGCTGTACTTGGATGGTGCTCGATGGCTCCATCATGCTGATGTATGTGCTGGCGGGGGCCAAATTGCTGGCCCGTTTGCATGGCACGCGCGCCGGGCAATGGTTTGACCGGGCGACAGGGGGGGCGTTTATTGCGGCGGCGGGGATTTTGGCGACAAGCCAGCGCTAAAGTATTTAAAAAAAGAGCTGCTTGCGCATTGTCTGTCTATATTTCAGAGGTTTTTTATACTGAAATATAGATGGTTAAAGCGCAAGCAGCTCTTTTAATATCAATTTTTATGCGCTGACAGGTTCTGCCATGCCTTGGTGGCGCAGCAGGGCATCGAGCTGCGGGGCCCGCCCACGGAAGGCGGTGAAGTTTTCCAGTGCGCTGCGGCTGCCCCCGCGCTCCAAAATTTCGTGCAGGTACTTTTGCCCAGTAGCACGGCTGTGGCTGCCGTCGGGGTTGTGCGTTTCTTCAAACGCGGCGTAGGCATCGGCAGAGAGCACTTCGGCCCATTTGTAGCTGTAATAGCCCGCCGCATAGCCGCCAGCAAAGATGTGGCTGAAGGTGTTGGTGCTGCGGTTGTAGGGCGTGGTGGGCAACACGGCCACCTCATCGCGCACTTGCTGCAGCAGGGCCAGGTAATCGCCGCTGGGGGCGGCCTGGGTGTGCAGCAGCATGTCGAACAGGGCAAATTCCACTTGGCGCAGAGTTTGCATGCCAGCTTGGAAGTTTTTGGCCGCCACCATTTTGTCGAACAGCGCCCGCGGCAGGGGCTCGCCGGTTTTGACATGGGCCGTCATGTGGCGCAGCACGTCCCATTCCCAGCAGAAGTTTTCCATGAACTGGCTCGGCAGCTCCACCGCGTCCCATTCCACGCCGTTGATGCCGCTGACATCTTTCTCCGTCACTTGGGTGAGCAGGTGGTGCAGGGCGTGGCCCGATTCGTGGAACAGGGTGATTACATCGTCGTGCGTGAGCAGGGCGGGTTGGCCATCGACCCCGTCGGCAAAGTTGCACACCATGTGCGCCACGGGCGTTTGCAGCTGGCCGTTGTCCGGGCGCTGCCAGCGGCTGCGCACATCGTCCATCCAGGCGCCGCCACGTTTGCCGGTGCGGGCGGGCTGGTCCAGGTAGAACTGGGCAATGGTTTGGCCATTGCGCTGCAGGGCGTAGAACTGCACCGCCGGGTGCCAGACCGGGGCCTGGTCGGGCACGATGGCCACGTCAAACAGGGTTTCGATGATTTTGAACAGCCCGGCCAGCACTTTGGGGGCGGTGAAATATTCCTTCACTTCCTGTTCATTGAAAGCGTAGCGCTGTTCCTTGAGTTTTTCAGCGATAAACGTCCAGTCCCAGGGCTGGGGATCGCTCAGGCCGAGGTGTTCGCGGGCAAATTGGCGCAGGTCTTGCACGTCTTTTTCGGCGTAGGGGCGGGCCCGCTGGGCCAAGTCGCGCAAGAAGGTGATGACTTCTTGCGGGGAATTGGCCATTTTGGGCACCAGAGAGACTTCGCCAAAATTGGCGTAGCCCAGCAACTGCGCTTCCTCGTGGCGCAAGGCCAGGAGCTCTTCGATGATGGGGCGGTTGTCGTACTGCTGGCCATCGCCTTCGGCCTGCTCCGAGGCGCGGGTGACATAGGCGCGGTAGAGCTTTTCGCGCAGGCTGCTGCGGGTGGCAAATTGCATGACCGGCAGGTAGCACGGGATTTTCAGGGTGAGTTTGAAGCCGTCTTTGCCCTCGGCTTGTGCGGCGGTGCGGGCCGCCTGCTGCACGTCGGCGGGGATGCCTTGCATCTCTTCTGCCGTGGCGTAGTAGGCCCAGCGATCGGTGGCGTCCAGCGTGTTTTCGCTGAATTTTTGTGCCAATGCGGCGCTGCGCTCTTGAATCGCGGCAAAGCGCTCTTTGGCAGCGCCTTGCAGCTCGGCACCGGACAGGACAAAGCTGCGCAGGGCGTTGGCATGGGCTTTGCGCTGCTCGGCATTGAGGGTTTGCACATCAACGGCTTTGTATTTGGCGTACAGGCGCTCATCGGCGCCCAGGCGCGTCCAAAACTCGGTGACCACCGGCAAGGCGGCGTTGAAGGCGGCGCGCAGCTCGGGCGTATCGGCCACGCTGCTCAAGTGGCTGACGGCGCCCCAGGCACGGCCCAGGGCTTCGGTGGCGGTGTCCAATGTGGTGGCCAAGGCGTTCCAGTCGGCAGGGAAGTCGGGGGCGGTGACGGTTTCCAGCGCTGCACTGGCATGGGCGATGAGCTGATCAATGGCCGGGCCCACATGCTCGGCACGGATTTGGTCAAACAAGGGCAGGCCAGCGCTGGCCAGAAGGGGGTTGGGGGTGTGCATAGTCATGGTGGCTAGGTTGTGGTGCAAACGCAGGGTTCAAGGCCTGCACATGGGCAAGATGCGATGAAGCAAGAGCTGTGACCGCTGATAAAACAAGTGATTTATCAGCAAAGTATTAAAAATTTTCTTTAACCATTGCGGTTGCAGCTATAAAAAAACCCTGGGGCGGGGCCACCAGGGTTTGTGCGAGGGTGTGCCGTGCGTTATTGCTTGGCTGCGACACGCTCGGCCGCTTCCAGGGTATTGACCAGCAGCATGGTGATGGTCATGGGGCCGACACCGCCGGGCACGGGGGTGATGTGGCTGGCCACGGTTTTGCAGCCGTCAAAGTCCACATCGCCGCACAGCTTGCCGGCATCGTCGCGGTTCATGCCCACGTCAATCACTACGGCGCCGGGCTTGAGCATGTCGGCGGTGAGCACATTGCGCTTGCCGACGGCGGCGACCACGATGTCGGCCTGGCGCGTCATGGCGGCCAGATCAGCGGTGCCGCTGTGGCAGATGGTGACGGTGGCGTTGGCCGCCAGCAGCATCATGGCCATGGGCTTGCCGACGATGTTGCTGCGGCCAATCACCACGGCGTGCTTGCCGCGCAAATCTTTCATGCCGATGCTTTCGAGCATCTTCATGCAGCCGTAGGGGGTGCAGGCTTTGAAGCCGACTTCGCCCACCATCAGCGCGCCGGCGCTGGCCACGTGAAAGCCGTCCACGTCTTTCAAGGGCGAGATGGCTTCGATGACTTTGTGGTCATCAATGTGCTTGGGCAGGGGCAGTTGTACCAAGATGCCGTGGATGCTGGGGTCGTTGTTCAGGGCTTGGATGCGCTCGAGCAACGCCGCTTCGGTCAAATTGGCATCGTATTTTTCCAAGACCGAATGAAAGCCCACATCGGCGCAGGCCTGCACTTTGTTGCGCACATAGACTTGGCTGGCCGGGTTTTCGCCGACCAAAATCACCGCCAAACCCGGCTGCACACCTTGGGCCGTCAAAGCGGCGGCGCGTTGGGTGACTTCGGTACGCAATTGGGCGGAGAGGGCTTTGCCGTCGATGATCTGTGCTGTCATGGTCGTGGGGAAAAGAGAAAAGGAGAGAAGGGGAGAAGCAAGAGGGGGAGTAAAAAAGCACGCTGCCAGCGCAGACGGTATAAAACGCAAGCACGTTTTGGTATCTGGCTGGCAGGTCGGTGCCGAGGGGCAAGTTTATGCGGTCGCGTTGTGGGCCGAGCCCAGGGCCACTTTCAGCAAATCGGCCACGGTGTTGGCCCCCATTTTTTCCATGATGTTGGCGCGGTGAGCTTCTACGGTTTTGATGCTGATGCCCAAATCGTCGGCAATTTGTTTGTTCAAGCGGCCAGCGACGATGCGTTCAAGCACCTGCGATTCGCGCCCGGTGAGTTTGGCCAGCAAGGCTTCGCGGGTGGCGGCCTGTTGCTGGTCGGTAAAGGCGGTGCGGGCGTGCTCAAGCATGCGCTCGACCACGCTGACCAGGGCACTTTCATCGAAGGGTTTTTGAATAAAGTCCAGAGCGCCTTTTTTCATGGTGTCCACGGCCATGGGCACATCGCCGTGGCCGGTGATAAAGACGATGGGCAGGGGCGAATGGCGCTCGATCAGCTTGTCCTGCAGCTCCAGGCCCGTCATGCCATGCATGCGAATATCGGCAATCAGGCAAGCGACTTCGCGGGGATCGTAACGCGCTAAAAAGGCTTCGGCCGATTCAAAGCAGCGCACGCGGTAGTCTTTGCCCTCCAGCAGCCACTGCAGAGAGTCGCGCACAGCTTCATCGTCATCCACAACGTAAACGATGCCTTTTTTCGCAGTCATATTCATAGGGGGTTCCTTATTGTTGGGGGAGAGTGTCCTTGTCTTCCTGCAGGGCGGCTGGTTCAGCCAGAGGGATCCAGAAGGAGAAACAGCAGCCCGTGACCTCCGATCCATTGTAGAGGTTCTGCGCTTGTAGTCGGCCGTTGTGCGACTCGATAATGCTGCGGCACAGGTTCAGGCCAATGCCCATGCCTTCGCTCTTGGTGCTGAAAAAAGCTTCAAACAAACGCTCCAAAACCTGCGGCGGCAAGCCAGGGCCGGTATCTTGAACGGCAAATTCCACCCCGGGGCGCTCTTCCAGCGTTTTGGGGCGCACCAGCAGCTCGACGCTGCGCCGCCCCTCGGGGCGGCCACCGTGGTCAATGGCTTCGGCGGCATTTTTCATCAAATTGACCAGCACCTGCTCGATCAAGATGGCATCGGCCAGCACTGGCGGCAGCCGCGCAGCAATGTGGTGCGACAGGCGCACGTTGCGCCGACGCAGCTCGAAGTTGGCCAGCTCCATCGCCTCGGCCACCATGTCTTCGACCTGGGCTGGGGCGCGGTTGGGTTCGCTGCGCTTGACGAAGGAGCGGATGTGCTGGATCACCTGCCCGGCCCGCTGGGCCTGGTGGGCCGTTTTCTCTAGCGCAAAGCGCATTTGGCTTTCCGTCAGGGTGCCGCTGTCCAGGCGCGAGAGCATGCCGCTGCAGTAATTGTTGATCGCCGTCAGCGGCTGGTTGAGCTCGTGCGCCACACTCGAGGCCATCTCCCCCATGGTGATCAGGCGGCTGGCGGCTTGGGCGCGTTCGGCCTGTTGCGCGGCTTGTTCCTCGGCCTGGTGGCGGGCGGTGATGTCGGTGGCAATCACCATTTGTGCCAGCCGTCCATCCACCCAGGTGAGGTAGCGCGAGCGCACCTCCAGCCATTTATTGAGCTCAGGCCAAAATACTTCGGCGTTTTTATTGCGGGCTTTGGGGCGCAGGTTCAGGGCATTGTCATCTTCTTGCGGGCTGGCTTTGACAATCCCGGCTTCCTGCAACAGCTGCAGATGCCCGGTGGTTTGCGAGCCAAACCACTGGCGGTACGATTTGTTGGCAAATAGCAGTTCGGCACTGCCCAAAGGGGCGACGGAGACCGAGGCATCCAGGGATTCCAGCACGATGGTGAAGCGCTCGTGGGAGGCGGCCAGCTGGGCACGGATGCGGTTGGGCTCGGTAATGTCGGTAATAGAGGACATCCACCCGGTGTGCTGGCCGTGGGCATCCACCAGCGGAGAGACATACAAACGGGCATCAAAGCAGGTGCCGTTTTTGCGCTGCACCTTGATTTGAAAGCCGCCGGGCACAGTTTTGCCGGACAGTTCTTCCTTGAGCTTGAGCATCAAGTTGGCGTACTCGGCCTTAGGCCAGTAAGGGTAGGGGGGCAGTTGGCCCACCAGCTCGGCTTCGTCCCAGCCGGTCATCTGGCAAAACGCGGCATTCACATAGGTGATGCGCCCTTGCAAATCGAGCGCCCGCATCCCAGTGAGCAGCGAGTTTTCCATGGCGCGGCGAAAGTTGGTCTCGGCCACCAAGGCCTCCTGGGTGCGCAAGCGCTTGCCGGTGTGGCGCCAAGTGCCCAACAGCAGCCAAGCCGTGAGCAAACTGAGCGACCCAACCAGCCAAAACAAGCCATTGCCCACCAGCCCGGGCGAGGTGCGGTAGGCCTGGGCTGATAAAGAGAGCGAATCGCCCACGGGCATGACGGGCAGGGTATAGGCCTTCAGGGGTTGCAGGCCAATCCAGGGCAAGCTCAGCCGGGGCTGGGCATGTGATCCCCCAGGGCTGGAGAGTGTGCGCCCCTGGGCATCGAGCATGCTGACGGTGTAGCGCGACAAAATTTCTGTCGGCGTGGTGTAGCGCAGCAGGTTATCGACAGAAAATTCTGCAAGCACTGTTCCTAAAAATTTCACACCCGCAGTAATGGGCACCTGTAGCTGCAGCATGGGGGGGGCCGCGTTGGGATCCATCTGCGGCTGCCAATACACACTTTGGGGCTGCTTGCGAATCTGGGCAAAGATGGTGGCCGTAGGGCCTGGCGGCAAAGGCCGGGCAGGGGTGTGCAACTGCCCGCTGGGTACCGCAGGGGCCGCTTGGCTGATAACCACAGTGCTTTCGGCATTCACCCAGGTAATAGCCTGCAGCTCGGGGTATTGGGTAATCAAGGTTTCGGCCCGGCTGGCAAATTCAGCCGTGCCCATTTGCTCCGTGGCCACGTCACGGGCCAGGCGCATGATTTGCTCTTGCCGCTCTAGCAGGCGCAGGCGCATGCGCTGCTGGGTGTAATGGACAGAGCGCATCAGGGCATCTTGCTCACGGTCTTGCTCTTCGGTGCGCAAGTACCAAAACGATGCGACGATGGCCACAAAAAACAACGCCACCGAAATCAACGGCGCGATGGCAGCCAAGCGGTCTTGGCGGGTGGGCGAAAGACTGCGCCACCAAGAGCGCCACCAGCGGGTGGGGGGCTCTAGCGAAAAAGGATTGGTCGGCGCAAGGTCAGAGTGGTGGTGCGGTGGCGGCATTGGCATGGCCGGCAGTGTAGGGGAGGCGGTTGCTTGCATGCATGCAATTGAGCGGGATTGCGCAATGTGCATCTGCAGCAAAATTTCACATTAAGAAACTAAAAAGCATGATTTGAAATTTTAAAAAAATATGCGACACTTCGCAGGGAAAGTGCCGCAAAACGTGCTGCTAATCAGGATTGCGCCAAGTGATGAAGCAAGGTTATACCTGCCCCTTCACGCAGCAAATATTCCAAATGCTCTATTGGCAGCGTGTCGTTGCAGACACTTGCAATGCAAGCCTCTTGACCTGGAGACGACAAAGATGACAACCCAACCCTCGACGACACAGAATACTCCCGCGCTGGATCCGCAAGAAACGCGCGAATGGATGGATGCCCTTTCTGCGGTGATTGACCGTGAAGGTGCGCAGTACGCCCACCACCTCATCGAAGAAATGCTCGAGCACGCGCGCCAAAACAGCATTGATCTGCCGTTTTCGGCCAACACCGGCTACGTGAACACCATTGAGCCGGCGCAGGAAGCGCGCTGCCCCGGCAACATCCACATCGAAAAGCGCCTGCGGGCCTTTATGCGCTGGAACGCCATGGCCATGGTGGTGCGTGCCAACCGCATCCACCCCGAAGATGGGGGGGATCTGGGCGGACACATTGGCTCGTTCGCCTCACTGGCTTCGATGTGGGGCGCGGGCTTTAACCACTTTTGGCACGCCGAGAGCGAAAACCACGGCGGCGATTGCATCTACTTCCAAGGCCACAGCGCCCCCGGCATCTACGCCCGCGCCTACTTGGAAGGCCGCATTACCGAAGAGCAGCTGGAAAACTTCCGCCAGGAAGTGGACGGCAAGGGCCTGTCCAGCTACCCCCACCCCAAGCTGATGCCCGGCTTTTGGCAGTTCCCCACCGTCAGCATGGGCCTGGGGCCGATGATGGCCATCTACCAAGCCCGCTTCCTGAAATACCTGCACGCCCGTGGCATTGCCGACACGGCCAATCGCCGCGTTTGGGTGTTTTTGGGCGACGGTGAAATGGACGAGCCCGAGAGCAAGGGCGCCATCAGCCTGGCCGCGCGCGAGAACCTGGACAACCTGATTTTTGTCATCAACTGCAACCTGCAGCGCCTGGACGGCCCGGTGCGAGGCAACAGCAAAATCATCCAAGAACTGGAAGGCGACTTCCGTGGCGCGGGCTGGAACGTGATCAAACTGCTGTGGGGCAAAGGCTGGGACGACCTGCTGGCCCGCGACAAGAGCGGCAAACTCAAACAGCTGATGATGGAAACCCTGGACGGCGACTACCAAACCATGCGCGCCATGGACGGGGCCTACATCCGCAAGAATTTCTTTGGTAAGTACCCTGAAACCGCCAAACTGGTCGAGCACCTGACCGACGACGACATCTGGGAGCTGCGCCGGGGCGGCCACGACCCGGAAAAGGTGTACGCCGCCTTCCACGCCGCCAACGAGCACAAGGGCGAGCCCACGGTGCTGCTGGTTAAAACGGTCAAAGGCTATGGCATGGGCAAGGCCGGTGAAGCCAAAAACACCGTGCACCAGACCAAAAAACTGGCCGACGAGGACATCAAATACATCCGCGACCGCTTCAACATCCCCATCTCGGACAGCGAGCTGGAAAGCCTGCCGTACTACAAACCGGCGGACGATACCCCCGAGATGCAGTACCTGCACGAGCGGCGCAAAGCCCTGGGCGGCTACCTGCCCAAGCGGCGCACGCACAGCGATGAGAGCTTTACCGTGCCGCCGCTGGAAACCTTCAAAGCTATTTTGGAGCCCACTGCTGAGGGCCGTGAAATCTCCACCACCCAGGCCTATGTGCGTTTCTTGACGCAGCTGCTGCGCGACAAGGCGCTGGGCCCGCGCGTGGTGCCCATCCTGGTGGACGAGGCCCGCACGTTTGGCATGGAAGGCCTGTTCCGCCAAATTGGTATTTACAACCCCAAAGGCCAGCTCTACACCCCCGTGGACCGCGAACAGGTCATGTACTACAGGGAAGACAAGGCCGGGCAAATTCTGCAAGAAGGCATCAACGAGGCGGGCGGCATGTGCTCGTGGATTGCGGCGGCCACGTCGTACTCCACCAACAACCGCATCATGATTCCGTTCTACGTGTACTACTCGATGTTTGGTTTCCAGCGCTTTGGCGACTTTGCCTGGGCTGCGGGCGACATGCAGGCCCGTGGCTTTATTCTGGGCGGCACCAGTGGCCGCACCACGCTCAACGGCGAGGGCCTGCAGCACGAGGACGGCCACAGCCACATCTACTCGGCCACCATCCCCAACTGCATCAGCTACGACCCCAGCTTTGCGCACGAAGTGGCCGTCATCATGCAAGACGGCATGCGCCGCATGGTGCAGAACCAGGAAAACGTCTTCTACTACATCACCCTGCTCAACGAGAACTACGCCATGCCGGGCCTGACTGCGGGCACGGAAGCGCAAATCCTCAAGGGCATGTACCTGTGCCAACCAGGGCAAAAAGTGCCGCAAAGCGGGCTGCGCGTGCAGCTGCTGGGCTCGGGCTCGATCCTGCGCGAATCTCTGGCAGCCCAAAGCATTCTGGAAAAAGACTGGCAAATCAGCGCCGATGTCTGGAGCTGCCCCAGCTTTACCGAGCTGGCGCGCGATGGCCAGGAAGTGGAGCGCTGGAACCTGCTGCACCCACTGGAAACCCCCAAAACCGCCTTTGTCGCCCAGCAACTGGCCGCCCATGCTGGCCCGGTGGTGGCTTCGACCGATTACGTCAAAGCCTTCCCGGAGCAAATTCGCCCGTACATGCCCAAAGGCCGCAGCTTCAAAGTGCTGGGCACCGATGGCTTTGGCCGCTCGGACTTCCGCACCAAGCTGCGCGAGCACTTTGAGATCAACCGCCACTACATCGTGGTTGCAGCCCTCAAATCGTTGGCCGACGAAGGCAAGCTGCCCGTCACCAAAGTGGCCGAAGCGATTGCCAAATACGGCCTCAAAACCGACAAGATCAACCCCCTGCACGCTTAATTGGAGAAGACAAAGTTATGGCACTCGTAGAAATTAAAGTACCGGACATTGGCGACTTCGACAGCGTGGGCGTGATCGAAGTGCTGGTCAAAGCGGGCGACACCATCAAGGTGGAGCAATCCTTGGTCACCGTCGAAAGCGACAAAGCCTCGATGGAAATCCCCTCCAGCCAAGCGGGCGTGGTCAAAGAGCTGAAAGTGGCCCTGGGCGACCAAATCCGTGAAGGCAGCGTGCTGCTACTGCTGGAAACGGCGGACAGCGCCACTGCTCCCAAAGAAGAAGCTGCTAGCGCACAGCCTGCCGAAGTTTCCACGGTAAAAGCACCTGAAACCAAAGCAGAACCAGCGGTAGCTACTTCGGTAAATGATCCGGTAGCCACTACGGTAACTGCAGCAGACACCACCGTGGACATCCGCATCCCCAATATCGGCGACTTCCAAGACGTGGCCGTGATTGAACTGCTGGCCAAGGTGGGCGACACCGTGGCCGTGGAGCAATCGCTGTTTACGGTCGAATCGGACAAAGCCTCGATGGAAATCCCCTCGCCCGCAGCGGGCACCATCGTTGCCTTGACCGTTCAGCTGGGGGACAAGGTGAACGTGGGCGACGTGGTCGGCCAGATGGTCGTGCAAGGCGCTGCCGCACCCGCTGCTGCACCTGCACCTGCAGCACAAAATACGGCTCCAGCGCCCGCCGCTGCTGCGCCTGAAGCTCCTGTTGCAGTAGCACCTGTGGCTGCGCCCGTGGCCGTTGCTGCCGCTGCCGTGCCAGCGCACAACCCCAGCGTGGCACCGTCGGCCCAGCTGCCTCACGCCTCGCCCTCGGTGCGCAAATTTGCGCGTGAACTGGGCGTGCCGCTGGCCGAGGTCAAAGGCTCGGGCCAAAAGGGCCGCATCACCCAGGAAGACGTGATGGCCTTCACCAAGTCCGTCATGGCCGGTGCCGTGCAAACCGCCGCGCAAGCGGCCACAGCCCCCAAGGCGGCCCCTGGGGCGGGCGGCAACGTCGGCGGTTTGGAAGTCCTGGCCTGGCCCAAGGTGGACTTTGCCAAGTTCGGCGCCGTCGAGCGCAAAGAGCTGTCGCGCATCAAAAAGATCAGCGGCGCCAACCTGCACCGCAACTGGGTGATGATTCCCCACGTCACCAACAACGACCTGGCCGACATCACCGAGCTGGAAGCCTTCCGCGTGCAAACCAACGCCGAGAATGCCAAGGCCAAGAGCGATGTCAAAGTCACCATGCTGGCCTTTGTCATCAAGGCCGTGGTCGCGGCGCTGAAGAAATTCCCCGAGTTCAACGCCAGCCTGGATGGCGACACCCTGGTCTATAAGCAGTACTACCACATCGGTTTTGCCGCCGATACGCCCAACGGCCTGGTGGTGCCGGTGCTGAAAAACGCCGACCAAAAAGGCATCCTGCAAATCAGCCAGGAAATGGGCGAGTTGGCCAAAAAAGCGCGCGACGGCAAGCTGGGCGCGGCCGACATGCAAGGCGGGTGCTTCTCGATCAGCTCGCTGGGTGGCATTGGTGGCACCGACTTCACGCCCATCATCAACGCGCCGGAAGTGGCCATCCTGGGCTTGTCCAAGAGCGCCATGCAGCCCGTGTGGGACGGCAAAGGCTTCCAGCCGCGCCTGATGCTGCCGCTGTCGCTGTCCTACGACCACCGCGTCATTGACGGCGCTGCCGCCGCCCGCTTTAACGCCTACCTGGGCGCGGTGCTGGCCGACTACCGCCGCATCCTGCTGTAAGAAAGGGCCGCACACTATGGCAAGCATTGAAATTCAAGTGCCCGACATCGGCGACTTCGACGAAGTGGGCGTGATCGAAATCCTGGTGCAACCGGGCCAGCGCGTAGAGCTGGAGCAATCCCTGATCACCGTCGAGTCGGACAAGGCGTCGATGGAAATCCCGTCCCCGGCCGCCGGCACCCTGACCGCGCTGCGCATCCAGCTGGGCGACAAAGTGCGCAAGGGCAGCATCATCGCCACCATGGAAGTGGAGGGCGCTGCGCCCGCAGCGGCTGCACCTGCTGCACAAAACCCAGCAGTCAGCGCAAGCCTGGCCGCGTTTTCTGAAGTAAAAACCACGCCCATTCAAGCCCCTGCAGCGGCTGCAGCTGCAGCACCTGTAGCAAGCGGCTTTTCGGGCCATGCCGATCTCGATTGCGACGTGCTGGTGCTGGGCGGCGGCCCTGGTGGCTACAGCGCCGCGTTCCGCGCCGCCGACCTGGGTCTGAAGGTCGTTCTGGTGGAGCGCTACGCCCAGTTGGGCGGCGTGTGCCTGAACGTGGGCTGCATCCCCAGCAAGGCCTTGCTGCACGTGGCAGCGGTGATGGACGAAGTGGCGCACCTGTCGGCCGCAGGGATTGACTTTGGCGCGCCCCAGGTCAATGTGGACACCTTGCGCGGCCACAAGGAAAAGGTCATCGCCAAGCTCACCGGCGGCCTGGGCCAGATGGCCAAGATGCGCAAGGTCACCATCGTGCGTGGCTACGGCGCCTTCGTCGGTGCCAACCACCTTGAGGTGGAAGAAACCACCGGCACCGGCCAGGACAAAACCGGCAGCAAGAAGGTGGTGGCGTTCAAGAACGCCATCATTGCCGCAGGCAGCCAGGCCGTGCACCTGCCCTTCTTCCCTGATGATCCGCGCATCGTCGATTCCACGGGGGCCCTCGCGCTGCAAGGCGTGCCCAAGAAAATGCTGATTGTTGGCGGCGGCATCATCGGCCTGGAAATGGGCACCGTCTATTCCACCCTGGGCGCACGCCTGGACGTGGTCGAGATGATGGATGGCCTGATGCAAGGCGCGGACCGCGATCTGGTCAAAGTCTGGCAAAAGATGAACCAGCACCGCTTTGACAAGGTGATGCTGAAAACCAAAACCGTCGGTGCCCAAGCCACCCCCGAAGGCATTAAGGTGCAGTTTGAGGGGCTGGATGGCACCCAAAGCGAAGGCACTTACGACCTGGTGCTGCAAGCCGTGGGCCGCACGCCCAACGGCAAAAAAATCGGTGCCGACAAGGCGGGTGTGGCCGTGACCGAGCGCGGCTTTATCGACGTGAACATCCAGATGCGCACCAACGTGCCGCACATCTTTGCCATTGGCGACATCGTCGGCCAGCCCATGCTGGCGCACAAAGCCGTACACGAGGCGCATGTGGCCGCTGAAGTCATCGCCGGGGAATTGCAGGGCAACAAAGAACTGGCCGCCGCCGCGTTCAACGCCCGCGTGATCCCCAGCGTGGCCTATACCGACCCCGAAGTGGCCTGGGTGGGCCTGACCGAAGATCAAGCCAAGGCGCAAGGCATTCAGGTCAAAAAAGGCCTGTTCCCCTGGGCCGCCTCGGGCCGCGCCATTGCCAACGGCCGCGACGAAGGCGTCACCAAGCTGCTGTTCGACGACAGCCCCGAAGCAGGATCAGGAGACGGCCATGCTGGCCGGGGCCACGGCAAGATCCTGGGCGGCGGCATGGTCGGCACGCATGCGGGCGACATGATCGGCGAGATCGCACTGGCTATCGAGATGGGCGCGGATGCGGTGGACATTGGTAAGACGATTCACCCGCACCCAACCCTTGGGGAGTCCATCGGCATGGCGGCGGAAGTGGCGCATGGCAGCTGCACGGATGTGCCGCCTGCGCGCAAGTAAGTCCGCAGCCAAGCTACCCTGACAAGGCCCGAACTGGCGACGGTTCGGGCCTTGTGCTTTGCG
>NZ_JAFNME010000049.1 GCF_017368815.1 Comamonas denitrificans | reverse complement strand
CAGTGGATATGGCGGTATAACCATGAACGCCCAAATATGGCATTGGGCGGCATCACCCCCAGACAGCGGCTGGCCATGGCCGCATAGCTCTACTTCTCAGAGTGATGGTTTATGGGGGGATTACCGTCTCCTCTAGGGCGAACCCCACTTCGATGTGGGAAAGACGATCAAAAAGCGCCATGTTTTGGTGATTTTCCACACGTTCAAACAAGAGTACTTCGATCGGGCGCCACATCGCCACCCAGCCAACAATCAACAGCCCTTCGCTGATGGCCGTAAGCACCTGGCTGTTGCCAGGATTACCCAATAAGGCCCGTACAAGCAGCGTCGTACCCAGAACGGCGAGTCCCGTTAACAGGAAGTGCCCTGTCGCATCCTTCGTCGATACCGGCGCCTGCACTGCGCATATTGCGCTTGAAAGTGCGCATGGATCGCTCCTGCAATTTCCACCTCGTACTCTCTGATCGACGTCGGGACATGAACAATGAGACGAAGCGATTCATCTAAACCATACTCGCCCGCACAGTCAACGATATAGTTTTCCACAGCACGGCTCAGTGTTTTCTCATGGAGCGGCGAAGGGTCCAATGAATCGTAAAGCTGCGTGATTCGTTGAATGCGAATATCGATGACCGTCATTTCTGTAAACGCCCAGGTTGTCTTGTTTTACTTTTTTTGCACCTTGCCGGACAGCTGCAAGCGACGGACAAACCGTCAAGGCGTAATGCTGATGCCGTTGGGAGTCTTGCCTACCGGAACGGTCTTTACAACCTTGCGATCCTTCACATCAAGCACGGAAACCGAATTGGCGTACATGTTGGTAACGTAGGCGTACCGGCCTTCACGGTCGACAACCACGCCATGAGCACCGGCGCCGGTCACGACGGTCTTGGCAACCTTGAAACTCTCCAGCTCAATCAGGCTGACGGTTTTGCCAGGCTTCTTGGGCGTGCCCTGATTGGCCACCAGCAGCGTGCGCGAATCCGGCGTGACATACAGCTGGATGGGGACTGTTCCGACGGCAACCTTGCGAATCACCTTGCGCGTAGCCGGGTCGATCACGGCGACCGCGTTTTCCTCCGACAGCGACACCAAGACAAGACTCCCGTCCGGCGTGAAGCCCACTTGAGCCGGCCCCTTGCCTGCAGGAACTTGCGCGATCTCCTTCTGGCTGGCGGTATCGATGACCGACACCGTTCCGCCCTTGAGGTTGGCGACGTAGGCCTGCTTGCCGTCCGGACTGATGCGAAGACCGTGGGGAAACTTGCCGACCGGAATCGTCGCCACGAGGCTCCGCGCCGCTGTGTCGATCACACTGACCGTGTTGTCGCCGCCGTTGGTGATGTAGGCGAAGCGGCCGTCGGGCGACACCACCACATGGGCCGGGTGCATGCCAACCGGCACCTTGGCGACGACTGCGTTAGTCGCGGTATCGATGGCCCAAACCGCGCCGGGCTTTCCCATCGCATCGTGGCTGCCTTGGGCCATCTCCTTGTGCTCCGACGCGTCGGCCGTTTGAGCAGGCTCCCCGTTATTGGTCACCCATACGACCTTGCCGTCGGGCGATACCTGCACGTTGTGCGGTGCCTTGCCGACGCGCACGCTTGCCAGTGTCTTGAACGACGCAGCATCGAGCACGCTCACCGTGTCAGCCCCCTCGTTGGCCACATACACCTTGTCGGCGGCCAAGGTGGCGCCGGACCAGGCCAATAGGCCCATCTGCACCGCTGTCAAAAGCCAGTTGTTTTTTCTTGTCATCATGATCTCTCTTGGTTGGAAAATAAAACTTCTATCAGGGCTCAGTCGGCGTTGGGGCGCACTGAATTACCGTTGCCACCCTCTTTACCCACCATCCCCAGGACGCCTGCGAACAAGACAGGGTTTTGAAACATCAGGCGAAACGCCTGCTCGCTCGCAGCGTCTCGGCCTTCGCGCAGCCTTCCCAGCGCATGGGTCACTTCCCCTGCAGCTTCACGCTCACGCTCGATCAACGGGTGATGCGGCGCAAGCGGCTGGCGGTTCTTGCTAAGCGGCTCGGCCAGCAAGGCAACGCCGCGCATCCACGGACTGAACGTTTCCGAGAGCAAATACCGACTGGTGCGCATCGGATGGAGCCACTTGAGCATTTGGGCTGTCCAGGGTGTGGACAGCGCTTGCGCCCAAGGACTGACGAATGCCCGGTAAAGCGCCTCGTTGAATGTCGAGACCTGTTTCACCCGCTCAAAAGCTTCCTGCGGGTAATCCGTTTTCAGGTCTTCAACCTGACGGGGTTCAAAGCGGATGCTGTAGGTGGGCTTATGGCAGTCCGGGTCACCCGACGGGTTGTCGATCTTCATTTCATAGAGGCCCGGGGCCAGCGCCTCAATCTCAGCCAGGCTCTCCAGGATCGCCCGGTGCTCCAGACGCGCCACCCCGGCGGAGACAAAAATGCCGAGATGGCCGACGTGCGGGTTCGTGAGGTAGACGATGCGCTGTCCGGCCTGCTTGAGATCCTCGGTGTCTTTGTAGACTGCCGGAATCCATCCGAGCGCCTGGTGTGGTGGCGTAATGTTGTCGCCGTAGGACGCAAAGATGACGATTGGATTCCCGATCCGCCTCAGGTCAGCAGTGCAACCCTGGCAAATCTGGAAAAGGCCCTGTTCAAGCTGGTTGCCGATGAACAGGTTCTCAACGATCGCGAGGATCTCTTCGCGGCTCAGGAAATAAAAACCGTTCCACCAGCGTTCGAACTCCAGAAAGCGCGCCTGCTCACTGTCAACGTTGCTGAAGAGTTGGGCGTACTTCTCCCAAATTGCTTTTTCTGGTTTGAGGTTCTCGAAATTCTGCGCCAGCCAGGCACCGTCGAAGCGTCCATTGCCCAGGTCGGCCGTCAGATGCGCCAACCAGCTGCCGCCAAGGAGCCCTCCGGAAAGACGCATCGGATTGACACCGGACTCGCCAGCCCAATATGACAAGGGTGAGCCATTGAGCACCACCGGTCCGACCAGACCGGCGCAGTCTGCGGACAGCAGCGTCAACGCCCACCCGGCCTGGCAGTTGCCATAAAGCACAGGAGGATTGTCAGGATGGCGTAGTGCGACCTCTTCGACGAAACGCCGCAGCACATGCAACACGTCTGCCAAGGTCTGCCCCAGAGCCGGCTCTGGAAAGAAGATGACGAAATAAACCGGATGGCCTTCGCGCATGGCCATCCCGACTTCGGAGTCGCGCTTGAAGCCGCCAATGCCGGGGCCGTGGCCGGCGCGTGGATCGACGATGATGACCGGCGGTTTGGCAGAGTCGACGCAGTCGTCCCAGCAATGCCCGTCGATTTCCGTGATGCGCAACAGTGCATAGTTGACGGACCGCTCGAAGCTGCGCGCATCCAACAACGTTTCATACTTGAAGTCCAGAAGCGGCGGCATTCCGACTCGCTCGTGCTCCAGCATGTTGTTCGCGCGCTGGCGAAGCGTGTCCCAGAACAGAATGGTACGTTCGAAGAAGTCGCGCTGGTAATCGAAATAGTCCTGCGCCGAAGGTGCTTCAGCTGCTCTTTTCATGCCACTAGACGCATCCTGTGGCGCAGGCTTCAACAACTCCTCGGAATGATCCAAGACGGTCGGTGGTAGATCCTTTGCCTGGCGGTGCGTCCATTGCACCGCTGCTTCCTTACCCACCGCCGTGGTGCGTTGAGAGGTCCGAGGCTTTTGTGGTGACGTGGGGGTTTTCATGATTCCTCCGAACTACGGGGTCATTTTTTTCCGCGCCGCAAACGCAGCGCATTGAATATCACCGAGGCCGAGCTCAGGCTCATGGCCAGCGCCGCGATCAGTGGGGACAACAACCATCCAGTGAACGGGTACAGCACGCCTGCCGCAATCGGTACCCCGAGGCCGTTGTAGAGGAAGGCGAAGAGCAGGTTCTGGCGCATGTTTCGAACGGTGTCAGTGGAGATATCACGCGCCGCGGTGATGCCGCGCAAGTCGCCTTTGACCAGCGTGACCTGGCCGCTGTTCATGGCCACATCGGTCCCCGTGCCCATGGCCACGCCGACATCGGCCTTGGCCAACGCAGGCGCGTCGTTGATGCCATCGCCGGCCATGGCGACAATGTGGCCCTCTTTCTGGAGCCGCTCCACCAGCGCAAGCTTGTCGGCGGGCTTGACTTCGCCATGCACCTCGTCGATTCCAAGTTTGGCACCCACGGCCTTGGCCGTGGTCAGGCCGTCTCCAGTCGCCATCACGATGCGCAAGCCACTGGCGTGCAAAGCTTTGATCGCTTCCAGCGTGGTGGCCTTGATGGGATCAGTCACGGCTAGGATGCCAGCCAGTTGTCTGTCCACGGCCAGATGCATCACGCTAGCGCCTTCACTGCGCAGGCGCTCACCATCGGTTTTGAGCGCATCCGTCGCCACGCCCTCCTGCTCCATCAGTGCTGTGTTTCCCAGCACCAGGTGCTTGCCATCGACGATGCCTCGCACGCCGATCCCGCTGCCTGACTCGAAATCAACCGGCTTGACCAGCTCCAGGCCTTTGGCGCGTGCGGCGCTGACGATGGCCTCTGCCAAAGGATGTTCGCTGCCTTGGTCCAGACTGGCTGCCAGGCGCAACACTTCGTCCGCGGTATAGCCGGCGGCACCGACTGCGGTGTCAAAGGCGGGTTTGCCTTCAGTGAGAGTGCCGGTCTTGTCCACAATCAGCGTGTCCACCTCGCGCATTTTCTCGATGGCGCCTGCATCACGGAACAGCACACCTTGAGTCGCTGCGCGCCCCGTGGCAACCATCACCGACATGGGCGTAGCCAGCCCCAGTGCACACGGGCAGGCAATGATCAACACGGCTACTGCATTGATCAAGCCAAACACCCAACTAGGATCCGGACCGAAAAAGCCCCAGACAAAGAAGGTAGCAATGGCGATGAGCACCACCACGACCACAAATTTGCCTGCCACCACATCCGCCATGCGCTGCATGGGCGCCTTCGAGCGCTGTGCATTGGCCACCATCTGAACAATCTGCGACAGCATGGTGGCCGCACCGACTTTCTCGGAGCGCATCACCAAGGCACCACTGGTGTTCATCGTGGCGCCAATCACCTTGTCACCAAGGCGTTTGGTCACCGGCACAGGCTCACCGGTCAGCATGGATTCATCGACCGCACTGCTGCCTTCAGTCACAACGCCGTCGACCGGCACTTTCTCGCCGGGCCGAATACGCAGCAGATCCCCGACGTGAACATGGTTCAGCGGTACGTCCTCTTCGCTGCCATCCGCATTGATGCGGCGAGCCGTCTTGGGTGCCAAACCGAGCAGTGCCTTGATCGCCGCAGAAGTTTGCGAACGGGCCTTCAACTCGATGATCTGGCCCAACATGGTCAGCGAGATGATGACCACTGTCGCCTCGTAGTAGACCGCCACACGCCCCAGGGAGATGAACGAATCCGGGAACACTCCCGGCGCCACCGTAGCCACGAGACTGTAGACAAATGCCGCCCCCGTTCCCAGAGCGATCAAGGTCCACATGTTGGGGCTGCGATGGACAACGGACTGCCAACCGCGTACGAAGAAGGGCCAACCCGTCCAGAACACGACCGGTAAGGACAGCGCCAGTTCGACCCAGGTTTGAACGTTCATGTCAAACCACCCGAGACGATGGCCAAACATTGCAAGAACGGTAACGATGACTGTGAATGGCAGCGTCCACCAGAAGCGATGCTGAAAATCCTTTAACTCATGGTTGTCTTCCTCGTCCAGGGGAATGATTGGCTCCAATGTCATGCCGCACTTGGGACAGATTCCAGGATGGTCCTGCCGCACCTCAGGGTGCATAGGGCAGGTGTAGATGGTGCCGGCCGGCTCTGGCGCGGTGTCCTCAGGTGCAGTAGATACAAGGTATTGCAGTGGGTTCGCTGCGAACTTTCCTTGGCACTTGGCGCTACAGAAATAGTAGGGCCGCCCTTCGTGCGTCAATTGGTGTTCAGACTGCTCCGTGACGGTCATGCCGCATACCGGATCCTTCAGATCCGTTGGCAGGGCTGGCGCGACAGAAGAGTGACTGCCATGTTGATGGTGTGCATGCATGTCCATTGCTTATTCCTTGTTGTTGTTGGTGCGCCGTGGCGGCTGCGCATGGTTGCCGTGCCCACCATGGCCGCCGTGGCCGTGCATCAGGTGCATTAGCGGACAGGCGAGGAGCAGCAGGTAGGGCCAATAACCCAGAACATGGCCCCAGTGCTCTCGCAGCAGATAAAAACCAGCGATCACGGCAGCCGTTGCCAGCGCCATGCCGGCTGGGCGGCGCCAGAACGATGGCGCATGGGAGTCGTTGTCAGGCTGATCCATGGCGTTGCTCCTTCAAAGTTGCCAGCAAAAGGTGCGGGCGCGGACGCGCCCAGCCGGTCGACCCGGAATCAAATACCGTGGCCGTCATCGGCAACCACAGCCCCCCGCACCGCCGCTGTGGCAGCCCGAGGCTTTAGGCTGCGAGGTCGCAGCGGGAATGGGCGCGTCTGTGGCCAGCTTTGCGGGGTAACCCGCATCCGTCAATGCCATCAACAATGGGGCGCTGCCCTGCGCCAGTTCCCCGCTCACCCGGACATGCCCAGACTGGAGATCGACCTCCACCCCACTGACACCCGGCAGCGGTTGCAATGCGTGCGTGACGTGCTTGACGCATGAGCCGCAGCTCATGCCCTCGACTTGCAGATCAATCGTTTTCATATATCAAACTCCTAAAAATTGAAACGTATACCGCCGGGGAAATATTCCAGATCATCTTTTTGACACCGAGTCAGTCGTCGACTGGGCCTTGCCCATGCGAGGGATAAACCGGGGTGTGCGCTGGGCGTATGTGTCGTACGTTGCACCGAACTGTTTGTGCATTTCGTTCTCTTCGGTGATTGCCAGACGTCCGTACATCAGGAGCAAGACAGGGAACATGGCCAAGGTCAGCAAGGTGGGCCACTGCAGCAGGAAGCCCAGCAGAATCATCACAAAAGCCACGTACTGCGGATGGCGAATGCGCGCGTAGGGGCCTGTTGTTGCAAGCGATTGGCCACGCTGAGCGTGGTAGAGCACATTCCACGCTGTGGACAACAGGTAGAAACCAAAGCCCAGAAAAACGTAGCTGGCGATGTGCAGTACGCCGAAATGCGGGTCGCCCTTTTCGCCTAACAGGGTGGACCACAAGTGACCCGAGGTGTGGGAGAGCAGATCCAGGTTCGGAAACTTGGTTTGCAGCCAGCCCGACAGCAGATAAATCGTCAGCGGAAAACCATACATCTCTACGAACAAGGCGACGATAAAGGCTGCGAATGCGCCAAACGTCCTCCAGTCACGGGCCGTTGCAGGCTTGAAAAAGCTGAACGCAAACATGATGAAGATCGCTGAATTGATGATGACCAGCGACCACAGGCCGTACGCAGATTCGGTGTGGTTCATAGTGGATCCCCTTCCTTGCGTGATTCCGCAGTTTTCTTGGCATCAGGCTTACTCTGGCCATGTCCGCCATGTCCGCCATGTCCGCCGTGCATGAAGATATGCATCAGCGGGCAGGCGAGGAGCAAGAGAAAAGGCAGCGCCCCGACAACATGCGCGAGGTGTTCTGTCAACAAAAAATACGCCGCCACGGCACCAATCGCCACGTAGCCGATGGCGTATCGAGAACTCCAGAAACTGGGGGGCGACTCGTGCCCGTCGTGTTGATGGTTCATGGTGACTCCCAATTCGGTGGATGCGTTACTTGGTCATCGAGGCAGGCAGACGGTCCAGCATCATCTGCATCATGGACTCCATCATTTGCATGCGCTTTTCCATCATCTGATGGCGCTCGGCCATGTTGGTGGGCATGCCCTTGCCACCTTGCATGCCACCCATGCCCTGCATGCCTGCGCCCATCTGCTGCATCATTCCCATACCGTCCTGCATCAGGTTCATGTGCTCGTCCATGAGCGCCTGCCGCTCTTCCGGCGTTTTGGCCGCCATCATCTTTTCGTGCATCGCTTGCATGGCTTTCATGTGCTCGTCCATCTTGGCCATTCCAGCCATCTGCCCCGTACCCATTGGCTTTGCGGAAGTCTTCATTTGGGTGGACGCGGGCTGCGTGCTACCTGCAGGGTGATGGGCCTTGTGCTCATCGGCGGCTTGCGCCATCACGCTCAGTGAGGCCGAAGCGATACAGATACCAACCAGGGTATGGCGAATTTTTGACATAGTGCTCTCCTTCTCCAGATTACAAAACCGTCGCAGTCAGCAATCAATAAATCCATCCGCGACGACACAGCACGCTAAAGCAGCGTGTTCTCACTGAGCGGGCTGAATGTCTGTGACAACCATCTTCCCGCCCTCGTTGACGACCATGAACTTGACCTTGTCGCCGGGCTTCACTTTGCCCAGCAGACTCTTGTCTTTTGCGGTGAACACCATGGTCATGCCGGGCATGTCCATGTGCTTGATTTCTCCGTGCTTGATGGTGACCTTGCCAGTGGACTGATCGACCTTCTTGATTTCGCCGTCGGTCATGGATGCCGATGCTTGGGACATATCCATCTTGCCGTGATCCATCATGGTCTGGGCGAAGCTGCCCATGGGTGTTAATGTGCCCATGGCAAGCGCGGAGATAGCAAGAATGTTTTTGATGGTGTTCATGATTTCCTCAGGAATGAGAGTAAAAAAGTGGATTACTTCTTGGCCATTTTGACGGCCCACTTCATGCCGGCCTCGTAATGACCAAGCATCAGGCACGCGAAGTTGACAGTGCCCGCCTTGGCGAATTGCCAGACGATCTCACCTTGCTTGCCAGGGACCAGCGTGACCTTGCTGGGCACATCACGACGAATGACCGATCTCATGGAAGAGATTCTGAAGAGCGACCCTGTCAGAAAGCTGTGCGCCAGATTACATATTTGTTATCTGCATGTCGGGAACGCAGAAACTCGTCAAACTCACGTCTACGCCAGATAGCGGAGAGTGACCATGAAGATATTGATCGTCGAAGATGAGCCTAAAACCGGTGAATACCTTCGCCAGGGATTGAGCGAGGCCGGATTTGTGGCCGACCTGGCTCAAAACGGTAGCGATGGGCTGCACCTGGCACTCCAAGGTGAGTACGACCTCGTGATCCTGGATGTCATGCTGCCCGGACTGGATGGCTGGCAGGTGCTGCAGTCCCTGCGCAATCGCGGCTTGCAGATGCCCGTGCTGTTCCTGACGGCCCGGGATCAGGTGGAAGATCGGGTCAAAGGGTTGGAACTGGGCGCTGACGACTATCTGGTCAAGCCCTTTTCATTCGCCGAGTTGCTGGCCCGTGTACGCACAATTCTGCGCCGGGGCCGAGGAGGCACCGAAACCAACACACTGCGCGTGGCTGACCTGGAGCTTGATCTGCTGCGCCGACGGGTCTCGCGGGGTGGCCGCCGCATTGACCTGACAGCCAAGGAATTTGGTTTGCTAGAGTTGCTGATGCGCAGGCATGGAGAAGTGTTGCCTCGCTCGCTGATTGCCTCCCAGGTGTGGGACATGAACTTCGACAGCGACACCAACGTGATCGAAGTGGCGATGCGCCGCTTGCGTCTGAAGATCGACGAAGGCCAGGACGTCAAGTTGATCCAGACCGTGCGAGGCATGGGCTATGTGCTGGAAGCGCCGGAGAGCGTTTAAATGTTCCGGTTCTTTTCGCTTACCCATCGTTTGGCCATCTTTTTCACGATGGTGGCTGCAGCCATGGTGCTGGGGCTTGGAATGTTGTTCCTGGTTGCGACCGAACGCCACTTCCTGGAACTGGATCGAATCACGCTGCAAGACAAACAGCACCTGATCGAGAACATAGTAGTCAATACCAACTCCATCGATGACATCCCATCGCGCTTACGCGAGTCATTGAACAATCACCACGGCTTGTCTGTCATTGTCAAAAACGCTAAAGGGGATGTTCTTTTCAAGACTGAAGGGTTTCAACCTCCAGCCACTTTAGATGCGCCAACACCAGAGCATCGGATTTCCGAGATTCAGAGTTGGAAAAACCAAGGCCGTGAGTTTCGTGCGTTGAACTTGCGCGTCAACCCTGCCCACAGTGCGGCGCCACCGCTGGATTTCCTGATCGCTATTGACATGGAAGATCACATGCAATTCATGGCGCAGTTGCGGCGCACGCTGGCGCTTTACGCCATTGGTGCCATCTTCGTCAGCGGGATGCTGGGGTGGTTCGCAGCCTACAAAGGCATGGCACCGTTGCGCGCCATGAAGACCCGAGCCACAACGGTCAGCTCCCATCGTCTCGATAAGCGAATGCCCGTCGAAGCAGTTCCTGCGGAAATGGCTGACTTGGCGCAGGAACTCAACAAGATGCTGGACAGACTGCAAAATGACTTTCAGCGACTCTCCGATTTCTCCTCGGACTTGGCGCATGAACTTCGCACGCCCATCAGCAACCTGCTGACGCAAACCCAGGTCGCACTCTCCACCAGGCGAGACGCTGACACATATCGAGACATACTGGCGTCGAACGCGGAGGAGTTCGAACGCTTGGCGCGCATGGTGTCGGATATGTTGTTCCTGGCCAAGACGGATCGTGGGGTTGACTTGCCGAACAAGGAGCGGTTTTCCGCCGCGAAGGAAGCCCAGGCGTTACTGGAGTTTTACGAAGCCGTCGCGGAAGAAAAGAGCGTCACACTACGCCTGTTCGGTGACGGAGACGTCTTGGGTGACCGACTGATGTTTCGAAGAGCGTTGAGCAATTTGCTATCGAACGCATTGCGCCATTCCAAAAACCATAGCGATGTAACGATTGACATCAGCGATACAGCGCAAGCCGTTATCGTGACGGTCGAGAACACAGGGGAGGACATTGATCCTCAAATCATTCCTCGCCTGTTTGACCGCTTCTACCGTGCCGACCCGTCTCGATTGCACCCACAATCCGATGGTGCTGGCCTAGGACTATCAATTACCCGGGCCATCGCACAAGCTCACGGGGGACGTGTGACGGTTGAATCCGGTGCGGGGAGAACAAAGTTCAGTCTGGAATTTCCGAGCAGGTTGCTGTGATAGAAATAACCAACGCCAACAGGGCTCCCATCGGCACTACAGTACCTTATCCCTCTTATGTTGCCGCCGGTGAAATTGACCAGCCTATCAATCGTTCGTTGATCAGGCGGAATTACCGGAGACATCCAACACAGCAAAGGCTTTCGGCCTCATAAGCTGATCAGATCCTGAGGTTTCCCCTCAAATTTCGCTTGCAAATCAATAGCATGGGGGCTAGATTGGCTGTCCAAAACAGCGCCTGAGTGCATGCATGGTTAGTTGAGTCCCCACTGGTGTTTCCACACAAGCCACGAGGAGACACCGCCATGCATGCCATAGAGATTTTGCGCGATACGCTGGCCCGCAGTTGCCCGGGCCTACACAAGCGCAGGCTGCAGACTCTGATGGGGGCCGTCGAGGCGGCGTTGCATGCGCGCAGCCATACCCTATCGAACCTGGCCCGCGCCTTGAACGGGCGCACCAGCGTGCGCCAGCGCGTCTAATGCATGGATCGCCTGCTGGGCAACGCGGCATTGCAGCGCCAATGTGCAGACATCTACGCTGGCATGGCCAGGCAAATACTTGCGGACTGCAAGCAGCCAGTGATCTTGGTCGATTGGAGTGAGATAGCCCCCTGATTCCCCATCCCCGTCCTATCGCTTATCTTTGAGATAGGAATAGGACTATGAATATGACTAGGCATACGGAGTCGGTGGAGGTGATTTTTAAAGACCAGCGCCGCAGGCGC
>NZ_JAFNME010000048.1 GCF_017368815.1 Comamonas denitrificans | reverse complement strand
GGCCAGCTTCTGCACGCTTGAGCGCATCGATGATTTGGCTGTCTGTAAAACGTGACTTCTTCATAGTAGAGATTCTCCTTTGGAGGCATCTACTTCTCAAGACGCTGGTTTTACGGGGGGATTACCCTATCAAAAAAACGGCTGTGATTCGAAAGAATCCAGCCGTTTTTTGTGTCTGGCAAGCGCTTTAGGCGTTTTTCGGGGCCACCGGATACGTTCCTGGCACCAAAATTTTGCTGTCCACGGTTTGGATATTCGTATGGCCGCAAAACGCCATGCTGATGTCCAGCTCTTTGTGCAGAATTTGCAGTGCCTTGGTCACGCCTGCCTCGCCAAACGCGCCCAGGCCATAGACCATGGCGCGGCCAATCATGGTGCCACGTGCGCCCAGTGCCCAGGCTTTGAGCACGTCTTGGCCGCTGCGGATACCGCCATCCATCCACACTTCGAGCTTGTCGCCCACGGCATCGACAATCGCGGGCAGCGCGGCAATCGACGAGGGGGCCCCGTCCAGCTGGCGGCCACCGTGGTTGCTGACCACAATCGCATCGGCGCCGTTGTTGGCGGCCAGCACGGCATCTTCCACTTCCATGATGCCTTTCAAGATCAGCTTGCCGCCCCACTGCTGTTTGAC
This sequence comes from Comamonas denitrificans, assembly GCF_017368815.1. GTDB lineage: Bacteria > Pseudomonadota > Gammaproteobacteria > Burkholderiales > Burkholderiaceae_C > Comamonas > Comamonas denitrificans. Next base: position 11,333 of record NZ_JAFNME010000048.1, on the reverse strand, counting down.
CCAGCGCACGTCTTCCCAGGACAGGCGCGGGTCGAACTGCTCATTGGTCCACGAGGCCAGGGAGTTCATGTCGGACACGCCCTTCACATGCCCAACCAGGTTGCGGAAGGTGTGGCGGCGCGTGCCGGCCATGCCTAAGCACCAACGCGGCTTGGTCATCAGGTTGATGATGTTGGCAAGCGTGGGGCGGGGGGGCGCGGTCAGGCCGTTTTTAATGTCTTTATGGCGCTGGCCAATCACCTGCAAATCCAGCGTCAGCACCAAGGCGCTGCATCTGGCATCTTTGGCGCGTTGAATCATGCGGGCCATAGCCTCGCGGTCGCGCATCATGTACAGCTGAAACCAAAATGGCGCGGTGGTGTGCTCGGCAATGTCTTCGATGGAGCAGATGCTCATGGTCGAGAGGGTGAAGGGGATGCCAAATTTTTCCGCCGCCCGCGCGGCGTGAATTTCGCCATCGGCGTGCTGCATGCCGGTCAGCCCCACCGGGGCGATGCACACCGGCATGCTGGCCTGCTGGCCCACCATGGTGGTGGCGGTGCTGCGCCCTTCCATGTTTACCGCCACGCGCTGGCGGAATTTGATGGCGTGAAAATCGCTTTCGTTGGCACGGTAGGTGCCTTCGGTCCACGAGCCCGAGTCGGCATAGTCGTAAAACATGCGCGGCACGCGGCACTCGGCCACTTGGCGCAGGTCTTCGATGCAGGTGATTTTGGAGAGATCGGCCACGGTGTACCCTTTATTTTTCATTGTGAAATTGAATGCCGCAATGGTAGTGGCTGGGCCACGGCTGCGTTGTGATGGATTTTTTGGGGCGCTTGAAATTTGTGCAGTGCGGCCCTGGCTTAAGGCGACACCGCTGCCTGGTAATACACCACCTGGCCGCGCCCGGCTTCTTTGGCTTGGTACAGGGCACTGTCGGCATGGCGCAGCAAGTCAGAAAAATTGGTACCGTGCTCTGGAAACATGCACACGCCGCCGCTGATGCTGTACACCTGCTGCAAATCCACCCCGTGCCACCAGCACGGCACGGCGCACGCGGCCAGCACGCGCGTGGCAATCTGCTGCACATCGACCAAGGTGCACTCGGGCAGCAGCAGCACAAATTCATCGCCCCCCAGGCGGCAAACGGTGTCCGTCCCCCGGGCCACTTGCTGCAGTTGCTGGGCGATGTGCAAGAGCACGCAATCGCCCGCCTCGTGGCCCCAGCGGTCATTGACTTGTTTGAAGCCATCCAGATCGAGGTAGAGCAGCCCCACGGTGCCACCATCGCGCTGGGCCGCCGCTATGGCCTGCTCCATCCGGTCTTTGAGCAAGAGGCGATTGGGCAGACCCGTGAGGGCATCGTGCAGGGCCATGTGCTGCATGCGGTTTTTTTCTGTGCGCAAAGCTTGCTGGGCACGGCGGCGACGCTCCAATTCGCGGGTAAACAGCAGGGCCAGGCCTAGATTGCCCAGCACCAGCAAAACAGAAAAGCTGCCCAGGCTCCAGGCCGTGCGGTACCAGGAGTGCAGCACCGTCGTCTTAGCCTGCACCACATTCACCAGCAGGGGCATCTGGGCCACATGCTCAAAGCTGTGGATGCGCGTTATGCCATCGCGCACCGACGGTGCAACAAACACCCCCACGGGCTGGGCGATGTAACGCTGAAAATTGGCGCTGCCGGCCAATGACCGCAAAAGTGCATCGGTCTGCGGAAAGCGCAGCAGCACTTGCCCATCACGGCGAATGATATTGACGGCACTGCCCGCACCCATCTCCATTCCGGACAACCATTGCTCCAGCCGTGCAATCGGCAAACTGGCCACCACCGCCCCGGCAAAATGGCCATTCTTGTCATACCAGGCCCGCGCAATGGGCAGAACCTGGGGGCCATTTTCCAAGAGTGCCTGGGGGCTGCCAATGGCGACCGCCGCCACGCCGGCCTGGGGGGCCTGTCGCAGGGCTTGAAAAAAATCGCGCTGCCCCAGCGGCTGCGTGCTTTTGCCTGAAACCATGTCGCGCACGCCATCGCCGTATTCATCCAGCACCAGCAGCTCGCTGCCCGACAAGGCCAGCACGGCGTGCATGTCCCACGTCTTTTGGTCACGGTGCTGCAAGACATTGCGCACCTGCAAAATATCGTGATCCACCTCGGCCAGCACCCATTGCAGGCCGACGGCCAAGGTGTGGCTCAGGTTGCGGCTGGCCAGTTCGGCGCTGGCCAGGGCGTTTTCATGCACCACCCACAGGTTGCGCGCCAACAGCCCGGCGATGCCCAGCGAAACCAGCAAGGACAGCAGCACCAAACGATGGGTCAGATAACGGACGAGCGACATGCGGTTTCACAGCGGGTGGAGCAATTCGGTCAAACTGGTTTCTATTCTAAAAATAAGTGTTTATTGCGTCGCTAGGGTTTACCTCGTGGCTTGCCAGACAAGCCCGCACCGCGCACTTGCACCGTGACGGCATCCAGCCTGCGCCCCTGAGCATCAACGATTTCTAACACATGCTGGCCGGGCATGGGCAGCCATGCCAATTGCGCCCCGGTGCCCAGAATGTGGCCATTGAGCCGCCAGCGCACCGCCGGGCTGCTGGCCCTGAGCCACAGGCGCTGCTGGGCGGGGGGAATGTCGGGATCGAGCGCCAAAATCGTGCCCGAGGCGGGGCTGTCAATGCGCGGTGCAAAGTTTTTTTCATCCCCGGCCGGTGCAGTCCGTGGGGCTTTATCGTCGCGCACAAACCGGGTCTGCTCGGTGCCGCTGAGAAACCATTCTTGCCGGTTGGCATCCAGCCCTTGCCCTGCTGCAAACTGCACGCTGTGCTGCACCACCCCGGCGGGTGGCGGGGGGGCCAGGCTGGGCTGCGCACGGTGCAAATACCCCAGCACCTCAGCCCACACGGGCGCGGCACCGCTGCTGCCGCTGACCTCGTGCATCGCCGCGCCGCTGGCATTGCCCACCCACACCCCGACGGTGTAATGCTGCGACCAGCCGATGGCCCAGTTGTCGCGCATGTCTTTGCTGGTGCCGGTTTTGACGGCGCTCCAAAACCGCGTGGTCAGCACGCTATCGAGGCCAAAGGTTGGTGCCCGGGCCAAGCTGTCAGACAAGATATCGCCCACGATAAACGCCGCCTGCGGGCCAATGGCTTGGCGCTGCGCCGGGGGTGCGCTGGGTGCTGGGTGCAACGGCGCCACCAGCGGTGCAATGGGCTGCCAGCGCCCCCCATTGGCCAAGGCCCGGTAGGCGTTGGTCAGGCGCAGCAAATCCAGCTCGCTGCTGCCCAAGGCCAGGCTGTAGCCGTAATAGCCCGCCGGTTGGGGCAGGCCCAGGCCCAGCTGGGCCAGCTGCTGGTAAAAATCTTCCACCCCCACCATGGCCAAGGTGCGCACCGCAGGCACGTTCAGCGACGAAGCCAGCGCCACCCGGGCCGACACCCAGCCTTTAAAGCGACGGTCGTAGTTTTGCGGGATGTACAGGCCCGCGCCGGTGTTGATGTGCGCCGCAGAATCTTCAATCAGCGATGCGGCGGTCAAGCGCCGCTGCTGCACGGCCTGGGCATACAAAAAAGGTTTCAACGTGGAGCCGGGCTGGCGCTGGGCCAGCACGCCATCGACCTCGTGCGCCTGGCTCAAGCTGCCCGACGATCCCACCCAGGCCAGCACCTGGCCGCTGGCGTTGTCCAGCACCAGCACCGCGCCGTCTTCGACGTTGTGCCCCTGCAGCTCGCGCAGATGGCGCTGCAGGCTTTGCAGCGCCACCCGCTGCACATCGGCGTGCAGCGTGGTGGTGATGCGGCTGGGCAGGGTTTGCCCTGGCGGCCACTGCGCCAGCACGCGCCGCGCCCAATGCGGGGCAATGCCGCTGCTGGCCGGCCACAGGCGGGCGCTTAACACCTGCTCGGTGCGCCAGCGCACCGCCGCACAATCGGGCGCGGGGCGTTGTTGCAAGGCGGCCAGGCTTTGCAGCACGCCACAAGCCCGCTGCCCAACCACTGGGGCCGTGGCGTTGGGGCCGCGAATGAGGGCGGAGGCAATGGCCGCCTCGTGCCCATCCAATCCATGCGGGGCTTTGCCAAACAGGGTGCGGCTCAAGGCATCCAGGCCGACCAACTCGCCCCGAAAGGGCACCAGGTTGAGGTAGGCCTCCAGGATGTCATCTTTGCGCCAGCTGCGCTCCAAGCGGGTGGCTGCCACGGCCTGGCCCAATTTTTGCCCCAGGCTGCGCCGCCCGGCGGCGTTGCGCCAGTCTTCATCCAGCAAACCGGCCAGCTGCATGGTGATGGTGCTGGCCCCGCGTGTTTTTTGGTGCCACAGATTGCCCCAGGCGGCGGCTGAGACGGCCTGCCAATCGACCCCGCTGTGCTGGTAAAAGCGCTGGTCCTCACTGGCCAGCAAGGCCAGGCGCAGCGCGGCAGAAACCTCGCTTAACGCCACCCACTGCCCTTGGCGCACCTGGGCATTGGTGCGCAGGCTGTGGACCTCTTGGCCATCGGCGGCCAAGATCAGGGTGTGCGATGGGCGGTATTCGGCCCGCACTTCGCGGTAGCTGGGCAGCGCCTGGGCCGCCCACGGCAAGGCCAGCAGCAGCACTGCCAGCCCAGGCCGCTGGAGTGCTTGCCGTACCAGGGGGAGCCACGCCATTGCTATTTTTAAAGAAGCTATTAGCGCTTGAAAATAGTAGTTTTTATGGTGTTTTTACCAAAAAACACTTTTAAATCAAACGGTAAAAGCTATTTTTTATGAAGTTAATTGTTATTCTGGTCGAACCGGGGTGTGCGCCGCATCCCCCACCACCGTGGTCCACGGCACGATGGTGTGACGCAGCACCAGGCCGTTTTGCACATAGGGGTCGGCCTGCACAAAGGCTTCAATCACGCTGGGGTCGGCGCAGTCAAACATGAACACGGCACTGTCCGGCGGGTTGCCCGTTGTGCCCCCCAGCACCAGCTCGCCCCGGCCTTGGGCGGCCCAGGCCCCCGCCAGGTGGCCATTGCGGAATTCGCCCCGACGCTGCAGGTAGTCGGCGCTGTAGTGGTAGGTCAAGAGGTAGTGCATACAAAAAGCTCCTTTAAAGCAAAAAATTCAAGGGGTGGCAATGGTCCAAGGCGGGTTGGGCATTTCGCCAAACACCTCGGGGGCATACAAGGCCTCCACCCGCGAGGCGGGCAAGGCAAAACGACCGGCATTGTTCAGCCGCAGGGTGTATTCGACGCTGACTTTGCCCTGGCCCAAATACCCCCAATAGGCCCGGTAGCTGTCCTGCCCCCGCTCCACAAAGGTGGGTTGGTGCCACCAGGGGGACTGTGCGCTGTGCCCCGCGTTGTGCCCGGCGGTGGCAACTTCAGAATCCCGCCCCAGCCCGCTGCCCAAGATGGTGGCCCCGGCAGGAATGGGGTCGTTCACGGCCACCCAGGTCATATCAGCGCTGGCCTCAATGTCCAGCCGCACGCGCACGAGGTCGCCACGCTGCAGGTTTTGCAGGTCTGCGCCTTGCAATGGGGTGACCACTTTGTGCAAGCGGTAACCCGCATCCAGCGGCGTGGTGCGGGCCACGGCGGCAATGGATTGGATGGCCACCCACGGCTTGCCGGTGCCCCGGTGCTGCACGCTCAATTGCCCCATCGCCCGCTCGCCCCAAGGCAGGAACAAGGTGTTGGCGGGCAACGGCGCATCCAAGGCACTGCTGCCGGTGGGCAGCAAGCGGCTGGGCTGGGCCTGCACTGGGGCGGCAGCGGTTGGGGCAGCGCGGCCGGTGGGCTGCAGCGTTTGCCAATCCAGGGTATGCGTGGTGGCATTGAGCATGGCGGTGGTGTCGCCGCTGACCGGGTCGCGCTCATAGGTGCTGCTGAACTGGCGCAGCGCCAGCCCGGCCCACAGGTTGGCGGTGGTGGTGGCCCAGGCCCCGCTTTTCTGCCGCGCCAGCAGGCCGGTGACCAGGCGGGGGCGCTCAGCGTCCCACTCGGCTTGGCCGATGGTGGCCAGCAGCAGGCGGGCGGCGTTTACGTCCGGCCCTTGCATCAGCCACCACCAGTGGTCTTGCGCGTCGGTAGAGAAGCCCACTTGCGTGCCTTGGTAGGCCAAGCGGTTGCGCAGGATGTGCCAAGCTTCTTGCTGCCGCTGGGCGCGGCCCGGCACTTGCACGTGTTCGAGCACGGTGAGCCAGTCCAGCACGCTGTGCGTGGGCCAGCGCAGGGGGTCGATGTCCAGGCTGTCCAGCAGCGCCGGGGTGGCTTTGCCATCCAGCGCCAAGGCGGCAATGGCGCTCAACTTGCGTGCGGTCATATCTGGCTGCGGGCTCCAGAACGTGCGCTGCAGCTTGCCGGTGACAAAGGCAATCAAGGCCTGCTGCATCTGTGCCTGCTCGGCCGGCGGCAGGGTAAAGCGCGGATCGGTCTGGCGCATGAAGTGCGAGAGGGTGAGCAAATGCGCCGTCAGCGTGTCACTGCCTTGGCTGGCCCGGCTGCGCGGCCCCTCTGCGGCGGGGAAATACATGGCCAGGCCATCATCATCCAGGTAGGTGGGCAAGCGGCCCATGATGCTGCCCCACACATCCGCATCGTTCAGCCCCACCGCTCGGCTGGTGGTTTGCTCCAGGCAGCTGTAGGGGTAGCGCTGCCACCAGGTGCGCAAACCGGGCACGCCCTGCTGCGGGTCGGCCAGGCGCTCGCTGAACGCCAGGCGCAAGCCGCCTTTGCCCAGCACAGCCTGGGCGGGCCATTGCACCGGCATGTCCAGGCGGCCCTCCATTTGCACCAGCGTGGATTGCTGCACCGTTAAGGGCACGGCAGGCAGCAGGCGCTGGCCCACGGTGAGCGCATCGCTGGCTCCGCTGGTGCGATCGGTGGCCTGCACCGTCCAGCGCACCGTGCCTTCGTCCGCTTGCGCCAGGGCGATTGGCAGCTGTACGGGCCACTCCAGCGTTTTGGCCTCGCCCGCCGGAATATCGACGTTCTGCGCGGCCAGCTCCAGTCCCGTGGCCTGGGGTTGGAGCTGCACTTGCATGGGCTGCGCGGTGGTGTTGCGCACGGTGAACAGGGCCATGAACTGGTCGCCCTCGCGTACCACGGGGGGCAGGCCGCTGATCAGCTGCAAATCTTGGGTGGTGGCAATCGTGGTGCTGCCAGTGCCAAAGCGGTCGTCGCCCTCATCGGCAATGGCCACAATCTCAAAGCTGGTGAGGGCATCATTAAGCGGCACCTGCACCTGGGCACGGCCCTGGGCATCGAGCGGCACCACGGGCTGCCACAGCAGCAAGGTGTCAAACAATTCGCGCGTATTGCTGCGGCCACCGCCACCACCCGGGGCTGCGGCTTTCAGCCCGTAGTGGCGTCGGCCCACAATCTCAGACTGGGCAGTGGCGGTGCTCACGCTCCAGTCGCGCTGGCGCCACAGTCCGTCGGCCAAGTTCCAGGTGGTGTTGGGCATCAGCTCCAGCAGGGCTTTATCGACAGCGGCAATGGCCACCTGGGCATGCGCGGCGGGCTGCCCGTCTGCGCGCAGCACTTGGATATTCACTTGCACCGGCTCACGCACTTGGTAGCGGGGTTTATCGGTGCTGATGTTTACCGCTAGCTTTGTCGTAGCGTCTTGCACTTTGATTTCAGCCACTCCAAGGCGAAAAGAGGGTTTACTCAAGTCCACCATAGCGGTAGGCGCTATGTATTCTTTATTGCCATGCCAGTAAGCGTCCCACCACTGGCGCGGCGCTTTAAAGCCCCAGGTAAAAAAGCTGTACCACGGCACCTCGTACAAGCGCCCGCGCAGGGCCAGCACACTCACGTACACATTCGGGCCCCAACCGGCTTGCACCGGCAGCTGCAGCACGGGCTTGCTGCCTTTGAGGGTTACCACCTCGGTATGCAGCACGCCCTCGCGCTCCACAGTGACCAGGGCGGTGGCCTCGCGAAAAGGCATGCGCACTTGAAAGCGTGCCGTCTGGCCGGTGCTGTAGTGGGTTTCCTCGGGCAGCAGATCCATGCGGTCATGGTCCTCGCCGCCAAACCACAGCTCGCCCTGCCCCGTCACCCACACCGAGGTGGCGGCCTGGGCAGTGCGGCCCTCTGAATCGGTGGCGGTCACCACCAGCTCCACCTCGCCCGGTTGGGTCAAATTGACTTCGCAGAGCAACAAACCACCGCTGTCGCTCTTGCCGCTGCACAGCGTGCCCAACGGGGTCTGTTCGGACTGGTTGTCATAACTGTAAAAGCCACCCACCAAGCGTTTGCGCGTGCTGGTGGTGCGCGAGAACACGCCTTCCACCTTCATCGCCACCCCGGCTTGCGGGCGGCCTGCGGTATCGACGGCCACGGTTTGCAACTTCAGCTTGCGCTCAACCGACACCCAGTCATCGGCCAAGATGCCGGGCAGCACCGCCGCCGGCCACAGGGTATGGGTGCTGCGCAGGGTTTGGATTTCGCCGTTGGGGTCGGCAAAGTTGGCCTCCAGCAGCAGCTCGCGCGGGCGCTGCAAAGTGCCCACATCGGGCAGCTGTACCTGCCCCTGGCCCTGGGCATCCAAGCGGGTGGGCAGCTTGTCGGCCAGCAGGCGCTCGGGCGGCGCATCCTGCTCTGCACGCTGCGCACTGCTGGGCGCGCCAAAGCTGTAACTCGACCAGCGCGGAAAAGACACCCCCTGCTCCCGCAACAAGGCATTGACCTGCACCTGCTGGCCTTTGGCCGAGCCGCCATTGAGGTAATGCAAGCTCACCGCCACCGGCATCGCTCCTGGCTGCACCAGCGGCGCTTTGGGCACGGGCTGCACACTGCCCTCCAGCACCGGCAGGCGAAACTCCTCCACACGAAATTGCCCCGTATGCAGCGCAAACCGCCCGGTGGCATCGCCATCGACCAGCTCAATCCGGTACGCGCCCAACTTGGCAGCCGGGGGCACGGCAAAGCGGTTCACCGCATAACGGGCCGTGCCGTCCTCTTTCACCCATTCGATCGGAACTTCATAGCGCTGCCCGCTGCCCACATGGGTGATGGCCACCGCCGTCGCCGTCACATCGGGCAAAGCACGCAAGCCCTCCATGCTTTGCGCTCGGACAAAGTGCTTCATCGACACCGTCTCGCCCGCCCGCACCAGGCTGCGATCGAGCACCGTGTGGGCCACGATTTCGGTGTCATTGCTCCAGCCCTGGGGCAAATTGAACCGCCAAGGCTCAATCCCGCGCTGCCAGTTGCTCCAGATAAAGGCCATGTCGCCCTCGGCCCGGGCACTGATAAACCAGTTGCCGCTTTCTGGTTCGCCGCTGCACTGCGGTGCCTCGCGGGCAATGTCCGGCAACAACAGCAGCCCATCACCATCCGTCAGCCCTTGGGCCTGGAGATGCCCGGCGCAGGTCGAAATTTGCACCTGCGCCCCGGCAACCGGCCGCCCCCGATCGAAACTGGTAACCCAGACGGCAGAATTTTCTTTGCCCAACTTGGCATGCACGGCCAAATTCGTCACCAACGCAGAGGTGCGCACAAACATCCGCCGCTCGGCCCCCAGTCGCTCATCGAGCAAGGCTGCGCCCAAATTGGGCGAATCAATCTCTAACACGTGAAAGCCCGGTTGCTTGAGTGGCACGCCCACCACTTCAAACGGCCGAGGATCGCCCTCTTTCGGGCTGGGCAACAGCACCTGCTGCACCCCCGGCTGACCCCGCAGGAGCGAGAGCACCCGCGTCGCAACGCTGTCTTGCGTCACCTCCCGGTAATCCACCCCCTCGTCACCCTCTTCCGTGTCCGAGCGAAGCCGCTTCGGCAAGGGGGCCGGCAAAGGGCCTTGCACATCCTGGGCAGCCTGCTTGCGATCGACATGGCCCCAGCGGTAACGCGCCAATTTATTCCACCAAGCGATGATGTCGGCATCCTCCGTCAGCACCAAATCGCGCAACTGCGCTTTGGCCGCTGGTTGGTCCAGGCCTTCAATATGGCGCACCGTCAATGGCAGCACCGCCACGCCATCGCCTGTGCGCCCGCCCTGCGCCTGCGCAAAACGCTCTAAAACCCCAAATTCAGCACTGGCAAATTTCGCCAACGCCGGGGCCCGGCCCGTTTTCAAGGCCAAAGGAAAGCTGGCCGCATTGACCAAGGGGCGGCCACTGTCATCGGTAAATGGCGCAGGCAGCTCCAGCCGGTAGCTGGTCTCTGGCAACAAGCCCGCCGGGCCAAAGACCAAATTGCGCACAGCGTTGGCATCTTCCGCATCCAGTTTCGGCGCCAACTTCGCCCCCCCGCCCACCAAGCGAACCTGGGCCGCCAAGGCTTTATCAATCGGCGCACTCAAGTTCAAATCAATGGAACGAATCGGCAGACAACCGGCGTTCGCATTCTCACGCTCACACACCATTTCTGCGGTAAAGGCATCGCGCACCGAAAACTCCAGGGCACGGCTTTTGCGACTGACCACCCCCGCAGCGGTTTGCACCCCAGCGTCAATCACCAATTGCACCTTGCTGCCCGCCGTCAGCCGCCGATTGCACGCCAACAGCACCCATTGACCCGGCTCTTGCGCCACCTGCCCATCCAAGTGGAGCCCTTGCACAATCTCTTGCGCCACCGCACCCTCCACCCAGCGCACGGGAATGCGCTCCCCCACCTCTTGGCTGCGGCAATAAGCATGCGCTTGCACACTCTGCGGCGTTGGCACGGCGTTAAAGCGCAGGACAAACACCTGCTCTTCCTCAATCGACTCGTAGCTAAAAGGCCAAACCTGCGTGACATCAGGGCCCGCCACCTCAAATTGATAGCGTGCAGCACCCTTTAGAGTTTGCTTTTCTGGTGATTGAAAAGTTTTATTCAACTGCACCTGGCAGCGCACCCCCGGCGGTACAGGACGCTCAAACTGCCACACCCATTCACGGGCACTGTTCCAGCGGCTGGTGCCTTGGGCGCTTTTTTCGTCAGAACAAGTCACTGCTGCGGGCGCTGCGGCCTGAGGGTCACCAAAGCGCACGGCATCTTGATCCGTGCGCAACACCACTTGGCGCACTTCATTCACCACCCCTTGGGGCGAGAGCTTTTGCACCTGCAACGCCTGCACCGGCAGCGCCAATAATCCTGCCGCTACCAGCCCCCAGCCCGCCAATACCCGATGGTGAAACATATTCCCGCTCCCGCCCCCATAGAAGAAGCGCAAGCCTACCACCATCTTTTATTAATAGCTATTTGCGCAGCCCCTTAGGCAGTTTTAGGCCCCAATAAGCCCTAAACTCTTACCCAGCAAGCGCAAGGCGCTACAAAAACAAAACCCCCAGTCTTTTGGGACTGGGGGTTTGCTTTGCTATAAGAGCCTGACGATGACCTACTTTCACACGGGAACCCGCACTATCATCGGCGCTGACCTGTTTCACTGTCCTGTTCGG
>NZ_JAFNME010000047.1 GCF_017368815.1 Comamonas denitrificans | reverse complement strand
CGCTGAAAATGCGCTCGCCTCGGGAGTTCAGGAGGCAGCGGGCTGCACAAGTGCGCCAGGAACCGGCGATGGACCAGGCGCTTTATTGCGACTAGGACGGGGACGGGAATACGGGGACAACATCAGGAGCGATCTCAAGGCCGATCGCAGTGTGCAGCTGATCCGCGCCAGCTTGGCCTTGCATGGGCGCAGCCTGAGCTTGCTCGAGCAGGTGTACGGCGCCAAGCAGGCGGCCACGCCCCGCACGCATACGCGCTTTCTGCGCCAGCTCAAGGCCATCGTTGGCGAGCGGGCGTGCCCTATCATCGTCACCGATGCAGGCTTTCGTGCGCCCTGGTTTGCCGCCGTGGAAAAACTCGGCTGGCATTGGCTGGGGCGTATCCGTGGGCGTGATCTGCTGCGTCCAGCGGACCACCCGCAGGCGCGCTGGGCCAGCTGCCGCAGCGTGTGGGCGCAAGCCACCACCAGGCCGAGCGACCTGGGCGCTTATGAATGCGTGCGCTCGCGCCCCCATGTGTGCCGGCTGGTACTGCTCAAGCACGAGCCCAAAGGCCGGCACAAGCACACGGTGCGCGGCACCCGCGCGCGCAGCAAACACTCACGCAAGAATGCCCGCTCGCAAACCGAGCCGTGGCTGCTGGCCGCCTCATGCTCGCTGCGCCAGCTCAGCGCTGCAGCGATTGCGGCGCGGTACGCGCAGCGCATGCAAATCGAGCCATCGTTTCGCGACACCAAGAATGCGCGTTGGGGTCTGGGCCTGGAGCGCAGCGGTACGCGCACGCCCGAGCGCCTGGCCGTGCTGGTGCTGATCGCCACGCTGGCGCAGTGGGTGCTGTATCTGGTCGGGCAATGGGCCTACGACGGTCAGCAACAACGCCATTGGCAACTGACCAACCGCCGCAGCCGCCCACAGCTGTCGGTGCATCAACTGGGCTGGTTAATCGTTACTGTCCTTGATCCGCCCACCGAGCCACTGTTGCAGATCATTAGCCGCTGGAGCAATCCCAATGCCGCGCTTGAAGTTTGAGGGGAAACCTCAGGATCGGATCCGAAACCGGCCAGAAACATCGACCCGTGGCCGACGCGCAGCGCGCTGCGGACATCTACCGGCGTTCCGTGATGCTGGCGAGTGCACGCTGCTAGATGCAGGATGACGGCATGGGATTCTCGCTCGTTCCGTGTAAGTCGGTGATCGAGCCGCGGCTGGGTCAGCGACTCGTCGGGACGGTTCGCGGCGGTGGGGTGTCATGGGAAATTGGACGGCGGCCTGGGCTGGCCCGAGGTTAGTCAGGCCGACGCCAACAATCCCACAGAATGGATTCCAAGGAATTTTCTGCAGCCCCACCGAGGACAATCAACCGGGGGAATAGAGACGCAGACGCGCGTCGCGTTCTTCAGGGGACTCGCTCCGCAATTCGTTGATTACTTGCTCACGCGTCTTGCCTGGACCTGCTGCATCAGGTGTGCGGATAGGGTAGTTGCTTTCGCCGTAAGAAAGGAGGCCTTGCCGCATGGCAGCCTCGGCTTCTGCTTTGACTTGGGCACGGGTTTTCTCGCTCTTGAAGTGTTCCGGGTGAACGATTACGCCCTTTTCATTGTTGGCAGGATGTTCGTATGCGGCCGAAGCCATCCCTGGAAGGCCCAGGGTAACCACTGCGGCCGCCGCGGCAATCATGGAAGAAAGGGAGAGGCGTTGTTGGATCATGGTTGAAGCTCCTAGCGATGGTGAATAAAACTTGCATCTCTCATGCCTTGCTTGGGCGTTGAGGAGATGTGTTCATCGTAGGGAGCGCACCCCAACAGAATCTAGACAGCCCGATGACATTTTTATCAGGGAGCGGCGCGAGCTGGAGCGCAAGTTGGTGGACCTGTGCGGGGGACAAACGCGGAGGACGGAGGATCTACCACACGGGTAGACAGAAGTCGCCAGTGGATCGGCGCGAGCGAGCCTGTCAGAAAGCCTGTCAGAAATTTTGTGTGTGAGGCATAGCATGTCAACAAGGAGCATGAATGCCACGCAAGACGAAGACGACTGCAGCAGCGGACAAGGCGGCGCAGCCGCAATTCTCAGCCGAGCTGCTGGAGCAACTCATTCCCGGGCCGGTAACGCCGGCCGAACTCGAAGGCATCTTCCAGCAGTTCAAGAAGTCGGTTCTTGAACGAGCGCTGGGCGCCGAGATGAGCCATCACCTGGGCTACGCGCCCGGCCAGGCCAAGCCAGAAGGGGCTGCCGTCAATCACCGCAACGGCAAGAGCGCCAAGACCGTGCTGACCAACGTCGGCGCCTTGCGCATCGACGTTCCCCGCGACCGCGAGGGCACGTTCGAGCCCCAGCTCATTGGCAAGCATGAGCGCCGCTTCACCGGCTTTAACGACTTGGATCTCCGCCATGTACGCACGCGGCATGACGGTGCGCGAGATCCAGGGCTTCCTGGCCGAGATGTACTCGGTCGATGTCTCGCCCGATCTCATCAGCAGCGTCACCGACGCGGTGATGAGCGAGGTCTCGGCCTGGCAGACGCGCCAGCTCGAGCCCATGTACCCCGTCGTGTTCTTCGACGCGCTGCGGGTCAAGATACGTGAAGACGCTGTGGTGCGCTCCAAGGCCGTGTATCTGGCGCTGGCCGTGCTGCCCGACGGCAGCCGTGACATCCTGGGGATCTGGATCGAGAACACCGAGGGCGCCAAGTTCTGCGATGTTGCGTGTTCAACGATCTGAAGACGCGCGGAGTCCATGACATCCTGATCTCCGTGACCGATGGCCTCAAGGGCATGCCCGAGGCGCTGCAAGCGGTGTTCCCGGCCACGACGCTGCAGACCTGCATCGTGCATCTGATACGCAACAGCTTGGACTTCGCCAGCGGGAAGGATCGTAAGCTGCTGGCCGCAGCCATTAAGCCGATCTACACGGCCGTGAGCGCAGAGGCGGCCGAGGCCGAACTGGATGCGTTTGCCCAGGGGCCATGGGGCCAGAAATTCCCGACCGTCGTTGGCGCCTGGCGCAGGGCCCGGGACAAGGTCATCCCGTTCTTCGCCTTCCCGCCCGAGGTGCGCAGGGTGATTTACACACCAACGCGATTGAGAGCGTGAATGCGAGGCTGCGCTTTGATCTCAAGACGCGCAGACACTTCCCCAGCGACGACGCGGCCACCAAGCTGATCTGGCTGGCACTGCGCAACATCACCGAGGACTGGGGACGGGCGGCCAACAACTGGAAATCAGCGATGAACCAATTCGCGATCCTCTACGAAGACCGGTTCACGAAATCGAGCACGTAAGATATTCAACTAGCTTCACGATATCGGTGAAGGTTCAATGAGCCTCACACACAGAAATTCGGACAGGCCCAGCGCATCCGGCTCCAGTTGAAAGGAGACGGCGAGGTCGAAGGCGATCGCCTGATGTTCCGCCGTGCGGTGAGCAACCTGCTGTCCAATGCCCTGCGTTACACGCCCGAGGCCGGCGACATCACCATCCGTATCACCAGCACGGCACAAACCACGACAGTGGCCGTGGAGAACACTGGAACCGACATCGATGCCAAGATCCTGCCCCGGCTGTTCGACCGCTTCTACCGAGCCGATGCTTCCAGGGCCCATCCGGACTCCGATGGCTCCGGGCTGGGCCTGGCCATCACACGTGCCATCGCTGAGGCCCACGGCGGCAGCGTCACGGCGACGTCGGGCGACGGGCGAACCTGCTTCACCTTGATGTTTCCTCACCGTGGCTCACAGCCATCAAGCTGACAACAATCTCATCTGGCTGTCCGGATTCTGTTGGGGTGCGCTCCCTAAGATGAACACATCTCCTCAACGCCCGACCAAGGCATGAGAGATGCAAGTTTCATCTACCTTCCTTAGGAGCTTCAACCATGACCCAACAACGCCTCTTCCTTTCTTCCATGATCGCAGCAGCAACCGCAGTAGTTGCTCTGGGCCTTCCAGGGATGGCTTCGGCAGCATATGAGCATCCTGCCAACAATGAAAAGGGCGTAATCGTTCACCCGGAACACTTCAAGAGCGAGAAGACGCGAGAGCAGGTTATCGCGGAAACCAAGGCTGCCATGCAGCAAGGACGCCTGTCTTATGGCCAGAGCAACTACCCAATGCCTGTGCCTAATGTGGGCCCTGGGAAAACTCGTCAGCAAGTGATCAATGAAATGCTGAACGAGTCACCTGCCGAACGCGACGCGCGTCAGCGTCTCTACTCCCCGAGTTGATAGCCCCCAATTGGGGCTCCAGCAGAGCACGTTGAATCCATTCTGTGGGATCGCGCGTCGGCCTGGCTAACCTCGGGATTTCAGCAGCCTGATAGGTCACGCCCCAAAAATTACCTGACAGAAATGTAATTTTTGAAACATCTTCCCGTCAGTCTCGGGCTTGCAGAATCACAACGTGAATTCGCACGCGGTGGGCGGACTCAAATACGAAGTGCAACACCCTGGATTTCAGTGAAAGAGGGTGGGATGGCTTGCAGAGCGGTCATTTTGGCGCTGAGCCTGACGCTTTCGTGAGCCTCCACCGACCACGTCTTCAGAATTTTTCAGGACTTACGCAAAATCGCCCCAGCGGCGTTGCTCTTCCTTGCCGTGCGCTTGCACTGTCTGCGTCAGAGCGCCTTACTGGAACAATTTTGCGTAAGTCCTATTTTTGTGTTTGAACAATAGGGACCACCGCTATGGAAAAGTCATTTCATCGCTTCTCTGAACTGTTTTCCCAGCTTGGTCTGCGCATGGACGCGGCAGGCATCGGGGAGTTCTTGGAGGCCCACGCTCCACTGCCGGCCGATGTGCTGCTGGCCGATGCGCCATTCTGGACACCATCTCAGGCGACTCTGTTGCGCGAAGAACTTCTGGAAGACGCGGACTGGGCCGAAGTAATTGACCGGTTGAATTCCGCTTTGCGTGCGCCAAGGGGGAGGTCATGATGCCTATGAGGAATCGCCTGTCGTTGGGTGTGGTAATGGTGTCTCTCGCGCTGAGCTCGATGGTTTACGCGCAGGAGGTCAAGCTTGGGTCGAGTGTTGAAGGGTTGCTGCAAGCGGCCAGGGAGCGAAACCCCGAAATCGCAAGCATGCGTTTTGATGCCGATGCCGCTGCCGAGCGTGTCGTACCCGCGGGTGCCTTGCCGGATCCAAAGTTCAGCATGGAACTTCGTGACCTTACCCGGATGGGCGAGCGCAACCCGACGCTGCTGCCAGGGCGTGTGGGCAGCACGCGATACCTGCTCACACAGGAATTGCCGTGGTTTGGGAAACGGGGCCTCAAGCGTGAATCGGCCCAATTGCAGGCCGAAGCAGCCCGAGGGCGAGTGGCTGGCACCTGGAGTGAACTAGCGACCAAGATCAAGACGACATACGCCCAACTCTACTATCTGGACCAGAACGAGCGGCTGACCAGGGAGATCCTGGACCTGATGACTCGCCTGGAAAAAGTCGCCCAGGTGCGCTACGCCGGTGGCCTGGCCGCGCAGCAGGACGTGATTCGTGCGCAGCTGGAGCAAACCACCATGCGCAACGAATTGATTGCACTCGAAGCAGAGCGAAGTCAGTTGCAGGCCAAGCTGAAAGCGCTCGTGGGGCGCCCTGCCAGCGAGATGCTGGCTACGCCAGAGAGCATTCGCACACTTCCGGCGCCTGAGACCATGCGATTTGATGTCCTGGAGCAGCGTGCACGGTCCAGCAATCCGCTGCTGAGAACCGAGGAGTCACAAATCCAGGCTGCAGAAAAGAACCGTGAACTCACCTACAAGAACCGCTATCCGGACTTTGCGGTGGGGGTGTCACCCATCCAGTACGGTAAGTCGATCCGGGAATGGGAGTTGATGGTCGAGGTCACCATTCCCTTGCAGCAGGACACCCGGCGCGCACAGGAGCAGGAAGCACAGGCCATGCTGGATGCCGCCCGCTCGCGCCGCGAAGCGGCCACCAACCAGGTACTGGCGGATCTGTATGAAAACTTGGCGGGCCTGGATGCGGCTCGCCGTACGCTGGCGTTGACCACGGACAGCCTGCTACCCCAGTCGGAGCTGACGTTCCGGTCGGCTTTGGCAGGCTACGAATCGGGCAAGGTGGATTTCGCCACCCTGCTGGATGCACAGAGACAGATACGACAAGCCAAACTCAATCAAGTCAAAGCAGGAGTCGCGGCGCAGATTCGCCTGGCAGACATCGAGCGCATCGTGGGAGAAGATCTATGACAACAACTATCAAGGTGGGCGCGCTCGTGCTGGCCGCCACGGCACTGGCTGCGGGAGGCGGCTATTGGTACGGGCAACGCCAGTCCGCTGCACATGGATCAGTGCAGGCGACATCGACTGTTGCTTCGGCAAACGATAAGAAGGAGCGCAAGGTTCTCTATTACCGCAATCCGATGGGCTTGCCCGATACGTCCCCCACGCCCAAGAAGGACCCGATGGGGATGGATTACATCCCCGTCTACGAGGGCGATCAGGAACCGGAAGCCGGAAGCGCCAACCAGATCAAGATCAGCACCGACAAGGTTCAGAAGCTCGGGGTGCGCGTTGAGGCTGTCAGCCTGCGCAACCTGGACAAGATGGTGCGCGCGGCAGGCCGCATCGAACCCGACGAGCGCCTGACCTACGCCATCACCCCCAAGTTCGAGGGCTACGTCGAACGCTTGCATGTCAACGCCACCGGCCAGGCCGTGGGCAAGGGCCAGCCGTTGTTTGAGGTCTACAGCCCAGAGCTGGTGTCGGCGCAACGCGAATATGCGATTGCCGCCCAAGGGGTCGACGCCTTGAAGGGCGCCAGCGAGGAAACACAGAAAGGAATGCGAGAACTCGCCGAATCGGGCCTGACGCGCCTGCGCAACTGGGATATTTCGGACGAGCAGGTGAAGGCGCTGACTCAGTCGGGCACGGCGCGCCGCACCCTCACATTTCGCTCGCCGGTGGCAGGCATCGTGACCGAGAAAAAGGCGGTACAGGGCATGCGTTTCATGCCAGGCGACGCGCTCTACCAGGTCACTAACCTGTCTTCAGTGTGGGTGATAGCCGATGTATTCGAGCAGGACATCGGCATGGTCAAAACAGGGGCAAAGGCCACGGTTCGCATCAACGCCTACCCGGACAAGGTATTCACCGGTTCCATCACCTACGTCTATCCAACGCTCACGGCTGAAACTCGCACCGTGCCCGTGCGGGTCGAATTGACCAATACAGGTGGGTTGCTAAAGCCGGGCATGTTTGCACAGGTGGAACTGCCCGCCGCCTCCAAGGGCACCGTGCTGACGGTACCGACGTCGGCGGTTATCGACAGCGGAACACGGCAGATCGTTCTGGTGCAACTCAAGGAGGGGCGTTTCGAGCCCCGCGAAGTCAAGGTCGGCGCGCGCAGCGAGGACCGCATCGAAATTATCGAGGGCGTGCAGGACGGTGAGATGGTCGTAGTGGCCGCCAATTTCCTCATCGATGCGGAAAGCAACCTCAAAGCCGCCATCGGAGGCCTGGGGCATACAGGACACGGGACTCAAGCCACTCCTGATGGATCAGCAAGCACCAAGGCCGTCACAGGCGTGGGTCACCAAGCCGAAGGCACAGTAGAGGACATCGATACGAAGTCCTCCACGGTGACGCTGGCACATGGCCCGGTGCCCAGTCTCAAATGGCCCGCCATGTCGATGGAGTTCAAGGTCGCCCACAGCGGCTTGCTCAAGGAGCTCAAGCCGGGTGCCCTGGTTGCCTTTGAGTTCGTCGAACGCGATCAAGGCGAATGGGTGATCACCGCCGCCCGACCCCTGGGCAAAGCCACGGCCAATCCTCACGCCGGTCACAACTGATTTTCGGGAAAAAATATGCTTGCAAAGATCATCGACTGGTCGGGGAGAAACCGTTTCCTGGTGCTGCTGGCGACCCTGTTCGTCATTGTTGGCGGTGTCTATGCCGTGCTCAAAACGCCGCTGGACGCGCTGCCAGACCTGTCGGACGTTCAGGTCATCGTCTACACCGAGTATCCGGGCCAGGCCCCGCAGGTGGTCGAGGATCAGGTGACGTATCCGTTGACCACCTCCATGCTGTCGGTTCCCAAGTCCAAGGTGGTACGCGGCTTCTCCTTCTTTGGCGCCTCGTTCGTCTACATCATCTTCGAGGATGGCACTGACATCTACTGGGCCCGCTCACGCGTGCTCGAATACCTCAACTTCGCAGCGGGGCGAATGCCCAAGGGCGTGACACCGCAGATCGGCCCGGATGCGACCGGCGTGGGCTGGGTGTACCAATATGCGCTCCTGGCCAAAGATATGACCCTGGCCGAATTGCGTAGCTTGCAGGATTGGTACCTGCGCTACCAGTTGACCAAGGCCCATGGCGTGGCCGAAGTGGCGTCGATTGGCGGGTTTGTGCAGACGTACCAGATCACCGTCGATCCGGTGAAACTGCGGGCTTACGGCATTCCCTTGGCCAAGGTCTCCCAGGTGGTGCGCGACTCGAACCGGGACGTCGGCGGGCGCGTGGTGGAGATGGCCGAGACCGAGTACATGGTGCGTGGCAAGGGCTATCTGCGCGGCGTGTCTGACATCGAGAACCTGGTGGTCAAGGCGGAAAAAGGCACACCGGTGCTGATCCGTGACATCGCCCGTGTTGAACTGGTACCGGACGAGCGCCGTGGCGTGACCGAGCTCAATGGCGAGGGCGAGGTGGTCTCCGGCATCGCCGTGGCCCGCTACGGCCAGAACGCACTGGAGGTGATTCACAACCTCAAGGAAAAGATCGCCGAGGTCTCGGCGGGCCTCCCGCCGGGCGTCAGCATCGAGGCGGTGTACGACCGATCCGACCTGATTCACCGGGCCATCGATACGCTCAAGCGCACCTTGCTGGAAGAGAGCCTGATCGTTGCCCTGGTCTGCATGGTCTTTCTGATGCACGTTCGCTCGGCCCTCGTGGCTATCTTGATGTTGCCCGTGGGTGTGCTGATCTCATTCATCGCCATGCGCCTGCTGGGCATGAATTCCAACCTGATGAGCCTGGGCGGCATCGCCATCGCCATTGGGGCCATGGTGGATGCGGCCATCGTCATGATCGAGAACGCGCACAAGCACCTGGAACGCCTCCCGCCCGAGCACAGCAAGGCCGATCGCGTGGAGGCGATGATCACCGCCTGCAAGGAGGTGGGGCCGGCGTTGTTCTTCTCGCTGCTCATCATTACCGTGTCGTTTCTGCCGGTATTCACGCTGGAATCGCAGGAAGGGCGCATGTTCTCGCCGCTGGCCTACACCAAGACCTTTGCGATGGCCGGGGCCGCGCTGCTGTCCGTGACGCTGGTGCCCGTGCTGATGATGCTGTTCATCCGCGGAAAAATCATGCCTGAATCCCGCAACCCGGTGAACCGGTTCCTGATCTGGGCCTACCGTCCCATCATCGCCACCGTGATGCGCTGGAAGAAGCTGACCATCGCTGCTGCGCTCCTGGTGCTGGGCGTGTCGTTCTATCCCGCCAGCCAGCTCGGCTCTGAATTCATGCCCACACTCAACGAAGGCTCGTTGCTGTACATGCCCGCCTCGCTGCCAGGCATGTCGATTACCAAGGCAGCCGAGCTGATGCAGACGCAGAACAAGATCATCAAGAGCTTCCCCGAGGTGGTATCGGTCTTTGGCAAGGCGGGGCGCGCCAACACCGCCACCGACCCGGCGCCGACCGAGATGTTCGAAACCGTCATCAACCTCAAGCCCGAGTCCGAATGGCGCCCCGGAATGACGACCGACAAGCTCATCGCCGAACTGGACAAGGCACTGCAGTTCCCCGGCGTGTCCAACGCCTGGACCATGCCCATCAAAGCGCGCATCGACATGCTGTCCACCGGCATTCGCACGCCCATTGGCATCAAGGTCTACGGCAATGACTTGACCGAAATGGAACGCCTGGCGCGCGAGATTGAAACCGTGGTCAAGCAGGTGCCGGGAACGACCTCGGCTTTCGCTGAGCGCCTCACGGGGGGCTCTTACCTCAACATCGAGCCCGACCGAGTGCAACTTGCGCGCTACGGGCTGGCGGTCGGAGACTTGCTGGAAGTCATTGGTACTGCACTGGGCGGAGAAATGGTGACCACGACGGTGGAAGGCCGCGAGCGCTTTGGCGTCACGGTGCGCTACCCGCGCGAGCTGCGCACCGACCCGCAGCAGATCGCCCGCGAAGTGCTCGTGCCCACCATGGACGGCGCGATGGTGCCGCTGGGGCAGGTGGCCCGGGTCGAAGTGGCAAAGGGTGCGCCGGGCATCCGCACTGAAAATGCGCTTCTGTCTGCTTACATCTTCGTGGACATCCGTGAGCGTGACATCGGCAGCTATGTGGCAGACGCGCGCAAAGCCGTGAACGAACAGGTAAAGTTTCCGCCGGGCTACTACGCGACCTGGAGTGGCCAGTTTGAGTCGATGGAACGTGCGGTGCAAAAGATGAAGGTGGTCATTCCCGTCACCTTGCTCATCATCTTTCTGCTGCTGTACCTGAACTTCAAGCGCCTGACGGAAACCCTGATCGTCATGCTGTCGGTGCCGTTTGCCTTGGTCGGAGGGGTCTGGCTCATGTGGTTGATGGGCTACAACATGTCTGTGGCCGTCGCGGTGGGCTTCATCGCCTTGGCGGGGGTGGCCGCTGAGACCGGGGTGATCATGTTGATCTATTTAGACCATGCCTGGGAGGAAATTCAGGCAAAACGCCGCGCTGAAAACAAAGAGCCTGGCGTTGCGGATCTTTATGAAGCCATCATGGAGGGTGCGGTTGAGCGGGTGCGTCCCAAGATGATGACTGTGGTCGCCATCATGGCTGGCTTGCTTCCCATCCTGTGGGGAACTGGCACAGGCTCGGAAGTCATGAGCCGTATCGCTGCACCGATGGTTGGAGGGATGATTTCCTCGACCGTGCTGACGCTGGCAGTAATTCCCGCTATTTATGGCTTGGTCAAGCAGTTTGAACTTCGAAGAAGGCGAGCTTGATGCGATTGGCCTCGCATGCACAAGGAACTGCTCGCCCGTGGCATCCGGGTGGGCAGGGAACGTGTGCGCCGCTTGATGCAGCAGCACGGCATCCGGGCCAAGACCCAGCACAAATTCGTGGTGACCACGGACAGCCGCCACAGCCTGCCGGTGGCCCCGGACCTGGTACAGCGACGTTTCAATCCCGATACACCCGACCAGCTCTGGTGTGGCAACACCACCTACATCGCCACCGACGAAGGTTGGGTATACCTGGCAGCGGTCATCGACCTGTTCAGCCGCCAGGTGGTGGGCTGGAGCATGCAGGCGCACAACTATTGATCCGGCAGGCTTTATTCGTAAACCTTGCTCGGGCTGAGGTGTCGAAGCCCCTCGACGGGCTCAAGTTGAACGACATCGGGACTCTGCAATAAACCGTGCCGGATCAATAGGCCGCCGTCAAGGCACTTTGTTCCCCTCACGCAGCTCAAGCCCCCTGTTTCGCATACCAAAGGAATCATCATGAACAAGCTGATCTACCCCCTCGCCGGCGCGCTGATGCTGGGCGCCACCTTGCCGGTCCTGGCCGGCCCTGACTTTCAGGCTATCGAGCAAGGCCGCAAGGCCGGCCAGGAGGCCGAGGCAACGCGCACGCGAGATGCCGCCGAGGCCGCCAAAACCGGCCGTGGCGACTGCCCGCCCCAGCCCTTGATCCTGCCGCTCGACCATGGTCCGCGTGCCTTGACTACGCCCTACCTGAACCAGCTGCGCAAGCAGCGCTTCGAGGCGGAGATGAAGACCTGCAAGGAATGACGCCGAGGAAGCGCCTATTCAGTCGGCCCTGCAAAACTCATCCGCCTGCCCATGCCAGCCGGCCAACCCATGGAGGAGAAATAAGGCATAAGGCAGAAGACTTACAACCGCTGTGAAATCTCCAGCAATGGCTTGATGCTGGAGCCAAAGCGGCTCATGGACGCGTGGTTCTGCTCCAGTTGGCTGTAAGGCAGATAACGAATCCCGAGTTCCGAAACACGGGAGAATGCCGGTCTTTGGAGTTGCTCCGCCACCTTGGCTCGGCGATTGTCTGGGGCCACCATAAAGAGCGCACATTTTTCTGCAACCGGTGACTTCTGTCTACCCGTGTGGTTGGTCCTCCGTCCTCCGCATTCGTCCCCCGCGCACGTCCACCAACTCGCGCTCCAATTCACGCAGATTCTTAACAACAATGTCATCTGGCTGTCCGGATTCTGTTGGGGTGCGCTCCCTAAGATGAACACATCACCTCAACGCCCGACCAAGGCATGAGAGATGCAAGTTTCATCTACCTTCCTTAGGAGCTTCAACCATGACCCAACAACGCCTCTTCCTTTCTTCCATGATCGCAGCCGCAACCGCAGTGGTTGCTCTGGGCCTTCCAGGGATGGCTTCGGCAGCCTACGAGCATCCTGCCAACAATGAAAAGGGCGTAATCGTTCACCCGGAACACTTCAAGAGCGAGAAAACCCGCGCCCAAGTCAAGGCGGAGACCGAGGCTGCGATGCGGCAAGGCCGCCTTTCTTATGGTGAGAGCAACTACCCCATCCGCACACCTGATGTAAGTTCTGGCAAGACGCGTGAGCAAGTAATCAACGAACGGTAATCCCCCCATAAACCATCACTCTGAGAAGTAGAGCTATGCGGCCATGGCCAGCCGCTGTCTGGGGGTGATGCCGCCCAATGCCATATTTGGGCGTTCATGGTTATACCGCCATATCCACTGC
>NZ_JAFNME010000046.1 GCF_017368815.1 Comamonas denitrificans | reverse complement strand
GCCCCTGCTGCATTCCCAGCCCCCTGCGCCGACAGCCCTTTGCCCATGGATCTGCCCGAGGGCTGGCTGCGCATCGAATCCATGGACATGGATGCGCAGGGCGTAGCCCACCGCCCTGATGGCAAAGTTGTCTTTATCGACGGCGCTTTGCCCGGAGAGCTTGTCAGCGCCCAAACCAAGCGCAAAAAAAACAACTGGGAGCAGGCCGAGCTCACCGCCATCCACCGCAGCTCAGCGCTGCGCGTGCGCCCAGGCTGCCCCCACTTTGGCTTGCACACTGGCGCTTGTGGTGGCTGCAAGATGCAGCATCTGGAGGTGAGCGCCCAGGTCGCCAGCAAACAGCGTGTGCTGGAGGACAACTTGTGGCATTTGGGCAAGGTCAAGGCCGACACCATCTTGCGCCCCATCGAAGGCCCCGCCTGGGGCTACCGCTACCGCGCCCGGCTGGCGGTGCGCCATGTGATCAAAAAGGGCGAAGTGCTCATCGGCTTTCACGAGCGCAAAAGCCGCTACATCGCCGACATGCAGACCTGCAAAGTGCTGCCCCCGCACGTTGATGCCCTGCTTATGCCGCTGCGTGGCCTGATCGCCAGCATGGATGCGCGTGATACCTGCCCGCAAATCGAGCTGGCCTGCGGCGATACCGTCACCGCCCTGGTGCTGCGCCACCTAGAGCCCTTGAGCGAGGCCGATAAAACCCGGCTGCGCGATTTTGCGGCCCAGCACGGTGTGCAATGGTGGCTGCAACCCAAGGGACCGGACACCGTGCATTTGCTCGACCCGCAGCACGCGGCCCAGCTGGCCTACCGCCTGCCTGAGTTCGGCATCACCATGCCGTTCAAACCCACCGATTTCACCCAGGTCAATCCGCACATCAACCAAGTGCTGGTCACCCGCGCCCTGCGCCTATTGGGGGCGCAAAAAACCGACCGCGTGATTGACTGGTTCTGCGGCCTGGGTAACTTCACCTTGCCCATTGCCACCCAGGCCGGGCAGGTGCTGGGGATTGAAGGAAGTGAAGCGCTGGTCGCACGATCTAAAGAGAATTACAGCTTTAACAATGCTGAAAGACTTAATAATCAAGCGCTTGCAGCTACTGAATTTGTAGCTCGCAATCTGTTCAACATGACCCCTGAGTTGCTCATGGCCGATGGCCACGCCGACAAATGGCTGGTCGATCCCCCGCGCGAAGGGGCGTTTGCCTTGAGCAAAGCCCTGGCCGACATTCACCAGGCCCGCAGCGGTGCCGCCGATGCCGTGGCTTTGCCCGCAGGCCATGAAGCCTGGCAGCCGCCGCAGCGCATTGTGTACGTCAGCTGCAACCCCGCCACGTTGGCCCGCGATGCCGGGCTGCTGGTGCACCTGGCCGGTTACCGCTGCGTGGCCGCCGGGGTGGTAAACATGTTCCCGCACACCGCCCACGTCGAGAGCATGGCGGTGTTTGAGCGCTGCGCCTGAGCTTTGCGCCGCACCACTAAAAAAACCGACCTGCGCCATAGGGTGCAAGGTCGGTTTTTTCAATCTTTTTCAACCTGTTGGGGGCAGGCTGGGCGTTTATTTGCCGGTAGCCGACTCGGTGATGATTTCCTCTTTGGGGGCTGTTGCTGCAGCCGCGCCCATGCTGGGGGTTAAGACCGAAGGAACGCCTTCGATTTTGTTCTCGCGCATGTAGGCATCCATCTCTTTCCAGCCGGTAAAAACATCATTGCGCGTGGCCTTGGGGTTGAGCAGGTAGCAGTCTTCAATACTGCGCACGGCGTAGCGGCAGGCGCTGCCGGTGGCCCGATCTTCTTTTTGTTTGGCCGCCACTTTGGGAGGGGGGCCCATACCGGGGATTTCTTCGAGGCAGCCGCTGAGCAAGCCAGCAGCCAGAATGGGAATCGCACAGCGCAGGAGAAGGGACTTTATTTTTGGCATAAAGGCATTATCGACCGTTTTTTACGATTTTTGAGGGGGCTTTTCCACCGAGCGGCGCTCTGCCGAAAAGCCATAAATATCCCAGCTTGCGATAAACAAAGCGGCAATGACCGGGCCAATCACAAACCCTGTCAAACCAAACAGGGCCATCCCTCCCAGGGTCGAAATTAACACCACATAGTCCGGCAGCTTGGTGTCTTTGCCGACCAGCAGTGGACGCAGCAGGTTGTCCACCAAGCCAATCACCAAAATACCGTACAGGGTCAAAACCACCCCCTTGGTGATTGCGCCCGTGGCCAGGTAATAAACCGACACCGGCCCCCAAATCAAACTGGCCCCCACGGCCGGCAGCAGCGACAAAAAGGCCATGAGCACGCCCCACAGCACCGCCCCCTGGATGCCTAACACCATGAAAATCATCCCGCCCAAAGCCCCTTGCGCTGCAGCCACCACCAAGTTGCCTTTCACGGTGGCGCGAATGACGGTGGCAAATTTCTGAATCAATTCTTCCTTATGGATTGGCAGCAGTGGAATCGTGTCCCGAATGCGGTGTGCCAATTGCTGCCCATCGCGCAGAAAGAAATACAGCAGGTACAGCATGATGCAGAAGCTGACGGCAAAGCCCAAGGTATTACCCCCCAGCTCCACGGCCTTGCCGGCAATGAGCTTGCCCGCTTCGGTGGCCAAGGTGGAGAGCTTTTCTTGAATGGCCTCGGGCGAGGTCAGGTGCATCCGCTCCAAAATCCCGCCCACCCAACTGGGCAGCGCGGCATAAATTTGCTGAAAGTAGGCCCCGAAATCGAGCTGCCCGCTGACCATCCGCGCGTAGATTGCGGTGGTCTCTTGCACCACAGAAATGCTGATGAGCACCAGCGGAAAAACGGCAATCACCAGGCAAATCAGCAAGGTGGCCATGCTGGTTAAATTCAAGTGCTTTGGCCAGCGAAGGCGCAAACGTCGATTTAAAGGCTGAAACAAAATGGCCAGCACCACCGCCCAAAAAATCGCCCCCATAAAGGGCCACAAAATGGCCGCAAAGCCAATCGTTACGCCCGCAAGCAGAATAAAAAAAGCGCGTTGAGCAGCAGAGGTAGAACGCATACAGGCGAAAGATTAAGGGGCTAAAAACAGTCATCCAACCGATGGCCCGCAATGGTATGCGAGAACGCCCCAGTCTTGAAGATTCGCAGACTGCAGGCACAGCCCCGTGCCCTGAAACAGCTAGGGAAAATGCCACTGCGCAAAAATTCACTTCTGTAGTCTTATAAAAGACAGTTGCAGGTCGCCAGTTTGTTTCAGTGGCACAATGGCACCCTGCACCCAGGCCCTTCCACAGCCACAGTCGCATCCGCCAATCGGTACAGCCGTGTCGCGGGAGGTTCTCTAACCAACAATGCTTTCCTCAGGAAAGCGGATGTCAGCGAAGCATGAGCGATCAGCCAACTGTTTATCAAGCCTACCAAGGCAACACCTATCTCTTCGGCGGCAATGCCCCCTATGTCGAGGAGATGTACGAAAACTACCTCACCAACCCCGGCAGCGTTCCTGATTCGTGGCGCGAATACTTCGATGCCCTCCAGCATGTGCCCGCAGTGGATGGCAGTGATGCCAAAGACGTGCCGCACCTGCCGGTGATCAACGCTTTTGCCGAGCGTGCCAAGCAAGGCCATACGAGCGTTGTCGTGGCCGCCGGTGCCGACTCTGACCTGGGGCGCAAGCGCGTAGCGGTGCAGCAATTGATTGCCGCCTACCGCAACGTGGGCCAGCGCTGGGCCGATCTGGATCCCCTCAAGCGCACCGAGCGTCCTGCCATTCCTGAACTCGATCCTGCGTTCTACGGTTTCACCGATGCCGACCAAGAGACCGTGTTTAACGTTGGCAACACCTTCTTTGGCAAAGAAACCATGCCGCTGCGCGAGTTGCTCAATGCCCTGCGCGAGACGTATTGCGGCACCATCGGCGCCGAGTACATGTACACCACCGACCAGGTGCAAAAGCGCTGGTGGCAACAAAAGCTGGAATCCAATCGCTCCAAGCCGGTATTCAATGCCGAGCAGAAAAAACGCATCCTCGACCGCCTGACTGCGGCCGAAGGCTTAGAGCGCTATCTGCACACCAAGTACGTTGGCCAGAAACGGTTCTCGCTGGAAGGCGGCGAGAGTTTCATCGTGGCGATGGACGAGCTGATCAATGCCGCAGGCACCAAAGGGGTGCAGGAAGTGGTGATCGGCATGGCCCACCGTGGTCGCCTGAACGTGCTGGTCAATACCCTGGGCAAGATGCCCAAGGATTTGTTTGCCGAATTTGAGCACACCGCCCCCGAAGACCTGCCCGCCGGTGACGTGAAATACCACCAAGGCTTCAGCTCCGACGTATCTACCGCTGGCGGCCCGGTGCACCTGAGCCTGGCGTTCAACCCCTCGCACCTGGAAATCGTCAATCCGGTGGTGGAAGGCTCCGTGCGCTCGCGCATGGATCGCCGTGGTGACCCGCAGGGCAAGCAAGTGCTGCCGGTGCTGGTGCATGGCGATGCCGCTTTTGCCGGCCAAGGCGTGAACCAAGAGACGCTGGCGCTGATGCAAACCCGTGGCTACACCACAGGCGGCACGGTGCACATCATCATCAACAACCAGATCGGCTTTACCACGTCGGACCCGCGCGACAAAGGCTCAACCACCTACTGCACCGACATCGTGAAGATGGTCGAGTCGCCTGTGCTGCACGTCAATGGCGACGATCCGGAAGCCGTAGCGCTGTGCATGCAGCTGGCCCTGGAATACCGCATGGAGTTCAGCCAAGACGTGGTGGTGGACATTGTCTGCTTCCGCAAACTGGGCCACAACGAGCAAGACACCCCCATGCTCACCCAGCCGCTGATGTACAGCAAGATTGCCCAGCATCCCGGCACACGCAAGCTCTACGCCGACAAATTGGCGGCCCAAGGCTTGGGCGCTACCCTGGGTGACGACATGGCCAAGGCCTACCGCGCTGCCTTGGATGAAGGCCGCCATACAGTCGATCCGGTGCTGACCAACTTCAAGAGCCAGTACGCCGTCGATTGGAACCCCTTCCTGAACCAGAAGTGGACCGACGCGGCAGATACCGCCATCCCGCTGACCGAATGGAAGCGTCTGGCCGAGAAGCTGACCACCATTCCCGAATCGGTCACCCCGCACAACCTGGTGAAGAAGGTCTATGCCGACCGCGCCGCCATGGGCCGTGGTGAGATCAACGTGGACTGGGGCATGGGCGAGCACATGGCCTTTGCCTCGCTGGTGGCCTCGGGCTATCCCGTGCGCTTGTCTGGTGAGGACTGTGGCCGTGGCACCTTTACCCACCGCCATGCCGTGATCCACGACCAAAAGCGTGATCGCTGGGACGTGGGCACGTATATTCCGTTGCAAAACGTGGCCGAAAATCAGGCACCGTTTGTCGTGATCGACTCCATCTTGTCGGAAGAGGCGGTGCTGGGCTTTGAATACGGTTACGCCTCGAACGATCCCAATTCGCTGGTAATTTGGGAAGCACAGTTCGGCGACTTTGCCAACGGTGCCCAGGTGGTGATTGACCAGTTCATTGCCTCGGGTGAAGTCAAATGGGGCCGTATCAATGGCCTGACTTTGATGCTGCCGCACGGCTACGAAGGCCAGGGCCCTGAGCACAGCTCGGCCCGCCTGGAGCGCTTCATGCAGCTGGCCGCAGACACCAACATGCAGATCGTGCAGCCCACCACGGCCAGCCAGATCTTCCACGTGCTGCGCCGCCAAATGGTGCGCAACCTGCGCAAGCCCCTGGTCATCATGACCCCCAAGAGCCTGCTGCGCAACAAGGATGCCACCTCGCCGCTGTCCGAGTTCACCAAAGGTGGCTTCCAAACGGTGATTCCTGAGCAAGACGAAGCCATCGTGAAAAACGCCGCCAAGGTCAAGCGCGTGATCGCTTGCTCGGGCAAGGTGTACTACGACCTGGTGAAAAAGCGCGAAGAATCCGGTGCCACCGATGTGGCCATCGTGCGCGTTGAGCAGCTCTACCCCTTCCCGCACAAAGCGTTTGCTGCCGAGTTGAAAAAATACAGCAAGGCCACCGACATCGTGTGGTGCCAGGACGAGCCACAAAACCAAGGCGCTTGGTTCTTTATCCAGCACAACATCCACGAGAACATGCTTGCCGGTCAAAAGCTGGGCTATGCCGGTCGCCCGGCCAGCGCCAGCCCCGCTTGCGGTTATGCCCATCTGCACGTGGAGCAGCAAAAGAACCTGGTGGAAGCCGCTTTTGCCAAGCTCAAAGGCTTTGTGCTGACCAAATAAGCCTTCCTCGCCCAAGCCCCGTGCCCCTGCATGGGGCTTGCGCGTGCGCTTTGTTGTTGAACCCTATTTATCAAGAGAGACCCCCATGGCCATCGTAGAAGTCAAAGTGCCCCAGCTGTCGGAATCTATCGCCGAAGCAACCATGCTCAACTGGAAGAAAAAACCCGGTGAAGCCGTTGCCGTTGATGAAATCCTGATTGAAATTGAAACCGACAAGGTCGTGCTGGAAGTGCCCGCCCCCGCCGCTGGCGTGCTGAGCGAAATTGTGCAGGGCGACGGTGCCACTGTGACCACCGAGCAAGTGATTGCCAAAATTGATACAGAGGCCGTAGCTGGCGCGGCTGCCCCTGCAGCCGCCGCAACCCCGGCAGCAGCCCCCGCCGCAGTCGCCGCACCCGCGGCCGCCACCGGCGGCAACAAAGGCGATGTGGCCATGCCCGCTGCCGCCAAGCTGCTGGCCGAAAACAAGCTGAGCGCTGCCAACGTGGCTGGCTCGGGCAAAGATGGCCGCGTGACCAAGGGCGATGCCCTGGCCGCCATTGCCGCCGCTGCTGCCATCCCCACCGGCGCACCCAAGGCCACGCTGCCCCAAGTGGCTGCGCCCGCACCGCAAAACCTGGGCGATCGCCCTGAGCAGCGCGTGCCCATGACCCGTCTGCGCGCCCGCGTGGCCGAGCGTCTGCTGCAATCGCAATCGACCAACGCCATCCTGACCACGTTCAACGAAGTGAACATGGCCCCCGTGATGGAGCTGCGCAAGAAGTTCCAAGATGCCTTCACTAAAGAACATGGCGTCAAGCTGGGCTTCATGTCCTTCTTCGTGAAAGCGGCTGTGCACGCCCTGAAGAAGTACCCCGTGCTGAACGCTTCGGTGGATGGCAACGACATCATCTACCACGGCTACTTCGACATCGGTATCGCTGTGGGCTCGCCCCGTGGCCTGGTGGTGCCCATCCTGCGCAACGCCGACCAGATGAGCTTTGCCGACATCGAGAAAAAGATCGCTGAATTTGGCAAAAAAGCCGCTGACGGCAAGCTGGGCATTGAAGAGATGACCGGCGGCACCTTCTCCATCTCCAACGGCGGCACCTTCGGCTCGATGATGTCCACCCCCATCATCAACCCCCCGCAATCGGCCATCCTGGGCGTACACGCCACCAAGGACCGCGCCGTGGTCGAAAACGGCCAAGTGGTGGTGCGCCCGATGAACTACCTGGCCATGTCCTACGACCACCGCATCATCGACGGCCGCGAAGCCGTGCTGGGCCTGGTGGCCATGAAGGATGCGCTGGAAGACCCCTCGCGCCTGCTGTTCGATCTGTAATCCAGATCGTCCGGGTTTAATCACAATGCGGCCCACCCTCGGATTCCGGCGGTGGGCTTTTTCAAGCAAGAGAAAGATTTTTTTATGAGCAAGCAATTTGATGTCGTCGTAATCGGCGCTGGCCCTGGTGGCTACATTGCCGCCATTCGCGCTGCCCAGCTGGGCATGAACGTGGCCTGTATCGACGAAGCCCAGAACGCCCAAGGCGGCGCAGCCCCCGGCGGCACCTGCACCAACGTGGGCTGCATTCCTTCCAAGGCGCTGCTGCAGTCGTCCGAGCACTTTGAGCACGCCCAGCTGCACTTTGACGAGCACGGCATCAGCACCGGCAAGGTGGCCATCGACGTGAGCAAAATGATTGCCCGCAAGGATGCCATCGTCAAACAAAACAACGACGGCATCCTGTACTTGTTCAAGAAGAACAAGGTCACCTTCTTCCACGGCCGGGGCGCTTTCAGCAAAGCCGTAGAGGGGGGGTATGAAATCCAGGTGACCGGCAAAAACGCCGAAACCCTGGTGGCCAAGCAGGTCATCGTGGCCACCGGCTCCAATGCCCGCCCCTTGCCCGGCGTGGAGTTTGACGAGCAGCAAATCCTGTCCAACGACGGTGCTTTGGCCGTCAATGCCGTGCCGAAAAAGCTGGGCGTGATCGGCTCGGGCGTGATCGGTCTGGAAATGGGCAGCGTCTGGCGCCGCCTGGGCGCGGATGTGACCGTGCTGGAAGGCATGCCCACCTTCCTGGCCGCCGTGGACGAGCAAGTCGCCAAAGAAGCCAAAAAAGCCTTCGACAAGCAGGGCCTGAAGATTGAGCTGGGCGTGAAGATTGGCGACATCAAAAAATCCAAAAAAGGCGTGACCGTGGCCTACACCAACGCCAAGGGCGAAGCGGTGAACCTGGCCGTGGACAAGCTGATTGTTTCGATTGGTCGCGTGCCCAACACCAACGGCCTGAATGCCGAAGCCGTGGGCCTGCAACTGGACGAGCGTGGCGCGATTGTGGTCAATGACCTGTGCCAAACCAACCTGCCCGGCGTCTGGGCCGTGGGCGACGTGGTGCGTGGCCCCATGCTGGCGCACAAAGCCGAAGAAGAGGGCGTGGCCGTGGCCGAGCGCATGGCCGGTCAGCATGGCCATGTGAACTTCAACACCATTCCCTGGGTGATCTACACCAGCCCCGAAATCGCCTGGGTGGGCCGCACTGAGCAGCAGCTCAAAGCCGATGGCGTGAAGTACAAGGCGGGCAGCTTCCCCTTCCTGGCCAATGGCCGCGCCCGCGCGCTGGGCGATACCACCGGTTTTGTGAAGTTCTTGGCCGATGCCGCCACCGACGAAATCCTGGGTGTCCACATGGTTGGCCCGATGGTCTCCGAGCTGATCTCTGAAGCCGTAGTGGCCATGGAGTTCAAGGCCAGCGCCGAAGACATCGCGCGCATCTGCCACGCCCACCCCTCGCTGTCCGAAGCGACCAAAGAAGCGGCTTTGGCCGTGGACAAGCGCACGCTGAATTTCTAATTTCAGTGGCTTGAATTGGCTGCCAGCGCTTGTGTATAAAGCGCTGGCAGCTCTATTTTTTATGAATGCATATTGATAAAAAGATAGCTATTAGCGCTGATAAATAGGCATTTTTAGAGAAAATCAATCTAAAAACATTACCAATTCAGCGGTAATAGCTATCTTTTTGAGGAGGATGGCCGTGAATGTAGAACAAGCCTACCAAGCCGAGCTGGCCGCCAAAGGCTTTAGCGCCGACCCGGCGCAGCTGCGCGCCGTGGCCGCCTTGCAGCGCTGTGCCGACGATTGGGCGGCGTACAAAGCCAAACGCTCCAACGCACTCAAAAAACTGCTGCACAAGCCCCAGATTCCCCAGGGCGTGTACATGTACGGCGGGGTGGGGCGCGGCAAAAGCTTTTTGATGGATTGCTTTTTTAACAACGTGCCCATCAAGCGCAAGGTGCGGCTGCACTTTCATGAATTTATGCGCGAGGTCCACCGTGAGCTCAACATCCTGCAGGGCACGCAAAACCCGCTGGATGCCTTGGGCGCGAAAATCGCCAAGCGCTACAAACTCATTTGCTTTGATGAGTTTCACGTCTCGGGCATCACCGATGCCATGATTTTGTACCGCCTGCTGGTGGCCTTGTTTGACAACGGCGTGGGCTTTATCACCACCTCCAACTTCGTGCCCGACGAGCTCTACCCCAACGGCCTGCACCGCGAGCGCATCTTGCCCGCCATTGCCTTGCTCAACGAGCGCATGCAGATCGTGAACGTAGACAACGGCACCGACTACCGCCGCCGCACGCTGGAGCAGGTGCAGCTTTACCACTGCCCGCTGGGTGCGCAAGCCGATACCGCCATGCAACAAGCGTTTGACCGCCTGGCCAGTGGGCCCGATGAAAAACCGGTGTTCACCATTGAATCGCGCCACATCGCGGCACTGCGACGCAGTGGCAAAACCATTTGGTTTGATTTTCGCGAGCTGTGCGGCGGCCCGCGCTCGCAAAACGACTATCTGGAAATCGCCAGCCAGTTCCACACGGTGCTGCTCTCGAATGTGCCGTTCATGCCGGTGAATATGGCCTCGCCCGCGCGGCGCTTTACCTGGCTGATTGATGTGTTCTACGACCGGCGCGTGAAACTCATCTTGAGTGCCGCCGTACCACCCGAGCAGCTCTACACCGAAGGGCCACTGGCGCATGAGTTCCCGCGCACCGTCTCGCGCCTCAATGAAATGCAGTCGCAAGAGTTTCTGGATCTGCCCTGGCGCGAAGTGGAGACGGCACTGACCTGATAATGCAGCCCATGCATCGTTTATGGATTGCCGCAGTCTGCCTGGCGGCGTATGGAACAGGGCAGGCACAAACCGGTACCCCTTCCGCCCAGACCAGGGCGGCAGAGCGCGCCGCCATTGCCGACAAACGCGCGGCCATCACCCAGGCGCAAATGGCGGGTGAACAAGCCTGCCGCCAGCGTTTTGCCGTGGAGGATTGCCTAGAGGACGTGCGCAACCAAGCCCGCGCCGAACTGGCCCCGCTGCGGGCGCGGGAGCTGACGCTGAACCAGCAAGAGCGCCAGGAACGCGCTGCCGCCCGCCTGCAAGCCATTGAAGCCAAACAAGCCCAGACCGTGCCCCCGGCACCGCTGCAAGCGCACACCCGCAAACCGCCCCCGGATGCTGCAGCGCTGGAGCAAACGCAAGGGGCCCGCGCCGCAGAGGCTGCCGCCCGGGCCACCCAGCAACGCCAACGCCAGGCCGAGCATGCCCAGCGAGTGCAAGCCCAGCAGGCCCAAGCCGCCCAGCGCCAGCAGCAGGCCGAGCACGACTGGCTGGAAAAACAGCGCCAGGCCAAAGAGCGGCAAGAGCGCGTGCAAGCGGAGCAAAACCGCCAACGCGGTCAGCCTTTGCCCGTGCCCCCGGCAGGCGCTACTCCCCCCGAAAGATAAAGTACACCGCGCCCAGCAGGCACAAGCCGGCCCACAGGTAATCGAGCTTGAGCGGCTCTTTCATGTAGAACACGGCAAACGGTACAAAGACTGTCAAGGTCAGCACTTCTTGCAAAATTTTGAGCTGGCCCAGGTTCAGCTCTTGGTAGCCAATGCGGTTGGCCGGCACCTGCAGCAGGTATTCAAACAGTGCAATGCCCCAACTAACCAGGGCGGCAATAAACCAGGGCTTGGTACTGAGTTCGCGCAGGTGGGCGTACCAGGCAAAGGTCATAAAAACGTTGCTCAGCAGCAGCAAAAAAATCGTCCAATAAACAGGGCGCATAGCAGGCAAAAAAGTAAAGGCTGCGCATCCTAGCCCAAGCCCCGGGGGCTTGGTGTGCCGTTGGCTTATCCTCCTTGCCCCTGTGTGTCTCTTGTGTTCTTGTTGTGCTTTTTTGTGCCCTGTTTGCCTATGCCCGCCATGCTGCCCCCCGCCTTGCTTGCCCACACCGTTGCCGCCGCTTTTGCCCCCACGGGCGTGCTGGCCCAAGGGCCACAGGCGCTGCACCCCCGCGCCGGGCAGCAAGCCATGGCGCAGGCGGTGGCCCAGGCAATCGACGATGCCGCCACCTTGGTGGTGGAAGCGGGCACGGGCGTGGGCAAAACCTTTGCCTATTTGGTGCCGGCGTTGCTCAGTGGCCGCAAAGTGGTGGTCTCCACCGCCACCAAAGCCTTGCAAGACCAGTTGTTCGAGCGCGATCTGCCCCAGTTGCTGCAGCGGCTGGGCCTGCCGTTGCGGGCAGCCCGGCTCAAGGGGCGCAGCAGCTATTTGTGCTTGCACCGCCTGAAAAATATCCACCAAAGCCGCAGCCCGCACGACCCGCAGGTGCTGCGCCAGATTGCCCAGGTGCAGCAATGGGCCCTGGCCACCAGCACGGGCGACATGGCCGAACTGCCCGGCCTGCCCGAAGCCCTGCTGCCCCTGGTCACCTCCACGCGCAGCAACTGCGTGGGGCGCGATTGTGCGTTCTGGGCGGACTGCCACGTCAATCGCGCCCGCACCCAGGCCCTGCAGGCCGATGTCTGCGTGGTCAATCACCACCTGTTTTTTGCCGACCAGCAGCTGCAGGACGAGGGCGTGGCCCCGCTGCTGCCACAAGCGGGCGTGGTCATCGTCGATGAAGCGCACCAGCTCAACGACACCGGGGTGCAGTTTGCCGGCACTACGTTGAGCACGCGCCAGCTGCTGGGCTTTGCCCGCGATGCCATGGCCGTAACGACCGAACACGCCCGGGGCCTGCACCCCTGGCTGGATGCCTTGGTGGCACTGGAGCAGACTGTGCAGCACTGGAGCGCCACCGCCGCCACGGTGCCCCTGGGCGTGCGGCAAAGCTGGCTGAGCGCCAGCCCCCAGGGGGTGGATGCCGCCCAGTGGACAGCACAACTGCACCGGGTAGGGCGCAGCCTGCGCCTGGTCTGGCAGGCCCTGGGCAGCGTGCAAGAGGCCGCACCCGCCCTGGCGCAGCTGCAGGCACGGGCGGGGCAGCTGCTGCACACCCTGGCCCTGTTTGCCCACCCGGCACCGGTCGATAGCGTGCGCTGGCTCGACCGCCAGGCCCGGCACCTGGTGCTGACGCAGGCCCCGCTGACCGTTGCGCCCTTGCTGCAGGCCATCGTGCAGGCGGGCAGCACGCCACAAGCCTGGGTGTTCACCTCGGCCACGCTGGGCGATAGCGACGATTTGCAATGGTTCACCCGCACCTGTGGCCTGCCCGAGGCCCGCACCCTGCGCGTGGCCAGCCCGTTTGACTACGCCACGCAGGCCAGCCTGTATGTGCCGCCCGATGCCCCGCCCGTGCAGGCCCAAGCCGCGCACAGCGCCTTTGTCGCCCGCTTGGCGCAGGTCGGTGCCCAGCAACTGGGCGGGCGCACGCTGGTGCTGACCACCACGCTCAAGGCACTGGCGGCCATTGGCCAGCAGCTGCAGCAGCAGTTGGGGGCGGCGGGGGGGCTGTTTACGGCCATCGACGTGCTGGTGCAGGGCCAGGGTTCCAAACACGCGCTGCTGGAGCGTTTTCGCCAGGGCACGGTGCAGGGTCGGGGGTGTGTGCTGGTGGCCTCGGCCACGTTTTGGGAGGGGGTGGACATTGCCGGCGATGCGCTGCAACTGCTCATCATCGACAAACTGCCCTTTGCCCCGCCAGATGACCCCCTGGTGCAGGCCCGCACGCACCAGCTCGAAGGGCTGGGGCTGAACGCCTTTACCGACTACCTGCTGCCCGAGGCGGCCATGGCCTTAAAGCAGGGCGTGGGGCGGCTGATTCGCAGCGAAACCGACCAGGGCATGGTGGTGGTGGCCGATACCCGTTTGCTGGAAAAAGCCTATGGCCCGCGCTTGCTGGCCGCCTTGCCGCCGATGCGCTTGCTGACTTCGCACGAGGCGTGGCAGGAGCGGTTGCAGCAGCTGCAGGCCTTGCGGTGATGGGGATGGTGGCTGGTGTGAGATAGCCCCCTGATTCCCCATCCCCGTCCTATCGCTTATCTTTGAGATAGGAATAGGACTATGAATATGACTAGGCATACGGAGTCGGTGGAGGTGATTTTTAAAGACCAGCGCCGCAGGCGC
>NZ_JAFNME010000045.1 GCF_017368815.1 Comamonas denitrificans | reverse complement strand
GGGGCGGGGGGCGCTTGTTCGGCTGCTTCTTTTTGAGGAGCTGTAGGCGCTGGTATTAATTCATAAGCCAAGCATATTGCTGAAAAAATTGGCGCAGAATCAATCGGTGCGTGCTGTAGTTTTTGCACCCCCTGGGCGCAGAAAAACCGCAGCTCATCCAGCAAGGGGGTGGTGGCGGCGCTGGCCCCTTTGAGCTGCTGGCCGTAGAGCATCAGCACCCGGGCCGCCAGGCGCTTGGCGTAGATGTCGGGCGGCAGCAAGGCGGCGGCTTGCGCATCCCACCAACCGGCCACCAGCTGCCAGGCGCAGCGCAAGGCGGGGGTGGGGGCGCTGTGCGCCAGCCCCAGGCTGATGTGGCACAGGGTGGCAGCATGCCCTGGGGCCGGGGCTTTGACCCAGGCGAGCACGGCCTGGTCCAGCTCGGCACGCACGGCATCGCAGGGCACCAGGGTGGGGTAGCGGTTGGTGATTTCAGCGGGCAGCTGGGCCAGGGCGGCATGGTCTGGGCGCTGCTCCCACAGATCAGCGGGGTGGGCGCTGTCTTTGCCACTGAGGCGCACCAGGGCGCGGTAGCTGTCAAAGAGCTGGGCGGTATCGGCAGGCTGCTGATTGGCCAGCGCATCCAGGTGGCGCAGCAGGTCGCGGTGTGCCAATTGGCGCAGGGCGGGCAGGTGCTGGGCGGTGTCGGTGGCTGGCAGGGTGGTGCTGGTATGCCGCTCAGGGCCAGGCCCAGGCGGTTGGCACGCTTGCTCTAGGCTGCGCACCAGTTTGGCCGGTGCCAGCAGGTGTACGCTGTCCAAGGCCTGGGCAATTTGGGCCAGCAGGTGCACGGTTTGCGCTGTGGGGTGCTCCAGTTGCGTGGCAACGTCGGCCAGCATGGCCAATACCGAGGGCAAAACCAGTTCGCGGGGATCAAAAGGTGGCGGGGCAATCGCAGACATCAGGGCCAATCAGAGCAAAGCAGTCACAACACGAAAAACTGCCAAGTCTGCATGAAAAACACCAGAAAAACGCTATAACCGCGGCCATGGCAAAAAAAGATAAATCCCACGTCAGCGAAACCCCGGCCACCCAGCTGCTCAAGGCGCACAAAGTGCCGTTTACCGAGCTGGTGTACGACTATGTCGAGCACGGCGGCAGTGGCGAATCATCGCGCCAATTGGGGCTGGATGAGCATTTGGTGGTCAAGACCTTGATCATGCAAGACCAGGATGCCAAGCCGCTGATCATCCTGATGCATGGCGATTGCACGGTATCCACCAAAAATCTGGCCCGCGAAATCGGCGCCAAAAGCGTGCAGCCTTGCCAGCCCGAGGTGGCCAACCGGCACAGCGGTTACCTGGTGGGCGGCACCTCGCCCTTTGCCACCCGCCGGGCCATGCCGGTGTTTATCGAGGCGAGCATTCTGGATTTGCCGCGCATCACCATCAACGGCGGGCGGCGCGGTTACTTGCTGCAAATGGATCCGCAGGTGTGCGTGCAACTCTTGAATGCCCGGCCTGTGCACTGCGCACTGGCAAAATAGCGCTCTTTTTAGTTTGTGCTCGCCGCTTGCGGGCAAGGATGTTGCGTTGAACGTTTTCGCTCCTGTGCTGGCCGCTGTGCTGGCGTACTTGGTCGGTTCGCTGTCGTTTGCAGTGATTGTTAGTCGCGCCATGGGCTTGCACGACCCGCGCTCTTACGGCAGCGGCAATCCGGGGGCCACCAATGTGCTGCGCTCGGGCTCCAAAGTGGCCGCCGTGCTTACGCTGCTGCTCGATGCCCTCAAAGGGCTGATTCCCGTGCTGGTGGTCAAAACCTGGGGCCCGCAGTGGGGCCTGGGCGATGGGGCGCTGGCCCTGGTGGCGCTGGGCGCGTTTGTGGGGCACTTGTTCCCGGTGTTTTTTGGCTTCAAAGGCGGCAAAGGCGTGGCCACCGCCTTGGGTGTGCTGCTGGGAATTAGTGGCTGGCTGGGCCTGATCGTGCTGGGCATTTGGCTGGTGGTGGCGTTTGTCTCGCGCTATTCCTCCATGGCAGCGCTCTTGGCCAGCCTGGGCGCACCGGTGGCGTATTTGATTTTGGATGGCAGCCTGTGGTCGGTCGAAACACCGCTGCTGGTGGCCATCATGGTGATGGCGGCCTTGCTGGTGTGGCGCCACCGCGAAAACATTGGCCGCCTGATCCGTGGCGAAGAAAGCCAAATTGGCGGCGGCAAGAAAGAGAAACAGCCCGTGAAACCCGCCCTGACCATCCGCAAGACCAAGCCCAAAGCCGCGCCCAAAAACGCCGCCCAGGTGATGGCCGAAATGGGCGCAAAAGCAGAGCGCAAGCCGCGCTCTACCAAAAAGAATAAGCACAAAAAATAAAGCTTACGCTTGTTGTGCAAGCGTAAGCAGCTATTAATTTTGCTCCAGCCACTGACCGCGTGGTCAGTGGCCAGGGCCACAAAGCTTTATTTGGCCTTGCTGGTTTTGGCTTTTTTGGCCTTGGCGGCAGGCGCTGCAGCAGGTGCTGTAGCAGGCTGGGCCACGCAATCGGCGTAAAAGCGCACCTCGCCGTGCTCGTCTTCCACTTCCACCAGGCCGTGGATGTCGGTCTCAAAGCCAGGGCACAGCTTGGAAAATTCGCGCGCAAACAGCAGGTAATCGACGATCTTCTGGCTGAACACCTCGCCCGGGATCAGCAGCGGAATGCCGGGCGGGTAGGGCGTGATCAGGCCCACGGTGATGCGCCCGGCCAGCTGGTCGATCTCCACGCGCTCAGTCTTGCGCTGGGCAATGTGGGCGTAGGCATCGGCCGGCTTCATCGCCGGGGTCAGGTCGCCCAGGTACATCTCGGTGGTCAGGCGCGCGATGTCGTACTTGGCGTACATCTCATGCACGTGCTGGCACAGGTCTTTCAGCCCCATGCGCTCGTAGCGGCGGTGCTGCTGGACAAACTCGGGCAGGATGCGCGCCAGCGGCTGGTTGCGGTCGTAGTCGTCTTTGAACTGCTGCATGGCCGCCAGCAGCGTGTTCCAGCGGCCCTTGGTGATGCCGATGGTGAACATGATGAAAAACGAGTACAGCCCGGTCTTTTCCACCACCACGCCGTGCTCGGCCAGGTATTTAGAGACGATGGAGGCGGGGATGCCCGTCTCGGCAAAGTCGCCATTCAAATCCAGCCCCGGCGTGACGATGGTGGTCTTGATGGGATCCAGCATGTTGAAGCCGTCGGCCAGATCGCCAAAGCCATGCCAGTTGTCGATGTCTTTGCTGTCTTCGCGGTTTTTGCGCGCCGCGCGTTTGGGGGCGGCATCCTGGCCACGAATCACCCAGCTATTGGCCCGGCCAATGCCGTCGGCCACCAGCTCTTGCGGGCCCCAGACTTCAAACCACCAGTCGTCGTCGCCAAACTCGTCCTCCACCTTGCGCATGGCGCGGCGAAAGTCCAGCGCTTCCAGGATGGACTCTTCCACCAGCGCGGTCCCGCCGGGCGGCTCCATCATGGCGGCGGCCACGTCGCAGCTGGCAATGATGCTGTACTGCGGGCTGGTCGAGGTGTGCATCAAATACGCCTCGTTGAACAGGTGGTGATCCAGTTTTTCGGTCTGCGAATCCTGTACCAGCACGTGC
Source organism: Comamonas denitrificans (assembly GCF_017368815.1). Taxonomy (GTDB): domain Bacteria; phylum Pseudomonadota; class Gammaproteobacteria; order Burkholderiales; family Burkholderiaceae_C; genus Comamonas; species Comamonas denitrificans. The sequence continues at coordinate 11,242 of NZ_JAFNME010000045.1, read as the reverse complement.
GAGGCCTGGCTGATACCGGCCAGCAGTTTGTGGATGGACTGCGTGGCATAGACCACGGAATGCTCGGGCCGCGCGCGCTTTTTGCCCATGGCGTGGTAACTGCCATAAAACGGGTGGAAAGCGGCGTGCGGAATCCAGGCCTCGTCAAAATGCAGGTTGTCCACGTAGCCGTCGAGCAGGCCCTTGATGGTTTCGGTGTTGTAGAGCACGCCGTCGTAGGTCGATTGCGTCAGTGTCAGGATGCGTGGCTTGACGCTGTGGGGGTCCACGCCCTTGAGCAGCGGGTTGGCGGCAATCTTGGCGCGGATGGTCTCGGGCTCAAACTCGCTTTGCGCAATCGGGCCGATGATGCCGAAATGGTTGCGCGTGGGTTTGAGGAACACCGGGATGGCCCCGGTCATGATGATGCTGTGCAAGATGGATTTGTGGCAGTTGCGATCCACCACCACCACATCGCCCGGTGCCACCGTGTGGTGCCAGACGATTTTGTTGCTGGTCGAGGTGCCGTTGGTCACAAAGTAGCAGTGGTCGGCATTGAAGATGCGTGCGGCGTTGCGCTCAGACTCGCCAATGGCACCGTTGTGGTCGAGCAACTGGCCCAGCTCTTCCACGGCGTTGCACACGTCGGCGCGCAGCATGTTCTCGCCGTAGAACTGGTGGTACATCTGGCCCACCGGGCTTTTCAAAAACGCCACGCCGCCCGAGTGGCCGGGGCAGTGCCACGAATACGAGCCATCCTCGGCATAGTCCAGCAGGGCTTTGAAAAACGGTGGCTGCACGCCCTCCAGGTAACTCTTGGCCTCGCGGATGATGTGCTTGGCGACAAACTCGGGCGTGTCCTCAAACATATGGATAAAGCCATGCAGCTCGCGCAGGATGTCGTTGGGCAGGTGCTGGCTGGTCTTGGTCTCGCCATGCAGGTAGATCGGCACATCCTCATTTTTGCGCCGCACCTGGCCGATAAAGCTGCGCAGGCTGTGAATCACCGGGGCGGTGTCTTCTTCCAGACCGAACTCTTCATCGTCAATCGACAAAATAAAAGCGCTGGCCCGGCTTTGCTGCTGGGCGAACTGGCTTAAATCGCCATAACTGGTGACACCCAGCACTTCAAAGCCTTCGCTTTCAATGGCATCGGCCAGGGCGCGAATGCCCAAGCCCGAGGTGTTGTCTGAGCGGTAATCTTCGTCAATGATGACAATGGGAAAGCGAAACTTCATGGGCACCCTCTAAAAACTGGGCATGATGGTAGGGGGAAAGAGCCGCGCAGTGTAATGAATATCTGCGCTTACCAAGGAATAACTATGCAAGCAAGCACCATTTGGTGGGTTTTGACCGGCGTTGTGATTGCCACAGAATTGGCCACGGGCACGATTTACCTGCTGATGATCAGCGTTGGCTTGGCCGCTGGGGCCATCGCCGCCCATTTGGGCCTGGATTTGCCAGTGCAAATCTCTTGCGCCGCCGTGGTTGGCATGGTCAGCATTTTTTTGGGCCGCCGCATTCGCCGCCGCCGCGCCCCGCAACTGCCCGCCCAGGCCAATCCGGATGTCAATTTAGACATTGGTGAGACCATCACCATCGAGCAATGGGCCAGCGATGGCACCGCCCGCGTGCCTTACCGGGGCAGCCAGTGGAATGTCGCCCTGCGCCCCGGCAGCCTGCCCAGCCCAGGCCTGCACCGCATCATTGAAATACAAGGCAACCGCTTGATCGTGGACAAGGCCTGAGCCTGGCGGATTTGCCCTTTACACTGCCCCATCCCTTCCTCAGCTTCAGAAAGGTTTAACCATGGAAGTCGCCATCGTTTTATTGGTTGTTGCCATCGTATTCATTACCCAGGCGGTCAAAGTGGTGCCCCAGCAGCACGCTTGGATTCGGGAGCGGCTGGGTAAATACGCCGGCACACTGACCCCGGGAATGAACCTCATCATTCCGTTTGTCGATCGGGTTGCGTACAAGCACAGCTTGAAAGAAATTCCACTGGATGTGCCCAGCCAAGTATGTATTACCCGCGACAACACCCAGCTGCAGGTCGATGGCATTTTGTACTTTCAGGTCACCGACCCCATGCGGGCCAGCTATGGCTCGAGCAACTACATCATGGCCGTCACCCAACTGGCGCAAACATCGCTGCGCAGCGTGATCGGTAAGCTGGAGCTGGACAAAACCTTTGAAGAGCGCGACATGATCAATGCCCAGGTGGTCAATGCCATTGACGAGGCCGCGCTGAACTGGGGAGTGAAGGTGCTGCGCTACGAAATCAAAGACCTGACCCCGCCCAACGAAATCCTGCGGGCCATGCAGGCCCAAATTACCGCCGAACGCGAAAAACGAGCTTTGATCGCTGCCTCGGAAGGTCGCAGACAAGAGCAAATCAACATCGCTACCGGCGAGCGCGAAGCCTTCATTGCCCGCTCCGAAGGTGAAAAACAGGCCGCCATCAACAAAGCCCAAGGCGAGGCCACTGCTATCGTGACTGTAGCTAGTGCCACAGCACAGGCGCTGGAACGTGTCGCCAGCGCCATCGAAAAACCCGGTGGCGCTGATGCTGTACAGTTAAAAATTGCAGAAAGCGCCGTCCATGCTTACAGCAAAGTGGCGCAAGATGCCAACACCACTTTGATCGTGCCGAGCAACATCTCGGAAGTCTCTGGCCTCATCGCCTCGGCCATGCGGGTGGTTCAGCAAGGAAATACAAAATAAGCCGAAAAATCGGAAAACCGGTATTTTCCTAGGCTACAATACTAGCTTCACCGCCGGAGAGGTGGATGAGTGGCTTAAGTCGCACGCCTGGAAAGCGTGTGTAGGGTAAAACCTACCGAGGGTTCGAATCCCTCCCTCTCCGCCAAAATACCAATAAGCCGTTAATTTTTAATAAAATTAACGGCTTATTTTTTTGTGTCTCCCACTTCCGCTGGCTGTTGCTGCCGCAGAATCTCCGTCGCTCTAGCTACAAGCCCAAGGTGTGCCGAGTAACAGCACTGCACTGCCTCTGCAGGGCACTGTGGTGGGCCATTGATGCTTGCGCCAACATTGCCTTTGCATGCAGTTTGCGGGTATTTTTCAGGGCATGGAGGGCGTTGGCACAGCGTTAAATGCCGTCGAAATGTGCGATTGCACGCAGCTTGCCCATCACCATCGACAAAAATTTTTCGTCTTCAAGGTGGTTTTTTGCCTTGCTGGATGCTCGGCGCAAGGCGCTGTATGGGGGATTTGGAGCGGGCGAAGGGAATCGAACCCTCGTATGAAGCTTGGGAAGCTGCCGTTCTACCATTGAACTACGCCCGCGTATGGATGCTTTTTATTTTTTTGATGCGTTAAGCAAACACAAAAATTCTAAGCGATTTTTTAGCGTTTTTTTCTTAAATCTGCGGTTGCTTGCACCGATGGATTAAAAAAAGTAGGTCTCTTAATGCAGCACAGCATCATTGTGATGTGCATAACTGCTGGGCAATGGATGGAGCGGTTGGGCTGATGAACAAACAAAAAAGGCGATTCCTTTGAAGGAATCGCCTTTTTTGAGCCTACCTGCATGCAAGAATTGCATTAGGCAGGCTTGTTGTGGTGCCCGGGGCCGGAATCGAACCGGCACGCCTTGCGGCGGGGGATTTTGAGTCCCCTGCGTCTACCAATTTCACCACCCGGGCTGTAAAAATCAGAGAAGCCGCAATTATGGCACATTTATGGCTATGAAAAAGAAATACCCAACAATTGAATCGACGATTGGTGCCACCCCACTGGTGGCGTTACAGCGCATTGGTGCGCAAGACAATGCCCAGCGTGGCAATGTGCTGCTTGGCAAGCTGGAGGGGAATAATCCGGCTGGCTCGGTCAAAGACCGGCCCGCGCTGTCCATGATTGAGCAGGCCCAGGCACGAGGCGAAATTCACCCAGGCGATACGCTGATTGAAGCGACTTCCGGCAACACGGGAATTGCTTTGGCGATGGCGGCGGCCATCAAAGGCTATCGCATGGTGCTGATCATGCCGGAGGACTTGTCCATCGAGCGGGCGCAAACCATGAAAGCCTACGGAGCCGAGCTGGTGCTGACACCCAAGAGTGGTGGCATGGAATATGCCCGGGATTTGGCTGCGCAAATGGTGGCCCAGGGTAAGGGTGTGGTGCTTGATCAGTTTGCCAACCCGGACAACCCCCTGGCCCACTACACCGGCACCGGGCCGGAACTGTGGGCGCAGACCGAAGGGCAGATCACCCATTTCGTCAGTGCCATGGGGACAACCGGCACGATCACCGGCGTGGCAAAGTTTTTGAAAGAGAAAAATCCGGCGATTCGCATCATTGGGGCTGAGCCTGCAGAAGGTTCTCGCATTCCGGGGATTCGCAAATGGCCCCAAGAGTACCTACCAAAAATTTATACCCCTAGTCTGGTTGATGAGCTGGTTACGGTCGTGCAGGACGATGCCGAAGACATGGCCCGCCGCTTGGCCCGTGAGGAGGGGATTTTTGCCGGTATTTCAGCCGCTGGTGCTTGCTGGGTGGCCCAGCAAATTGCGCAGCGCGAGACGAATGCAACCATTGTTTTCGTGGTGTGTGACCGAGGCGATCGCTATCTTTCGACGGGGGTCTTTCCGGTATAAAGCGGCATTCAAATACAGCAAAGGTTGATAAACATGGACATTCATCAAGAAGTTGATGCGCGGGGACTGAACTGTCCGCTGCCGATTTTGAAGGCGAAAAAGGCCTTGGCCCAGATGCAAAGTGGCCAGGTGCTGAAGGTGGTCGCCACGGACACTGGGTCGATGGCCGACTTCAAGGCTTTTGCCACCCAAACCGGCAATGAGCTGCTGGAACAAACATCTGAGGGCGGTGAGTTTATCCACCTGCTGCGCCGCCGTTAAAGCCGTCCGCCTGCTGCTGGGTTGTGTATGCGGCCCAGCAGCAGGCAGTGGATAGCTTGCCAAGCTACAGGAAAAAAAAGCCCAAAAAAAAAGCCCAGTGAGGTACTGGGCTTGAAGGGATCCAGAAACAGTGTTTCAAGAGGATCCAAGGAGACAACCGAAAACTTGCACGTGCAATGCAACAAGGGGGGATTATAGGGTAAACCCTTTTAGACGTTATTACCCCCCTTTTTTAAGGGCTTAAGCCTTGCCTTTAGGGGCAGCGGTGGTAGCCGTGGTCACGGCCTTGATATTGGCTTCGGCCATATCGGAGGCTTGCTTGACGGCTTTTTGTACCGACTCAAAGGCGTTGTTGGCAGCAGAGACAGCGCTCTTCATCATGGCCACGGCGGTTTCAGAACCGGCAGGCGCATTTTTGGCGGTAGCTTCGATCAAGCCGTTGAAGCTTTGCTGGTACTGGCCGGCTTTGTCTTCCAAGGCTTTTTGCAGTTCGGTGCTGGTGCTGCTGGCAATGTTGAAAATATGCCGGTTGTAAGCAGCGGCTTTTTCAGCCAAAGGTTGGAAGAAAGCGGTTTGCAGGTTTACCAAGTCTTGGACGTCTTTGGCGGCGGCCAAGGCTTGGCTGTGGGCTGCGGCTTCAGTCAGGGCAGCACGCGAAGCGTTAACGTTCAGCTCGATCAGCTTTTCCACGCCTTCAAAGGCTTTGGTGGTCAGGCCGAAAATAGTGTCGATGTTGGCTTTGTGGGCGCTCAGGATTTGTTCGGGGGTCAGTGCCATGGTGATTTCCTTTAAAAAAAGAGAAGGGACAAGGGTGCTGCATGTCATGGAACACTTATGTTGCAGTGCAGCATGAGGCGTATTGTAATCGGCTGTGGCTGATATGCAAGTGTTTTTTGTTGCAGTGCAGCAAAAAAAATCTTGCAAGTTGCGATGCGATGCGGATGTCGCTGCAAAAGAGGGCAAATTTTTAAAAAACAAGAGCGCAATACCTTTGTGCGCCTTAGGTTTTCTCCTAATTTTCACTCTCCAACCCCTGAATATGTTCTGAAAAACCGTACACTTGTAAAATTTTTTTGCGTTGGCCAGATGGCAGGTGTAGGCGAGCACTGCTTGAACGACCAAAAAAACCTTTAACGCCAAAATAAGGAGCAATGTTTTGTTGAAAAAAACACAGTGGTTAGCACTTTTGATGGGGTTGTTTTTCCTGCCTGGCGTTGCCAGTGCAGCTGACATTGATGGGGCCAGCCTGTCGTTGGCTTGGGGAGTGCCGTTTGCTGGGGTGCTGCTGTCGATTGCGGTGATGCCCTTGGTTGTGCCCAATGTCTGGCACCACCATTTTGGCAAGATCACTACGGGCTGGGCGTTGGCTTTTTTGCTACCGTTTGCTTTTTATTTTGGCATACACGCTGCATGGGTAAATTTTATACATGCTTTATTGGCTGAATATATGCCGTTTGTCATTTTGCTGACGGCTTTGTATGTAGTGGCTGGTGGCATTTATATCCGAGGCAGTTTGCGTGGCACGCCGGTACTCAATACGGCAATTTTAGCCATTGGTGCGGTGCTGGCCAGTTTTATGGGAACCACCGGGGCTTCGATGCTGTTGATTCGTCCGATTATTCGGGCCAATGCGCAACGCTCTAGCATGACCCACGTGGTTGTATTTTTTATTTTTATTGTTTCTAACGCAGGTGGTTCTTTAACGCCTTTGGGTGATCCACCGCTATTTCTGGGGTTTTTGAAGGGTGTGCCGTTTACTTGGACTTTTCAGCATATTTGGCCAGACACTTTATTTTTAGTGGTTGTTTTGCTGGGTTTGTTTTTTGTGTGGGACACCTGGGCATACCGCCGCGAACCCGCCCAGCCGGCCAAGGTGGAGGCTGCTGAGCATGAGCGCTTGGGGTTTGATGGGAAATTCAACTTCGTTCTCTTGGCGGCTGTGGTGGCCCTTGTCTTGATGAGCGGCATTTGGCAAAGCCCGGTGGTGTTTGACATTGCAGGCACCGAAGTGGGGTTGCCCGGCTTGCTGCGTGACTTGGGTTTGGTGGTGGTTGCGGTGATCTCGCTGGCAACGACTTCGCACCGGGTGCATACGGCCAATCAGTTTGGCTGGGATCCGATGTTTGAGGTGGCCAAGCTGTTTGCGGGGATTTTCCTCACCATTATTCCTGTCATCGCCATGCTCAAAGCTGGTACAGAAGGGCCGTTTGGCCCCATCGTGCGGGCAGTGACCAATCCTGATGGTTCGCCAAATCCAGCGATGTATTTCTGGGCCACCGGTGTTTTGTCGTCCTTTTTGGATAATGCGCCGACCTATTTGGTGTTCTTTAATACCGCTGGCGGCGATGTGCTGCAGCTCACCACAGAAATGGCAACGACCTTGGCAGCAATTTCTGCAGGGGCGGTATTTATGGGGGCGAATACTTATATTGGTAATGCGCCGAATATGATGGTGAAAGCCATTGCGGAAGACCGTGGTGTGCGCATGCCCAGCTTCTTTGGTTATATGCTCTGGTCGGGGATTATTCTGACACCATTGTTTATTATCATGACGTATATGTTTTTTTAATGAGTAAAAGGTTGGCTTGATGTCCCGTCCCCATATTTTGATTGCCCGTGCCATTGCCCCGCAGGTGGTGGATTTTTTACGCCAATCGTGTGAGGTGCAGGACAACCAAGCCGATATTCACTGGAGCCAAGAAGCGCTGATCGCCCAATTGCAAGGGAAAGATGGCCTTTTGGCTACCGGTATTCAGCCAGTGGATGCTGCTTTGCTGGCGGCCTGCCCCCAGCTCAAGGCGGTGGCCAATATGACCGTGGGCTATAACAATTTTGATGTGGCCGCGCTGACTGCTGCGGGGGTGCAAGCCAGCAATACCCCGGATGTGCTGACCGAGACCACCGCCGACTTTGGCTTTGCCCTGCTGATGGCCACGGCCCGGCGGATTACGGAAGGCGAGCATTTTCTGCGGGCTGGCAAGTGGCAAGAGTGGCAATACCACATGCTGCTGGGCACGGAGGTGCATGGCAGCACCTTGGGCATCTTGGGGATGGGGCGCATTGGTCAGGCCATTGCGCGGCGGGCGGCCAAAGGGTTTGGGATGCGGGTGCTGTACCACAACCGCTCGCGCCTGTCCGAGGCGCTGGAGGCCGATTGCCAAGCCCAGTATGTGGACAAGGAAAGTTTGCTGCGCCAAGCCGATCACTTGGTGCTGGTGCTGCCATTGACACCCGAGAACTACCACACGATTGGCGCTGCCGAGCTGGCGCTGATGCGCCCCAGTGCCACCTTAATCAATATTGCGCGTGGCGGCATTGTGGATGAAGTGGCGTTGGTGCAGGCGTTGCAAACCGGTCGCCTTGCGGCCGCTGGCTTGGATGTGTTTGAGGGTGAGCCCCAGATTTACCCCGGCTTGCTGCAGCTGCCCAATGTGGTGCTGACCCCGCACATTGCCAGCGCCACGGCGGCCACCCGCTTAAAAATGTGCCAACTGGCCGCCGATAACCTGCTGGCGGTTTTACAGGGCAAGCCCGCTTTAACCCCAGTGAATACCCCCGATCCTGCCGCCCAGGCACAGCGCTTTGCTTATAAAAAATAATAGCTTTAAGCGCTTTTTAAATAAGGCTTTCAAGGTTAAAAAGCCTCAAAACACTTGATTGAACAGCGGTAGAAGCTCTCTTTATGAATTGGTTGGACATGGTGGTGGTGGGCGCTTTGGCCCTGGTGGTGGTTTTGCAGTGCGTGCAGTTGTGGCGCAGCCGGGCCACCCCCTGGACCGAGCTGGAACATATTTTGCTGCGCCAAGAAGGGCAGGCCCAGGCCTTGGCCCAGCAATTGCAAGCGGTGGTGCACACCTTGGGCCAGAACCAGCAATTGCATGCCGATGGCTTGCGGCAATTGGTCGAAGCCCATTTGGCCCAGGCTTTGCAAGAGGCCCGTGCCAGCCGCCAAGAGCTGCAGCAGCATCTGGCCACGGTGCAGCAAGCCCTGGCCGAGCAGGCGCATCGGCACCGCAGCAGCAGTGAGCAACAGGCCGACCAGTTGCGCACCAGTTTGCATGAGCGCCTGAGTGCGATTCAAAAAGACAATGCCAGCCAGCTGGAGGCGCTACGCCGCACGGTGGAAGAGCAGCTGCACCGCCACCAGCACAGCAGCGAGCAGCAGGCCGAGCAGCTGCGCACCACTTTGAACGAGCGCCTGGGCGCAATTCAAAAAGACAACGCCACCCAGCTGGAGGGCCTGCGCCGCACCGTGGATGAGCAGCTGCACCGCCACCAGCACAGCGGCGAGCAGCAGGCCGAGCAATTGCGCATCACCTTGAATGAACGCTTGGCCGCCATTCAGCAAGACAACGCCGCCAAGCTTGAAGACATGCGCCGCACGGTTGATGAGCAATTGCACGCCACGCTGGAGCAGCGCCTGGGGGCCTCGTTTGCCCTGGTCAGCGACCGCCTGGAGCAGGTGCATAAGGGGCTGGGCGAGATGCAAACCCTGGCGGCCAGTGTGGGCGACCTCAAGCGCGTGATGACCAATGTGAAAACGCGCGGCACCTGGGGCGAGGCGCAACTGGGGGCGATTTTGGACAGTGTGCTCACCCCGGAGCAGTATGGGCGCAATGTGAAAACCGTTCCGGACAGGAATGAGCTGGTTGAATTTGCCATCCGCCTGCCCGGCCAAGGTGAGCAGCCGGTGTGGCTGCCCATTGATGCCAAATACCCGGTGGAAGACTACCAGCGCCTGCAAGATGCTTGGGAGCAGGGCGACCGTCTGGCCATTCAGGCGGCTGCGCAGGCGCTGGAAAGCTCGGTGCGGGCCGAGGCAAAAAAAATCGCCAGCAAATACCTCGCGCCCCCGCACACCACCGACTTTGCCTTGATGTATTTGCCCAGCGAAAGCTTGTTTGCCGAAGTGCTGCGCCGCCCCGGCCTGGTCGAAGCCTTACAGCAGCAATACCGGGTGGTGGTCACGGGCCCAGCCAATTTGGCGGCCATGCTCAATAGCCTGCAAATGGGCTTTCGCACCTTGGCGATTGAAGAGCGTTCGGCCCAGGTCTGGGTGGTGCTGGGGCAGGTGAAAACCGAATTCACCAAGTTTGGTGCGGTGGTGGAGGCGACGCGCAAGTCACTGGATGCGGCCGCGAAAAAGTTTGAGCAGGTCGATGTGCGCACCCGCGCCATTCAGCGCAGCTTAAAGGGCGTGCAAAGCTTGCCCAGCCCTGAGCAGGGCCGTGATGCGGAGGCTTTGCGCTTGGAGCTTGGCACGCAGGGGCATCAGGACGAGGAGGCCTGAGGTGTCCACCCTGGCGCGCGACCTGCCCCGGCTGATTGCGGCACAAATCTCCATCCACGCCGGCATGACCGGGCTGCGCATGGCCACGCCCTTGCTGGCCTTGTCACAAGGCCATAGCCCCGCAGCGGTGGGGGTGTTGTTGGCGCTGTTTGCCTTGACCCAGGTTTTTTTGGCCTTGCCCGCTGGCAGCTATGCCGATCGCCATGGGCTGCGCCGCCCGGTGGCCTTGAGTGTGGGCGTGGCCACGGTGGGCACAGGCTTGGCCGTGCTGTGGCCGATTTTTCCGGTGCTGTGCCTGGCCGCCTTGTGTACCGGCGGGGCAGCGGGCACGGCCTTGATTGCCTTGCAGCGCCATGTGGGGCGCAGTGCGCACGACCAGGTGCAGCTGCGCAAAGTGTTCAGCTGGTTGGCCTTGGGGCCGGCAATTTCTAATTTTCTGGGGCCCTTTGCGGCAGGGTTGCTGATTGACCACGCCGGTGGGCAAGCGGGCAGTGAGCTTGGCTTTCGGGCGGCGTTTTTATTGCTGGCGCTGCTGCCATTGGCAGCGTGGTTTTTTCTGCGCAGCGTGAAGGACTTGCCGCCGGTTGCCACCCCTGCAGGCCCGGCCCCGGCCGCGTGGGATTTGTTGCAAGACCAAAGCTTTCGCCGCCTGTTGCTGATGAACTGGGCGCTGTCCTCGTGCTGGGATGTGCATACTTTTGTTGTCCCCATCCTTGGGCATGAGCGTGGGCTGTCGGCCTCGGTGATTGGCAGCATCTTGGGCGGTTTTGCCATTGCCGCCATGGTCGTGCGGCTGGTGTTGCCGCTGCTGGCCAAGCATTTGCGCGAGTGGCTGGTGGTGTGGTGCGCCATGCTGGGCGCTTGCCTGCTGTTTATGCTGTACCCGCTGATGCCCGGCCCGTGGAGCATGGCCGCGTGCTCGGTGTTGCTGGGCCTGGTGCTGGGGTCGGTGCAGCCGATGGTGATGAGCATGCTGCACCAAATCACCCCCGAGGCACGCCATGGCCAGGCCTTGGGCTTGCGCATGATGGCGATCAATGCCTCGAGCGTGATGATGCCGATGATGTTTGGCAGCCTGGGGGCGGTGCTGGGG
>NZ_JAFNME010000044.1 GCF_017368815.1 Comamonas denitrificans | reverse complement strand
GGCGCTGCGCCCAAGGCATGACGCAGGCCCCGCCGCCCACGCTCCCCGTGCCGCCGCTGCCGCCATTTACCCTGGTGCGCAGCGCCCGGCGCAGCCTGGGCCTGGAGATCAGCGCCAGCAAGGGGCTGGTCGTGCGCGCCCCGCTGCGCGCCAGTGAGCGGCAAATTCAGGCCCTGCTGCACGAAAAAGCCGGGTGGATTCGCAGCAAGCTCAGCCTGGTGCAAGAGCGCCAAGAAGCCCAAGTGCACATCGCTTGGCACAACCGCACCACCCTGCCCTTTTTGGGCGGCCAATTGCAATTGGAGCTGCACCCCAGCGCCCCGCGCCAGGGTTTGCTGGTGGCCGTAGCGGCCCAGCGCTGGGTGCTGCACCTACCCTGCGCGACCGATGCCAGCCCGGCGACCATCCGCAATACCGCTTGGGCCTGGTGGCTGGGCCAAGCCCGCAGCATGTTCACCGAGCGCTTGCAGCATTACGCCCCGGCCTTGGGCGTGGCCTGGCGCAGCCTGCGCCTGACCAATGCCCGCACCCGCTGGGGCAGCGCCAAGCGCGATGGCAGCCTGATGCTCAACGCCAAGCTGCTGCATTACCCCCTGCCGGTGGTGGATTACGTGGTGGTGCATGAGCTGGCCCACCTGCACGAGATGAACCACAGCCCGCGCTTTTGGGCCTGGGTGGCGCAAGCCTGCCCGGATTACTTGGCGCTGCGGGCCGCCTTGAAGGCCCAGGCTGCGCCACTTTGGTAAAAACAATAGCTGTTTACGCTTTATTCACAATGTTTTTTGATTATTTAATGCAAAAAACATGAATTTATAAGCGCTACCAGCTCTTGAAAAGATAGTTTTACCAGCGCGGTGTCTGGCTGCGCCAGCTGCTGATCAGGCGCAGCAAGGTGCGGTTGATGGTCTCCAGGTGCATGCCGTGCTGCTCGCACAGGTCGCGCACGGCTTCGGCACCGGTTTCGTTTTCCAGGGCAATGGCCATTTCCAGGCTGGAGGCGTAAGGCCCCTCTTGGCGCAACGCGGCATCGGGGATGCGCTCGGACAGGGGCAGGCGGGCCAGGCTGTCTTCCAGGGGTTCATCCAGGATGTCGTCCAGCCGGGAGAACAGGCCGCACAAATAGACTTCGCTGCGCAGCTCTTGGCTGACCCCGGCATCCAGCAGCAGCGAGGTGAGCTGCGCCCGCTGCACCATGGCCTGGCGCACGGGCTGCAAATCGGGCTCTTCGCAGGCGTGCAGCAGCATATTGCCCAGCCACTTTTGCAAGGGGCTGTAGCCCAGCAGCACCAAGGCGCGGCGCAGTGAGTCAATGGGCTGGCGTGCGCCCAGCGCGGCGGAGTTGGCAAACAGCATCAGGCGGTAGGCCAGCAGGGGGTCTTCGCTCAGGATTTCTTCAAACGTATCGAGCGGCTGGTCGGCATCGACGGCCTTCATCAGCCGCAGCACATGGGCGTGCGAGGGGTGCAGAACTTTGGCCCCGCGCAGGTTGAACAGCACATCCTCATCGGGCCAGCCCACCACGGCGCTGGCCTGGTAGCGGTCAAAGCAGCAGCGCAGCATGGTTTGGCTGTGCAGGTCTTCGTACATTTGCCGCTCCAGCAGGAAGGCGCATTCTTCGGGCGGCGGTGGGGTGCGCAAAAATTCCAACGCATCCTGCGGGTGGATGCTCAACAGCCCACTGGTGAACAGGTTGGCCACCTCGGCACTGGGCAGGGCATCGCGCTTGCCGCGCCAGATCAGGCGCACATTTTTGCGGGCCGCGTTTTGCACGTAGGCCAACAAGCTGGCATCCCACTGCAGCCACTCGCCGCGCACCTCCAGCGCCCAAAACGGGCTGTCATGGATGCGCACCAGCAGGTTTTTCAGCAGCGCCGGGGATTGCGGCGAGAGCAGCACCCGGGGGGCGGTGGGGCTCCAGGTTTGCTCCAGGGTGCGCAAAAAGTGGGCCACATCGACTGGCTCATCGGTGCTGTCGTGCAAAAACAATTGCACGCCGGCCAGCTGGCGGTCGCTGCTCCACATCGGGCGGTAGCCCATGACAAGGACGTTCAAAGCGTATTGCACGGCAGACTTTCAAATGAATAGCTGCTAACGCTTGACCAATAAGCGTTAGGGCCGGATTTTCATCAAAATTTTAAGAAATATAGTTCAACAGCGACAGCTTTTGAATCGATGCATACGACTGCAGCGCCGCCGAGACGGCTGTTTGCTGGGTTTGCATCTGCGAGATAGCGCGCACCATGCCTTCGGAATCGTACTGCTCAGCGGCCACGCGCTGCGCCTCGACCTGCTCTTCGCGCGCCAGCAAGGTGTTGCCCATGCGTTCTGCTTGGTTGAGCAGGTCACCGGCCAAACCGCGCACGGTGGAGACGCGGTTGAGCGCAATGTCCAGCTCAGACAGCGACTTGGTGATGCCGTGCGAGAGCGTGCCAAAGGCGGTACTGCCATCGGGGTTGGCGTTGTCGCGCACGGCGGCAATGGCGCGGTCCAGGGCCTCAAAGGTGGAAATCGTGGTGCTGGGCTTGATGGTGAAGCCATCGCCGGCCACAGGCTGGCCTTTGATGACCACGTCCATGCCGGCCACGCTGATGGCGGCCCCTTCTTTGTAGGGGCTCCAGGTGGCACCGCCATCGGTGGTGTATTCCAGCACCCCGGCGTTGTCCTGGAAGGTGATTTCAATCGGCGTTGTCACCGCCGCAGCCACTGCGGGGTCTTTGATCACGCCAATATCGGCGTGGGCCTTGCCTTGGTTGGGCGTGCCTGCGGCGTGCGAATAGGGTTCAATCTCCAGCACGCCGTTGCCGGTTTTGCCGCTGAAAAACGCCAGTTCGCCGTTGAGCGAATTGGCAATGTGAAACTCGCCACTGTTGGGCTGGCCCGATTGAATGCCTTCCTCGTCGTTGGGGAAGGGCAGGCCGGTTTTCGTGTCCAGCCCGCGAAACAGCGGCAGGCCATTGCTGTCGGTGCGGTTGGCGTATTTGGAGATTTGCTCGCGCAGGCTGGTGAGCTGCTCCACCAGGGTGTCGCGCTGCACCTGGTTGTAGGCACCGTTGCCGGCCTGCACCAGCAGCGAACGAAACTCCTGCAGCGCATCGTTGATTTCGCCCAGCGTGGATTCGGCGTACTCAATGGTGGCCTTCTGTGCGTCCAGGCCGCGCTGGTCGCTGGCAATGCGCTCTAGGCGGTTGCGCGCGCGCTCGGCCTGGGCGGCGGCCACCGGGTCGTCGCTGGGACGAATCACGCGCATGCCAGCCGAGGTGTGCTCCATCTGGCTGGCCAGCTCGTTTTGCTGGCGGTTGATGTTGTTGATGGTGCGGTCGTACATATTGGCCGTACCCAGGCGGGAAATCGACATGGCAAAGACTCCTTAACTTAGCGTGCGCATCAGCGGCCCACAGCGTTCAACACGCTGTCGAACAGGCTTTGCGCAATTTGAATCACTTTGGATGAGGCCTGGTAGGCCTGTTGGTACTGCAGCAGGCGGGCGGCCTCTTCGTCCAGGTTCACCCCGGAAACCGCTGTGCGGTCCATTTCCAGGTTTTTCGCCACGGTGGACGAGAGCTTTTCCGCCAGCTGCACGCTTTGCGTGCGCGTGCCCACCACGGCCATGGCGGCAGAAAAACCATCGCTCAGGGTGGTGCCCTCGTCAAACACTTTCTTGTCACGCAGGTCCAAAAACGCCCCGGCGTTGCCAGCGTTCAGGCGAAAGGCTTCGCCAAAATCCAGGGCATTGGCCACGTCCACCGTATCGCCGGCGGCGGGGGTGCCGGTCAGGGTGATGCTCCAGCCGTTGATGGTGATCGGCTGGCCAGGGGTGTAGTCCATCGAGGCGGAGGCAGCACTCCAGGTGCTGCTCAGGTGGTCATAGATTTGGTAGGTAACCTGACCCGCACCGTCAAAGGTCAGGCGCACCGGGTCTTGCGCAGCAGGAATGCCGGTGAAGTCGTTGGCCCCCAGCTGGGTCAATTGCAGCTTGCCGGTGTTGTTTTTATTGATATTGGCCGTGAGCGCACTGGCTGCGGCCAATTCATCCGGGTTGTGTACCAGGGCTTCGATCTCGCTGGCCGCCGTGCTGAAAGGCTTGAACAACATGCTGTTGCCCGCCACGGCCGCAGCGGTGGTCGCATTGGGCACCGTAAAGCGCAGGCCATCGGCATCAAAACCAGCATTCAAAGCGGCCATGGTCAAAGGTGGGGTAGAGCTGCCGTTGAACACCTTGCCGTCTGACATGCGCGTGAGCACCGGGGCCACGGGCGAGCCTTCAAAAATCAAGCGGTATTCCGAGGGCTTGAGCTGGCTGGCATCCATCACCTGGGTGGTGGCGGCCCCTGGGCCAATATTGCTGTAGCCGGTGATGTTGCCGTAGCCGGTGCTGGTGGTGGGCAGGGCAAACAAGGCCCCGCCTTGCTGCCCGTTCAGGGTCAGGCCACGCTGGTTTTGCAGGTTCAGCTCGTGCCCGATGGTCATGGCCAGGCGGCCCAGCAGGTTGCGCCCTTCGGCCAGGTCTTCGTTGCGAAATTTCAGCAGCCCAGCAATTTCACCACCGCCGACCATGGCCGCCGTCAGCTCTAGCTGTTGCCCGCCGGGCTGGCTAAAGTACAGCGCCATGCGCTGGCTGCCAGGGTATTCCTTGGTTTCTTCCACGCTCAGCTGCCCGCTGTTGATGCCCAGCACCAGCGCCTGGCTGCCCCCGACAAACAGGCTGATGCTGCCGTCGTCGGCCGCCACCTGGGTGGTTTGCACGTACTGGTTGATTTCGCGGATCACCTGGTCGCGGGCATCGAGCAAATCATTGGGCTGGTGGCCGGTGGCCAGGGCGCGGCTGATTTCATTGTTCAGGCGGGCCACTTGGCTGGCTTTGTCATTCACCAGCAGCGCGTTGTTGCGCAGTTGCTGCGCGGTGGAGTAGTCCTGCTCTTCCAGCATGTTGGAGGCCGCGTGAAAGCGCGCCGCCAGCTCGCTCATGCGGGTGAGCACCACGTTGCGCCCCGTGGCATCCGAGGGGGCGGCCTGCACATCGACAAAGGCGTTCATCATGTTGGTGACGGCCGCGCCCAGGCTGCCATCGCCGCCTTTGAACACGTCTTGCATTTGCATCAGGCCTTGCAGGCGGCTGGTATCGGCCGCATGGATGGCGTTGGCAGCGTTGGATTGGCGGTTGAGCAAGGCGCTGTAGTTGCGCATCACCGTGGCCACCTGCACGCCTTTGCCAATAAAGCCGTTGCCCATGTTTTGCCCGTGCAAGGCATTGGTATAGACGGTTTGGCGCGAGTAACCGGGGGTATTGACGTTGGCAATGTTGTGGCCAACGGTGGTCAGGGCTTGCTGATTGGCGTTCAGGGCGGATACGCCGACATTCATGAGGCTCATAACGGCTGCTCTTTCTTCATTTCTGCAAAATTTTTAAAAAATATTCACGCCTGGTTGCCCCGCTGCACGGCCTGGGCGCTTTCAATGGCCCGCGACAGCTTGTTGGCGTATTGCGGATCGGTGGCATAGCCGGCTTTTTGCAAAGCGCTGGCGTAATCTTTGGCGTTGCCGGTGGCCTGCATGGCGTTGGCATAGCGTGGGTTTTGGCTGATCAGGCGGGCGTAGTCGCGGAAGGACTCTTCGTACGAGTCGTAGGCGCGGAACTTGGCCTTGACTTTGCGGGCCTCGCCGTTGATGTATTCGGTGGTGGTGATCTCGGCCACCTTGCCCGTCCAGCCACCCGTGGCCTTGATGCCAAACAGGTTGAAGGAGTTGGCCCCGCCGGCACCGCGAATTTCGCTTTGGCCCCAGCCGGTTTCGTGCCCGGCCTGGCCAATCATGTAGTGCGCCGGGATGCCGCTTTCGCGGGCCACGCGCTGGGCGGCAGCCTGGTGGCCTTTGACAAAATTCTCGCGCCCTTTGGGCGAGGGGGCGTAGGCATCCAGCGCCTGGGCGTTGGCCGCCGTGCCCAGCATGCCCGCGCTTTGCGCCCACTGGGTAAAGCGGCCGCTGCGGCTGGCAAAGTTCACGGTGGAGGGGATGGAAAAGCCACCGCGCTCCACCCCGCCGATGGGCTGCTGCAACCCGGCAAGCGCTTCTTTTTCATCCACCCCCATGGAGCGGGCAATTTGCGCGGTGATCGAGGCGCTCAAGCCCCCAGGCAGCCCGGCCATGCTGACGGACAGCTGCTGGTCGTACATGTCGCGGGCCAGGTCGCCCCCGCCGCCTTCTTGGTCGATCAGGCCGCTTTTCATGGTGGCCTGGCGCATGCTTTTGATCATCTCGCGCATGAAGAGCGATTCGAGCTGCTTGGCCGCTTCGCGTGCGGCTTGGGGGGTTTTGTTGGTGGCCTCGTTTTTCAGGCCGTTGAGCGAATTGACATCTCCGGCCAGGGCATTGCTGGCGCTATAGCCCAAAATTTGACTGCTCATAACACCTCCAACTCTGCCTCCAAAGCCCCGGCGGCTTTGAGCGCTTGCAATATGGCCAGTAAATCCTGGGGCGTGGCCCCCAGGGCGTTGAGCGAGCGCACCACATCGGCCAAATTGGCCGACGAGGGCACGTTCACGATGCTGCCCGGCTCCTGGGTGACCTGGATATTGGCTTTTTCGCGCACCACGGTTTCCCCTAGCGAGAAGGCATTGGGCTGGCTGATGACCGGGGTGGAATCAATGGTGATGGCCAGATTGCCGTGGGCAATGGCACTGGGCTTCAAGTTCACGGCCTGGTTCATGACGATGGAGCCGGTGCGCGGGTTAATCACCACCTTGGCCGCAGGCCTGCTGCCGGTCAGTTGCAGCTCTTCAATGGCCGCCATAAAGCCCACGCGGGCGCTGGGGTCCATGGGGGCACGCACCTCCACAGTGCGCCCATCCAGCGCGGCGGCGGTGCCCAGGCCGTAGCGGCTGTTGATCACTTGCACCACCTTGCTGGCGGTTTGAAAGTCTGCAGCGTTCAGCCCCAGGCGGATGGTGTCGCCCTCATTAAAGGGCGAGGGCACGGCCCGCTCCACCTGCGCCCCCATGGGGATGCGGCCGGCGCTCAGGTGGTTGATTTGCACCTTGCTGCCACCGGCCGAGGCCCCGGCCCCGCCCACCACCATATTGCCCTGGGCCAGGGCGTAAATCTCGCCATCGGCACCGCGCAGCGGGGTGGTGATCAAGGTGCCGCCTTTGAGCGATTTGGCATTGCCCATGGAGGAGACCACCACGTCAATCTGCTGCCCCGGCTGCGCAAAGGCGGGCAGCTCGGCCGTGACGATGACGGCGGCAACGTTTTTCAGCTGGATGTTGCGGGCGTTGATATTGCCCGGCAGGGTGATGCCCATTTGCTGCAAATAGTTTTGCACCGACTGGGTGGTGTAGGGCATTTGGGTGGTTTGGTCGCCCGTGCCATCCAGGCCCACCACCAGCCCGTAGCCGGACAACTGGTTGCTGCGCACGCCCTGCACGGCAGCAACTTCTTTGATGCGCAGCGCTTGCGCAGGCTGCCAAGCCAGTGCGCCCACAAGGGCGGTGAGCAAGGCCAGGTTACGTGCGCCAGCACGCAAAAAGCGCAGGGAGTGGGGCATGGACAGTATCTTCATACTGCCCGATTTTGGAGATTTCTAAAAAGGCAGAACGCTCAAAAAGAAGGATGCTAACCAGCCAATTGATTGGGCTGCCCCCTGCTGGCCACGGCTGCGCGACTCCACGCGCACATTGGCCACCTGCTGCGAGCTGATGACGCTGCCCGGCTGCATCAAATACGGATCGACCGTGCCGGTAAAGCGCAGCACATCGACGTTGTGGTTCACGCCAATTTGCTTTTCGCCCGCCACCACCAGGTGCCCGTTGGGCAGCACCTCGATCACGCTGGTGGTGATGGTGCCGCTGAAAGTATTGGCGCTACTGGTGCCACCGCCGCCAGAAAACTGGGACTCATTCTCCAGCCCAATGCCCAGGCGCGGCGTGATGCGGTCGTTGGTCGAACCGGCCAGAAAGGGCAACCGGCTGACGCTGCCGCTCATCTCGTTACTGCGGTTAACGTTGGAGCTTTGCTTTTGGCTGGCCGCCACCTTCTCGACGATTTGCACCATCACCGTATCGCCCACCATGCGGGCGCGGCGGTTTTCAAACACGGGGCGGTAGCGGCTGGCCTGGTACAGGCTGCCGCTGTTGCTAACGGCCTGCGCCGGGGGGGCAATGGCCACGGCCGTCACCGGGGCGGTGCTGCCCATGTCCACCGGTGGGGGATTGTTCAAGGCGCAACCGCTCAAGACGGCGGCGGCCAGCAGCCCAACATGGGCTGGACGAAAAGACAAAGGGGTAAAGCCAGCCATGGCGCGTGCTCCAAAATAAAAGAGCTGTTTGCGCTTATATACAGTTGTTTTTAAGCATAAAACACCTAAAAACCACACCAATAAAGCGCAAACAGCTATCAATAATTAAATCTGTACCAAGCGGCCCAGCATCTGGTCGCTGGTGGAAATGGCCTTGGAATTCATCTCGTAGGCGCGTTGCGTCTGGATCATGGTGACCAGCTCATTGACCACGTTCACGTTGGACGATTCCAAATAGGACTGCAGCACGGTGCCGATGCTGGTGTCGCCGGGGGCCCCGGTTTGCGGTGCGCCCGAGGCCGGGGTTTCGCGGTAGAGGTTTTCGCCCACCGGCTCCAATCCAGCCGGATTGATAAAGGTGGCCAGGTTCAGCTGGCCGATTTGCTGCGGCTCGGTCTCGCCCGGGGCCAGCACGGTGACGATGCCGGTCTTGCTGATGGTGAAGCTGCGCGAATCGGGCGGCACGGTAATGCCGTCCAGCAGCGGGTAGCCGCCCGAGGTGACCAGGGTGCCATCGCCATTGAGGGCAAAGGTGCCGTCGCGGGTGTAGGTGGTGCTGCCATCGGGCATTTGAATTTGAAAAAACCCATCGCCATTGATGGCCACGTCGTAGGCCTTGCCGGTCTCCAGCGGCGTGCCTTGCGAGAAGGTGCGCGTGGTGGCCACCGAGCGCACGCCCAGGCCCATGTGCATGCCGGTGGGCAGCTGGTTTTGCTCATCCACCTGCGAGCCCACTTGGCGCAGGTTTTGGTAAATCAGGTCTTCAAACACCGCCGTCTGGCGCTTGAAACCCGTGGTGGTGACGTTGGCCAGGTTGTGCGAAACCGTGTCCATATTCGTCTGTTGGGCGTTCATGCCGGTTTTGGCAATCCACAGGGAATTCATCATGGTAGGAGTCCTCCTTGGCTGGCCTTAGCCATTCAGGCCCAGCAACTGGGCAGCGGTTTTATCGTTGGTCTCGGCGGTGGTCAGCAGCTTCATTTGCGCCTCAAACTGGCGAGCCGCAGCAATCATGTCCACCATGGTGCCCACGGCATTGACGTTGGAGCCTTCCAGCACCCCGTCGGCCAGGCGGGCGGTGGCATCGGTGGGCAGCGGGTTGCCATCGGCGGCGCGGTACAGGCCATCGTCACCGCGCACCAGGGGCGCGCCAGCCTCGGGCGTAATCATCTTGAGGCGGCCAATATTGATCGGGTCTTGCCCCGGCTCGGTGGCCGAAATCGTGCCATCAGCCCCAAAGCTGACCTTGGCGTTTTGCGGCACATCAATGGGCGTACCGCCATCGGAGAGGATGGGCAGGCCATTGGCCGTCATCAGCTGGCCTTGGTCGTTCACTTCCAAAGCGCCGTTGCGCGTGTAGGCCTCCAGGCCATCCAAACCTTGCACGGCAAACCAGGCATTGCCCCGGGCCATGACATCGGTGGGCTTGCCGGTGGTAATGGCCGTGCCCGGTTCGTCGGAATAGCCCGAGGTGGCATCCAGCCCAAACACCCGGGTGCTGGAGCCCGCACCTTCCAGCGGTACCGAGCGAAAGGTCGTCAGCTCGGCACGAAAGCCGGTGGTGGTGGCATTGGCCAGGTTGTTGGACAGGATGGCCTGGCGCTGCATAGCAGCGTTGGCCCCGGTCATGGTGGTGTAGATCATGCGATCCATGGCGGGCTACTCCTTCTCGTTCACCAATGCGGCATCAACGCAGGTTCACCAAGGTGGAAAACACCTGGTCTTGCGTTTTGATCGTCTGCGCGTTGGCCTGGTAAGAGCGCTGCGCAGTCATCATGCCCACCAGCTCGGCGGTCAGATCCACGTTGGACTCTTCCAAAGCAGCACCTTGAATCTGACCAAAGCTACCCGCCCCGGCCGAGCCGTACAGCACCGGGCCAGAATCGTTGGTCTGCACCCAGTTGTTGTTGCCGTTGGGGGCCAGCCCTTGCGGGTTGGTAAAGCGGGCCAGGGCCACCTTGCCCTCGGGGCGGGTCAGGCCGTTGGAGTACGAAGCCATCAGCGTGCCGTCCTTGGAGACGTTCACCCCCGTCAGCTCGCCCGAGGCGTAGCCGTCCTGGGTCATCTTATCGACGCTCCATTTGCGGTCGTTTTGCGTCATGCCGCTCAGATCCAAAGTAACGTTAAACGGGGCTGGCGGGTTGTTCGGGTTGGCGGCGGAGGGATCAACGTTCAGACCTGTCACGGTGGAGGAAACAAATTTACCTTCGCCATCGAACGTCACCTGGCCCACAGGGGTGGTCACCGCAGGGTCGAGCGTGTCGTACACATCCCAAGTATTGTTGCCGTTTTTCACAAAATAGACTTCCACCGGAATGGCCACGCCCTGGCTGTCGTACACCTGCAGCGAGGTGCCATAAGTGTGGCGCGGTGTGTTCGGGGTGACGCTGGTGGCATCCGGCGCGGTGGCCGGCAAATTGGCCGCTTGAATGGCCAAGCTCGTGGTTTGGCGCCCCGGAATACCGGCCCCGGTGGGAAACTGCAAATCCACCGGCTGGGTGCCCGTGGCATTGGCATCGGCCCAGCCTTGCACCTTGTCGCCATTGGCGGTGACCAAAAAGCCGTTTTTATCCAGCTGGAATGCACCATTGCGCGTGTAAGCCGTACCACTGGGGGTATTGACGACAAAAAAGCCATCGCCATTGATGGCCATGTCCAGCCCGTTGGCTGTGGGGGTGATCACGCCCTGGCTGAATTGCTGGGTGACGGCCGCCACACTCACGCCGATACCGACCCCGGCGCTGCCGGGGCTCTGGCCCGTGCCCATGGCGCTGGCAACCATCTCGTTAAATTCAGCACGCGATTTTTTGAAACCGATGGTGTTGCTGTTGGCAATGTTGTTGCCGCTGACATCCAGGCTTTTGCTGGCGGCGTTCAGGCCCGAAAGGCCGTGGTAGAAACCCATGGTGCTGCTCCTTAAAACTGAAAAACTGAAAAATTTAAAACACAGCCTTGACGTTGCTGTAACCAATGCTCTTGCCATTGGCCAGCTCCAGCACCATGCCTTGGTCCGTAATACTGGTGCCCACCACGGCCTGCGGGGCCAGCGCCGTGGACTGCACGGTGTCTTGCCCATTGGTGGCAACCACTTTGAACTGCAAATTGCTCACATCCCCGTCGTAATTGGAGCCATCCCAGGTGAAGTAATTGCGCCCCGGATTGGCAGCACCCAATTGCAAGGTGTCGATGACCTGGCCGCTGGCGTTGGTGATTTGCACCTGCACATCGCCGGCCACACCATCCAAATCAAAGGCCGCAGTGCCGCGTGTGGTGCTGGTTTTGTTGCCATCGGCATCTTCGGTTTCCTGAACGGCCACGCCCAGTTCGTTGCCTTCGGACAGCACGGTGCGGCCAATCAAATTGCTGCCTTGCAGCATTTGCACCGTCGAGAACTGGCTGGTGACGCTATTGACGGTGTCGTTGAGCTTTTCAATACCAGTCACCGTGCTGATCTGCGCCATTTGCGAGGTCATTTGCGCGTTGTCCATCGGGCTGGTGGGGTCCTGGTTTTTCAACTGGGCCACCAGCAGCGTGAGGAACTGGTTTTGCATATCGGCGGCGTTGGTGGCACCAAAGCCGTTTTGCCCATTGGCAGCGCTGGCGTTCGCAGCGGTGTTGGAAATCGGGGTGAACATAGCGGTTTGCCTTTTGGTTTTTTTGAGCGCTTACTGGCCCAGCTGCAAGGTTTTGAGCAACAGCGTTTTTGCCGTGTTCATGACTTCAACGTTGTTCTGGTAGGAGCGCGAGGCCGAGATCATGTCCACCATCTCATCGACCGCACTGACGTTGGAGTGGGTGACATAGCCTTGCTCATCGGCCAGAGGGTGCTCGGGCGAATACACCTTGCGCCCAGGGGTGTCACTCTCTTTGATACCGACCACTTTCACGCCCGCCGCCCCCTCGTCGCCCATGGGAGCCGTCTGAAACACCACTTGGCGGGCTTTGTAGCTTTCGCCATCGGGGCCGGCCACCGCATCCACGTTGGCCAGGTTGGAGGCCACCACGTTCAGGCGCTGCGATTGCGCACTCAGGGCGCTGCCCGACACACTGAAAATAGAAAACATCGACATCGTGCTCTACCTTAAAAAATTTTTACTGACCGGTAATGGCCGACAGCAAGGTGCGTGACGATCCATTGATAAACCGCAGCGTGGCTTCGTAACGCACAGCGTTATCGACAAAATTGGCCCGCTCACGGTCCATGTCCACCGTGTTGTTGTCCAAAGCGGGCTGGGCCGACAGGCTGTAGCCCAGGCGCTGGTCTTTGTCTTTGCCAAAATTCACCGTGGGCACGGGAATGTGCTTGGCATCCGTGGTGCTCAAGAGGCGCATTTGCTCTTGCACACTGCTTTCGCCCTCGGTGGCGGCTTTTAACGTTTTGGCAAAGTCAAAGTCCCGCGCCACGTAACCAGGGGTATCGACGTTGGCAATATTGCTGGAAATCAAACGCTGCCGCTCGGCACGCAACACCAAGGCATCGGTTTGAAAATTCAAATTCGCGGTGATTTTGTTGAACATGGCACTCTTTCCTCCAAGCAAAGCCAACCCAGAGGCACAGGTCGGCTCCAAGTCGTGCAGCGATTATGGAAACTTGCCCCAATCCTGAAAGCGCAAAGAAAGCACCCTTGGCTGCGTTTTTCCAGAGTTTAAAAAACCTGTGCCTGCTTACAGTTGCCGCAACCCCCACTATCCATGTGAATTGTTTTTTTATGTTGCCTTCGCTTCTGCCCCTCCCTTTGCGCCGCCTGGCCTGGCTGGCGGCGCTGGGCTGTGCCAGCGCCAGCGCACAAAACAGCCTGCCAGAGCTCAACGCCCTGGGCAGCCAATGGGTGCAAAGCGCCATTGGCCAAGGCGGCGCGGGGGGGGACGAAGCATTGCAAAGCCTGCCCCTGCGCATGGAGGTGCAAGTGGGCAAGCTCGATGCCCGCCTGCAGCTGGCCCCGTGCAACCAGGTAGAGCCCTACCTGCCCGCCGGCTCCAAACTGTGGGGCCGCACCCGCATTGGCCTGCGCTGCATCGAGCCTGGTGCCCGGCCCTGGAATGTGTTTTTACCGGTCACGGTGCAAGCCTGGGGCATGGGCTGGGTGCTCAACACCAATATCAATGCCGGTGAAACCCTGGATGCCAGCAGCGCCAGCCAAGCCGAAGTCGATTGGGCGGCCGACACCTCGCCGGTGATTGCCCTGCCCGAAGGCTGGGTCGGCCAAACTGCCGCCCGCAACTTGATGGCCCGACAAACGCTGCGCCAGTCCATGGTGCGGCCCGCCGAGGTGTTTGCCAAAGGGGCCACGGTCAAAGTCCTGGCCAAAGGGGCCGGGTTTGTCGTTACCTCGTCCGGCAAAGCGGTCAATGGCGCGGGAGTGGGTGAAACGGTCAAAGTCCGGATGGATAATGGCCGCCTTGTCTCCGGTACCGTCAATGCCCAAGGGGATGTCGAAACAGGAATGTAGGCCACCCCAAGACATTCAGCCGCGCCAACATTGCGCTGCAAAGAAAGTCCTCAAGTTCCTCTGCCCCTTGCCGATACCAGTAACAACTCAGCGATAAAACACGCTACGGAGAAAGAAAATGAAGGTCGGAACCAACAACAACATCGAAATGCTGGCAAGCAAGCTCCAGCAAACCACTGCCCAAAATGCACAGCAAAAACAAGTGGGTACCGCTGCCGAATCGGTGCAAGCCAGTGGCCGCACCGCCCAATCGGGGGTGCCGGTGACGGTCTCCAAATCGGTGCGCTCGCTGGGCGAAGGCTCTAAAACCACCAGCGATGTGGACACCGCCAAGGTGCAAGCCATGCGCGAGGCCATCGCCAACGGCACGTTCAAAGTGAACGCCGGGGCCATTGCCGACAAACTGCTGACCGATGCCAGCATGTTCTTGGGTGCTGCCCGCGCTTAAAACCACCTCGCAAAAAATCAAGGCCCCGCTGGCCTGCACGTTTCCAGCCTTTCCGACCTTCGGCTGGTGTGCAAGGACAGCGGGGCTTTACTATTGGCGCTGTTTTTGACTGTTTTTCCAGCGCCTTCTTTTTCTCTCTTGGGAATCGCCTGACCATGCAACTAGACCAAGCCCTGGCCCACATTGATGGCCTGCTCGACCTGATCACCCCCCTGCTGACCGAGGACTCGCCCGAGGCCATCGCCCAAGCCATGGAGCAGCTGCAAAGCAGCATGACGGCCTTTGTCCAATTGGCCCAGCGGTTTGAAGTCAGCGCCTTCACCCCCAGCGCCATCGCCCACATGCAGCGCATCTCTGACCGGCTGGCCCAAATGCGCGGGCACATCGTCAAAATCGGGGCCATCAACCAGCAGCAGCTCCAGGCCCTCATGCCCCAGCAGGGCAGCGCCCACACCTACGGCGGCAGCAAACTGCCCCCCGGCGCAGCCGCCTCGGTGGCGCGGCTGTACCATGTCAGCGGTTAATTCAAAGCTTGAAAGGTCATAGCACGTGCCGCTTATGCCACAAGGGGAAACCCCTGATTTCAACCCCCATTCCAATCTTCATTTAGCCCCCTGGGCCTGCCACCCCGCAGCCACCCGAGGACGGCGTTACGCTGAAGCCCCCACCCCCACCCGCAACGACCACCAGCG
>NZ_JAFNME010000043.1 GCF_017368815.1 Comamonas denitrificans | reverse complement strand
CGCAAAGCACAAGGCCCGAACCGTCGCCAGTTCGGGCCTTGTCAGGGTAGCTTGGCTGCGGACTTACTTGCGCGCAGGCGGCACATCCGTGCAGCTGCCATGCGCCACTTCCGCCGCCATGCCGATGCTCTCGCCCAGCGTCGGATGCGGGTGGATGGTCTTGCCGATGTCGACAGCGTCCGCACCCATCTCGATGGCCAGGGCGATCTCACCGATCATGTCGCCCGCGTGGGTGCCGACCATGCCGCCGCCCAGGATCTTGCCGTGGCCATGGGCCTCGGGGGAATCGTCGAACAGCAGCTTGGTGACGCCCTCGTCGCGGCCATTGGCAATGGCGCGGCCGGAGGCCGTCCACGGGAACAGGCCCTTCTTGACCTTGATGCCCTGGGCCTTGGCCTGGTCTTCGGTGAGGCCCACCCAAGCCACTTCGGGGTCGGTGTAGGCCACGCTGGGGATCACGCGGGCGTTGAAGGCGGCGGATGCCAGCTCCTTGTTGCCCTGCAGTTCCCCCGCGATGACCTCGGCCGCCACGTGTGCCTCGTGCACCGCCTTGTGCGCCAGCATGGGCTGGCCCACGATGTACGAGGTGAAGGTGGCGTGGCACGGTGGTGGCCCGCGTCAGGAGCGGAGAACGCTCACCCGCGCCCTCAGGTCGCGCCACAACATACCGAAGTACGCCCCAAGCTCAGCCACGCCAAGCCAGACCAACACGCGCCCCCTAACTATTTCAATAAACGGTCAAGAAACCGAGCAAGACAAGAACATGGAAGCCCTGCACATCCTCACGGACGATGGCCACATGCTGGCAGGCCGTTGCTTCAGGCCACACGGCGGCGTCAATGTGCGCCGCGCCGTCATCATCGCCTGCGCATTGGGCGTGCCGCAAACCTTCTACGAGCGCTATGCCAGCTGGCTGGTGCAGCAAGGCTGCGTCGTCTATACCTTTGATTGGCGTGGCATGGCGCAGTCAGCGCCGCCCAGCCTGGTC
This sequence comes from Comamonas denitrificans, assembly GCF_017368815.1. GTDB lineage: Bacteria > Pseudomonadota > Gammaproteobacteria > Burkholderiales > Burkholderiaceae_C > Comamonas > Comamonas denitrificans. The sequence goes on along the minus strand of NZ_JAFNME010000043.1, from coordinate 15,280 downwards.
GGCTACAAGGCCAAGCTGGTGGATTGGGCGCGCCACGATGCCCCTGCCGTGATGGAACTGGTCGCGCAACGCCATCCTGGTCTGCCCATCACCTGGTTCGGTCACAGCATGGGCGGCATCTTGTTCGGCATGATGCCCGCGCATCCTCGCATCGACAGGGTGGCCACGCTGGGCAGTGGCAGCGGTTATCACGAGCATCTGGCTCGGCCTCTGCGTTATGTGATCGGTGCCTTCTGGCATGTGATCGTGCCCTTGAGCGTGGCCCGGCATGGCTACTTTGCCGGGCGCCGTATCCGCACTGTGGACGATCTGCCGCGCGGCGTCGTGGCGCAATGGAAGCGCTGGTGCAGTCATCCGGATTTTGTCGTCAGTGAAGGCGAGGCCGTGCGGCAGGCCTATGACAGCGTGAAGTTGCCCATCACGGCGGTGGTGTTCACCGATGACACGATGGCCAGCCCGCGTGGCGTCAAAGCCATGCACAGCCATTACACGGGCACGCAGGTGGATCTCAAAGTGTTGCGCCCCGAGCAGCAAGGCTTGCGTGCTGTCGGGCACTTCAACTTCTTTCATGCCAAGACCGGGCCACGTGGCTGGGCCCTGAGCTTGCCCTGGCTGGGCTTGTCGCCCGCCTGATGGTGCGCAGCCTCGGCCTCAACCCAAGGCGCCTGTGATGCCAACCTGCCGATCGCGCGGGTCGATCAGCACGCCCGGGTTGAGGATGCCTTGCGGGTCCACGCTGGCCTTGGCGGCTTGCAGCATCTGGCGGTACAGCGCGGGTGTTTCCTGCTCATAGCCTGGCCTGTGGTCGCGCCCCACGGCGTGGTGGTGGGTGATCGTGCCGCCGTGTTTGATCACGGCTTCGTTGGCGGCCAGCTTGATCTCGCGCCAGGCGGCCAGAGCCGATGCCACATCGCCCTGTGCGCTGCCCAAGGCCGCGATGGTGAAGTAGGGCGCTGGGCCATCCGGGTAGATGTGTGTGAAGCGGCAGGATACGAACGCCGGGTGGCCGGTGGCTTGCTGCACGGCCTGCGCCACATCCTTGCGAACGCCTTTGTAGAAGGCCTCGAACTTGTCCCAGGTGGTGGCGGTCTCGAAGGTGTCCATGATGAGGCCGTTGCCCACAGCCGGGTCGCGCCAGTAGGGCATGCGCAGGAAGGCCTGTCGCCAGACGCCAGCGGTGCCGCTGCGGTGCTCTTCTCCACCTTCATCGCGCATCGAGCGTTCGACCGATTCGGCGTCATAGCTGCCGCCGTAGCTGCTGACCAGTTCCAGCGCGCGGCGCATCCATTCATTCATCGGGTGATCCGCTGACTCGAATGCCAGCACCAGCACGGCTGCGGTGCCATCACCTACGCCAGAGAACACGGTCTCCATCGGGTCGAGCAGGCGGCAGTTGCTGGGATACAGGCCAGACTGCGCCAGGGCCCGCACGCATTGCACGCCTTGTTTGTAGTCCGTGAAGCGCACCGAGGCATTGGCGCGGAATCGGGGGCGCTCCTGCAGGCGCATCCAGGCTTCGGTGACCACGCCCATCGTGCCTTCCGAGCCCAGCACCAGGCGATCTTGCGAAGGGCCGGCACCTGATGCGGGCAGACGGCGAGAGGCACACACGCCCGAAGGCGTGACCATGCGGGTGCTCTCGACCAGATCATCGATGTGCGTCATCAGCGTGGCGTAGTGGCCGCCCGCTCGGGTCACGATCCAGCCACCCAGCGTCGAGAACTCGAAGCTCTGCGGGTAGTGGCGCAAGGTGTAGCCATGTGGCTTGAGTTGCGCTTCCAGTTCAGGGCCCAGCGCGCCGGCCTGGATGCGGGCGGCGCGGCTGGTGGGGTCAACCTCCAGCACGCGGTTCAGGCGTTCCATGTCAAGCGACACGGCGGCGGCATAACTCGCGCCCACGGCCGCTTCCACGCCACCACACACGCTGGAGCCGCCGCCATAGGGGATCACGGCCACGTTGTGGCGCGAGGCCCAGTCCAGGATGTCGATCACGGCCTGTTCGTCGTCGGGGTAGGCCACCCAGTCAGGCACATGGGGCACCTGGCGCAACCACATGCGAGCCAGGTCGGCGTAGCTCTTGCCCATGGCGTGATTGAGTCGATCCAGCGGGCTGTCGGTGAACATGGCTGACAAGGCCGCAGGTGGTGCGATGCGCGGCGCGGGCAGCGTGAAGTCGCCAACCTGTGGTTCGGGTCGATCCGTGATCTGCCCGCCCAGCATCTGCACCATCATCGAGATGCGGGCGGTCTCTTCCTGCGTCAACTGTTCGGATGCTGCGCCCCAACCCCAGAAGCGGCGAAGTGGGCGGCGTGAAAGCGTGGCGTTCATCGGGCGGGTCCTTTGCTTTGAAGGTCTGGCTGTGATTTGTCTGCTCGGTGAAGGTCACTGTAGGCAGGCTTGCCTTTTATCGATAGTTAATTCGCGCCATCTTTTCGATAATTGGTGACAATGCCGCCAACTGCCACAGCAGGCAGTGGAGTACCGGATGTGAATGGCTTGATGAGGGTGACCGGCGCCTGGACTGGGCTGCTGACCGATTGGCTGGACCGCGAAAGCCTGGCCGCACCCAGGTTGCGAGCCCAACTGGCCCGCTTTGCGCTCGATGATGCGGTGCCCTTGCCAGTGTGGCGTGATGCCCTGGCTCAGGCGGCGGCCTTGCGGCCGGGCGAGCTGGCTCTGGGCTTGCAGATCGGGGCGGGTGTGCAGCCACGTCACCTGGGCGTGCTGGGCTATCTGGTGGCGGCGTCCGACAACCTGGGCGAGGCCATGCGCGTCTATCTGGCTTATGAGCGCCTGTTCTACGGCGCCAATCTGGCCCAGGTGAGCTGGCAGGGCGATGAGGTCGAGATCGCCTGGCCGCCAGCAGAGCAGGGGCCGATGTTCAACGAGGTCTCCATCGGCGCCTTGGTGACCTTCATGAGCCGCCAGGTGGACGATCCACCCAGGCCATTGCAGATCAGCTTTGTTCATGAAGCGGCACCGGATCTGCGCCAGCGTTACGAAGCCTTCTTCGCCTGCCCGGTAGCCTTCGGCGACAGCCACACCCGGGTGCGGATCCCCGTGCCTTACATGCAGATCCCCATGCGGCACCCGGAGCCCGGTTTGCGCGTGCTGCTGGACGGCCAGGCTGAAGCCCTGTTGCGTGCCTTGCCCGAGCCGGGGGATTTTGACCAGGCCGTGCAGCGCCTCTTGCTGCGCGTGCTGCCGGAGGGCGGGGTGTCCGTGCACCGGCTGGCGCAGATGATGAACCAGTCCGCACGCACCTTGCAGCGCAGGTTGGGCGATCACGGCCTGACCTGGCAGATGCTGCTGGATCGCACACGCGAGCAACTCGCCAGGCAGTATCTGCGGGACCCCGCCTTGTCAGTCTGCGAGGTGGCGATGATGCTGGGCTACAGCGACCAGAGTGCCTTCACCAAGGCCTTCAAGCGGTGGACGGCCGATACGCCCCAGGCCTGGCGATCACGCGGCATTCGATGACTCGGCGCAACGACTCGGTGTAAACGCGCCCCCTGATCAGGCTATGACGTTTGCACCGATGTGGCGCGTTAATCGACTCGCCAGAATGTGGGGCAAATCAATTGGAAGAGACGCCCTGTTCTGCCTTGCCCAGGCGCTGGCGTGTCCGCCTCGGAGACTGTCATGCCCCGCCAGATCGTGCACGGCGCCTTGAGCGTCCTGACCCTCGTTGTTGCCTCCTCAGCCTGGTCTGCTGCCGCACCTTGGGTGCCCAATACCACCGGCAACGTCGGCCCGGCACCCACCACCTTACGGATAGGAAATTCAACCGCATGAGGCCAAGTATGGCACGAGTTTTGGGCCTCGAAACACGTTCGGCCAAGGAAGGTTGAGCGCTCGCTTGCCGCTCAATGGCAAGAGCTTGGGAGGCAGTATGCATTTGGGCCTGGCGCGCGCGCAGCTGCTTCCCCGCAGCGATGGATACCGCCGCTTCACTGGGTCACCAATTGACGCGCTGGTCTACCTCGTCGGGTTGAGCTGCCAGATCCCAATCCGGCTCGCCTTGCGCACCATCATCCACCGGCGCGTCGCAGCCCTCCCACAGCGGTGGCCCGCGTGCCGGGGTGATGTGCGGGGGGGCAGACTCCACCCCGGCTGATTCCCTCGACCTCGTCAGCCAGTACCTGCATCAAGCCTTCGCAGGCAAACTTGGAGACGGCATAAGCCCCCCAATAGGCGCGTCCCTGACGACCGACACTGCTTGAGGTGAAGACGACCGAGGCGTCTGCGGAGAGCTTAAGCAGCGGCAGCAGGGTGCTGGTGAGCATGAAGGCGGCGTTGACGTTGATCTGCATGACGCGCATGAAGTTGTCGCCGGACAACTGCTCCAGCGGCGTGCGCGGGCCGAGGATCGCGGCATTGTGCAACAGACCGTCGAGGCGGCCGAATTCGTTCTCGATCATTGCCGCCAGTTCGTCGTACTGGTGCGCCAGGGCGGTTTCCAGGTTGAACGGAATGACTGCCGGCTGCGGGTAACCAGCCTCTTCGATTTCGTCGTAGAGGTGGTTGAGGCTTTCTTCGGTCTTGCCCAGCAGCAACACCGTCGCACCGTGGGCAGCGAACGCCTTGGCGGCAGCGGCACCGATGCCACGGCCGGCGCCGGTGACCAGAATGACCCGGCCTTTAAGCAGGTCGGGGCGGGCAACGTAGTCAAACATGCGGGGCAATCCTCTGGAAACGGGGGCGGACAGTGCGTGGCGGGCGGCCATCATAAATGAAAAAGCCCCGTTTTTCAGGCGGGGCTTGAGCCGTTCTGCGCTGGATCAGGGCTCGATGATGTTGAAGTTGAAGTTGCCCTGCGGTTTGTCGAGCAGCTGGAAGAACTCCAGCAGAGACAGGCGGCTGCCTTCGATGCTCAGTTCATCGGAGAACAGCGTGTCCTTGAGCCCGGCACCGCCGGTGACCAGCTTGAGAAACAGCGGTTTGGTCAGATTGACCGTGGCATCAGCCCCGGCCACCGGAGCCGCTATGCGGTGGTGCAGCACGGCGTTCTCAACCTGCAGGACATGATTTTCCTTGAGGTCGGTGAAGTTGAAGTTGATCAGCAGCTGTTTCCCATCGGCACGCGGGCCATTGAGGCTGGCCGCCATCGAGGCAAAGAACAGCGGCAAAGGGGTTTCTTCCAGCAGGCGGGCGATCTCGCCGAGGCTGATCACTTTTGTGGGCGGCCCGTTGCGCAGTTCATAGGCGCCGGTCAGATAGACGTCGCGCCAGGGGCCGGACTCAGCCTGATAGCCGAGCTGGTCATAGGTCTTGGCCAGCAGTTCACGGGCCGCCTGATTGTCCGGCTGGGCAAACACCAGATGGTTGAGCAGTTCTGCGGTCCAGCGGTACTGGCCTTTATCGTATGACTGCTGGGCAATGCCCAGTACCTTGTCGGCGCCGCCGATGGCTTCGACGTAAGCGGCGCCTGCTTCGGCGGGCGGCAGTGGATTGAGGTTGGCCGGGTTGCCGTCATACCAGCCGAAATAGGCCTGATAAACCGCTTTGGCGTTGTGGCTGACGGTGCCGTAGTAGTCGCGGTTGGCAAAGTTCTTCTCCAGCGTGGAGGGCAGCTTGAGTTCGGCGGAGATTTCCTTCGGCGTGTAGCCGGCGTTGGCCAGGCGCAGGGTCTGGTCATGGATGAACTTGTAGGTGTCGCGCTGGCTCTTGAGGAAGCTGTTGATGCGTTCCTTGCCCCATACCGGCCAGTGGTGGCTGCCGAAATACACCTCGGCGTCCTGGCCGAACAGGGTGATGGCTTCGTCGATGTAGCCACTCCACTTCAGCGCGTCGCGTACCTTGGCGCCGCGCAGGGTGTAGAGGTTGTGCAGGGTGTGGGAGACCACCTCGGCGCCGCAGAATGCCTTGTACTGCGGGATGTAGAAGGTCATCTCTGCCGGTGCTTCCGAGGCCGGGGTGTACTGGAAGACCATTTCCACGCCGTCGACATCGATGCGCTGGCCGGTCTTGCTGACGATCTCGGTGGGTTCGAGGATGCCGATGTCGCCGCCGAACGTTTGCTGCTTGCCCAGGCCGGTGTCCACGTGCCCGGTGGCCGAGCGCGGCAACCGGCTGCCGTACATGTACTGGGCGCGGCGCTGCATGGTCGGACCGGCGAGGATGTTCTCGCTGGAGGCTTCTTCCATGAAGCCCTCGGGCGCGATCACCTGCAGGTGTTCGCGTTCGGCGTCGCTGAGCACCCCGTCGATGCCGCCGAAGTGGTCGATGTGGCTGTGGGTGAAGATGATTGCCGAGATCTTCTGATCGCCCAGTTGCTCGCGGGCGAAGGCCAGTGCGTTGCGGGCGGTAGGGGCGGTGGTCAGCGGGTCCACCAGAATCCAGCCGGTCTTGCCCTGGATCAGCGAGATGTTGGCCAGGTCGAAACCGCGAAGTTGGTAGACCCCCTTGGTCACCTCGAACAGGCCGTTGATGTTGTTCAGCTTGGCCTGCCGCCACAGGCTGGGATTGACGCTGTCAGGGGCGTCGCCCTCGATGAAGGCATAGTCCTCCATGTTCCACAGGACCCGGCCATTGGCATCGGTGACCTTGAGCGGTTTCTGGCTGGCAATCAGGCCGCGGCTGGCGTCCTCGAAGTCCTGCTGGTCGCCGAGCGGCAGTGATTCGGCTACCGCACCGTTGGCGGCTGCCGTTGCAGCGCTGGCCGCCGAGCCGGTGCGGGCCGAGGCTTGTTGGTCGTCGCCACAGCCGCCGAGGATCAGTGCCAGGCCGAGCATGGCAAGGTGGGGGAGATGGGTTTGCATTGTCGTTGCTCTCCAGGGATATGTGGCAGCAATCATACCACTAATTTTTCGTCTGGAGAAAGCCGTGCCGGGGTGGCGGCTAGCAGCCGCACAGTGCGCGATCAAGCACCGCGCGCAGTTCCAGCGGATGATCAACCAGCACATCGGCGCCCCAATGGGCCACGGATAGGAAATTCAACCGCATGAGGCCAAGTATGGCACGAGTTTTGGGCCTCGAAACACGTTCGGCCAAGGAAGGTTGAGCGCTCGCTTGCCGCTCAATGGCAAGAGCTTGGGAGGCAGTATGCATTTGGGCCTGGCGCGCGCGCAGCTGCTTCCCCGCAGCGATGGATACCGCCGCTTCACTGGGTCACCAATTGACGCGCTGGTCTACCTCGTCGGGTTGAGCTGCCAGATCCCAATCCGGCTCGCCTTGCGCACCATCATCCACCGGCGCGTCGCAGCCCTCCCACAGCGGTGGCCCGCGTGCCGGGGTGATGTGCGGGGGGGCAGACTCCACCCCGATGTGGTTCAGGATGTGGCGGATTTCGGCGCTGTGGGTGATGAAGGCAATGATGCGCATCTGCCCACCGCACATGGGGCACAGCAGCGGAAATGCCTCGTAGATGCGGGCAATCAGCACCGCCCACAAGTAATGCGCCGCTCGCTTCGGGCGTGCTTCAGGTTCGGGTGTGGGTGTGGCCGCGTTGCCCGGCGCCGCCACCCCAGGTACGCCCGCGCCAGGTTGTGCAGTCTCCACCGTGGCTGGTTGCGACGCAGCAGGCTGGGCCAGCGCCGTCACCGCAGCCCTCAGCGGCGAGTTGGGTGCCAACACGCCAAAGTAGCGGTGCCGGTGGGTGCGTGGCGGTGGCACCAGCGCGGCAATGCGGTCGATCAGCTCCAGCGGTGTGAGGTGCAGCTCATCAACCTTGGCACCGCGCTTGTCGCTGGTGGGTTCGCTGCGCTGCTTGCCGCAGCGGTACACCAGATTGCTTCCCTCTTTGCGCAGCCTGTCCATCGCAAAGGGTGGGCGGGCGCAATAGCGCAAGAGCCGCTCAAGGCCTGGACGGTCGTGGGATTCAATGCACACCCCGGCATCCACCGAGAAGCCGCTGTGTTTGTAGCCCAGCATGTCTTTGGCGTCACAGTTCTCCAGCAGGCCCCGAGCAACGAAGGCGCGCAGGATGCGTTTTTGCAGTGTGGTCTGCACTGGGGCCACGGTAGCCGCATCGATGCCGGTGGCCGCGTGAAAGATGACACCCGGCGATGAGATTCGAGGGGTCGCATCAGCATCGCCCTCGCCCTCCACTTCCTCAAACACCCCGTCCACCACACAAACGTGGAAGTGGACGTGTTCATTGAGGCTGGAGCCGAATCGGTGAATGAAGGCGATGGCACCGATGTGCAGGCCTGCCTTGTCCATATGGGCCGCACCGGGGCTGTGGGTCTGCAGAGTTTGTGCGATCACCCGCAGAAAGATGCGCAGCACCATGCTCAGCACCGCTCCGTCGCGTTGCATGAAGTACCGCAACCTCTTGGGCACGGAGAGCACCCACTGGCGCACCGGCAGGCGGGGGAATACGTGATCGTTCAGGTGCGCTGCTGTCTCCACCATGCGCCGGGTGGTGCACGAGGGGCAGACTCCCCGGCCTTTGCAGGAGAAGGCTACAAAGTAGTCGTGCCCACAGTCGCCGCAGCGAGCGCGGGCAAAGCCATGGGCAAAGATGCCGCACTCAAGATACTTGGCAAACGCTTTGCGCACGAAGGGCTTGGGGGTGTGGTGGTCGCCCTGGCCGTCGAACTGACCCGCGCTGGCCAACTCTAGCCAGGTCTCGTAGTGCTCGGCTACCGTTTGGTAGAGCAGCGTGCGTTCGGGGTGGCGTGGGTTGTAGAGCTTGGGCTTGGAAGTGGCTGACATGAATACTGTACAAATGCACAGTATTCTGCGGCGATTGTTTGGGTACGCAAAGCACAAGGCCCGAACCGTCGCCAGTTCGGGCCTTGGCAGGGTAGCTTGGCTGCGGACTTACTTGCGCGCAGGCGGCACATCCGTGCAGCTGCCATGCGCCACTTCCGCCGCCATGCCAATGGATTCGCCAAGGGTTGGATGCGGGTGGATGGTCTTGCCGATGTCGACAGCGTCCGCACCCATCTCGATGGCCAGGGCGATCTCGCCAATCATGTCGCCTGCGTGGGTGCCCACCATGCCGCCGCCCAGGATCTGCGCGATGCCCGAAGGCGAACAAGGCATGAACGTGGCCAAGGTCGCCGCGCTGCTGTCTGGCCTGCCCAAGACCGTGGCCGGTGCCACCGTGAACCGCTTCTGCGCGGCTGGTATCACTGCCGTGTCGATCGCTGCTGACCGCATCCGTGTGGGCGAAGCCGAAGTCATGATCGCCGGTGGCGTGGAATCGATGTCCATGGTTCCCATGGGCGGCTCCAAGCCTTCGTTCAACCCTGCTGTGGTGAACCTCGACGAAAACGTCGGCATCGCCTACGGCATGGGCATGACCGCCGAGAAGGTGGCCGAACAGTGGAAGGTGACCCGCGAAGAGCAGGACGCTTTCGCCACTGAGTCGCACCGCCGCGCCATCGCTGCGCAGCAAGCTGGCTTCTTCGACGCTGAAACCACGCCGATCGACATCGAAGTGCGTACACCCAACCTGGAAACAGGCGAAGTGACGATCACCAAGAAGACCATCAGCCGTGACGAAGGCGCTCGTCCTGACACTTCGGTGGAGGGTCTGGCCAAGCTGCGTCCCGTGTTCGCTGCCAAGGGTTCGGTCACGGCCGGTAACTCGTCGCAGACGTCCGACGGCGCTGGCTGCCTGATCCTGGCTTCCAAGGAAGCTTGCGAGAAGTACGGTCTGAAGCCTCTGGCCAAGTTCGTGGCTTTCGCCGTCAAGGGCGTGCCACCCGAAATCATGGGTATCGGCCCGATCGAAGCCATCCCCAAGGCTTTGGAATACGCCGGCCTGAAGGCTTCGGACATGGACTGGGTTGAGCTGAACGAAGCGTTCGCTGCACAGTCTCTGGCTGTGCTGAAGGACCTGGACAGCAAGGGCCACGTGCTGGACCGCGCCAAGGTGAACCCGATGGGCGGCGCGATCGCCCTGGGCCACCCCCTGGGTGCGACCGGTGCCATCCGCGCTGCGACCGTGGTGCACGGTCTGCGTCGCACTGGCGGCAAGTACGGCATGGTGACGATGTGTATCGGTACCGGCCAAGGTGCTGCTGGCATCTTCGAGCGCGTCGACAGCCTGTGATGATGGCTTTCAGGCATGCTGTTGATCGGGCGCTTGTTGAGGTCTGATTGATGGCTGCTTGAACTGCAAGAGCCCGCAATGGAGAGATCCTTGCGGGCTTTTTTGTGGGTGATTTTTCTACCTTGCTTCTGTTGGAAGTTTCATGGAAGCCCTGCATATCCTTACCGACGATGGCCACATGCTGGCTGGTCGTTGTTTCAGACCACATGGTGGCGTCCATGTGCGCCGCGCCGTCATCATCGCCTGCGCACTGGGCGTGCCTCAGACCTTCTATGAACGCTACGCCAGCTGGCTGGTGCAGCACGGCTGCGTCGTCTATACCTTTGACTGGCGCGGCATGGCGCAGTCAGCGCCGCCAAGCCTGGTCGGCTACAAGGCCAGGCTGGTGGACTGGGCGCGTCACGATGCGCCTGCCGTGATGGAACTGGTGGCACAGCGCCACCCTGGTTTGCCCATCACCTGGTTCGGCCACAGCATGGGCGGCATCCTGTTCGGGATGATGCCGCAGCACCCGCGCATCGACCGTGTGGCCACGCTGGGCAGTGGCAGCGGCTATCGCGAGCATGTGGCGCGACCCCTGCGCTATGTGATGGGTGTTTTCTGGCATGTGATCGTGCCTTTGAGCGTGGCGCGGCATGGCTACTTTGCCGGCCGCCGCATCCGCACGGTGGACGATTTGCCTCGTGGCGTGGTGGCGCAATGGAAGCGCTGGTGCAGCCATCCGGACTTTGTCGTCAGCGAAGGCGAAGCCGTGCGGCAGGCTTATGCCAGCGTGAAGCTGCCCATCACGGCCGTGGTTTTCACGGATGACACGATGGCCAGTCCACGTGGCGTGAAGGCCATGCACAGCCACTACACCGGCACGCAGGTAGATCTCAAGGTCTTGCGGCCCGAGCAGCACGGTTTGCGCGCTGTCGGGCACTTCCAATTCTTCCATCCCAAGACCGGCTCAAAAGGATGGAGCATGAGCCTGCCCTGGTTGGGGCTGGCCTGCGCCTGATCAGGTTCTGCCCAATGCGCCGGTGATGCCGACCTGGCGATCCCGTGGATCGATCAGCACGCCCGGGTTGAGGATGCCTTGCGGGTCCACCGTGGCCTTGGCTGCTTGCAGCATCTGGCGGTAAAGGGGCGGTGTTTCCTGCTCATAACCTGGGCGATGGTCGCGCCCCACAGCGTGGTGGTGGGTGATGGTGCCGCCATGCTTGATCACGGCCTCGTTGGCGGCTTGCTTGATCTCGCGCCAGGCGGCCAGAGCGGATGCCACATCGCCCTGCGCACTGCCCAGCGCGGCGATGGTGAAGTAGGGCGCAGGGCCATCCGGGTAGATGTGCGTGAAGCGGCAGGATACAAAGGCCGGGTGACCGGTGGCTTGCTGCACGGCCTGGGCCACGTCTTTGCGCACACCTTTGTAGAAGGCCTCGAAGCGGTCCCAGGTGGTGGCGGTCTCGAAGGTGTCCATGATGAGACCATTGCCCACGGCAGGGTCACGCCAGTAGGGCATGCGCAGGAAGGCCTGTCGCCACGCGCCGGCTGTGCCGCTGCGGTGCTCTTCGCCTCCGTCATCGCGCATCGAGCGCTCAACCGATTCGGCGTCATAGCTGCCACCGTGATCGCGGACCACTTCCAGGGCTCTTCTCATCCATTCGTTCATCGGGTGATCGGCTGATTCGAAGCCCAGCACCATCACGGCGGCGCTGCCATCGCCCACGCCTGAGAACACGGTTTCCATCGGGTCCAGCAGGCGGCAGTTGCTCGGGTACAGGCCCGATTGCGCCAGGGCCCGTACGCATTGCACGCCTTGTTTGTAGTCGGTGAAGCGCACGGAGGCGTTGGCGCGGTAGCGAGGACGCTCCTGCAGGCGCATCCAGGCCTCGGTGACCACGCCCAGCGTACCCTCCGAGCCCAGCACCATCCGATCCTGCGATGGGCCCGCGCCCGATGCGGGCAGGCGGCGAGAGGCGCACACCCCTGATGGCGTGACCATGCGGGTGCTTTCGACCAGATCATCGATGTGGGTCATGAGCGTGGCGTAGTGGCCGCCTGCACGGGTCACGATCCAGCCGCCCAGGGTCGAGAACTCGAAGCTCTGCGGGTAGTGGCGCAAGGTGTAGCCATGCGGCTTGAGTTGCGCTTCCAGCTCCGGGCCCAGCGCGCCGGCCTGGATGCGGGCGGCGCGGCTGGTGGGGTCCACCTCCAGTACGCGGTTAAGGCGCTCCATGTCCAGCGACACGGCCGCTGCATAACTGCTGCCCACAGCGGCTTCCACGCCGCCGCACACGCTGGAGCCACCGCCATAAGGGATCACGGCCACGTTGTGGCGCGAGGCCCAATCCAGGATGTCGATCACGGCCTGCTCGTCATCGGGGTAGGCCACCCAGTCTGGTACATGGGGCACCTGGCGCAGCCACATGCGGGCCAGATCGGCGTAGCTCTTGCCCAAGGCGTGATTGAGCCGGTCCAGCGGGGTATCCGAGAACATGGCCGCCAGGGCTGCAGGAGGGGCGATGCGTGGCGCAGGCAGCGTGAAGTCACTGACCTGGGGCTCAGTGCGATCCGTGATCTGCCCACCCAGCATTTGCACCATCATCCCGATGCGGGCCGATTCTTCTTGCGTGAGGTGTTCGCAGGCGACACCCCAACCCCAGAAGCGGCGAAGCGGGCGGCGAGAGAGCGTGGCGTTCATCGGGAGGGTCCTTTCCTGGTCAGGCCTGATCTTGTTTTGTCTGCTCGGTGATGGCAACTGTAGGCAGGCGAGCGCCTTCTCGATAGTTAATCTGCGCCATCTTTTCGATAATTTGTGACAATGCGGACCACTGCCATGTCAGGCAGCGGAGTGCGTGTCGTGAATGGTTTGATGAGGGTGACGGGCGCCTGGACCGGCTTGCTGACGGATTGGCTGGATCGCGAGGGCTTGACGGCACCCAGGCTGCGTGCCCAATTGGCTCGCTTCGCGCCCGACGACGTGGTGCCCCTGCCGGCATGGCGTGAGGCCCTGGCTCAGGCTGCGGCATTACGGCCAGGGGTGCCGGCACTGGGCTTGCAGATCGGGGCCGGCGTGCAACCGCGTCACCTGGGCGTGTTGGGCTATCTGGTGGCGGCATCAGACAACCTGGGCGAGGCCATGCGCGTCTATCTGTCGTATGAGCGCCTGTTTTATGGCGCCAACCTCGCTCAGGTGAGTTGGCATGGAGACGAGGTTGACATCGCCTGGCCACCGGCCGAACAGGGGCCCATGTTCAACGAGGTGTCCATCGGGGCGCTGGTGACCTTCATGAGTCGGCAGGTAGACGATCCGCCCAGGCCTTTGCGGATCAGTTTTGTGCACGAGGCCGACTCGGAACTGCGTGCGCGCTACGAGGCCTTCTTCCAGTGCCCTGTGGTGTTTGGTGATACCCACACGCGAGTGCGGATCCCGGTGTCCTACATGCAGATCCCCATGCGGCACCCTGAGCCCGGTTTGCGTGCGCTGCTGGATGGGCAGGCTGAAGCCCTGTTGCGCGCCTTGCCCGAGCCGGGTGATTTTGACCAGGCCGTGCAGCGCCTGTTGTTGCGGGTGTTGCCGGAGGGTGGGGTGTCGGTGCACCGGCTGGCGAAGATGATGAACCAGTCGGAGCGAACTTTGCAGCGCCGACTGGGTGACCAAGGCCTGACCTGGCAGATGTTGCTGGATCGCACGCGAGAACAGCTTGCCAGGCAGTACCTGCGTGATCCGGCGCTGTCGGTCTGCGAAGTGGCCATGATGCTGGGCTACAGCGACCAGAGCGCCTTCACCAAGGCCTTCAAGCGCTGGACGGCCGATACGCCTCAGGCCTGGCGCATGCGCGGGGCACGCGGATCGGTGTAAGTCCTCCCCCTGATCGGGCTATGACGTTTGCACCGATGTGGCGCGTTAACCGAGTCGCCAGAATGTGGGGCAAATCAATTGGAAGAGACGCCCTGTTCTGCCTTGCCCAGGCGCTGGCGTGTCCACCCTGGAGACTGTCATGCCCCGCCAGATCGTGCACGGCGCCTTGAGCGTCCTGACCCTTGTTGTTGCCTCGTCGGCCTGGGCGGCGCCTGCGCCATGGGTGCCCAACACCACCGGCAACGTCGGCCCCGCACCCACCACCTTCAACAAGTGGGAGGCCATCGAGGCCCCGGCTGCATCCGGCGCCAGCTGCGGCAACGGTTCACCCTATCGCTTCTTCGTCAACCGCACCACCACGACGGATAGGAAATTCAACCGCATGAGGCCAAGTATGGCACGAGTTTTGGGCCTCGAAACACGTTCGGCCAAGGAAGGTTGAGCGCTCGCTTGCCGCTCAATGGCAAGAGCTTGGGAGGCAGTATGCATTTGGGCCTGGCGCGCGCGCAGCTGCTTCCCCGCAGCGATGGATACCGCCGCTTCACTGGGTCACCAATTGACGCGCTGGTCTACCTCGTCGGGTTGAGCTGCCAGATCCCAATCCGGCTCGCCTTGCGCACCATCATCCACCGGCGCGTCGCAGCCCTCCCACAGCGGTGGCCCGCGTGCCGGGGTGATGTGCGGGGGGGCAGACTCCACCCCGATGTGGTTCAGGATGTGGCGGATTTCGGCGCTGTGGGTGATGAAGGCAATGATGCGCATCTGCCCACCGCACATGGGGCACAGCAGCGGAAATGCCTCGTAGATGCGGGCAATCAGCACCGCCCACAAGTAATGCGCCGCTCGCTTCGGGCGTGCTTCAGGTTCGGGTGTGGGTGTGGCCGCGTTGCCCGGCGCCGCCACCCCAGGTACGCCCGCGCCAGGTTGTGCAGTCTCCACCGTGGCTGGTTGCGACGCAGCAGGCTGAGCCAGCGCCGTTACCGCCGCTCTCAGCGGCGAGTTTGGTGCCAGCACACCAAAGTAGCGGTGCCGGTGGGTGCGTGGCGGTGGCACCAGCGCGGCGATGCGGTCGATCAGTTCCAGCGGTGTGAGGTGCAGCTCATCAACCTTGGCACCGCGCTTGTCGCTGGTGGGTTCGCTGCGCTGCTTGCCGCAGCGGTACACCAATTTGCTTCCCTCTTTGCGCAGCCTGTCCATCGCAAAGGGTGGGCGGGCGCAATAGCGCAAGAGCCGCTCAAGGCCTGGACGGTCGTGGGATTCAATGCACACCCCGGCATCCACCGAGAAACCGCTGTGTTTGTAGCCCAGCATCTCTTTTGCCTCGAAGTTCTCCAGCAGCCCACGGCCCACAAAGGCGCGCAGGATACGTTTTTGCAGTGTGGTCTGCACTGGGGCCACGGTAGCCGCATCGATGCCGGTGGCCGCGTGAA
>NZ_JAFNME010000042.1 GCF_017368815.1 Comamonas denitrificans | reverse complement strand
GGGCGAATTGGCCGAGGTAACGTTGGACACCCCGCCCCTGCCGCCCACGCCGGTGATTCCCCTGGCCGCCGTGCAGCGCCAAGGGCTGGAGCGCGGCGTGTGGCAGCGCACGGCAGACGGGCTGCGCTTTGCCCCGGTCACGCTGGGCCGCAACGATCTGCAGGGCAATGTGCAGGTGCTCGCTGGGCTGCAAGCGGGCGACACCGTGGTGCTGCACAGCGCCAAAGCCCTGCACGCAGGCGCACGGGTGCAGGTGGTTGAGCATCTGGCAGCGGCCCAGCCAAGCGCCCAGCCAAACACCCAGCCCAAGGCCGCGCCATGATCTCTTTGGCCGGGCGCGACATTCTGCACAGCTGGGGCAAGTTTGTATTTACCGGCCTGGGCCTGGGCCTGCTGATTGGCGTGACGCTGATCATGGCCGGGGTGTACCGGGGCATGGTCGATGACGGCCAAGCCCTGCTGGACAACAGCGGCGCTGACCTGTGGGTGGTGCAGCAAGACACCCAGGGGCCGTATGCCGAATCGTCCAGCCTGGCCGACGATGCCTGGCGCATGGTGCGCTCGGTGCCCGGCGTGGCCGAAGCGGCCAACGTGACCTACTTCACCATGCAGGTGCGCCGCACGGCCACCGGGCAGGAGGTGCGGGCCATGGTGGTGGGCCTGGCCCCGGCCACGCAGGCGGCCACGGCGGGCTGGCCGCCGCACCTGGTGGCCGGGCGGCACGTGGTGCGCAGCCATTACGAGGCCGTGGCCGATGTGGCCACCGGCTTGGCCCTGGGCGAAGAAATCACCCTGCGCCGCCACCGCTACCGGGTGGTGGGGCTGACGCAGCGCATGGTCTCCTCCAGCGGCGACCCGATGGTGTTCATCCCTTTGAAGGATGCGCAGGAGGCGCAGTTTTTAAAAGACAACGATGCCATCTGGCGCCAACGCGCCCGCACGGCCAGCAACCCGGCCTTCAACCGTCCGGGGCAGCAGCAGGTGCTCGATGCTGTGAATGCCAGCCAAGCCAGCAGCACTTCGGTGAATGCCGTCTTGGTGCGCCTGGCCCCTGGGGCGGATGCCGCTGCCGTGGCCGACACCATTGCCCGCGCCAAGCGCTTCACGGTGTTTACCCGTGCGCAGATGCAAGAAGTGCTGGTGAGCAAGCTGATCGCCACCTCGGCCAAGCAGATCGGCATGTTTCTGGTGATTTTGGCGGCGGTGAGCGCAGCGATTGTGGCCTTCATCATCTACACGCTGACGATGGACAAAATCCGCGAAATCGCCGTGCTCAAGCTCATTGGCACGCGCAACCGCACCATCGCCTGGATGATCTTGCAGCAGGCCCTGGCCCTGGGGTTGATTGGCTTTGCCGTGGGCAAAATCAGCGCCACTTTTTCAGCACCCATCTTTCCCAAATACGTGCTCCTGCTGCCCCAGGACAGCGTGGCCGCGCTGGCGGCGGTGCTGGCCATTTGCGCCCTGGCCAGCGTGGTGGCCATCCGCATTGCGCTGCGCATTGACCCGGCCGAAGCCATTGGCTAAGAACGTGTTCATGATCTCGAATGAAGGTGTGGGGGATGCGGTTCGGGATGGGTTGCGAGGCGCAAACCACAGCAATAGCTTGGCTATTGCGAGGATTTGCAACGACGCAGACCGCCCGAAGCCGCGCCCGCACACCCATGAGGAGATCGTGAACACGTTCTTAGGCTTCAATCACTATATTTAATAGCTGCAACCGCTTACCCCATAAGCCTTAAAAGCCTTTTTTATTAAGAAATAGCCCATGCACCACGGCATCCACATCGAACACCTGAGCAAGCGCTACGGCCAAGGCGATACCGCCGTGCTGGCGCTGAAAGACGTGAACCTGCACGTGGCCCCCGGCGAGGTGGTGGGGCTGATTGGCCCATCAGGTTCCGGCAAAAGCACTTTGCTCAAATGCCTGGGTGCCGTAATCGACCCCACCAGCGGGCGCATGACGCTGGGGGAAGAAACCATTTTTAACGACGGCCGCTGGCAGGTGCGCGACCTGCGGGCGCTGCGCCGCGACAAGATTGGCTTTGTGTTTCAAGCGCCCTACCTGATACCGTTTTTGAACGTCATCGACAACGTGGCCCTGCTGCCCATGCTGGCCGGCATGCCTGATGCCCCGGCCCGCGCCCAAGCGCTGGAACTGCTCACCGCGCTGGACGTACAGCACCGCGCCCAGGCCATGCCAAGCCAGCTCTCGGGTGGCGAACAGCAGCGCGTGGCCATTGCCCGGGGCCTGGTCAATCGCCCGCCCGTGATCCTGGCCGATGAGCCCACCGCCCCGCTGGACAGCGAACGCGCCCTGGCCGTGGTGCGCATCTTGAACGCCATGGCCCAGCAGTACCAAACCGCCATCATCGTGGTCACGCACGACGAAAAAATCATCCCCACCTTCCAGCGCATCTACCACATTCGTGACGGGCAAACCCACGAAGAAGCCGGCCAGGGGCGCAGCGTTTAGAACGTGTTCATGATCTCGAATGAAGGTGTGGGGGATGCGGTTGGGGATGGGTTGCGAGGCGCAAACCACAGCAATAGCTTGGCTATTGCGAGGATTTGCAACGACGCAGACCGCCCGAAGCCGCGCCCGCACACCCATGAGGAGATCGTGAACACGTTCTAAGCCGCGCAGATGATGGCCGCGCAGATGAACGCCAGCTGAACTGCGCCTTCAGCCTGGGTTCACGGCGGGTTTTCAACAATGGCTCCCAACAGCAGTGTTTGCTGTCTTGACCCCAGAAGGAGCCCAGCATGACCCACTTTTACCCCCACCCCTCCCACACATCCGCACCCGCCCAGCGCCGCCGCGCTTGGTGGCCCAGCGTGGCCCTGGCAGGCCTGCTGGTCAGCAGTGCCCCGGCCTGGGCCGATGACGATTGCGAAGTGCCCGCCGCCCAATGGCAGCCACGCACCGCCGTGCAAAGCATGGCCACGCAACGCGGCTGGCAAGTGGAGCGCATTGGCATCGACGATGGCTGCTACGAAGTGCGCGGCACCGATGCCCAAGGCCAGCGCTTCAAGGCCAAGCTCGATCCCCAGAGCTTGGAGCTGGTGAAGTTCAAAACCAAAAAACGCCGCAAAGACAGCGACGCGCACGACGGCCCCAGCCAACCCCAAGGGCAGGGAATGAGCACCGACCTGCCACTGGCCAACCCGGCAAGCGCTGCACCCGCTGCACCCGCTGCACCCGGTACGTCCGGTACGTCCGGTACGCCCCAGCGCCCGGCCATCCGCAGCAGCGCCACGGTTGAATAAGCCGCCCGCCCCCCAACCCCACCGAAAGCACTGCCATGACTGCCTTCACCCTGCCCCGCCTGGGCGCCATTGCCGCCGCCTGCGCCTTGCTGCTGCCCGGCCTGGCGCAAAGCCGCCCCGTCACGATTACCACCCAATTGAAAAATTACAACGGCGATGGGGCCTACCTGGCCGTTTACCTGACCAACGCCCAGGGAGCCTACGCCGGCACCCTGTGGGTGGCTGGGAGCAAAGCCAAGTACTACAAGCACTTGAGTGCCTGGAGCCGCCTGTCTGCCGCCGACAACCAGCGCCTGCTGGGGGTCACGGGTGCCAGCGTGGGCGCGGGCCGCACGCTCAAAGTCACCGCCGATCTGGCCGATGCCCTGCTGGATGCCGGGTATGAAATCCGCATCGACGCAGCGGTAGAAGACCAGCGCGACAGCCCAGCCGAAGTGCGCTTGCCCCTAAGCACCGCGCAAGCGGGCCAGCCCGTGCGTGGCAAGCAATACATCCAATCCACACGGTTTGATTTGCCTTGACCGCACGATAACGATAAGGAACGCAACCATGCCCTGGAAACTACTGCACCGCTCCCTGGCCTTGGGCCTGGGGCTGCTGGTGGTGGTGCTGGCGCTGACCGGGTGGGTGCTGGCCCTTGAACCCCTGAGAAGCCACGCCACACAGTTTGCGCAAACCACTGCCAACAGCCCCGGCCCAGCCCTGAGTTTGCCCGCGCTGGCCCAGCAGGTGCAGCAGACCATCCCAGGGGTGGAAGCGCTGCGCCGCCAGCCTGCAGGCACCCTGGTGGTGTACGCCTTTGACGGCGAGCAAGCCCAGGCCTGGCGCATCCACCCGGCCAGCGCCCAGGTGCTGGGCCCCTACCAGCCCAGCCTGTTGCCGCGCTGGGTGAAAAACCTGCACCGCCAGTTGCTGCTGGGCGATGCAGGGCGCTGGCTGGCGGCCAGTGCAGCGGCGGCGATGCTGGTGCTCAGCCTCAGCGGCTGGGCGCTGCTGCTGCGCCGCATGGGGGGCTGGCGGCGGCTGTACGGCCCGGTGCCAGGCAGCACCCTGCAGCGCCTGCATGTGCAATGGGGCCGCTGGGGGGTGCCGTTGCTGCTCATCTCCAGCGCGGCGGCTTTGGTTTTGGCCGCAGCCACCCAGGGCTGGCTAGAGACCGAGCCCACCCTGGAAGCGGCAGAACCCCTGAGCACCGTGCAAGGCACCCCTTTGCCACCGCAAGCCCTCAGCGCCTTGCACGCCTACCGCGTGCAAGATTTGGAGGTGCTGCGCTTTCCCAGCACCGACGATGCGGCGCAAAGCTGGGAAATCCGCACCCAGCAAGGCCACGGCTGGATTGACCGCTACAGCGGCAAGCTGCTGGCCTGGGAGGCCACCGGCCCCAGCCAGTGGCTGTACCGCTGGGCGCGGTGGCTGCACACGGGCGAGGCTTCCTGGCTGTGGGCGCTGGTTTTAGCGGGGGCCAGCATGGCCACCGTGCTGCTGAGCTATACCGGCCTGCGCCTGTGGTGGAGCGCACGGCAGACCCGAAAACTGGCAGCCACTCCAGCGCTGGCGGCGCACAACAGCCCTGCTGCGCAGGCCGATACCTTGATTTTTGTGGCCAGCGAAGGCGGCAGCACCTGGGGCTTTGCCCAGGCCCTGCACCAGGCCCTGGTGGCACGGGGCCTGAAGGTTCACAGCGCCGCTTTAGAGCATTTCCAGCACCATGCCGCCACCCAGCGCATCATCATTTTGGCGGCCACCTATGGCGCTGGTCAGGCCCCCCACCACGCCCGCCACGTGCTGCGCCAGCTGGCACAACAGCGGCCCGCCGCCCCGCCCTCCATCCCCATGGCCATCCTGGGGTTTGGTGATCGGCAATACCCGCAGTTTTGCGGCTTTGCCCAAGCCTTGGCGCAATGCTTCACCACCCAAGGGTGGCCACAGCTGCTGCCCTGGGAAGGCATCCACCAACAATCGCCCCAAGCCTTTGCCCGCTGGGGGCGCAGCCTGGGCCATGCCCTGGGGCTGGAGCCGACCCTGGCGCTGGACTATTGCCCGCCCCTGCCCGCCACCCAGCCCTTTACCCTGGTGCAGCGCCAAGATTACCCCTGTGCCGATGCCCCGCCCGCAGTGGTGCTGCATTTGCAGGCCAGCCCGGCCGGGGCGGCTTTGCCCGCCTTTCAGGGGGGCGATTTGCTGGGCATCGTGCCCCCCGGCCAACGGCTACCGCGCTATTACTCGCTGGCCAGCAGCCAAGCCGATGGCAGCGCACAAATTTGCGTGCGTTTGCTCCCCGGTGGCTATTGCTCGACCTTTCTGCACGGCCTGCAAACCGGGCAAACGCTGCAAGCCTTTGTCCGCCCCAACCCCGGCTTTGCCCTGCCGCCGGGCCACAGCCCCGTGCTGCTGATTGGCGCGGGCACGGGCATTGCGCCTTTGGTGGGCCTGATCCGTGCCCACCCGGCGCGGCCCATGCACTTGTTTGCCGGGGCACGCCACCCAGGGCAGGATTTGTTTTTTGCGCACGAACTGCACGCCTGGCTGGCCAGCGGACAACTGAGCAGCCTGCACACCGCTTTTTCCCGGGGCAGCCCGGGCCGCTATGTGCAAGACCTGTTGCGCCAGGACAGCGCCCGCATTGCCACCTGGCTGGCCCAAGGGGCCCAGGTGCGCGTGTGCGGCAGCCAGGCCATGGCCCAAGCGGTAGAGGCCGTGCTGCAAGACATCCTGGCCCGCCAAGGCCAATCCCTGCACGAGCTCAAGGAGGCACAACGCTATGCCCAAGATGTGTTTTAACGCGCTGCCTGCGCCAGACCCGCAACTGCCCCGGCTGCACCTGCACGGCCCCACCATGGGCACCCGCTGGTCGGTCACGCTGGATGCCGACTTGTCCGGCCCGCAGCAAGCGGCTTTGCGCCACGACTTGGCAGCCGCTGTGGCGCAGGTGGATGCGCAAATGTCCCCTTTTCGGGCGGACAGTGATTTGCTGCGCTGCAACCGTGCGCCTGTGGGGCAGTGGTTGGAGCTGCCCACGGAGTTTTTGCACGTGCTCGATTGCGCCCTAGAAGTCGCCCGCCTGAGCAACGGCGCGTTCGACCCCGGCGTAGGCGATTTGGTACACGCCTGGGGCTTTGGCAGCGCTACCGCCCCCGATGCCCAGGCCATTGCACACACCCGGCAGCAACCACGCCCGCCCACCTGGGACGTGCTGCAGCGCCAAGGCGGCCAACTGCGCAAGCTGGCCCCGCTCACCTTGGATTTGTGCGGCATTGCCAAAGGGTTTGCCGTCGATCGCATGAGCGCACAACTGCGCCAGCACGGCATTGGCCATGCCCTGGTCGCGCTGGATGGCGAGCTGTACGCACTGGGCCACCAGGCCAGCGGCCACCCCTGGCCCGTGGCCGTGGAAAGCCCCGAGCCACAACGCCGCGCGGTGCATGGTGTGGTCGAACTGCAGGACATGGCCATTGCCACCTCGGGCGACTACCGCCATTACTTTGCCCTGGGCGATACCCGCATCGCCCACAGCATGGATGGCCGCCAGCAGGCCCCCGTGCGCAATGGCGTGGCCAGTGTCAGCGTGCTGGCCCCCAACTGCATGTGGGCCGATGCCTGGGCCACCGCCTTGCTGGTGCTGGGCGACACCGCCGGTTTGGCCCTGGCCCAGCGCCTGGGGCTGCAAGCGCTGTGGCTGCTGCGCCGGGGCAGCGGTTGGGTAGAGCTGGGGCTGGGGCGCTGGGCCAGCTAAACAGGCATGGGCGCTCGGCCCTACGCTCGGCCCTAATCAGCGCACCCCGTTTTGCCATCGGTGCGGGCCAGCCACAGCCCAGGGGCCACACGCCAAGCCAAAATGCCAAACGCCAGGCACCACAGCAGCGCAGCGCCAGCCAATACCGGCCAACCCACCCCGTGCACGGCCCCCATGGCCCGCCAAAGAGTAGCCAGCAACAGCACGGCACCGCCCAGACCCAGCCAGGGGCCGGGGTCGGAAGGCCGCCCAACGTGGGCCCGGCCGGCAATCGACAGCACGATAAAAATCCCCAGCCCGATGGCCCCCATGGTCAAAAAGTGCCGCCCGGCGCTCATCCCGCCGCTCAGCCAGCCCAGCTGCGCCGCCCCCAACGCAGCGTAGCCCAGCACCATGCACCAGTACATGGCGTAGAGCAGCGTGGGAAAGCGCTTCTTCCACAGCGGGCGGCCCACATGCCAGTCGTTAAGCAGGTTGAGCATGGCCGCCGCTGCGGCCAGCCCCAGCCAGCCCGTCACCGGCTGCCCAGGCGCAATAAATTCCGCCCCGGTATAAAAACCAATGCACAGCGCTGCCATCGTGCGCCGGGGCGGCCGCGCCAGGTAGGGGTCAGCCCCGGGGGTGATTTCATCAATCGCGTTGTTCACAATGCGCATCGAGATACGGCTGGCCGCCACCACAATCAGCAGCATCAGCACCCCCACCGTGGCATCCAGCCAACGCAGGCCCGGCAGGCCGCGCAGGGCATCGCTGTAAAACCCGGCGCTGGTCACGGCCAGGGCCAGCACCAGCCAGGCAAACGCCCAGTGCCGCCGCCCGGTGGCCGTTTGAAACGCGGGCAGCAACACCCAGGCCACGCCCAGCAACAGCACCAGCTGGCTGGCCCCCGCCAGCACCAGGGCAGGCAGGCCCAGCGCCCCCGAGGCCCAAAACCCCAGGCGCACCAGCAGCCACAGCCCGACCAGCACGCGCAACTGGCGGCAGGTGCCGCAGGCCACACCGGTAAATTCCGGCAAGGCCGTCAGCGCAAAACCGGCCACCGCCGCCACGGCCAGGCCCAGCACCAGCTCATGCGCGTGCCAAACAATGGCCCCGCCCGCCACGGCAGGCACCGGCCACCCCCAGGCCAGCACCCCGCCCCACCAGCACAACAAGGAGATGGCGCAGACCAGCGCCAGCAGAAAAAACGGGCGCATGGCGCAAATCCACACGGGATGCCGGCGATCCAAGGGAGAAGACGGAAGATTCATCATTTCAAAAACACCAAAAAGAAGCGCAGCCTTTGCACCAGCATGTCTTGACCGATTCCGAGAGCACCAAGAAAAAGCGCCACCTTTGCACCGGCATGCCTCTACCCATTCATATTTGCCGTGGCTGTCCGAGCGCAGCGCCCGCAGGGCGCGAAGCGAGTTCCACGGCAGGTATTCACGCTGCGCAGCACGCCTTCTTTGCCTCCTTTCTTGCGCGGGCAAGAAAGGAGGTCGCCCGCCGGGGCGAGACCCGGCCAGCAAACCCAAAAAACAAAAAGATAGTTATTACCGCTCAAATCCATTTGATTTAATAAATAAAAACACCTAAAAACCATTTAATCCAAGCGGTACAAGCTATCAATTTAATTGCCTCCTCCCACCTCCTGCCACCGCCCCAAAGCGCCATCCGCCGCCTGCCCCACCCCCGGCAATTCAAACGCCGCCCGCACCCGGGGGTGCTGTTGCAGCTCGGCAGCGCAGCGGTACACCAGGTCATCGGTGCGGGCCAACGCCGCGCCTGCAGGCTGGTAGTGCGCCACGATGCGCCCCGGGCCGGGGGCCATGACCAGCACATCGTCCGCCAGGCGCACGGCTTCCATCAGGTCGTGGGTGATCAGCAACACCGCCATGCCGCTGGCGGCTTGCTGCTCCAGCAGCAACTGGTGCAACTGGTAGCGCAGGCCCACGTCCAGGGCGGAAAACGGCTCGTCCATCAGCAGCAGCTTGGGGGCCAGCACCAGGGCGCGGGCCAGGGCCACGCGGCTTTGCATCCCGCCCGAAAGTTCTGCCGGGTATTGCGCCAGCGACAGTTCGGGCAGGCCCAGCGCCAGGGCCATCTGCCGCGCCTGCGCGTGGCGCTGGCGTTTGTCCACACCCTGGGCTTTCAGGGCCAGGGCGATGTTGTCCAGCACCGCCATCCAGGGCAGCAGGCGCGGCTGCTGGAACATGACCGCCGTGGGGGCAAAGGGCTGGGTGATGCGCCCCTCCTGCACCTCTAGCAACCCGGCGCACAGGTGCAGCAGCGTGGTTTTGCCGCAGCCGGATGGGCCCACCAGCGCCACGGTGCGGCCTGCGGGCACGCGCAGCGCGACGTTGTCCAGAATCACCGTCGGGCCGTAGGCATGGCGCAGGGCGCGCACGCGCAGTTGGTGCGTATTGGCCGCCGTCATGCTCCGGCCTCGCGCCAGCGCTCCAGCTCACGCTTGATGGGTTCGAGCACGCCGTACTCCAGCAGCAACAAGATGCCGACCACGGCACAAATCCAGGCCAGCGAGGCCCCCATGTCCAGGTGCGAGCGCGACACGGCCAGGGCTGCGCCCACGCCGTCGCTGGTGGCCAGCAGCTCGGCCATCACCGCCACCTTCCACGACGACCCCAGGGCCGTGATCCACGCCGGAAACAAATAGGCCGCCACATGGGGCAGGTACACATCCAGCAGGCGCATGCGCCAGGGCAGCCGGTAGGCGCGGGCCATATCCTTCAAATGCAAATCCAAGGTGCGCGTGCCTTGCAAGGCACCAATAAAGACCACCGGCAGGCAGGCGACAAACACCGTAAACACCGGCGTACCGTCGCCCGCGCCAAACCACAGCATGGCCAGCACCAGCCAGGCGATGGGGGGCATGCCCAGCAGCAAGGTGACCCAGGGGCGGGCCATCATGGCCGCCGTCATTGACAGGCCGGCCAGCATCCCCAAACCGCTGCCCACAGTCACGGCCAGCAGCAGCCCGGTCAGGGCGCGGCGGGCGGTCGTCCACAGCTCGGGCCAGGCCTGGCCCGATTGCAGCAACTGCCCCAGGGTGGAGAAGGTGGTGCGCGGGTCGGGCAAGATCAGCTCGCCGTAATACGCTGCGCCCAGCTCCCACAGGGCGATAAACAGCAACAGGCTGGCACCGGCGCCCCAGCCACTCCACAAATACGCGGGCATACCGCGCAGCAAGCGCCACAACACCCCCACGGCTAGCCTCCAAACAGGCCCGCATCGGGCAGCTTGCCACCGAGCAGGCTGGGGTTTTGCGCCAACAGCTGCTGGTAGAAAAAGTCGATCTCCGATCGCGCCGCAGCCACCGGCACGGCCTCCAGCTGGCTGTGTGGCAAGGCATCGGCTACCGCCTCGGGGGTGAGCAGATCGACGTACTGCGCCACCAGCTGGCCGCACTCCAGTGGGTTGGCCCGGCACCAGGCCACCGATGCGGCGTACGCTTTTTGCACAGCGGCCAGCACCTCGGGGCGCTGACGCACCGCGCCCACGGCCGCTATCCCGGCCTGCGGAATGCGCGGCGGGCGCTTGAACAGCCGCCCCCATTCCTGCTGCAGATCGACTCCCCGGTGCAATTCAGGGGCCACCACATTGACGGGAAAGGACTGGGTTTTGCGCAGCGCCATCGACACCCCCGGCTCCACCAGCAGGGCATGGCGCACGCGCCGGGTAATTAAGAGCTGCATGGCCTCCATGGGCGAGGGCACGTAGCGCAGCTGCAGGTCGCGCTGGGCGTTGATGCCCTGTTTGGCGCACAGCAGCTGCAGCATGATGTCGGGCATGTCCCCCCGAAAAGGCACGGCGATTTCCTCGCCCTTGAAGTCCAACAGAGTTTGGCGCTGCCCATCGCGGGTGACCACCCACAGCGCCCCCCAGGTGGCAATATTCAGCAGCTGCACCCCCGCGCCCCGGTTGTAGAGGTTGGCCGCGACGTTGCTCGGCATGGCCAGGATGTCGGCCTTGTTGCCAATCGCCAGCACGCGCAGCTGATCGGGGTCACGCCACGGGGTGAAGACCGTTTTGGCCGCCACACCCGCCAGCGCATTGCTTTGCGCCATGTGGATCAAGGGGGCCGACACAATGGCCGGTGGCCCGGACAGGGTTAGCTGCGGCAGAGGGGCCGCCCAGGCAGGCAGCACGGTGGGGGCCGCCAAGGCAGCGGCCGTTTGCAGCAGTTGGCGGCGGTTTACGACAGGCGGCATGGCAGGGGCTCCTCGTTTAAAACTTGTACCGCATGCCCACCGTCACGCTGCGCCCCACCCCGGGCAGGTAGCCGGGCTGGGCTGCGGTGGCTTGGTTGCGGATGGCAAAACTGCTGGCGTAGCGCCGATCGGTCAGGTTTTCGGCCATCAGGTAGGCCATCCACGGGCCTTGCTGCCATTGCAGTTGCAAGCCCAGCAGGGCATAGCTGTCCTGCGTGCTGCCCGCCGTGTTGGCGTGGTCGATGGGCGTGGCCCTGGGCATCCAGCGCAGGTTGGGGCCGATGCGCCAGGTGCCGCTGGTGGTGGCGATGCGCCACAGCACCTCGGCATTGATCAGGTGGCGCGGCACCCCGGCAATGCGGTTGCCAGCGTAGATGCCGTCCTTGAAGCGAAAGTCGCTCAGCGTCCAGGAACCGCGCCAGTCCAAAGCGCCTTGGCCCAGGGCAAAACTGCCGTTCAGCCCGGCCTCGATGCCCTGGTGGCGGGTGCCGCCCGCGTAATTGGTGGTACTGGCCGACAGGCCGTTGGCATCCGTCACGCTCATGATCTCGTCGGCCACCTGGCTGCGGTACAGCGCCAGTTGCCAATGCGTGGCGCGGTTGCCTGTGCCCCACTGGCCCTGGCCGCCCAGCTCCCAGGTGGTGGCGCGTTGCAATTTCAGTGGGGTCAATCCGCTGACGGCGGTCGCCGGGTTGCCCGGGTTGGGCACGGCACCGGTGACGATTTCCCAGAACGTGGGCGCTTCCTGGCTGCGGCTGATATTGGCCCACAGGCGGGTGCTGGGCGTGAGCTGCCAGTTCAGCCCCAGCTTGGGCGTGGCGAACGTCCATTGCTGATTCAGGGTTTGGCCGGTTTGGCGGCTGGTGGCATCGCGGCGTTGCTGGCTCCCGCCCAGCTGGCCCACCAGACTCCACGCCGGGGCCAATTGCCAGTGGGCCCCCACCTGGGCTTGCAGGTTGTCGGCGGTCAGGTCGTAAGCGCCAAAGCGCTGCAAATCGCGGCCGTTGGCGGGGCTGACGGCGTTGAGCGTGCGGTCCATGGTGCTGCGCGACCAGGCCAGCGCCGTGTGCCATTGCAGGCCCGCGCCCACCTGGCCATCGGCCCGCCACTGCGCCCCAAAGGTGGTGCTGTCGGTGCGCGTACTCACGGCCGGGTCTTTGAACCAATCGTCCGTGTCCTGCCAATACACGCCCACCTCCTGGCGCAGCGCATCGCTGCCCCAGCGCGTGCGGTTGGCCAGGCGCAGTTGCTGGGTTTCGCGGCGGGGGTCGCGTTGGTAGATGTTGATGGCCTTGTCCTGCGGGGTGCTGCCATCGCCCATCACGCCCTGGGGGTCGCTGCGCACCCGGTCTTTGGGCACAACGTTGGGGATTTCAAATGCCAGATCCGTCCACGACAGATAGGTGCGGTTTTCCACCCCGCCGCTTTGCAAGCCGACATTGGCGTGCAGCGCATCGCGCCGCGAGGCGCTGTGGTGGCGGTAGCCGTCAAAACGGTCGCTGCTGACGCTGACGCGCCCGTCCCACTGCTGGCCGACCAGGCCGAAGGCCCCTTGCAAGGCCTTGCGACCAAAACTGCCCATTTCAGCCCGCACCACGCCTGGTTCATCCGCGCCGGTGAGCGATTGAAAATCCAGCTCCCCGCCCAGGGTGGTGGCGCTGGGCGTGAGGGTGTTCGCCCCCCGGCGGGCGCTGACCAGGGCGGCGTTGCGTGGCTCCAGCGTGCCGATGACAAAAGAGCCATCGGCCTCGTTCAGCGGCAGGCCATCTTGCAGCAGCACCACACCGCGATTGACCGGGTTGCTTTGGATGCCCGAGCCACGAATCGACAGGCGCGGCTGGTCGGTGGCACCGAAAAAGTCTTGCAGCACGATGCCGGGTTGGTAATCCAGCGCATCGCGCAAGGTGGCCAAGCGGGCCGCTTGCTGCGGCTGGATAAGGTTGGTGCCGCCCGGCAGTTGCTCCAGGCGCTGGCGCTCGCGCTGAGCCGACGGGGCCAAGGGCAGGCGGCCATCTTGGTCAGCACGCACCGTCACATCGGGCAGCACGGCAGCGGTTTGGGCCCCCACCCCGGCGGGCGTGGCAATGCAGGTGACGGCAGCGGCCCAGGCCAGGGGCCGCAAGGCGCAGCGGAAGCGGGAGAAATGGGACATGGCAAAAGATGGTAAAAAAGTTCATCTATTTTATTGCCACAAAAAAGTTAATGAGATTGATTTGCATCAATTTTATGCAGTGCGCAATGTAAAGCCGTGCCAGCCCTGGGCCAGCGCCTCCTGCTGCCCGGCCGTCCAGCACCACGCAACCGCATCGGGGGTGCGGCACTGCTGCACCGCCCACTGGCGCACGCCCAGGGTTTGCAGGCTGCGCCCCAGGGCCAGTAAATCGGCAAAAGGAAACAAGCCGGGGTGCCAGGTGGTGCGGCACTCAAAATCCACGCCGCTGGCCAGCAGGCATTGCAAGCCGGCAAAGGCTTTGGCACCACTGCCGGGGGTGGCGGTGATGCGGGCGTAGTCGCCTTCCGGGGCCTTGATGTCCAGCCCCACCCAATCGAGGTGCGGCAGAACGGCCGCCAGGCGCTCGGGGTACATGCCGCCGGTGTGCAGGCCAGTGGCAAAACCCAGCGCGCGCACTTCCTGCAACGCGGCGGGCAGGCCGGGTTGCAGCAGTGGCTCGCCCCCGGAGAAGACCACCGCATCCAGCAGCCCTTGGCGCTGGTGCAAAAAGGCCAGCACCTCGCCCCATGCCATGGCCGCAGGCGCGGTGGCATCGAGCAGATCCGGGTTGTGGCAATAGCCGCAGCGCCAGGGGCAGCCCTGGCAGAACACCACGGCCGCCAGCTGGCCGGGAAAGTCGATGCTGGTCATGCGCGTCAGGCCGCTGACGCGCAATGGGGCAGCCCCCAATGCACCCAAGGCAATCCGGCGGGCCATGGACTTACTGCTGCTCGCGGAAAAACTGGCGCTCGTGGTGCTCGCCTTGCTTGCCAATGTTGAAGCTGGCCACCGGGCGGTGGTAGCCCATAACGCGTGTCCAGACTTCGCAAGGCTGGCGTTCGGCATCGGTCAATTGCACGGCAGCGGTCAGGGCGGTGGTTTCGGGGGTAGAGAGTGCGTTCATGGTGGTTTCCTTCAATTGAATAAATAAATAGCTTGTTCCGCTTTTATTCATTGGTTTTTAAAGATAAAAGCATCTGAAAAAACCTTTTTACAAGCGGTAAAAGCTATGGTTTTCATCACGCTGCCTGCAAAGCTTGGCGGCGGCGCTTTTCTGCCAAGCGCTCTTCATCGCACTTGGGGCAGAAGGGGTGCTCCCCGGCCAGGTAGCCGTGCTGGGGGCAAATCGAGAAGGTGGGCGTGACCGTGATGTAGGGCAGCCGAAAGCGCGTGAGCGAGCGCCTGACCAGCTCCCGGCAGGCGGCGCCGCTGGACAGGCGCTCACCCATGTACAGGTGCAGCACCGTGCCGCCGGTGTATTTGGTTTGCAGGCTTTCCTGGCGCTGCAGGGCTTCGAACGGGTCGTCGGTAAAGCCCACGGGCAGTTGCGAGCTGTTGGTGTAGTAAGGCTGCTCGGGCGTGCCCGCTTGCAAAATAGCGGGCCAGCGCTTTTTGTCTTCCTTGGCAAAGCGGTAGGTGGTGCCCTCGGCGGGCGTGGCCTCTAGGTTGTAGAGGTGGCCGGTTTCCTCCTGAAAGGCGACGATGCGTTCGCGCACATGGTCCAGAAAGCGCACAGCAAAGGCATGGCCCCAGTCGCTGGTGATGTCGTGTACGTTGTGCGTGAAGTTGCGCACCATCTCGTTGATGCCGTTCACGCCCAGGGTGGAGAAGTGGTTGCGCAGCGTGCCCAGGTAGCGCTTGGTGTAGGGGAACAGCCCCTCGTCCATCAACCGCTGAATCAGCGTGCGTTTGACTTCCAGGCTGTCTTTGCCCAATTCCAGCAGGCGGTCCAGCGCGGCCAGCAGCGCCGGCTCGTCACCGGCGTGCAGATAGCCCAGGCGGGCGCAGTTCACCGTGACCACGCCCACGCTGCCGGTCTGCTCAGCGCTGCCAAACAGGCCGTTGCCGCGCTTGAGCAATTCGCGCAAATCCAGCTGCAGGCGGCAGCACATGGAGCGCACCATGTGCGGCTCCAGCTCCGAGTTCACAAAGTTCTGAAAATACGGCAGGCCGTACTTGGCCGTCATGTCAAACAGCAGCGCGGCGTTGGCGCTCTCCCAAGGAAAGTCCTTGGTGATGTTGTAGGTAGGGATGGGGAAGGTGAACACCCGGCCCTTGGCATCGCCCGTGGTCATCACGTCGATGTAGGCGCGGTTGATCATGTCCATCTCGGCTTGCAGCTCGCCGTAGCAAAACGGCATTTCCACCCCGCCGATCACCGGCACCTGCTCGCGCAGGTCCTCGGGGCACGTCCAGTCAAACGTCAAGTTGGTAAACGGCGTTTGTGTGCCCCAGCGCGAGGGCACGTTCAGGTTGTAAATCAGCTCTTGGATGCACTGGCGCACCTGCGCGTAGTCCATGCCATCTTTGCGGATGAAGGGGGCCATGTAGGTGTCGAACGAGGAAAAGGCCTGCGCCCCGGCCCACTCGTTTTGCAGCGTGCCCAAAAAGTTCACCACCTGCCCCACCGCTGAGCTCATGTGCTTGGCCGGCCCGGCCTCGACCTTGCCGGGCACACCGTTCAGCCCCTCGTGCAGCAGCGTGCGCAGCGACCAGCCAGCGCAGTAGCCGCTGAGCATGTCCAGATCATGGATATGGATGTCACCATTGCGGTGGGCCTCGCCCACTTGCGGCGCATACACGTGCGAGAGCCAGTAATTGGCCGTGACCTTGCCCGCCACATTCAAGATCAGCCCGCCCAGGGAATAGCCCTGGTTGGCGTTGGCGTTCACCCGCCAATCGGCACGGGTGAGGTATTCGTTGATAGCGCTTTGCACCTCTACCTGGATGGGGCTGTCGGCCGGCGCTGCGATCGGGTTCATAAACACTCCAAAACAACAAAAAACACTAGATGTAGCGTTTATCGTATTTTCAAAACACTAGATGTAGGTTTGAACCAGATCAAACAATGCACCTTCATCGGTACTGCCAGCAGGGGTATTCGCCGCTTTTCACGCCCGCTTGGGGCCACCTGCAAACCGGCTTAAGAAGATGTTTTTATTCAAATCTTGAGTAAATTTATCAACCATAAGTCGGCAAAATTTGACAAAGATCAGCCCACGTAAAAACAAAAAAACTACAGTCCAAAGCATTTTTCATGTTGCCCTTATTGTTTATGTCAGCCTCCTCCAGCCCCACCCC
>NZ_JAFNME010000041.1 GCF_017368815.1 Comamonas denitrificans | reverse complement strand
GGCTGGCGCCGTGGGGGCCGGGGCAGGGGTGTCAGCCAGCAGCGGCGCCGCAGCGGTTGCAGGGGCGGCTGCCGTGGCGATGATCTCTTCTTGCTGCTCGCCGACGGTGCGCAGCAGGTGGAAGGTGGCATCCATGGCGTCGAGCCGGGTAAACAGCGGCTCTAAATCTTCGCTGGTGACCGTTTCGGTGTCGAACTGCTCCAGCGTGGACTCCAAGCGGTGGGCCATTTCACCCAAGCGCATGGCCCCTGCCAGGCGGGCACTGCCTTTCAATGTGTGCAACGCCCGCAACAGGGCCGCACGTGGCTGGGGCTGTTGCGGGTGGGCACTCCATTCACGCAAAGCGGCGTTCAGGGTGGGGAGCAGCTCCTGGGCCTCTTCCTCAAAAATGGGGAACAGGTCAGGATCGACCATGTCGAGCACGTCGATGTCGTCATCGTCGTCGTCCTCCAGCGCCATCGCCTGCACCATGGCCGCATCCAGCTCGTGCTGGGCTTGCAAGGCCTGGGCGATTTGCTCAGAGAGGACGGGAGCAGCAGCGGTGGTGGCGGTGGTTTCCACGGCCTCGGGCAGCTTTTCTTCCAGGACGGGGATGTCCAGCAGCAAGCTCAATTGCGCCTCGATGGCCTCTTGGGCCTTGGGCAAGAATCCGGCTGCAAACTGGTGCAACAACCGCCGAATTTCATCGGCGGCCGCCACCAGCACGGGCACTTGCGCCCGCTCTCCATTGGGCAGCGGCTGCAAATGCAGCAACACATGTTCTAAGCGGCGCGCCAGGTGGGACAGTGTCGCAAAACCAACCGTCGCTGAGCTGCCGGCCAGCGAGTGGGCCCAGGCGAAAACGCCTTCCGGTTGGGGTTGTTCCAGATTGGCTTGCCAGGCACGCAGGCTGTCGGACAGTTTTTGCGACCATTCTTCTGCCTCGGTCAAGTACACGTTGTACAGGGGCAGGGAAATTTGCAGGTCACCAATTTTCTTGGTGGGCGCTTCTTCCGGCAGCGAGAAGGCAAGGGGGGCCGCTTCCAGCGTTTCGCTGAAACCAGGGGGGGCTTCAACAGCGGGCGCAGGCGCTGTGACTTCTTCTGGCGGTAAAGCGGGCGCTGCGGCGGCTTCTGGCTCGGCAATCTCGGCGGCTGGTGGTGCCAGTTCGAGGGCATCGAAAGCCTGCGGCGCTTGTTCTTCCAGCGAGAAGGGGAGGGGAGCCGCTTCCAGCGTTTCGCTGAAAACAGGGGGGGCTTCAACAGCAGGCGCAGGCGCTGTGACTTCTTGCGGCGGTAAAGCGGGTGCTGCGGCGGCTTCTGGCTCGGCAGTCTCGGCCACTTCCGCCACTTCAGCTACTTCAGCTACTTCAGCTACTTCAGCACTCTCGGGTGCTGGCAGATCAAAGTTAAATTCAAAACTTTCATCCAGCGTCGGGATGGCCTGCTGCGTCGGCAGTGCGGTGGGCACTGGCTCCATGAGCGGGAGTTCTGGCGCTGGCTCCAGGGTGGGTTCTGTCTGGCTGTCAGCAGGCTCTGGCTCTGGTTCCAGCTCCAGCTCCAGGGTGGGTTCTGTCTGGCTGTCAGCAGGCTCTGGCTCTGGTTCCAGCTCCAGGGTGAGTTCTGTCTGGCTGTCGGCAGGTGCAGGTGCAGGCTCCAGGGGGGGGGCAGGGGCTTCTGGTGCCAATTCCAGCGCGTCGGCTTGGGCTTGTTGCGCGGGTTGGATGGCTTCTCGCTGGGGCACCGGGGCGGCTGCCCCGCTGGCGGCGGCTAAATCAATGTCCACCAGTTGCGTGTGCAAACGCATGGCATCGGCACTGGCCCTGAAGGGCGTGGCTTGCCATGGCGCATCGTGCCCATTGCGAATTGCCTGTACCCACTGGGCAAAGCCGTGCATGGCCTGGCTGGCCAAGGCTTGCATGGGGGCGGGCATGGGCTTTTGCTCGGCCAACCAGGCGTTGAGCATTTGTTCCATGGCCCAAGCAGCTTCGCCAAACTCATCGAGCTGCACCATGCGGGAGCTGCCTTTGAGGGTGTGAAAAGCCCGGCGCAAAACGGTTTGTTCACTCAAATCGGCAGCATTGCGTGCCAAGGTTTGCAGGGCCGCTTGGCCGTTGGCAAGCACTTCTTCGGCCTCTTCGAGAAAGATCTCCCGCAGCTCGGTGTCGGAGTCTTCGTCTTCTTGGCTGGCCAGCGCGATGGCAGGGGGCGCTGGGGCCGGTACTGGTACTGGGGGCAGTTCTGGCGCTGGTACTGGAGTCAGTTCAGGCACGGGAGTTGGTGTCGGCGCTGGCGCAGGGGCGCTGGCTGCTGGGGCGGCCGTCTCTACCGGGCTGGGGGCCGGGTGGGGCGCGGCCGCTGGCTCTACCTGCACGTTGGGCACGAGCGTGGAGATGGCTTGCTCTGCCCGCACGGCCAGCACGGGGGCGGCTGGCTCAGCGGGCGCAGATGCTGCTTCGTCGGTTTGTCGCTGGCGGGCACGGCCCATGGTGAGTTTGAGTTCTCCAGCGGCTTCGTCGTAGCGGTAGAGTTTGCGGGCCATGTTGGGCTGGTAGCTCAACATATCAATCAAGAAGCCCAGCACCCCTAAGCTGTTGCCCAATTTGTCAAAGACGGCTTGTCGCTCTTCGCTGGCAATCGTGCCTGTTTGTAAGCCTTCGACATAGCGGCGCATTTGCCCCATGGCTTGCGCTGCGGGGTCCAGCCCCAGCACCGAGAGCACGCCGCGAATCTGGGCCAATAAACTGCCCACCGGCTGCAAAACCTTGATGTCCTCTGGGGTGCGAAAGTACTGGTCCAGGTGTTTTTCAGCTTCGCTCAAGGTTTGTCGCAGCTCACCGACGACGCTGCCCATGGTCTGCTGGTCGCTGACTTGGTGGTAGAGCTGCTCCATCCACGCCTCTAAAGGCGCAGGGGGGTGGCCATCCATCACGCGCTGCAGCCGCTGCGCCAGAATTTGGGTGTGTGCCGTCATGTCGGCTTCACTGATATCCAGTGAATTAAAAGCCGCTTGCAGGTAGAGCACGGCGGTGGCCACTTCCATGGCGATTTCTGTGCTGGGCAACTGCCCGGTTTGTTCCAGGCGCTGGGTCAGTTGGGTCAGGGTTTGCTCGAGCGGGCGGCTGCCAGGGTGCAGGTGCAATAGCGAATCGGTGACCAAAGAAAACTGGTCGGCCACGGGTTTGATTTTTTGCCTGTCTCCACCCACCAACGCGGACCACAGCTCGGTCACGGCGGCCAGACGCTTGCGGGCTTGGGCTAAAACGGCGGGGTCAAAACGGCCAAAGTGGGTTTGTTCATAATCCACACCCTGGTGCCGTTGCAGGCCAAAGGCGTTGCGCACTGCTTGCAAAACAGGAGCTTTTCCCGCTGCTGGGTCGCCAGCTTGACTGCAAAAGAACAGCATATCCTGCAGCAGGCGGTCGATGCCAGCTTCTTGATTTTTTGCTGCGCTGGCATACACCATCAACACGCGGGAGGCCACGCGCTTGGTGTAGTTGTCGTCTTTGAGTAAACCGTGCGCAAAAGCATCAAAAAAGCCGGCTGCGATTTTCCAAAATGTCCGCCATCCTGGCGTGGACTGGCCTTCGGCCAAGCCCAGGCTCAATTGCCGCAGGCGCAGTGCAGCCGGCTTATCGGACGATTTGACGATTTGTAAAACCGCCGTATCCAAGACACTGCGGGCCTCTGGCCCATAGGCCAGGGGGGCCACTTTGGCGGGCCATTGGGGCTCGCGCAGTCGGCGCTCAGCCGGCCATAAATCGGCCGGGTGAACTTTGGCATCTTGGCCGGACAAGGCCTGCACATTGCGGTACTGGGTAAATAACGCGACGGGCAGCACGGCTTTGCCAGCCAGCACCACATCCAGGTACTCCAGCAAGGCAAAGCTGGTTTTTTCCAGGGTTTGCACGGCCGCGAGGGTGAAGTCTTGCGGTTGCCGGATGTAGTGCTGCACGGCCGCTTCCATGGCGCGCAGTACCAGCCCCACCTGGGGCTGATCGACCATGTCCAGCGCACCGGAAGATTGGTGCAGCTGTTGTTTGGCCATACGCAGTGGACTGGTGTCCAGGGCCGCCAAATCGGAGTCGCCCGACTCTTGCGCTTCCAGGACGAAACGCCGAGTCAGTCGAATGGCACTTTCGAGCGACTTGCGCAGCTCTTCTTGAACCCACGCGAGCGGGCCTAAATCTTGCTCCACCAAGCCTGTGCGTGGGGTTTGCATAGAAGTGTCTTGATGCAATGACATGCTTCATCCTTGACGAGTCTGCCCAGCGGTAGCCAAGCGCTCGCAGTTGTTATGCAATTCGGAAACGTGTCACCGACTGGCGCAGCTCTTGCGCCATGCGGGCCAGTTCGCGCACTTGCTCGGCCGTGCTGCGCGTGCCCTCTCCGGTTTGCTCTGTCACCACAAAAATATGTTGAATGTCGTCGGCCACCTCGTTGGCCAGACTGGCTTCGTGCTGCGTGGTTTTGGAAATTTCGTCAATCAGCTGCGCCAAGCGGCGCGAAACACTGTGAATCTCGGCCAAAGCGGCACCCGCCGAGTCAGACAGTCGGGCCCCTTCGACCACCCCCAAGGTGGCGCGCTCCATTGCGGCCACGGTGTCTTGGGTATCGGTTTGAATGGTGCGCACCAAGGTGGCAATTTGGCGCGTTGCTTCGCCAGAGCGTTCCGCCAGGCGTTGCACCTCTTCGGCCACCACCGAGAAGCCCCGTCCGGCCTCGCCTGCCGAGGCGGCTTGGATGGCAGCGTTCAGCGCCAACACGTTGGTTTGCTCCGTAATGTCCGAAATCAGCTCAGTAATTTCACCAATCTCTTGGGACGATTCACCCAGGCGTTTAATCCGTTTGGACGTTTCCTGCATTTGGTCACGAATGGCATTCATACCGCCAATCGTGTCCTGCACGGCTTTTTGCCCTTGCTCCGCCGAGAGCAGGGATTGGTTGGCCACCTCGGCCGAGGATTGGGCTTGCGCGGAAACCTCGGTAATGCGCTGGGCCATGTCCAAAATTGCTTGGCCTGTGGCACGAATCTCGCGCAGCTGCTCGGTAGAGATCGCCAACAGCTGGGCGGATGTGTTGTCCACCTGGGTGGTGGTATCGACCACCTGTGAAGCCGTTTTTTGTACGCTGCCGACCAGTAGGCGCAGCTCCTCCACCGTGTAATTGACCGAGTCGGCAATGGCCCCCGTGATGTCTTCGGTCACGGTTGCCTCCTGGGTCAAGTCCCCATCGGCCAGGTTTTGCAACTCGTTCATCAAGCGCAAAATAGCGGCTTGGTTGGCATCGTTAATGCGCTTGGCCTCTTGCTCTTGCAGGCGTGCTTCGCGCTGCTGCTGCTCGGCCTGTTGCTGGCGCTGGCGGCTATCGAGCAGTGCCACCCGCGCAATCCCAATACCCGACAGCAGCACAATCAGCGCCAGACCACCCAGGACGGCCAGCTGCACCAGCCCCACACCGGCATCGGCCGACAAGCGCTGCTGCAGGGCTTCGAGTTTTTCGCGCAGGGGTTCACTGTCGCCCACCACCGCACTTTGGGCCTCACGGGCTGAGACCAGGCCCTGCAGGTTGCTCAAAATGGTTTCCGCATCGGTGCGCGTGGCCTCGTACTGCGCCAACAAAGTGGCCAATTGCTGGCGTGCTTGCGGATTGCTTGTGCCGGGCAGGCCCAATTCTTCGTTGCCAGTGAGCAAGCCTTTGACAATCTCCTGGAAGGTGTTTAAGTCTTTACCCAGCAAAAAAACTGCCTCGGGGTTCACGCCTTCAATGGACTGAAATTCATTGGCAGATTTACCAATGCGCTGCGTCAGCATGCCCATCTGGGTGATGGCCTCAATTTCTTCCCGAATGATTTTGTCTTGCATGAGCAAGGAGCCAACGGTTTCAGAAAGATCAAGCAAGGCACTCGATTGCTGATTCACATTGCGCAGGGCTTGGGCCACTTTAATCAGCACATCTTCTTGTTTTAAAACTGCTTTGGCATTTTTCTCGGTGGTTTCGGCTTGCTTTAGCATGGCCTGCACGTCGGCTTGGTAAGACTCTTTGACGGGCACCAAATTCAATGCCGCATCTCCTTGCGCCAAGCCGCGCGCGTTGCTGGCAAACACCTGCACACTGTTTTTTAATTCAATAAAAGCATGGGGCACCCCCAGCAGCGCCTGCGTCCCTGATTTGGCAACCCGTTGGGCCTGCATCAAAGCTTGGCCGGTTGCGGCCACCTGCTGTGCAGCACGGTCGTTTTCGCGCAGCACCCAGCCGAATGAAGCAACTAAAGCCATGCCGCTGATGGCCAAAATCACCAATAATTTACGCTGGTGACTGTTTACAGACCCGGTTCCGAAAATAGGCAAGGTAATATTATCTTGCTCCAGTAGAGCATGACCGTCCAGAAAATCAGAATTTTGTACGCTTTGTAAAGTTTGCTGCAGCAGGGTATCGGCAGCTACCATGCCAGATTTTTTGTCTGGTATATTATTTTTGCCAAACTTCACACCCATTTTCTGGAGGAAAGACATTAGAACCTCGTGTATTCGAATAAATTACTGAGAGACGTGCAAAAATGCTACCGATTGAACCAATGCCTGCAAACTTAATTCTTGCCAAATTTGGCCCTGGGCATCTTGGAAGCAACGTCTTTGATTTTCAGTATTAGCAGTCATCTGCAAATGATCGGCATTGCGTAAACCCAGCAATTTATCGACCACCAAAGTCGCATTCACTTGCAAGGCGGGGTTAATCACCAGCAGGCTGGTATCGCGCAAAGATTGCTGTGTTCGTTCAACGGCATGGCCCAGCAGCGCAGCCAAGTCAATCACCCCGAGCAAGCTTCCGCGAACGTTGGCCACCCCTAAAAACCATGGCTGGGCATACGGAACAGCCTGCACATCCTGCCAAGGGTAAATTTCACCAGCTTCTGCCAGCGGGATCAGGTA
Organism: Comamonas denitrificans; assembly: GCF_017368815.1. Taxonomy (GTDB): domain Bacteria; phylum Pseudomonadota; class Gammaproteobacteria; order Burkholderiales; family Burkholderiaceae_C; genus Comamonas; species Comamonas denitrificans. The sequence continues at coordinate 10,157 of NZ_JAFNME010000041.1, read as the reverse complement.
ATGCACCTTGCCAACTTGAATGGCCAGCCATTGTGCTGCTTGAGAGTTATCCGTTTGCGCCGCCAGCAAGCGTTGCGCTAAACGCTTCTGCAAATCTTGCAGGGACTGCTTTGATTCTCTCAGCGCCATATCAACTCAGGGCCGTTATTTTTGCAAATAATTCGGCTGGATCGACCGGTTTGGTAATGTAGTCGCGGGCACCTTGGCGCAGGCCCCAGACGCGATCGGTTTCTTGGTTTTTACTGGTGCAAATAATAATTGGAATATCTGCGTAATCAGGATTTCGCACAATGGCGCGGGTAAGCTGAAAACCGTTCTGGCCTGGCATTACGACATCCATCAGGATCAAGTCGGGCTTGCTTGCCGCCAAGGCTTGCATCGCTTGTTCAGCGTTCTCTGCGGTTCGCGCAGTAAAGCCACGCTTTTGTAATAAATCGGAAAGAAACATTAATTCTGTTTTTGAATCATCCACGACTAAAACATTTTTAATAGCCATTTTTTACCCCTGAAATAAAAAAATCAACCAGTCTTTTTGCCAAACGTTTTTACGGCTTGCAGTAATTGGTCTTTAGTGAAAGGTTTGGTGAGGTATTCCTCGCATCCCACCATTCGGCCGCGTGCCTTATCAAATACACCATCTTTTGAAGAAAGCATAATAATGGGGGTGCTGGAAAATCGAGCGTTGCGCTTAATAATGGCACTGGTTTGGTAACCATCCAAGCGAGGCATTAGGATGTCGCAAAAAATCAGATGCGGATCAAAGTCATTGACTTTGGCTAAAGCATCAAATCCATCTTCTGCGAGCAAGACCTCGTGCCCTCCTTGCTTTAGAAAAATTTCAGCACTGCGCCGAATTGTATTGCTGTCATCAATGACCAGCACTTTGAATGTTGAACCGGAGGTACTCAAGTGGATCGTTCCTTTTGGTTATAACTTTTCCAAGCTTTGTTGGTGTTGGATCACTAGGCCATGCAAAAAATCGTTTTTCTGCCTGCTGGCTTTTTTCAAAAAGAGGCAGATTCTGTACCCGGCGCAGCTTAAAACGGCTTCACATAGAATGCAACGATTCTATATAGACTTTTACCCTGACTCTTGTTTACAAGGGAGGCATAGCAGATCCATGGCAGACCTTTCCCCCGCAGTGCTCCCCACCGCCCCCACCCCCCCTGAAAATCAAACCAACGATGCGATTTGCATCATGAGTTTCAATGCCTTAGATGCCACTGGTGCCTTGGGCCTGACGGCCGACAGCCTCACCATTGCCAGCGTAGGAGCTTATCCTGTGAGTGTGGCGTGCTGTATACAAATCAGTGATACCAATCGTATCTTCAGCCACATTGCGCTGGAGGATGAGCTGGTGATGGACCAAGCCCGCACGGTGCTTGAAGACATGGTGGTGCAAGCGATCAAGGTGGGCTTTGTGGGTTCTACCGCCAATGTCAGTGCCATTGCCGGGATGTGCAGCGATTACCCCGACATTCCCGTCATTGGCTATATGCCCGACCTTTCCTGGTGGCAAGAAGGCGATGCCCTGGAAGAGTATTTGGATGCCTTTGAAGAGTTGCTGCTCCCGCAGGTGTCGGTGCTGGTGGGCAACCACGGCACCTTGGCGCGTTGGCTGCTGCCGGATTGGGAAAGCGAGCGCATGCCCACGCCCCGTGACATTGCCAAAGCGGCCGAAGTGCGCGGTGTGGCCTATGTGTTGGTCACCGGCATGGTGCAAGCGGGAGAGTTTTTTGACAATGCCCTGGCCAGCACTGAAACCGTGATTGGCAATAGCAAATTTGAGCGCTTTAATGCTGAATTCATGGGGGCCGGGGAAACCCTTTCTGCCGCCTTTGCGGCCCTGTTGGCGGTGGGCGATGACCTTGGCCAAGCGGCCCAGGAGGCCCTGGAATACATGGACCAATGCCTGGGCAGCGCGTTTCGCCCCGGCATGGGCCGACTGATTCCCGACCGCATGTTTTGGGCGCAACCCGACGATGATGAGCAAGAAGGGCCGGCGGGCCGCAGTGGTGCCCCGGCAGCGGCCCCGGTAGCCCCGGCAAGCCCTTCTGCTTAATCTTTAGATTGTTGATTTTTTGCCCCTTGTGGGGCCTTTTCTTGCATGACTATGACCCATACCACTGACCTGAACCAAGACCTGCTCGCCCGCGCCAAGCGCGTCATTCCTGGCGGCGTGAATTCTCCCGTGCGCGCTTTCAACGCCGTTGGCGGCGTGCCGCGCTTTGTTGAACGCGCCCAGGGGGCGTATTTTTGGGACAAAAACGGCCAACGCTTTACCGACTACATCGGTAGCTGGGGGCCGATGATTTTGGGTCACGGCCACCCGCAAGTGGTCGCCACCGTGCACGCCGCTGTCGATGAAGGCTTCAGCTACGGTGCCCCGACCGAGCGTGAAGTGGCCCTGGCCGAAAAAATCCTCGCCCTGATGCCCAGCATGGACATGGTGCGCCTGGTCAGCTCTGGCACCGAGGCGGGCATGAGCGCCCTGCGCCTGGCCCGGGGCTTTACCGGGCGCAACAAGATCGTCAAATTCAATGGCTGCTACCACGGCCATGCCGATGCGCTGCTGGTCAAGGCCGGCTCGGGGCTGGCCACCTTTGGCAGCTCGTCGTCCGCTGGGGTGCCCGCCGATGTGGTGAAAGACACCATCGTCCTTGAATACAACGACGTGGCCCAGCTGGAAGAAGCCTTTGCCAAGATGGGCAGCGAAATCGCCTGCGTGATCATGGAGCCCATTGCCGGCAACATGAACTTTGTGCGCGCCAGCGTGGAGTTCACCCGCCGCATCCGCGAGCTGACGCAAGAGCACGGGGCGCTGATGATTTACGACGAGGTGATGACCGGCTTTCGCGTCGCCCTGGGCAGCGCCCAAAGCCTGTACGCGCAGCAGATCGAGGGCTTTCAGCCCGACATCACCGTCATGGGCAAGGTCATTGGCGGCGGGATGCCGCTGGCGGCCTTTGGCGGACGGCGCGAGATCATGGAAAAACTCTCGCCCCTCGGCGGGGTGTACCAGGCCGGCACGCTCTCGGGCAACCCAATTGCCACCGCCTGCGGCCTCAAAACGCTGGAGCTGATCAGCGCCCCCGGCTTTCACGCTGAGTTGCACCTGAAAACCGGCCAGCTCATGCAGGGCTTGAAGGCAGAGGCCGACGCAGCCGGCATCCCCTTCAGTGTGGATTGGCAAGGCGGTTTGTTTGGCTTTTTCTTCCTGCCCGAGCTGCCCACCCACTACCCGCAGGTGATGACCACCGACCAGGCGCGTTTCAACAAATTTTTCCACGGCATGCTGCAGCAGGGCGAGTACTTTGCCCCGGCGCTGTACGAGGCCGGCTTTATGAGCGCTGCGCACAGCCAGGACGATATCGACCGCACGCTGGAAGCGGCGCGGGCAGTGTTCAAAACGCTGTAAGCGCTGCTAAAGCTGCCAACGCTGCAAACCGGTTCGGCGGATTCCATGGCCCAGCGCCAGCAGGATGGGGGCACCGCAGCGGTTTTTTATGTGTGGCAGGGATATAAAAATAATAGCGTTTTGCGCTTTATTTACCAAAGATATTTGGTCAATAGTAGCTAAAAACGCTATAAATAAAGCGCATGCAGCTCTTATTTAATGTGTGATGCTTTTGGAAAACACATTGATCACCACCACCCCGGCAATGATCAGGCCCAAGCCCAGCAGCGCCGGGGCATCCAGCCGCTGGCCCAGCCACAGCCAGCCCACCGCTGAAATCAGCACAATGCCCACACCCGACCACAGGGCGTAAGCCACGCCGGTGGGAATGCTTTTGAGCGTGTGCGACAGGCAATAAAACGCCAGCGCGTAACCGACCGCCGTGATCAGGCTGGGCATGGGCCGGGTAAAGCCCTCCGAGGCCTTGAGGGCCGAGGTGGCCACCACTTCGGCCACGATTGCGATGCCCAAGTAGGTGTGAGCCGCAGTCATTGCAGAGGCCATGGTCAGCGTCCTTCCGGTAGTTTTTCGCTGCTGCCTGAGCGCAGCACCCGGCCATCGGGGCCAAAGGTGACGGTAAACACCATCTCGCGCGCGGGCGGGTCGATCCAGCGCCAATCCCAATCGGTTTCCTGCTTGAGGGCAAAGCTCATGCGTTTGGCCGGTTGCCCCAGCAGGCGGCGCACCTGCTCTTGGCCCATGCCCACCTGCACCTGGGCAAAAACGCTGGGCGTGAGCACTTGGCGCAGGGCGCTCATCGTGCCATCGGTGCCAATGGTGATCATGTAGTTTTGGTGCCCCATGGGCTGGCGGTTGTATTCCAGGGTGCGGCTGCCATCGGCCTCGGGCCAGATGGTGACGGGCTCGCCAAACTGGGCGCGAACATCGGCTTCGGTGGACAGGCCTTCGTGCAGCGCATCAATGCGTTGCTGGTCGCAGCCCAGCAGGCCCAGTACACCGGCCCCCATGGCCCCGGCGGCCAGCCATAAGCGGTTGAACATGCGCGTCCTTTAGTGGGGGACTGCTCGTATTGGCACAGGAAAGAAGGTGGAAGAAGTCAAAAATCTCTAAATGTGGCAATGGGTTGCGCTATTTTGTGAGAAAAATGCACTTTGGCGCGAAATGGGCCGTGTAAAGGCATTAAACGGCCAAAACGGGCAGATTCCGTATTGGAATGGCCCAGGGGTGCTATAGAGTGAAAGTGACGCTGTGGCGCGGGGTTGCAGGGGTTTTGGCGGTGACAGGAAGGCCGCAGAAAACTGCTGCTAAGTCGGACAAAAAAAAGTCGGACGTAAATTAAACGTCCGACTTTTAAAAATACATTTTTATCAATGACTTGTGGCGTTTTTCACCTTGGTGGATGCGCTGTCCGACTTAATTTAACTCGGACGGACTTTAAACGTCGCTTACGTGCGTTTAAAAAAGCTGCGACTGCCGCCGATCAGCAGGGGCTTTGATGCCAGCGGCCGCCACGATGCGCTCTACGTGGCGTTCTGTGAGGCAGTATTCTGCGGCCAGCTCTCGCGCTGTTTTTGCTGTCAGATAGGCCTTGGCAATGCGGCTATTGCGCAAGGCCACCAGCGCATGATGGGCCTTGGGAAGCTGGAAGTGACTTTCAGCGCCGTACACCTCTGCCAGGATCAGAAGGTTTGCATGGCCGATGATTTTGGCCATTGGGTGATCCGGCTGCGCCCTGGCCGGAGTGGGGATGTAGATGCGCAGGCCACCGTATGCCTGCACCAAAGTCAGAGTTGCTTGCAGGCCGATCAGCCGCTCAAAGTCCTGCAGCAGTGGGGGCAGCATACGGGTGTCAGCAATGTCGGCCAGCTTGGTCATGGGCGGCGTTGCGCTCGCTTTGCGCGGTCAAGCATGGCCTTCAGTGCCTCGATGGCATCCGATGCTTCTCGCACCGGAAGCCAATCCAAGCTGTCCACCTTCATGCCACTGGTGCGACTCACAAACGCCAACAGCGCAGCGTGACTGGCGTCATGCAGGCCGCCGTGTTCGTCGATTTTTCGCCACAACCACTGGATTTTTGCGGACTGCGTGAAAGGTTTAAACGTGCTGGCCTTGGGCTTGTAGCCCAGGGTCGCCATGTGCGCCAGCACCTTGGCGCGGCCTGCGTCGTCCAGGTCGGCGCTGCTGCTGCGGCCTGTAAGCTGGTGCAGGTGGTAGCGGTAATCGTCCTCGCTCCAGCCCAGGGCAGCGCGGCCCTGGTGGATGTGGCCCAGCTCGCGTTTGCGCTGGGCCGCCGCTTTGGACTGGCTGGTGGTTGCAGTAAAGCGGCGGGTGCTCATGCGGTACCGCCTTCCTGCGCTGTGTCCAGGGCATCAAGCTCTGCATACATTTCGCATTTACATGCCCAATCTGGCTGCTCGTATTCCTCCTTTTCCTCATTCCATTCACCGCTCCATGGGTTGTCACCAACAGACGTCCATTGAAAGCCAATGGCTGGGCAGTCCGGGTTGGTCTCAAAGATTTCAGCGATGCGGAGCCAGTGATTGACGCGGTTGGGATGAAACGAAAAATCGGCCAAAAACGCACGGATATCAGCGGCAGCACGTGTGTAGTTTTCACGGCCAACATAGTGATCGTCATAGGTCATCAGCAGGACTGCGCGGTGGGACTTCTTGATGTCCAGGCGCTTCCACAGTGGCCACAGTTTTTCGATATTGGCCAGCGCTGCCATTTCCTCTATACCGCAGTACCGTGCGGACATCTTCCCCCATACAACTGGCGCAGTGCCCCAAGCGTTGCGCAGATCTTCAAGCTCTTCATGGCGTTCACCAGGCCACAACGCATAAACGGTTGTATAGCTCATGCTGCACCGCCTTCCTCGCCCAGGGCCACGGTCAGCGCAGACAGTAGCCGGGCCAGCTCGCCGGTGACCATGGCCACATCGGCATCAAAGCCAGATTCAGCACCGTCATCGTCCCGCGCCACGTCCTGCAGCTGAATGCTGCGCAGGCGCAGACCGTCGGTCAGCACAAAGCTGACGCGATCCTCAAACGTCAGGGCCAGCTTCGTTGGCAATTTGCCCTGCTCGATGTGCTGGCGTACTTCTTCAATGTCCAGCGGGTGACGGCCATAGCGCACCACGGACACGCCATCACCGCTATCGCCGCTAGACTTCAGCTCGCAGTCCTGATCGACAGAAAAGCCTTCCGGCGCTTCTTGCTCCAGCAGCCATTGCGCCATAGCCACCTGGGGGCTGGTCTGGGTATGCAGCAGGGCCAGGGCGAAGCCTGGTGGCAAGCATTCGACCAGCGATGTGACCACAGCATCGGCCTGGGCCTGGCTGCTGGTATCCACTACCAGGGAGCGGTCCTGCGGGTCAATCCAGACCCATGTGCGGCTTTCCTTTGTGAATGCTTGCGGCAGCAAATCCAGGCGGGCTTCTTCTTTTAAATCGCGCTGCTCTTTCTTGCCGGGCTTGCGGCCCGATTCGCGCTCAATGGCATCGCACTTTTCCTGCACGCGCTTTTGCAGCACGCTGGTGGGCAGCAGTTTGACCTCGCTGTGAAAGCGCAGCATCCACTGGCCGCCGATGCTTTCGACCAGTGCGCCGTGGGCTTCACCGCGAGGAGGCACCCAGCCGGTGGATTTTTCCTGGGTGGGGGTGCAGGGCTGGAAAGTGGTTTTTTGCAAAGCCGCCTCCAGTGTCTGCAGGTCTGAGGGGAAGTTGGCGCTGATGCGGTAGATGATGGCGTTTTTGATCATGCTGCACCTCCTGCTGCCGCAACAGCCTCCAGCGCGTTGGCTTTCGCTTCCATGGCATCCAGCAATGCCTGGGTGTCCTCGCCTTGGATAAGCACCAGGGCGAACATGGGCTGGCCGTCTTTTGTGCAGAGCTGCATTTGCAGCTTGCCTGCACCCGCTTCGTACATCAGTTGCACGACTTCGGAGACTTTCATATCCAGCCATTGGTCGGGGTGGAAAAGGACTTGTTGGCTGCTCATACATTTACCTTTTTTGTAAAAGTGACTTTGGCAAGCGGGTAGCGAATGGAACCCCCACTGCACTCCCCGGATTTGCCCCGGCGCTCATAGAAAAGGCTGTCGCCAGCCTTCAGTTTTTCAAAGACCAGCACTTGGCAGCCCACCCAGGCAAATGCCTGAAAAGGCCTGCAGCCGATCACACGCCCCTTGGCGTCCAGCTCCCAGCGCAGGAAGTCCTGGCCGTGGTCTTCAAACTCAAGGATGGCCGCTACCTTGTCCAGGTAGCGCAGGCGGCGCTGGACGGCTGTTGCCACAGTTTTTTGCAGGTCGGGCAGCAGCAGAGCTGCATTGCAGGCAGCATGGTCAAAATCCTTGACCGCACGAAGGCGGTCTTCTGCGGACTGGTGATAGCACTGGGTTTCGCCGTAGCGGGCGGCTTTAAAAGGATTGATCGTCATGCCGCACTCCCGATCAGCGCCTGTGGCTGTCCACCAGCCACCCCGTGGTGCAGGCTGGCAGTTTTGCCCGCGCTGTGCCCCTGGTGGAAGTCGGTGGGTTTGATGTTTTTGCCGCTGGTCCGATTTTTCGGCTTGGCATCCGCCATGTCTGCACACCGATCTTCTTTGTATGCCGCGATGGCAGCTTCATCCTCGGGCGTGTTCGCAAATGCTTGGAGCTTGCTTTTGACACCGGCCAGCCAGCCCATGGCGTAAGTGTCGCCACGTGCAACACGGGTTTTTGGCAGGCAGGTTTTAGGCTGTTTTCCCATGTGGGCGCGGCGATCTTTGGCGCACTGGCGGGACAGCACGGCGTAGGCGTATTGAGCGCACTCAGGCTGTACGCCCACACCGATGAAGACATAGTTGATTGTTTTTCTTTGCCGCAGGCTGGGCAGCATCTTGGCGCGGCCCTGGGCAAAAAGCTCACATCCAAAAGCATTCGCCACCATCCTTGCCAGGGCTACTTCCCAGTCAACCATGGATGCGCTGGGCGCTTGCGCCTCCCGCTCGGTCACGCCATGCAGCAACGGGTCGGTGGCATCCACCTGAAATTGCTCCATCAACTTTTGCGCCTGGCGCATGGCTGCTGCGGATTCGTGCGGGTTGGCGCTGGCGGCCAGGGCCAGGCACTTCTTGATTTTCTTGAGGGCTTCGTCGCGGGTCATGCTTTAGTCCCCTCGTCGGTATCACTGTGCTCAAAGTGGAACGGCAATTTTTCAAAGCAGCCCATCCCTGCCTCCAGCCCGATGGAAAAAATCTGCGCTTCGCGAGCCGTCAGCGCAATTTCTTTTTTTGCGCCGCTGGGGCTGACGCATTGCAAGGTGGTGCCTTCCTTTACCCCTTCTTGGACTTTCGTGACGTACTCAATACGCGCCTGGTGCCAGTCCTGCACCCGATGGACAAAGTCCAAGAGGTCTTCATCCAACGTATCAGGGTTGTCAGCAGGGCGCAGTTCCAGCACCTTGCGAGCGAAAAGGTGCAAGCGCTGGCGTTTGTCTGCGATGACATAGTCCAGATTGCCATTGGAATCCAGGATGGCGTCGATCTGTTCGTCAGTGATGATGTGTTTCGTATCAGCCATGCGTCACACCTCCGCCTTGGCCTCGAACGGCTGCACGATGAAGTCCTCAACGCCGGTCACGATCTTGATGCCCGCGATGCCGCGCACGGTGTCCGGCTCATTGAGCATGGCTTCCTTGTTGATTTCTTCCTTGCTGCGCACAAAGCGATCCAGGCCCATGCGTTGCAGGGTTTCGATCACCGATTCGGCCCCGCGCACGCTGATGCTGGGCGGGCGCTGCCGCCACGACACGGTGCCGGTCACAAAGTTGGCGGTTTTGCCCAGCTTGTCGTTTTCACCGCACAGCTCCACACGGTGGGCCTCGCACCAGGCTTGAACCCCTTCTTGCGTCGCTTCGATGCGTCCGGTCAGTGCCTCCAGAATGGGCTGGTATTTTTGGGTGATGGCGGCGATGGCGTCGTTCATTTCCGTGCGCTGGCGCTCAAATTCGCGCTGCAGATCGCCTGCCAGGCGGATGTATTCGGCACAGTCGTTTTTGCTTTGCGGCACGTCGCGCAGGGTTTTTGTTTTCAGTCGGGTGGCCATGGTGATTTCCTTTCAGTGGGTCGCGGTCACGCCGAGCAGGCGCGGCATGTTTTGCTCAAGCACATCTGCAGCACTGCGCAGCGCTGCAGGCACATCAGTGCCAAAGCCAGCCTCCACTGCAAAGTTGGTGTAAGCGCCAAGCAGGGCGTTGAGCGCAACGCCGGGTAGTGCATCGACCTGGTTTGCGATGTGCAATAAAAGCGCGGTCAATTCGTAGATGGCAGGCTTGTCAGCCTCGGTGACGGTTGGCATGGGCATGGGTGCTTCCTTTCTTTAAAAGCCACGGCTGGCATAGCGGTAGTGGTCATCCGCGCCAGCGCGGCGCGGGGGTTCGGGGGTGCTTTGCAGCAGCGGGGCGCTCATGCGGTCGTAGCGGGCTGGGGGCACCACATTGGCCGGGCGCGGCTGGGGCGCATAGGTGCCGCCGCCCTGGCGGGGGGTGGCACGGCTGTAGGCGGGCAGGCCGCTGGAGCGCGGGGCCAGATCAACGCGCCGGGGCAGCACCGGGGTGGGCCCCACCAGGCGGGGGCGGTAGGAGGGCGTGGTCAAGACCAGGTCGCCACTGGTGCCATCACGGTGGATGCGCAAGGGGGCAATAGCAGCGCTCATGGCTGGTGTCCTTTCTTTCGGGCGATTTCTGCTTTCATCTTCAAAAC
>NZ_JAFNME010000040.1 GCF_017368815.1 Comamonas denitrificans | reverse complement strand
AGTCGGTCCAGCGGGTGCAGCTCCACCAGCAATTGTTGGCCCCCCCGGAACAAGCGGGCACCCCTGGGGGCCAACAATTGCTGGTGGAGCTGCACCCGCTGGACCGACTGATCCACAACAACCGCGAAGACAGCCTGTTCACCACCAACCAAGCCACCCGCGCCCTGGTGCGCGGCATGGCGCATGAAATCAAAAACCCGCTGGGCGGCATTCGCGGTGCGGCGCAGCTGCTAGAGCGCCAACTGGACAGCGCCGAGCTGCGCGAATACACCGCCGTCATCATCCACGAGGCCGACCGCCTGCGCGCCCTGGCCGACCGGATGCTGGGTGCCCGCCAGCCCCCCGCCTTTGCGCGGGTAAACATCCACCAAATTCTGGAGCGCGTGCGCCGCATCCTGCAGGCCGAAGCGGGCGATGCCGTGCAACTGGTGCGCGATTACGACCCCAGCCTGCCCGAGGTCTGGGCCGATCCCGACCAACTGATTCAGGTCTTTCTCAACATCATGGGCAACGCCGTGCAATGCCTGCTGGAAATGCCCCCCAGTCAGGCGGCCGACAGACTGCCGCCGCGCGTGCTGATCCGTTCGCGCGTGCTGCGCCGCTTCACCATCGGCACGCGCTGCCACGCCCTGCTGTGCCAGGTAGAGATCGAGGACAACGGCCCCGGCATCAGCACCGAGCTGCGCGAGACGGTGTTCTACCCCATGGTCACCGGGCGCTCCCAGGGCACTGGCCTGGGGCTGCCCATTGCCCAGGCCATCATGCAGCAGCACGGCGGCCTGATCGAATGCGAGAGCCAGCCGGGGCAGACCATCTTCAAAGTCCTGGTGCCCTTTCCTCCCACCAACGATGGCACTGCGCCAGGAGATTCCCATGCCCAGCCCTGAGCTTGTCTGGATCATTGACGACGACCAATCCATCCGCTGGGTGCTGGACAAGGCACTGGCCCAAGCCGACCTGCACACCTGCGTCTTTGACAGCGCCGAAGCCGCTCTGGCCAAGCTGGCCAAAGCCCCGCCCAGCGTCATCCTGACCGACATCCGGATGCCCGGCATGGACGGCCTGGGCCTGCTGGCCCAGGTGCGCCAGACCTGCCCGCAGGTGCCGGTGATCATCATGACGGCGCATTCTGACTTGGACAGCGCCATCCAGTCCTACCAAGGCGGGGCCTTTGAGTACCTGCCCAAACCGTTTGACGTGGACGAGGCCGTGGCCCTGGTGCGCCGCGCCCTGGCGCACGCCCGCGAGGCCCGCGCAGCCCTGGACAACCAAAGCGCCACCGCCCCGGCGGACATCCAGACCGACGGCTTGATTGGCGAAGCGCCCGCCATGCAGGAAGTCTTTCGCACCATTGGTCGGCTGTCGCAGTCGCACATCACCGTGCTCATCAATGGCGCATCAGGCACCGGCAAAGAGCTGGTCGCCCAGGCCCTGCACCGCCACAGCCCGCGCCGCGCCGCGCCCTTTATTGCGCTGAACATGGCGGCCATCCCGCGCGACCTGATCGAGTCCGAACTGTTCGGCCACGAGCGCGGTGCCTTCACCGGGGCCACCGCCCAGCGCCAGGGCCGCTTTGAGCAGGCCCAGGGCGGCACGCTGTTTCTCGATGAGATTGGCGACATGCCGCTGGAGGCGCAAACGCGCCTGCTGCGCGTGCTGTCCGAGGGCAGCTTTCACCGCGTGGGCGGGCACACCGCCATCCGTGCCGATGTGCGCATCATTGCCGCCACGCACCAAAACCTGGAAATGCTGGTGCGCCAAGGGCGCTTTCGCGAGGATTTGTTCTACCGCCTGAACGTCATCCGCATCCAGCTGCCCACCCTGAGCGAGCGGCGCGAGGACATCCCCCGCCTGGCCGCTTTTTTCCTGCAGCAAAGCGCGCGCGAGCTGGGCATGGCCCCGCGCACGCTCTCACCCCAGGTGCAGCAGCACTTGGCGCAATGGGACTGGCCGGGCAATGTGCGCCAGCTGGAGAACGTTTGCCGCTGGATCACCGTCATGGCGGCCAGCCGGGAGGTTCACCTCAGCGATCTGCCCTTGGACGTGCAGCAAGCCCCCAAGGCCGCCGCCGAAGGGCTGCCGGGCAACGCAGACAACGCAGGCACCGCCCCCATCACCTGGGAACACGCCTTGGGCCAATGGGCCAGCAACGCCCTGCGCCAGGGCCAGGGCGACTTGCTGCAGCAGGCACTGCCCGCCTTTGAGCGCATCATGATCACCACCGCCCTGCGCCACACGGCCGGCGGCCGCCGCGATGCGGCCCAGCTGCTGGGCTGGGGCCGCAACACGCTCACGCGCAAAATCAAGGAGCTGGGCCTGGAAGCGGCTGCCGCCAGCGAGCACGACGGCGACAGCGACAACCACAGCGACGACGAAGACAGCTGACAACCGCCCCAGGGCCGGCCCCGGTGCCGGCCCTGGCAGGGGCCAAAAACGGGCACCCTCCCACCCCCACGCACAATAACGGGACGAAGCCACCACAGGCCCAGCCCCAAAAATAATAAAAATAATAGCTGTAAGCGCTTTGCCTATAAGCGCAAAGTGCCAAAAACACTCAAACTTTTCATTTCTGGCACGGCTTGTGCTTACCTGCTGGGTATTCATTCACCCTACACCAGGAGCGCACTATGCGGATCGTGACCGCCATCATCAAACCCTTCAAGCTCGACGAGGTGCGCCAGGCGCTCTCAGACCTGGGCATCCGGGGCATCACCGTCACCGAAGTCAAGGGCTTTGGCCGCCAAAAGGGCCACACCGAGCTGTACCGGGGGGCCGAGTACGTGGTCGATTTTCTGCCCAAGGTCAAGGTCGAGGCCGCCGTCGAGGCCAGCCAGGTTGAGCTGGTCATCGAGGCCATCGAAAACGCCGCCCGCACCGGAAAGATCGGCGACGGCAAGATTTTCGTCACCGTGCTGGAGCAGGTGGTGCGCATCCGCACCGGCGAAACCGGCCCCGAAGCCCTGTAGAGCACCCCCTTGCCCCAACGGCGATCTCTCCCTTTTGCCATCCCTTTTTGCCCCCCCCCTTTTGCCACCCTTTTTCTGCAAGAGACTGACATGAAAAAATCACTCCCTGCCATCGCACCAGGCCTACCCCTGGGCCTGCTCCTGGGTTTATCAACGGCTGCGCCCAGGGCCTTCGCCCAAGAAGCGGCCGCCCCGGCCCTGGAAGCCGCAGCCAGCCTCAACGCGGGCGATACCGCGTGGATGCTGACCTCCACCATGCTGGTGATTCTGATGGTCATCCCCGGCCTGGCGCTGTTCTACGGCGGCTTGGTGCGCAGCAAAAACATGCTGTCCGTGCTGGCGCAGGTGTTCACCATCTTTGCGCTGATCACCGTGTTGTGGGCCATTTACGGCTTTTCGCTGACCTTTGGCGGCACAGGGCTGTTTTACGGCGGTTTTGACAAGCTGTTCCTGGCTGGTATCACGCCGGACACGCTCTCAGCCACGCTGGGCACCATTCCTGAATACGTGTTCGTGGCCTTTCAGTCCACCTTTGCCGCCATCACCGTGGCGCTGATCGTCGGCGCATTCGCCGAGCGCATGAAATTCTCCGCCGTGATGATCTTCTCGGTGCTGTGGTTCACCCTGAGCTACATCCCCATGGCGCACATGGTCTGGGGTGGCGGCCTGCTGGCCGAAGATGGGGCGCTGGATTTTGCCGGCGGCACCGTCGTCCACATCAACGCCGCCGTGGCTGGGCTGGTGGGCGCCATCATGGTGGGCAAGCGCATCGGCTTTGGCAAGGAGGCGATGCCGCCGCACAGCCTGACGCTGACCATGGTGGGGGCCTCGCTGCTGTGGGTGGGCTGGTTTGGCTTTAACGCCGGTTCGGCCGGGGCGGCCAACGGCATTGCCGGGCTGGCCTTTATCAACACCATTTTGGCCACCGGCGCAGCCACCGTGGCCTGGCTGGTGGCCGAGGGGCTGCACAAAGGCAAGGCCTCGATGCTGGGGGCGGCCTCGGGGGCGGTGGCGGGGTTGGTCACCATCACCCCGGCGGCAGGCCTTGTCGGGCCGATGGGCTCCATCGCCATGGGCGTGATCGCCGGGCCGCTGTGCCTGTGGGGCGTGTCGGGCCTCAAGCGCCTGCTGAAAGCCGATGATGTGTGCGACGTTTTCGGCATCCACGGCGTGGGCGGCATTCTGGGGGCCATTCTGACCGGCGTGTTCTGCGCCGCCAGCCTGGGTGGGGTGGAGCCGGAGGGCTTTAGCATGGCCGCGCAAGTGTGGGTGCAGTGCAAGAGCGTGCTCATCACCGTGGTCTGGTGCGCGGTGGCCTCGTTCCTGTGCTTCAAGGTGGCTGACCTGCTGGTGGGCCTGCGCGTCTCGGAAGAAGACGAGCGCCGGGGCCTGGACATTGCCGTACACGGCGAGCGGGCCTATGTGTCCTGATGCCTGAGGCCCGATAACGGCGCAGCGCAGCGCCCATGCCCAATATGGGGCATGGGCGCTCTTTTTTGGTGCATGGCAGGGGGTACGGCGGCGCTGCAGCACGCCCCCCTGCGCACCGCCCCAGGGGGAGGTGGGCCCTGCTTCAACTTGGCACGGTGTTTGCTTATCACCGAGAGAACCCCTTTTCCCTTCGCACCAACAAAGTGGCCCTGCTATGACCGAGACGATCCAGACGGTTTTACCGACCCCCGAAGAAATCCACAGCGCCCACGCCCAGGGCCTGTACGCCAATGCCGAGCACGATGCCTGCGGTGTCGGTTTTGTCGCCCACTTGAAAGGCCGTGCTTCCCACGCCATCGTGGCACAGGGCTTACAGATTTTGGAGAACCTGGACCACCGGGGCGCTGTGGGGGCCGACCCACTGATGGGCGATGGTGCCGGGCTGCTGATTCAAATCCCCGATGCCTTCTACCGCGCCGAAATGGCCCGCCAGGGCGTGCAGCTGCCCCCGCCCGGCGAATACGGCGTGGGCATGATTTTTCTGCCCAAAGAGGCGGCCTCGCGCCAGGCCTGCGTGCAAGAGCTGGAACGCGCCATTGCCGCCGAAGGCCAGGTGCTGCTGGGCTGGCGCGATGTGCCGGTGAATACCGCGCTGCCCATGTCGCCGGCCGTGCGCTTGTGCGAGCCGATCATCCGCCAGGTGTTCATTGGCCGGGGCGGTGATGTGCTGGTGCCCGATGCGCTGGAGCGCAAGCTGTACGTGATCCGCAAAACGGCCTCGGCCCGCATCACCGGCCTGCAGCTGACGCACAGCGCCGAGTACTACGTGCCCAGCATGTCGTGTCGCACCGTCATCTACAAAGGGCTGCTGCTGGCCGATCAGGTGGGCCAGTACTACCTGGATTTGCAGGATGAGCGCGTGGTCTCGGCCCTGGCGCTGGTACACCAGCGGTTTTCCACCAACACCTTTCCCTCGTGGCCGCTGGCCCACCCCTACCGGCTGGTGGCGCACAACGGCGAGATCAACACCGTCAAGGGCAACTTCAACTGGATGCGGGCGCGTGAGGGCGTGATGCGCTCGCCCGTGCTGGGCGACGATCTGGCCAAGCTCTACCCCATCACCATGGAGGGCCAGTCCGACACCGCCACCTTCGACAACACGCTGGAGCTGCTGGTCATGGCCGGCTACCCGCTGGCCCAGGCGGTGATGATGATGATCCCCGAAGCCTGGGAGCAGCACGCGCTGATGGATGCGCAGCAACGCGCCTTCTACGAGTACCACGCTTCCATGATGGAGCCGTGGGACGGCCCCGCAGCCATGGTGTTCACCGATGGCCGCCAGATCGGCGCCACGCTGGACCGCAACGGCCTGCGCCCGGCGCGCTTCATCGTCACCGACGACGATCTGGTGGTGCTGGCCTCTGAAGCGGGCGTGCTGCCGATTGCCGAGGAGCGCATCGTCCGCAAATGGCGCTTGCAGCCGGGGCGCATGTTTTTGATCGACCTGGAGCAAGGCCGCATCGTCGAGGACGAAGAGCTCAAACGCCAATACGCCTACGCCCGCCCCTACCGGCAGTGGATCGACAACGTGCGCGTGCGCCTGGACGGCATCCCGGCCCAGGATGCAGCCCCCGGCCTGGCACCGGCAACGCTGCCCCCCCTGCAGCAAGCCTTTGGCTACAGCCAGGAAGACCTGCAGCTGCTGCTCACGCCCATGGCGCTCAACGGCGAGGAAGGCATCGGCTCCATGGGCAACGATGCGCCGCTGGCCGTGCTCTCGCAGCGCAGCAAGCCGCTGACGCACTACTTCCGCCAGCTGTTTGCGCAGGTCACCAACCCGCCCATCGACCCCATCCGCGAGGCGGTGGTGATGTCACTGGTGTCCTTCATCGGCCCGCGCCCCAACCTGCTGGACATCAACGCCGTGAACCCGCCGCTGCGCCTGGAGGTGAGCCAGCCGGTGCTCGATGCCGGGGCCATGGCGCGGCTGCGCCAGATTGGGCAGCACACCGGCGGCAAGCTGCGCAGCTGCGAGATCGACATCACCTACCCCGCGCCCTGGGGGGCCGACGGCATCGAGGCGCGGCTGGCCTCGCTGTGCTCGCTGGCGGTGCAAACCATCCAGACAGGCAGCAACATCCTGATCCTGACCGACCGGGGCGTGTGCGCTGAGCGCATTGCCATTCCGGCGCTGCTGGCGCTGTCGGCCATCCACCACCACCTGGTGCGCGAAGGGCTGCGCACCGCCGCCGGGCTGGTGGTGGAAACCGGCAGCGCCCGCGAGGTACACCACTTTGCCGTGCTGGCCGGGTATGGGGCCGAGGCCGTCCACCCCTGGCTGGCGCTGGAAACCCTGGCGCACCTGGCCCCCAGCCTGGGCACCACGCCGCAAAAGGCGCAGGCCAACTTCATCAAGGCGGTGGGCAAGGGCCTGTCCAAAATCATGTCCAAGATGGGCATCAGCACCTATATGTCGTACTGCGGGGCGCAAATTTTTGAGGCCGTGGGCCTGAACGCCACGCTGGTGGACAAATACTTCCACGGCACGGCCAGCCAGATCGGCGGCATTGGCCTCTTCGATGTGGCCGAAGAAACCCTGCGCCAGCACCGCGCGGCCTACGCCCGCCAGCCCACACTGCAGCCGCTGATGGACGCAGGCGGCGAATACGCCTGGCGGGCCACCGGCGAAGCACACATGTGGACCCCGGACGCCATCGCCAAGCTGCAGCACAGCACGCGCGCCAACCGCTACGACAGCTACGAGGAATACGCCCGCATCATCAACGACCAAAGCGAGCGCCAGATGACGCTGCGCGGCCTGTTCGAGTTCAAGATCGACCCGGCCCGGGCCGTGCCGCTGGAGGAAGTGGAACCGGCAGCGGAAATCGTCAAGCGCTTTGCCACGGGTGCCATGAGCCTGGGCTCGATCTCGACCGAGGCGCACGTCAATCTGGCCATCGCCATGAACCGCATCGGCGGCAAAAGCAACACCGGCGAGGGCGGCGAAGACCCGGCGCGCTACCGCGAAGAGCTGCGCGGCCTCTCCATCCGCAAGGGCAAGCGCCTGAGCGAGGTGCTGGGCGATGTGCTCGAGGTGGACTACACCCTGCAAGAAGGCGACAGCCTGCGCTCCAAGATCAAGCAAGTGGCTTCCGGGCGCTTTGGCGTGACCACGGGCTACCTGGTCTCGGCCGACCAAATCCAGATCAAGATGGCGCAAGGGGCCAAACCCGGCGAAGGCGGCCAGCTGCCCGGCGGCAAGGTATCGGACTACATCGGGCGGCTGCGCCACTCGGTGCCGGGCGTGGGCCTGATCTCGCCACCGCCGCACCACGACATTTATTCCATCGAAGACCTGGCCCAGCTCATCCACGACCTGAAGAACGTCAATCCGCAGGCGGATGTGTCGGTCAAGCTGGTGTCCGAAGTGGGCGTGGGCACGATTGCCGCCGGGGTGGCCAAGGCCAAGGCCGACCACATTGTGATTGCCGGGCACGACGGCGGCACGGGCGCATCGCCCTGGTCGTCCATCAAGCACGCAGGCACGCCGTGGGAACTGGGGCTGGCCGAAACCCAGCAAACCCTGGTCTTGAACCGCCTGCGCGGCCGGGTGCGCGTGCAAACCGACGGCCAGCTCAAAACCGGGCGCGACGTGGTGATTGCCGCCCTTCTGGGCGCGGACGAGTTCGGTTTTGCCACCGCGCCGCTGGTGGTCTCGGGCTGCATCATGATGCGCAAATGCCACCTCAACACCTGCCCGGTGGGCGTGGCCACGCAAGACCCGGTGCTGCGCCAGCGCTTTTCGGGCAAGCCCGAAGAGGTGGTGAACTTCTTCTTTTTCGTGGCCGAAGAAGCCCGCCGCCTGATGGCCCAACTGGGCGTGCGCCGCTTTGACGACCTGATCGGCCGCGCCGACCTGCTCGACACCCGCAAAGGCGTAGCGCACTGGAAAGCCCAGGGCCTGGACTTCAGCCGTGTGCTGGCCCTGGCCCCCGCCCCGGCCGACGTGCCGCGCCGCCATGTGGACGTGCAAGCGCACGGGCTGGAAAACGCCCTGGACCAGCAGCTTATCGCCCAAGCGCAGGTGGCTTTGGCCCACGGCCAGCCGCAGCAACTGCGCGTGCCGGCCCGCAACGTCCACCGCTCGGTCGGCGCAATGCTCTCCGGCGAGCTCATCCGCCGCCACCCGGACGGCCTGCCCGACGGCTGCTTGCAGGTGCAGTTCGAGGGCACAGGCGGGCAAAGCTTTGGGGCCTTCCTGGCCCGTGGCATCACTTTCGATTTAACGGGGCAGGCCAACGACTACACCGGCAAGGGCCTCTCGGGTGGCCGCCTGGTGGTGCATCCGCATGCTGACTTCAAGGGCAACGCGGCACAGAACATCATCGTCGGCAACACGGTGCTGTACGGCGCGACCTCGGGCGAAGCCTTTTTTGCCGGAGTGGCCGGCGAGCGCTTTGCCGTGCGCCTGTCGGGCGCCAGCGCGGTGGTGGAAGGCACCGGCGACCACGGCTGCGAATACATGACCGGCGGCACCGTGCTGGTGCTGGGGGCCACGGGGCGCAACTTTGCCGCTGGCATGTCCGGCGGCGTGGCCTACGTGTACGACGCCGACGGCAGCTTTGCCGGGCGCTGCAACCTGGCCCAGGTGGCCCTGGATGACGTGCTGCCCGCAGCGCAGCAAATCGCCGCAGGCATCCCCCTGCACCAGGGCGAGGCGGACGAGGCCCTGCTGCTGCGCCTGCTGCAACAGCACCACACGCTCACCGGCTCGGCCCAGGCGGCCGCGCTGCTGGCGCAATGGCCAGCCGTGCGCTCGCGCTTCGTCAAAGTCTTCCCCCACGAATACCGCCGCGCCCTGAGCACGCAGCAAGCCAACGCTGCAACGGCACAAGAAGCGGCCCTGGCCTGAACCGAACAAGGAACACCATCATGGGAAAAATCACAGGTTTTTTGGAATTTGCCCGCGTCGAGGAAAGCAGCGAGCGCGTGGAACTGCGCCTGCACCACCACCGGGAGTTTGTGCAGCACCTCAGCCCCGAACAGGCCCGCCAGCAAGGCAGCCGCTGCATGGACTGCGGCACGCCCTTTTGCCACAACAGCTGCCCGGTGAACAACGTGATTCCGGACTTCAACGACTTGGTGTACCAGGACGACTGGCAACGCGCCAGCACCGTGCTGCACGCCACCAACAACTTCCCGGAATTTACGGGCCGCATCTGCCCCGCGCCGTGCGAAGCAGCCTGCACGCTGAACATCAACAGCCAGCCAGTGGGCATCAAAAGCATCGAGCACGCCATCATCGACCGGGCGTGGGCTGAAGGGTGGGTGCAACCCCAGCCCGCCGCCCACAGGACTGGCAAGCGCGTGGCCGTCATCGGCTCCGGCCCAGCCGGGCTGGCCGCCGCCCAGCAACTGGCCCGCGCCGGTCACGCCGTGACGGTGTTCGAGAAAAACGAGAGCATTGGCGGCTTGCTGCGCTTTGGCATTCCTGACTTTAAGCTAGAAAAATCTCACATCGACCGGCGCATTGACCAATTGATCGCCGAAGGCGTGGTGTTCCGCACCAACACCCTGGTCGGGGCGGTGCAAGAAGCCCCCCAGGGCGTAACCGTGGTCAGCCCCGAAGAATTGCACCGCAGCTTCGATGCCCTGCTGCTGGCCGGCGGCGCAGAAACCTCGCGCGACCTGCCCGTGCCGGGGCGCGATCTGGCCGGCGTGCATTTCGCCATGGAGTACCTGCCGCAGCAAAACCGTGCCAATGCCGGCGTGGCCCTGCCCGCCCCCATCAGTGCCCAAGGCAAACACGTCATCGTCATCGGCGGCGGCGATACCGGCTCCGATTGCGTCGGCACCGCCAACCGCCAGGGCGCGGCCAGCGTGGTGCAGTTCGAGCTGCTGCCCATGCCCCCGCAGCACGAGGACAAAGCGCTGACGTGGCCCTATTGGCCCGTGAAGCTGCGCACCTCGTCCAGCCACCAAGAAGGTTGCGAACGCGAATTTGCCATTGCCACCAAAGCCTTTAACGGCGCGCAAGGCCAGGTCACCGGCCTGACCACCGTGCGCATGCAGATGCAAAACGGGCAGCTGACCGAAGTGGCTGGCACCGAGCAGCATTGGCCCGCCGACCTGGTACTGCTGGCCATGGGCTTTACCGGCCCCCGGCCCGAGCTGCTGGCGCAGCTGGGCGTGGCCACCGACGCCCGTGGCAACGCCCAGGCCAGCACCGATGCCGCCCATGGCTACGCCACCAGCGTGCCCGGCGTGTTTGCGGCTGGCGACATGCGCCGGGGCCAGTCGCTCATCGTCTGGGCCATCCGCGAAGGCCGCCAAGCCGCCCGCGCCGTGGATGCCTTCCTCATGGGCAGCAGCCAGCTGCCGCGTTGAGAACGTGTTCATGATCTCGAATGAAGGTGTGGGGGATGCGGTTCGGGATGGGTTGCGAGGCGCAAACCACAGCAATAGCTTGGCTATTGCGAGGATTTGCAACGACGCAGACCGCCCGAAGCCGCGCCCGCACACCCATGAGGAGATCGTGAACACGTTCTGAGGGCTATAAGCGCCATCTGGTGACTTTGAGCGGGATGACCGCCATCCCGCTCGTACTACTCTGGATTTTGTCTATGTGCTGTGCATCGTATGCGGCGCCTACACCAGGTTTGCAAATAGCTTCCTTAAGTAGGCGCTGGCACCATCCTCCATGAACAACACGTTGCGGCTTTCCAAATCGGCCTTCTTTGTCGGGTCGCCCACGTTCAGCAAATCGGCAAACTTGGTGGGCGAGAGAACAAAAGCATTTAAGACCAGCGGTGCTTCTCCCACCTTGGCTTGGGCCGCCAGTGTCGCTTCGAGGGTCTTCACTTCCTTGTACAGGCCCAGCTTGGGATGCGAAAGATCGAGATTGCGCAACCCCTTGGGATCGACAAAAGTCAGCCACTGCTTGCCGGTAGCGTCATCCACCAGCCACAGCAGGAAGTCTGGATAGAAGTTACCCGCCAACGCGAAGCCCAGACCCTTATCTGCACTGGCGGCATTGCGCAGCAGATACAGGCTGCGCGGGCCAATGACTTCCTTGCCTTCGCTGGAGTTGTAGAACGCTTCAAGATCACGGACAAAGGTCACTTCACTCGGCGCACCAAGCCCCAAAGGCTTGAGCTTCAAAGGAACGAGATCTTTGTCCCCATCCTGCTCGAAGCTGAACAACGGGTAAAACAAGTGCCGGTCGAAGCTGATGGCCACCATGTGCGGCGCATTCCACTTACTGGCCTCGCCCAGCTGGCCGTCTGCCACCAGCTTCTTCAGCACTTCCAGCTTCTTTTGGTATTCAAGACCGTCGTCGTTGTTCTCGATCTCGAACTGGTATAGCTTGAGCATCGACCCGTGATTTTCATCAATGTGGGTGATGTCGTAGAACTGGCCTTCATAGCCCGTCTTCAGTGCCTTGTAGAAGCGGTCGGTGTAGTCCGTCAGCAGTCGAAGCAGGATGTCTTCCTGCTTGCGGATGTCGGCGAAGGTCGTCACGTTCAGTTCCGCATTTGGCACGAACAGCGTGTACCAGTCCTGCGCACCCGCGCAGAAGTCGATCAGCTTCTGCCGATCCAACCGCAGGTTGCTCCAGCTGCGCTGCAACTTGTAATCCTGCAGGGCCAGATAGATGCGATCCCAATTGAAAGCCGGGAACAGCGTCTGATTCAACGTGCCCTTGTTGCGGGCTTCCGCCGCAGGTGCTGGTGTGCCCTTGTCCTTGCTGGACAGCGCTTCAACACGTGGGTACAGATCAAGCACCACATGAGGCGGCTTGATCTTGCCCTGGAACTGCGCGGGGATTTCGTACAGCCTGGGGAAGTGCGTGCGCTTAAACCCCAGTTTCTGGTTGTCCTTGTAGCCATCCTTCAGCGCCAAGGTCTTGAGCTTGCCTTTGGGCAGATTGGCCCGGGTTGGGAAGTCCAGCTCCAGCACTTCATCACTGGGTGCGATGCCTTCCTCGCGCAGGTAGTCCTTGAACGTAGCCATGTAGTCTGCTTTTACGCCGAAGATGTTCAGCGACTCCAGCTTCTCCAGGTGCAGCCCTCGGGGTCTTTCGTGCGGCAAGCTGCGCTTGAGCGAAAAGTCTTTTCCCTTCAGGCGCACGCCACGCCCGAACAGTTGAATGATCTGAGAACCCTCACCCTTGCCCATATTCAACAAGCCCATCGTCGAGACGCGCCAACTGCTCCAGCCCTCGGTAAATTTGCGCGAGCCGATCAGCACGTTCAGGCGGCTGTCCCTGTCGTTCAGCGTGCCGAACAGCGTGCCGCCGAAGTCGTCACGCTCACTGTCGAAGGCATTTGCGTCCTCCGCCATGGCAAAAAAGCCTGCATCGTCGCCAATGTTGATCAGGCCGAAGGGATCGGCATCGCCCACGCGCAAGGCCAGCTCGCCCTTGCTGCTTTTGAGATTGACCAGCTTCAACCGCTGGCGGGCCGGGGCATTGAACACACGCAGCAGAATGTCGGCGTACAACTCGTCCACACGACCGCCAAAGCCCATCAGGGGCGTGAAGCGACCGCTGAAGATGTTGTTGCCCTTAGCGTCCAAAATTTGCGCCTTGTCGGCAATCAGGTCAGCCAGCCAGGTTTTGATCTGCACGTCGCTGTTCAGGAAGTCAGCCAGGAAGTTCACCACTTCCAGAATGTCAGATTCTTCCCCCGACACTGTGTTGCCCACAAACACCCACAGCGGTTTTTCGATGTTGAAGTCAGCAAGCTTTGATCCGTGCGTGCTCCACAGCCACAGCTGCTGGTAATACGAAAGCAGACAGGCCGTGAAGTATTTGCGGGCGTTGTCCGCCTGCGCGTAGGCATCGCCATGCATGTTGAGGATCAGCGACTCTTTGCCGTAGCCGTCCTCATAGAAAAACTTGTACGAGTAATCGAAGAGGATGCACTTGGCGTAAATCTCGCGCGTAGCGGTGATGCGCGCGCGGCGCTTGTCATCCAAGGTCAGCGCAAGCTGCGCTTTCTGCCCATCGTCCAGGCTGCGCAGGCTGGTGGTGCCCCACAGCATCTTGGCGCGCTTTTTCTGGATCTCTTCTTCCGCCGCCGCCACGGTCATACCCTTGGCCACGGCCTGCCCGAAGGTGGCTGAGTACTCAAAGGCAAAACCGCCGCGCACCAGCGCATCGCGCCGCGCCATCCACGCGCCTGCCGCCGTGCCCGTGCCGCGATGCCCTTCGTCCACCAGCACCAGGTTGTTGCCCTCAAAGGCATCCACGGCGACGGTCTTGTCGCCCATCTCATCGCCCAGCTTGTTGATGTCGATGACTTCGATGGTGCCGCGCGCAGGCGACTGGGCCTTGTTAAAGAACTGCGAGAACCCGAAGCCGGACAAGTGCAGCTCCTCCAGGTGCTGACGGCTCAAGCCTTCATTGGGCGTGAGCAGGATGATTTTGTCGGGATAGACGCCGGCCACACCCTGCTGGAAATAGTGCAGATACTGACGGATATTGACGTGCAGCAGCAGCGTCTTGCCGCTGCCGGTGGCGTTCCAGAAGGCGATCTTGTTCAGATCATCCGCCTCAAAATCGCGGAACGGCTCCGCGCCGTTCTCGGCGCGGTAGCGCGCCATTTCCTCGTTCAGGCCATCGAGCAAGTCCTGACGGTGGTTGAAGTACCAGTCCAGATACAGCTCCGTGAACAGCAGCGAAAGGTACTGGAAGTACTTCATCTGCAACTCAAAGCCTTCGTGCTTATTGCGCTGGGCGGTGATGGCCTGCCAGTGGGCAACGACGTTCAGGTCATAGCGCCGCAGGTCGGCATCGGGCACCTTGTTCGGGTCGAACAAGCCACGAATCAGCTCATGGAAAAACTTGGTCTGGCCGTCCTCGTCGATGCCCTCGAAGCGGTCATCGCCCAGGCGCATCTTGAGCGCCGAAAGCTGGCCGCCCTGAAAGAAGCCCAGCACCCAGCGATTGAGTACCAGCTCCTGATGGAAGCTGCGCTTCTTGCCTGCGCTCTTCCTGGTGAATTTATTCTTCGTTGCCACGGCTGGCCTCCTGTTCGCCCAACTCCATTGCCAGGCGGATGGCTTCAGCCTCCCGCGCCAGTTCGGTGCGCAGCTCTTCCTCGCTGGGCAATATCAGTTTGTAGCGGCTGGCAAAAAGCTGCTCGCTGCCGTTGAGCACCGAGTAGCGCACCACAGAATGGTCTTTGTCCTCGCACAGCAAAATGCCCACCGTGGGGTTGTCGCCCTCCCCGCGCTTTAAGTCGTCGTACATGCGCACATACATGTCCATCTGGCCAATGTCTTGGTGCGTCAGCTCAGTGGTTTTCAGGTCGATCAGCACAAAGCACTTGAGCAGGTAGTTGTAGAACACCAGATCAATGTAGAAATCCTTGCTCTCGGTGCTGATGCGCTGCTGCCGGGCCACAAACGCAAAACCTTTGCCCAACTCCAGCAAAAAGGCTTGCAGCTTGTCCATCAAGCCCTGTTCCAGCCCCACCTCCAACAGCTTTCCGCTACCGGGCAAGCCCAAAAACTCCAGCATCACCGGGTCACGCACAAAGGCACGGGGTGACTGCTCCAGACGAGCCAGGTTGTGCCCTGCTTCAGCGGCAACCGCCGCCTTGTCCTGGCTGAGCAGCAGGCGCTCGTAAAACAGCGTGCCGATCTGCCGCTCCAGCGCGCGGGTGCTCCAGTTCTGGGTGGCCGCTTCAGTCATGTACCACTGGCGAGCCTCGGCACTATCCACGCGGGTGAGCAGGCGGTAATGCGTCCAGCTCAATTCGGAACGCACTGCGTCCCAAATTGGAAAGGCCTGAAAAAACGCCCGCATGTGGCGCAAGTTGCGCTCATCAAAGCCCTTGCCGAACTCGGCAGTGAGCTGCCCGGCCAGCATGGGCAACAGGCGCTTGCCATAAGCCGCACGCGCTGCGCCGCCCTGTTCGAATTCCACAATATGCCGTCCCACCTGCCAGCAGGTTTGCACCTGTATCACATCCACCGCGCGCAGCGCCCGGCTGCGGGCATCGCTGATGAGCTGGCGCAGCGTGCCCAACAAAGGTGAAAGACTGATGCCTTCACCCAGGCTATTTTCTTCAGCCATCACACATCCTCCACGCTGAACATGCGCTGCAGGAACTCCGGCTCAATCTGGCGCAGCTTGAGCACGCGCGTCACTGGGCCACTTTCACCGCCTTCCTCCGCCGTCTGCGTCAGCACGGTGGGAATGTTGTGGTCGCCGTTGATATAGACCACGTCAAACTCGTTGTCCGACGGGTTGATGGCCAGCCTGTCGCAGAGTTTGGTTACACCTTCGTAATCCAGCACATCGCAGTCGCGCCACAGCACCAGGCAGCTTTCGCCGCTGGGCAGCGTGCCAGTCACGGTGACAAAGCCGCGCTGCGGTTGCGCGTCGATGTGCTTTACCCGCAGGCCGATCAGGTAATTGAAGGTCTCGACCAGATCGACTTTCCGTGTTTCGTACGCGCCTGCCGAATCCACGGCGATATTGAGCTGGTAGTCAAAGGGCTTTTTGAAGTCTTCCACCGACAGCAGCGAGCCACGGCTTTCCACGTCCAGCAGGTAGTTGAGCAGATAGTCGTCCTTGGCCTGCTGCGGCAGGGTGCCGAACATTTCGCTCTGCGCGGCAGTACGGCGCAATTGCAGGTTGTTCAGGGTGTCTTCGTAGCTTTCGAGTTTGAGGACTTTGAAGCAGTGGGAGATACCGGTGACAGGAGCAGTTGGTTTCTCGCTTGTCCACTCAGCTGAGAAAACGACCTTCTGAAGTCGAGGTTTAATGACAGTATCAAAGTGCTGACCCTGCTCGATCAGGATGTAGTTCCTTTTCCCATTGTCCTCTCTGTTTAGGTCGATTACCGCGTGTGCCGTCGTTCCGGAACCTGCGAAGTAGTCCAAGTAAATAGGCGATGCACCAATTTTTAATAAGTAGGAAATGAGGTCTTTCGGTTTTGGATAAGAGAATTCTAGACCCATATCTTCGAGGGCGTATTTCATCTTCTCGGTGGTAGAGAAATTCCGCAATACGGAAATGATATTTCGTGCAGACGCTTTGGTTTTTTTGTAATAAACCGTTCCATTCTCAGTCAGGTAAAACTCCATGACCCCACCTTCGTCGGGAAACGGTTGGCATCCGTTCTGGATGAACCGCTGAAGCTTTTTTAGGTTGGCCCAGCCCGCACAAACTGTCAGATCATTGTCTAGTTTGAAGTCAGAATAGGTCGAATGATTGCGCTTAATTGGAAACGAGACACCATATTTCCTGATTAGATCCCTTGGAAAATATTTCTGCTCTCCCAATTCCTCGAAAAACTGCGACTCAGGCACATTCGCATTAATCACGCCATATTCGGAAGTGACGGGGAAGCCCTTTGGCAAAATGACTTCAGAGTATGGATTTGCAGGCCCGTTTTTTGTGATTGAATTCTCCGCAACATTTTTCCATAGATTGCTCTCGGCCCGAGTATTTGGATCAATCACATCACCATATGCGGCGTACTTTGATTTCTGCGACAAAGTTACATATTCATGATTGATCTTGATGTCAAACTGGTTGTCAGTGTGGCCATCTGTATTCCAAACCAAATTTGCTTTCACGTGATACGACAGGTCGGAAAAATTTTTTTTCAAGTTCTCGTTTTCGTTGTCATCATTACTAACAAAAACCATTCCGTCGTCGGTCACCAGGGGATGTAGCGCTGCCAGCCCTTCGCGAATCAAACAGCCCCAGCTAGACCGCTGATAGCCGTCTTTGTACATAAAGCCATCACGACCGGTGTTATACGGCGGGTCGATGTACGTGCATTTGATCTCTCCCCGATAGCGCTCTCTTAGCAAGTTCAGTGCTTGGAAGTTATCCCCGTGAATGAGCAGGCCGCTAATCGCCGAATCCATGTCTTCCATTTGCTGCATTAACGACGACTTGAAATCGACTGAAAACAAGCTTGTATCCACCATCCGATACGGCGCAGCCTTCAAGTCCTCCACCGTCCCCGGCGCGTCGCCATCCCAAACGCCCAGCTGTTTCCAACGCGCCCATTGCTGCGGGTTCGCTACCACTTCCGGCCACAGCGCTTCCGGCACCCGATCCAGCGTGATGCAGTAGTGGCTGGAGACAACGAACTTCTTTTTCAGCCACAGTTTCTTCTGGAAGTCTTCCAGCTGGGCCAAAAAAGTGATCAGCTCCAGCGCAATGCTGCGCAGGCACTGAATCATGCGCAGGTTCTTTTCGATGTCGGCAAATGCGCCCGCGTTCTGCACATCATCCAGGTGCATGACTTCGTTCTTGATAGGCTTTGTTGCACAAGTCGAAAAAAGTCGATATGACCCCTACCCCAGACGCAGCTACGCCACAGCAGGCACCGCCACCGTTGTGGGGCACCCAAGTTGCGTGAATCGGTTGAGCAAGGCCACCCGCA
>NZ_JAFNME010000004.1 GCF_017368815.1 Comamonas denitrificans | reverse complement strand
CGT
The DNA here is from genome assembly GCF_017368815.1 of Comamonas denitrificans. Taxonomy (GTDB): domain Bacteria; phylum Pseudomonadota; class Gammaproteobacteria; order Burkholderiales; family Burkholderiaceae_C; genus Comamonas; species Comamonas denitrificans. The sequence goes on along the minus strand of NZ_JAFNME010000004.1, from coordinate 159,425 downwards.
AGGAGTCTGGGCCGTGTCTCAGTCCCAGTGTGGCTGATCGTCCTCTCAGACCAGCTACAGATCGTAGGCTTGGTAAGCTTTTATCCCACCAACTACCTAATCTGCCATCGGCCGCTCTAGTAGCACAAGGCCCGAAGGTCCCCTGCTTTCATCCATAGATCTCATGCGGTATTAGCCACTCTTTCGAGTAGTTATCCCCCACTACTAGGCACGTTCCGATGTATTACTCACCCGTTCGCCACTCGTCAGCATCCCGAAAGACCTGTTACCGTTCGACTTGCATGTGTAAGGCATGCCGCCAGCGTTCAATCTGAGCCAGGATCAAACTCTACAGTTCGATCTTAAAAAATTTAAAGTCTTGCGACTTCACTCAAAAACGGAATTGAAGTGAACTTCACTTCATATTCACATGAGTATTTAATGGCAAACTTCTATCCACCACCAAATACCCACGCTTATCGGCTGTATCTTGTTAAAGATCTCAAACAGAAGTTTTGCAACTTCTAAGCACCGCTGCAATCAGCGAAGCCTTGTATTGTAGCACAGCGTTTTGCTGTCTGTTTTAAAAAAGCAAAAAAGATTTTTTAAAACTTTTCGCTAACTTTTAAACTTTTTCAAGCTGCTTGTTTAGCGAAGCCTTGCATTGTACACAGAAATTTGTGCATCTGACAAGTGGTGAAGAAAATTTTCTTCTGGGCCTGCAATTCTTCTGAATCACCGCCCCGCCGCTTGTCGTTGCGAGGGGGCGAACTATAGCATGAGATTGGGGTTTTCCCGGAAATTCTCACACTTTACAGGCGTGCTCCAGTGCATCAATGAACAAGGCTGCGACATCACAACCTGTTTGCTGCTGGATTTCCTGGAAGCAAGTGGGGCTGGTCACATTGATTTCGGTGATGCACTCACCAATAACATCCAACCCAATGAGCAGCAAACCCCGAGGGGCCAGCTGGGCACCGACGGCCTCGGCCATGGCTTGGTTAGAGGCACTCAGGGGTTGTGCCACGCCTTTGCCCCCTGCAGCCAGATTGCCACGCACTTCGTTGCCTTGTGGAATGCGGGCCAAGCAGAAGGGCACGGGCTGGCCCCCAATGATGAGGATGCGCTTATCGCCTGCACTGATTTCGGGCAGGAATTTTTGCACCATGACGCTGGTGCCCCCATTTTGGTTGAGGGTTTCGATGATGGAACCAAGGTTCAGTCCATCGGACTTGACCCGAAAGATGCCCATGCCGCCCATGCCGTCCAGGGGCTTAAGGATGATGTCCTGGTGCTGGGCATGGAAAGCACGAATGGCCGACGCTTGGCGGGTGACCAAGGTGGGGCCGAGGAATTGGGGAAATTCCATGACGGCGAGTTTTTCCGGGTGCTCACGCAAGGCCGCCGGGTTGTTGAAGACTTTGGCCCCTTCCCGCTCAGCCTGGGAGAGCAGATGGGTGGCGTAAAAAAACTCGCTATCGAACGGCGGGTCTTTGCGCATCAAACTGGCGGTAAAGCTGGCCACAGTGCGGGTTTGTGTTTGCAGCACTTCAAACCAGTCGGTACTGCCAGGGGCGGCATCGGTGATACGAATGTGCTGCACGAGTGCCTCCACTTGGCCACCGGCTTGCCATTGCAAGTGCTGCGGCTGGCAAGCGTAGATGGCGTACCCCCGACGCTGCGCTTCGCGCATCATGGCGAAAGTGGTGTCTTTTTTGGTGTTGAAGCTGGCCAGTGGATCGGCAATAAAAAGCAGTTGCATAACAGTCCGTGAATTAAATCTTCTTCCATTGGGGGAGCTTTTGCGCCAGCAAAACCGCTGCACCTGCTGCCACCCCCCAGAACGCTGAGCCTACGCCCAACAGCGTCACACCGCTTAAGGTGACCAAAAAAGTCACGATGGCGGCTTCCCGCTGCCGGGCATCGGCCAAGGCAGCGTGCAGGCCACCGGCAATACTGGCCAGCAAGGCAAACCCGGCGATGGCTAGCACCAATTCTTTCGGAAAAGCCAACAGCAAGCCGGTGACCACAGCGGCATACAACCCCAGTAGCAAATAGGCCACGCCGCAAACCACCGCAGCGGTGTAGCGCCGGGCCGGGTTGGGGTGCGCCTCGGTGCCGGTACACAGGGCGGCAGTAATGGCCGCAAAGTTAATGGCATACCCGCCAAAAGGGGCCAACACAGCACTGAGCGCTCCCGTCAGGCTGACGATGCCCGACACCGGCACGGCATAGCCTGCCGAGCGCATGACAATGACCCCAGGCAGATTTTGCGAAGCCATGGTGACCACAAACAGCGGCAGGCCCAGGCTGACAAAGGCCTGCCACGTGAAGACCGGCGTGGTCCATTGCGGCGTGGCCAGCGTCCACTGCACTTGCTCCCAGTGCAGTTGGCCTTGCAGGGCGGCCGCAGCGATGCCCGCAACCAACGTCCACAGCACCACATAGCGGGGGTGGTAGTGCTTGCCCAGGATATAAGCCGCCAGCATGGGCAGCACGATGGCGGGGCCACTGGCAGCAGCGCCAAAGGCATCCATGCCAAATTTGGCCAGCACACCGGCCAGCAAGGCCGAAGCCAACGCCACAGGAATGCGCGTCATGAGGCGCTCAAAAATCCCCGTCACCCCGCACAGAAGGATAAGCAAGGCGCTGCCGATAAACGCACCCACGGCCTGCTCCAGACCAAACTGCCCTGCCGCACCGCCTGCGGCCAAAACGGCAGCACCGGGCGTGGACCAGGCCACCATGACGGGCTGGCGCAGCCACAGCGAAGGCACGATGCAGCACAGCCCCACACCCATGCACAGTGCCCAGACCCAGGAGGTGATTTGCGCACTGCTGGCACTAAAAGATTGCGCTGCCTGAAAGACCAAGGCGATGGAGCTGGTAAAGCCCACCAATACGGCCACCAGCCCCGCCACGATGGTGGAGAGGCTTACATCCCGAAAAAACTGCATGTCTGAATAAACAATTTATATAGCTGTTAGCGCTTGATGCATAAGGGTTTAAGCCCTAAATAGCTTAAATTTCTACTTTCGACCCCAATTCCACCACAGCATTGCTGGGCAGGTTCATAAACTCGGCCGCCGTGCGGGCGCTGCGGTGCATTTGGGCAAACAGCTTTTCACGCCACAGCGCCATGCCTTTGCCCAGCGTCGGCACCACAATGTCGCGGGAAACAAAGTAACTGGTCGCCATGGGGTTGAGCGTCAACGCCACCCCAGCTCCTTCGAGCAAGGCCAAAGCACGGGGCAAATCGTAGTCATTTTTAAACCCGTAGTGGACGATGACCGACCAGCAGCCATGGCCCAAAGAGCGCACCTCTAGGCGCTTGTCCATGGCCACCCACGGCACCTCGTGGCTGCGCACTGTCACAAACACATTTTGCGCATGGAGCACCTTGTTGTGTTTGAGGTTGTGCAGCAGGGCATTGGGCACCAAAGCCTCTTTGGAAGTCAAAAACACGGCAGTGCCCGGTACCCGCGTGGGAGGAGCAAGAAACAGCGCATCCAAAAATGCTTGCAGCTCTAACGCCGAATCTTGCATGGCAGCGCCCAGCCGCGCCCGGCCATCCCGCCACGTCACCATGAGCAAAAAAACCACCCCCGCAATGACCAAAGGAAACCAGCCCCCGTGCAAAAGTTTGAGCAAATTGGAGGCCCAAAACAACACATCCACCGTAAAAAACACCCCGGTGGCCGTGATGCACAGCATTAATGGCCGCTTCCAAGCGTAGCGAATCACAAAGAACGTCAGCACCGTGGTGATCAACATATCGGTCGTCACCGCAATGCCATACGCCGCCGCCAAGTTGCCCGAGCTGCGAAACAGCCCCACTGCCAGCACGATCAGCGCAAACAGTGCCCAATTGACAAAGGGGATGTAAATCTGCCCCTTGTCATACGCGCTGGTATGGCGCACTTGCAGGCGAGGCAAAAAGCCCAGCTGAATCACCTGCTTGGTCACGCTAAACGCCCCAGAAATCAGCGCCTGCGAAGCAATCACCGCCGCCGCCGTGGCCAAACCCACCAGGGGCAAAGCGGCCCATTCGGGTGCCAAATAAAAAAATGGGTTTTTCACCGCCTCTGGCTGCGCCAGCAGCAGCGCCCCTTGGCCAAAATAATTCAAGGTGAGTGCGGGCATGGCAATAGAGAACCACGCCACCCGAATCGGGCGCTTGCCAAAATGCCCCATATCGGCGTACAGCGCTTCGCCGCCAGTCACGCACAACACCACGGCCCCCAAAATAATGAAGGTGATGCCGGGGTTGTGCAGGCTAAAGCCCCAGGCGTAGTGCGGGGAGAGGGCCCACAAAATCTCCGGATGCTGGGCAATATGCAGCAGCCCCAGAGCCGCAATGGCCAGGAACCACAGCATCATCACCGGGCCAAAAAATTTGCCAATGCCAGCAGTCCCTGTTTTTTGCACAAAGAACAGGGCGAACAGCACCAGCAAGGTCAGCGGGATGACGTAGGCCTTGAACTGGGGCGACACCACTTCCAGGCCCTCCATCGCCCCCAGCACCGTGATAGCGGGGGTGATGACCCCATCGCCGTAGAACAAACAAGTGCCAAAAATGCCCACCAAGAGCATGCCGTGGCGCAGTTTCGGGCGATCCGCCACGGCACGGGAGGCCAAAGTCAGCATGGCGACCAGGCCCCCCTCGCCGTTGTTGTCCGCGCGCAGCACCAACACCACGTACTTAAGCGAAACAATGAGGGTCAGCGTCCAAAAAATCAGTGACAGCACACCATAGACGTTGTGATGGGTGAACTGCACATGGCCAGTGGCAAAGATTTCTTTGACGGTATAGAGCACGCTGGTGCCAATGTCGCCAAACACGACACCAATGGCCCCCAACGTCAGCGCCGGTAACGACGAGGACTGGTTTTGCACAAACGCCCCTCGGCTGTGGGGCCGAGGTTCCTAGAAAAAAAGAGGCGCAATTGTGCGCCTCTGTGTATTCATATTCAAATTTTTTTCGGGTCTGGCATACCGGCTCTGTCGCCGTGAACTCACGCTGGTTTTTCGACTTAGTCGTACACCTCGGCATCTGGGTCGGTGGCCTCCAGCTCGTAGCTGGCCGCCAGCATGGCCAGGCGGCCAATCACGCCATACATGTAGAAGCGATTGGGGGCACTGGCACCGGGGTGTTGCCCTGCCTGGGGCATTTGCGCACTGTGGGCAAAGGCCAGCGGCACGTAGCTGGAGCCAGGGGCGTTAAGGTTTTCGTCGATGCCGCGCTCAGGGTGCATGCGGTAGAAGCCGCCGACCACGTAGCGGTCCATGGTGTAGACCACCGGCTCGGCCACGGCATCGTGCATGCGCTCAGAAGTTTGCACGCCCTCTTGCACGATCACATCGTGTACCGACACGCCATTGTGGACAAAGCCCAGCTTTTCGCCGGCCGTGGCCAACAGCTCGGGCAACTCCTTGGCATCGCGCACGGTCATGATGCCTTGGCCATACGTACCGTTGTCGGCTTTGACCATGACGAAGGGCTTGTCCTTGATGCCGTACTCTTTGTATTTGCGGCGGATTTTGGTCAGCAGCGCATCGACTTGCGCAGACAAAGCCTCCATGCCCGTGTTCTGGGCAAAGTCCAGCCCTTCGGCCTTGGCAAACAGGGGATGAATCAACCAGTGGTCAATGCCCAGCATCTTGCCAAAGCGCTTGGCCACCTCTTCATAGCTTTGGAAGTGACGCGATTTGCGGCGCATGCTCCAGCTGGCGTGCAGCGGAGGCAGCAGGTATTGCTCGTACAGCTCTTCCAAAATACCCGGCACCCCGGCCGATAGGTCGTTGTTGAGCAAGATGGTGCAGGGGTCAAAGTGCTTCACCCCCAAGCGGCGCTTGGTGCGCACCACCGGCTCCAGCACCACGCTTTGGCCGGTGGGCAGGTTGATTTCCACCGGTTTTTTCACGTCTGGGCTGATGGAGCCCAGGCGCACATTCAAGCCCGACATTTTGAAAATCCGCTGCAACTGCGCCAAGCTGGCCAGGTACGACGGGCTGCGGTTGTGGTTTTCCGGAATGATGAGCAGATTGCGGGCCTCGGGGCAGATTTTCTCGATCGAGGCCATGGTGGCCTGCACGGCCAGCGGCAGCATGGGCTCGGTCAGGTTATTCCAGCCACTGGGGAATAAGTTGGTATCGACCGGTGCCAGCTTGAAGCCGGAATTGCGCAGGTCAATGGAAGCGTAAAACGGCGGCGTGTGCTCCATCCACTCCAGCCGAAACCAGCGCTCAATGGCTGGGGTGGAGTCGATGATGCGCTGCTCAAGCTCGTTGATGGGGCCGGTCAAGGCCGTAATAAAGTGCGGAACCATGAATGCCCTCTATAGACAATGGAGGCTGATTGTAGGGAGTGCTGACCTGCTTGGGGCAGTATTTGTTCCTCCCTGGGCCCGAGCCACATCCTCAGCGCCGCCAAAATGCGGGCGTCAGCAAGGCCATGAAGCTCAAAATCTCCAGCCGCCCCAATAGCATACCCAGGGTGCATACCCAAATCTGAAAATCCGTAAGCACCGCGTAGTTGGACGCTGGCCCCAAGGCCCCCAGCCCCGGCCCAGTGCAGTGCACGCTGGCCACCACGGCAGAGAACGCGGTGACGGGGTCCAAATCGGTCAGCAACAGCACCATGCTGAGCACAATGATGGTGGCCCCATAAACCAGCATAAACGCCAGCACCGAAAAAATCATCGGGTGCTCAATCACCTTGCCGCCCACCACCACCGGCTGCACCGCGCGGGGATGCACCAGGCGGGTCATTTCGCGCCGGGCTTGTTGGAACAAGATCAGCATGCGCATCATCTTGATGCCGCCCCCGGTAGAGCCCGCACTGGTGGCCACCCCGGATAAAAACAGCATCAGCACCGGGGCAAACACCGGCCACGTCAGGTAATCGGTCGTGGCAAAGCCGGTGGTGGTGGCCACTGAGACCACCTGAAACATCCCGTAGCGCAGGGCCTCCAGCGGCCCGTACACACCCTTGGCCCACAGCAGCAGCGCCACCAACACCCCACCGCCCAGCAGCACGCCAATGGTGGCCCGCATCTCCGGGTCGTTCCACAGGGTGCGCCAGTTGCCTTTGCGCAGCGCAATAAAGTACAGCGCAAAATTGCAGCTGGCCAGCAGCATAAAAATCAGCGCGATGCCCTCCAGCAGCGGCGATTGAAAAAATCCAAAACTGGCATCGTGGGGCGACAGCCCCCCTAAGCTCACCGTGGCAAACATGTGCATCACCGCATCCAGTGGGGCCATCCCACCCAGCCAAAACGCCACCGCGCAGGCAATCGAAAACAGGCTGTACACGCCCCACAGCCCCTTGGCCGTGCCCGCCATGCGCGGGGTGAGCTTGGTGTCTTTGATCGGGCCGGCCGCTTCGGCGCGAAACAGCTGGCTGCCCCCCACCCCCAGCAGCGGCAGCAGGGCCACGGCCAAAATCAAAATCCCCATCCCCCCCATCCATTGCAAGAAGGTGCGCCACATATTGAGCGACACCGGCAACGCATCCAGCCCCGAGAGCACGGTGGCCCCCGTGGTGGTCAGTCCGGAGACGGCTTCAAAATAGGCATGGGTGACCGAAATCGGTGCGCCCTGGACAAACATCACCCCCCAGATGGGCAGGGCCCCACACAAGGGCAAACTCACCCAGGCCACGGTGACCAAAATCACCCCATGGCGCGGCTGCAAATCTTGCTTAAACGGAAACAAGCCCCACCACAGCGCCACGCCCAACAAGGCCGTCAGCCCCATGGCCATCGGCCACACCAGGGTTACGCCATCGCGCTGGTAGTAGGAAGTCGCCCAAGGCACCAACATCGACAGCGCAAACAGCAACAGCAGCATGCCCAGCACGCGCAAAACGGGTAAAACATCGCGCATCGCTGGCCTTTAGAAAAACGTCGCACCGACGCGAAACAGCTGCTCCACCTCGGCCACCAGGCGCTTGTGCGGCAAGAAAAACACAACGTGGTCATTGCTTTGCAAGACCGTATCGGAGCGCGGGAAGATCACCTCGGGCTCGTGCTGGGCGGCCTCATCGGCCTGCGTCTCGGCCAGCTCATCGGGCAGACCGCGCACGATCAGGCCAATGTGCACATCCTCAGGCAGGCGCAGGCTGCCCACCTCGCGACCGACCACGCGGGAGGTTTTTTTGTCTCCGCGCACCACCAGCTCCAGCGCCTCGGCCACGCCCCGGCGCAGGCTGTGCACCGCCTGCACATCGCCTTTGCGCACATAGGCCAGCAACTCGCCCAGCATGGCTTGCGAAGGGGTCAAGGCAATGTCGATCTGCGTGCCGTGCATCAAATCGGCGTAGCTGCGCTGGTTGATCAGCGCCAGCACGCGCCGCGCGCCCAGGCGTTTGGCCAACAGGCTGGCCATGATGTTGTTTTCATCATCATCGCCCAGTGCCAGGAAAAAATCGATGTCCTCAATGTGCTCTTCCATGAGCAAGTCTTCATCGCCCAAGCTGCCGTGCAGCACCAACACCTCGGGCGGCAGTTGTGCGGCCAAGGTTTGGCACAGCTGGGCATTGGATTCCAGCAATTTGATCTGAAAGCCCTTGGCCTCACTGGCCAGCTCTTGCGCCAAGCGCTGGCCCACCAAGCTGCCCCCGGCGATCATGATGCGCCGCACCACCCGGGCGGGCATGCCTGGGGCGTTGTAAAAGACTTTCAAAATTTCTTTCAGGTGCTCGCGCCCGGCAATCACAAACACCTCATCGCCCGGTTCGATGCGCGTGCGGCCATCGCAGCGCACAAAGCGGTCCGGGCCATCGGCAAAACGCCGGTAAATTGCCACCACACGCAGATGCAGCTGCGGGATATGGGTGCGCAGTGCCTCAATCGTCAGCCCCGTTCCCTGCGCCCCCAGCCGTGCCCGCACCGAGGCCAGGCAAGCCCGCCCCCCGGCAAAGCTGCGCACCTGCAGCGACGCGGGGAACTCAATGAGCTTGCTGATGTAACGGGTCAGCGATGCCTCGGGGCAAATGATGGCATCGACCGCAAAGCCTTCGGGCCCCATCAGCGGCTGCTCCACCTCAAAGCCCGAGGAGCGCACCCGCGCAATCCGCGTCGGAATGTTGTAGAGCATGTGGGCGATCTTGCAGCAGACCAGATTGGTCTCGTCCTGGGCCGCACAGGCGATGAGCAAATCGGTATCGCGTGCGCCCGCTTCACTCAGCACCTTGGCATCAATGCCATTGCCCAGAACACAGCGCAGATCAAAGCGCTCTTGCAGCTCACGCAGACGCTGGGCATTGGTGTCGATCACCGTGATGTCATTGCGCTCAGACACCAGGCTTTCGGCCACGCTATAGCCCACGCGACCCGCCCCCAAGATAATGATTTTCATCGCATTTCTGGCTTGCGCCAGCCTTGCTTTATGGTCCAGCCGGTTTACCGGCGCACTTGGCCTTCGCCCAACACAATGTATTTCAGCGAGGTCAGCCCCTCCATCCCCACCGGCCCACGGGCGTGGAATTTATCGGTGCTGATGCCAATCTCCGCCCCCAGGCCGTATTCAAACCCATCGGCAAAGCGGGTGCTGGTATTGACCATGACGCTGCTGGAATCGACCTCGCGCAAAAACTGCTGCGCATGCAGGTGGTCGCGCGTCAAAATCGCCTCGGTGTGGCCGCTGGAATAGCGGTTGATGTGCGCAATGGCCGCCTCCAGTCCCTCCACGATGCGGATGCTGATGATTGGCCCCAGGTACTCAGTACGCCAATCCTCCTCAGTGGCATCGACCACATTAGCACCAAAAATAGGAGCTAGTAGCGCTTTACTGGCGGGGCAAACGCGCATTTCTATTCCCTTTTGGGCAAAGATGGCACCGATGCGCGGCAAGAATTGGGCGGCCACACCGCGCGCCACCAGCAAGCTTTCGCTGGCGTTGCAGGGGCTGAATTTTTGCGTTTTGGCGTTGTCCGTCACGGTCACGGCCATGTCCAGGTCGCACGGATCATCCACATACGTGTGGCAATTGCCGTCCAAATGCTTGATGACGGGCACCTTGGCCTCGGCGCTGATGCGCTCAATCAAGCCCTTGCCGCCGCGCGGAATGATCACATCGACAAACTGCGGCATGGTAATCAGCGCCCCCACGGCCGCGCGGTCGGTGGTGGGCACCAACTGCACGCCATGCTCGGGCAGATCGGCCGCGCGCAGCGCTTGCGTGACCAGGGCCGCCAGCGCCTGGTTGGAGGCCAGCGCCTCCGAGCCGCCGCGCAAAATGCAGGCATTGCCGCTTTTGATCGACAAACTGGCCGCTTCAATCGTCACATTCGGACGGCTTTCGTAAATCATGCCGAACACGCCAATGGGCACACGCATCTGGCCCACGCGGATGCCGCTGGGCTGCTGCTTCATGCCCATGATTTCGCCAATGATGTCGGGCATGGCCGCCAGCTGCTCGCAGCCCTGGGCGCAGGTCTCCAGCACCTGCGGGGTCAGGCGCAGGCGATCAACCATGGGCGCGGCCAAGCCGGCGGCCTGGGCGCGCTCAATGTCTTGGGCGTTGTGCGCAGCCAGCGCCGCCCCCTGGGTGCGCAGCAAATGCGCCAACACGCGCAAGGCCTGGTTTTTGCGATCGGCCGGGGCTTTGGCCATCAGCGCCGCAGCGGCTTTGGCCTGGGTGCCCAGGGTGAACATGAGGTCAGCGGTAGAAACCGTGGAAGCAGTGCAAGTCATGTGCGGATTTTCACCGAGATCGCCCCCTTGCGCGGGCTTGAAGCCCCCACATTGCGCGCCGACGGCCTACACTGTTTCAACGACTGACACCCCCAGGAGGACGCACCATGACCACCAGCCACGCCCTGATGCAACTGCAAGCCCTGCACGACAACCTGCTGCGCTACGAGGAATGCGCCATCAGCGCCAGTGCGCTCAGCGAACAAGCCCGCGCCTCGAGCGCACTGCTGGACAGCCTGCCGCCGCGCTACGGCGAGGTGCTGCTGGCACTGCTGGATCGCCTAGAAGCGAGCACCCTGGCCGCCGAAGAAAGCTGCACGTTCAACCAGCAAGAGCTGCACGACAACCTGTACGGCTGGGTAGAAAAAGCCCGGGAACAGCTGGAAAGCCAGCCGCAACCACTTTAAAAACAATAGCTGCTTGCGCCTTGATTAAAAGGATATCAGGCTTTAAAAATCAAAATTTCTAATAAATACAAGCGTAAGCAGCTCTTTTTATGTGGTTTTGCCTGCATTGCGCCCGATGGGCTGCAGCGGCCACGTCACCACCAGCCAGACCACACACAGCAAGGCCGTGGCTGCAAACACCCCGGTCAGGCTGCCATGGCGCGAGAGCCAGCCGCCCAAAAATCCCCCGGCAAACAAGCCCAGTGATTGCAGCGTGTTGTACGCCCCCAGGGCCGCGCCGCGCAGGCGGTCGGGGGCCATGCGCGAGACCAGGCTGGGCTGGGTGGCCTCCAGCATGTTGAAGCCGATAAAGAACACCAGCATGGCCGCGCCCAGCAGCCACAGCGAGGGCGCATCGCCCGCCAGCGTCAGCGCTCCCAGCCCGGCCTGCACCAGCAGCACCAGCACGATGGCCAGTAGCAAGGCCGAGCGCAACTGGCCCTTGCGCTCCATCGCGAACAAGCGCCCCAAGGCAGCAAATGACAACAGCACGGCGGGCAGGTACACCTGCCAGTGCGCCGTTTTGACCAAGCCCGCTTGCACCAACAGAGTGGGCACGGCCACCCACATGGCCATTTGCACGGTGTGCAAGACGAACACGCCCACATTCAGGCGCAGCAAATCCGGGTAGGCCAGCAAATCAGCAAAACGCCCACGGGGCATGGCGGTGTGCTGCACCGGCTCGGGCGGCACCACCCACAGCACGGCGGCAATGCCGGCCAGCGTCAAGGCCAAGGTAATCCAAAAAATGCCAGACAAGCCCACCCAGCCGGCCAGCAGCGGGCTCAACACCAGCGCCAGCGAAAACATCAGCGCAATGCTGCCGCCCACCATGGCCATGGCCTTGGTGCGCACACTGTCGCGCGTGAGATCGGCCAACAGGGCCGTGACGGCCGCTGAAACTGCGCCTGCGCCCTGCAAGGCGCGGCCCCAGACCAGGCCCATGAGCGAATCGGCCAGCGCGGCAACCAAGCTGCCCAGGGCAAACACCAGCAGCCCCACGATGATGACTTTTTTGCGGCCAAAGCGGTCTGAAGCCAAGCCCAGCGGCAATTGAAAGACCGCCTGCGTCAGGCCGTACATGCCCAGGGCCAAGCCCACCATGGCCGGGTCGTTGCCGCCTGCATAATGCTGCGCCTCCAGCGCAAACACAGGCAGCACCAGAAAAAGACCCAGCATGCGCAGCGCAAAAATCAGCGCCAAGCTACCGCTGGAGCGCAGCTCTTGCCGGGTCATGGTGTCGGGGGCGGAAGGGGCCGTAGCGGCCGAGGAGGAAGAAGGGGAAGCAGTCACGCGATTTACCAAGGGCATGCGCCTATTGCGGGCAGAAAGTGAAGGACTATTGTCTGTAATTCTTAAAAAAGCCGTGCGCATTCTGGAATACCCCAGGAATGGGCCAAAAAACCTTCGCTTAAATCAAACTGATTTTGTCCTCTACCGAGTACACCTCAGTCCGTTCGTTTTACCGTATTTTTCAACTTGGAAATTCAAGCATGCAGTTTCTTACCCGTTTTAGCGTTGCCAACCGGTTAATGACCGCCGTGGTGCTCTCAGCCTTTGGCTTGCTGGTGGTGGTGGTCACCTTGATGTTTTCTGAGCGCACTTTGCTCATGGCAGAGCGCTCAAACAACCTCAAAGGCATGGTCGATATTGCCACCGGCATTGCCTCGCACTACCACGATCTGGCCAAGAGCCAGGATTTGCCCGAGGAGGTGGCCAAAGAGCGGGCACTCAAGGCCATCGGCAAGCTGCGCTATGGCGAGGGGGAGTACTTCTGGGTGAATGACATGCAGGTGCACATGCTGATGCACCCCATCCGCCCCGAGCTGGACGGCAAGGACTTGAGCGGCACCACCGACCCCACGGGCAAGCACCTGTTTGTCTCGTTTGTCGATACGGTGAAGAAAGACGGACAGGGCTTTGTCGAATACCTCTGGCCCAAGCCGGGGCACGACCAGCCGGTGGCCAAAGTCTCCTACGTCAAGGGCTACGCCCCCTGGGGCTGGGTGGTGGGCTCTGGGGTGTATGTCGATGACGTGCAGGCCCTGTTCCTCAAGCGCATGGTCGAGGCCTTGCTCATTGGCAGCGCATTCACCCTCTTGCTGGCCGTCACCATCTGGCTGATTTCGCGCAGCATCATGCGCCAATTGGGCGATGAGCCCACCACGCTGAACACCCTGGTGCATGCCGTGGCCAAAGGGGATTTGGCCGTGCGCAGCCAGCAGCAGCGCGTGCATGATGGCAGCGTGCTGCACGGCATCTTGCAGATGCAAGAGAGCATGGCCCGCATCGTCGGCCAGGTGCGCCACGGTGCGGATGGTGTGGCCTCGGCAAGTGCCGAGATTGCGCATGGCAACCACGACCTTTCGGCCCGCACCGAAAGCCAGGCCAGCGCCCTGGAGCAAACCGCCGCCTCCATGGAAGAGCTGGGTGCCACCGTGCGCCACAACGCCGACAACGCCGCCCAGGCCAACCAGATGGCCAACAACGCCAGCCGCATTGCCGACCAGGGCGGGCAGACGGTGGAGCAGGTGGTGCACATCATGCAAAGCATCCACGCGGACTCGACCAAGATCGGCGACATCATCGGCGTGATCGACTCCATTGCCTTCCAAACCAACATCCTGGCGCTGAACGCCGCCGTGGAGGCGGCCCGCGCCGGTGAGCAGGGCCGGGGCTTTGCCGTGGTGGCCAGCGAAGTGCGGGCCCTGGCCGGGCGCAGCGCCGAGGCGGCACGCCAGATCAAGCAGCTCATCCACGACAGCGTGACCCACGTCGATGAAGGGCGCGTGCTGGTCGATCAGGCGGGCAACACCATGCAGGAAGTGGTGGCCGCCATCCGCCGCGTGACCGACATCATGGGCGAGATCAGCGCCGCCAGCCGCGAGCAACGCGAGGGCGTGGACCAGATCGGAGAGGCCATCACCCAGATGGACCAGGTGACGCAGCAAAACGCGGCCCTGGTCGAGGAAATGGCCGCCGCTGCGGCCAGCCTGCAAACCCAATCGCACCAACTGGTGCAGACCGTCAGCGTCTTTCGTTTGCAAGATCGCCCGCAAGACGGTGGCCAGCTGGCCACTGGCAACGCCCCGGCCCTGGGCTACCGGCCATAAGCCGCGGGCGCTGGCCCGTTGCCAGCTGTAAGAACCTGTTCACGTTCTAAAAGCGAAACGCCTCTATCATGGGGCGTTTTTTTGGGCTCTTTGCAGCGTGCCTGTGCTTTCTTCTTCTGCTCCCCCCTCCTCTTCCATCGGCCCCTCTCTGGGCCAGCGCCTCATTAGCATTCGCGGGGCGCGCACCCACAATCTGCAAAACATTGATGTCGATATTCCCCGCAACCAGCTGGTGGTGATTACCGGGCTGTCCGGCTCGGGCAAATCCAGCCTGGCGTTTGACACCTTGTATGCCGAAGGGCAGCGGCGCTATGTCGAGAGCCTGTCCACCTATGCACGGCAGTTTCTGGGGCAGCTGGACAAGCCGGACGTGGACGTGATCGAAGGCCTGTCGCCCGCCATCGCCATCGAGCAAAAAGCCACCAGCCACAACCCGCGCTCCACCGTCGGCACCGTCACCGAGATCAACGACTACCTGCGCCTGCTGCTGGCCCGCGCCGGGGTGCCGCACTGCCCGCAGCATGGGCAGGCGCTGCAGGCGCTGACCGTGAGCCAGATGGTCGATCGCCTGCTGCAGCTGCCCGAGGGCACGCGGCTGATGCTGCTGGCCCCGGTGGTCAGCGGGCGCAAGGGCGAATTTGCCGAGCTGCTGGTGCAGCTGCAGGCCCAGGGCTTTGTGCGCTTTCGCATCGACGGGCAGATCGTGCAGGCCGCCGACCTGCCCACCTTGGACAAAACCCAGCGCCACGAGATTGCCGTGGTGGTCGATCGCCTCAAGGTGCGCCCGGACATCGCCCAGCGGCTGGCCGAAAGCCTGGAGGCCGCCCTGCGCCTGGCCCCCGAAGCCGGCCGCATCGAGGTGCAGGACATGGACAGCGGCCAGCTGCTCACCCTGAGCAGCCGCTTTGCCTGCCCGCAATGCCACTACGCCCTGGGCGAGCTGGAGCCGCGCCTGTTCTCCTTCAACGCCCCGCAAGGGGCCTGCCCCACCTGCAACGGCCTGGGGCACGCGGAAGATTTCGACCCGCAACGCGTGTTGGCGCACCCTGAGATCAGCCTGGCCAGCGGGGCCATTCCTGGCTGGGAGCGGCGGCACAGCACCTACTTTGAGCTGCTGCAGGCCGTGGCCCGGCATTACGGCCAAGACATTGATGCGCCGTTTGCCGATTGGCCGCAGGCAGTGCAGGACGTGGTGCTGTGGGGCTCGGGCGAAGAGGCCATCGCCTTCACCTACCAGCACGACGGGCAACACCAAAGCGTGCAGCACCCGTTTGAGGGGGTGATGCCCAACCTCGCGCGGCGCTGGGCCAGCCACTCCAGCGGCCCGCTGCACGACAGCCTGGCCGCGCTGCGCAGCAGCCGCCCCTGCCCGCACTGCCACGGAGCGCGGCTGCGCCAAGAGGCGCTGCATGTATTCATCGGCACCGGGGCGCAGCAGCGCAACATCCACACCATCAGCACCAGCACCCTGAGTGCGGCGCTGCACTGGTGCGAAAGCGTGCAGCTGCAGGGCAACCAGGCCGCCATTGCCGAAAAAATCTTGCAAGAAATCACCAACCGCCTGCGCTTTCTGACCGATGTGGGGCTGGGCTACCTGAGCCTGTCGCGCAGCGCCGACAGCCTCTCGGGCGGAGAGGCGCAGCGCATCCGCCTGGCCAGCCAGATCGGCAGCGGCCTCTCGGGCGTGATGTACGTGCTGGACGAGCCCAGCATCGGCCTGCACCAGCGCGACAACGACCGCTTGATTGCCACCTTGCAGCGCCTGCGCGACCTGGGCAACAGCGTGATCGTGGTCGAGCACGATGCCGACATGATGCGCTGCGCCGACCACATTCTGGATTTGGGCCCCGGCGCGGGCAGCCACGGCGGGCGCATCACGGCCCAGGGCACGGTGGCGCAGATCATGGCCAGCCCCGACTCGCCCACGGGCCAGTATTTGAGCGGCCAGCGCCGCATTGCCGTGCCCGCGCGGCGCACACCGTGGCTGCCACTGCGCGAAGCCGATGCGCCCACGGCCAGCGCCAAAAACGCCTTTGGCCAACCGCTGCACGCACCGCCCCCCGCCCAGCACCCCGGCCTGCAATGCCTGCGCGTGGTGGGGGCCAGTGGGCACAACCTGCAGCACATTGCGGTGGACTTTCCCATTGGCCTCATCACCTGCGTGACGGGCGTGTCCGGCTCGGGCAAATCCACCCTGGTAAACGACACCCTGTACGCCGAGGCCGCCCGCCGCCTGCACCGCGCCGCCACCCAGCCGCAGCCGCACGAGGCGCTCTTGGGCCTGGAGCTGATCGACAAGGTCATCTGCGTCGATCAAGCCCCCATTGGCCGCACCCCGCGCAGCAACCCGGCCACCTACACCGGCCTGTTCACCCCCATCCGCGACCTGTTCGCCCAGGCCCCCACCGCGCGCGAGCGCGGCTACGGCCCGGGGCGCTTTAGCTTTAACGTACCCCAGGCCAGCGGCGGCGGGCGCTGCGAAGCCTGCCAGGGCGACGGCCTGATTAAGGTGGAAATGCACTTTCTGCCCGATGTGTACGTGGCCTGCGCCGTCTGCCACGGCCAGCGCTACAACCGCGAAACCCTTGAAGTGCAGTGGAAGGGCCAAAACATCGCCCAGGTGCTGGACATGACCGTAGAGGCCGCGCTGGCCTTTTTTGCCGACCAGCCCGCCCTGGCCCGCCGCCTGCAAACGCTGATGGACGTAGGGCTGGGCTACATCCGCCTGGGGCAAAGCGCCACCACGCTCTCGGGCGGCGAGGCCCAGCGCGTCAAACTGGCGCTGGAGCTGGGCAAGCGCGATACGGGCCGCACCCTGTACATCCTGGACGAGCCAACCACCGGCCTGCACTTTGCCGACGTGGAGCTGCTTTTGCGCGTGCTGCAACGCCTGCGCGATGCGGGCAACACCATCGTCATCATTGAGCACAACCTGGACGTGATTAAAACGGCGGATTGGCTCATCGACATCGGCCCCGAAGGCGGTGCGGGCGGCGGCCAGGTCGTCGCCCAGGGCACGCCAGAGACCGTGGCGGCCCACCCCGCCAGCCACACCGGGCGGTATTTGCTTCCTTATTTAGAAGCTGCAACCGCTGGTAATTAAAAGGTTTTACTATTTAATTGCCTTGAATTCATTGATCTATCAGCGCAACAAGCTATTTTTTTAATATGACCTGCTCCACTGCCTACCCCCTGGATGTGTATGCCCAGCGCCGCGCCCAACTGGCCGCCCAACTGGGCGCTGGCGGCATCGCCATCATCCCCACCGCGCCCGAGCGCCAGCGCAACCGCGACAACTTTTACCTGTACCGGCACGACAGTTACTTTTTTTACCTGACCGGTTTTACCGAGCCGGGTGCCACCCTGGTGCTCACCGCCGAGGGCCGCGCCACCTTGTTTTGCCAGCCCAAAGACATCGAGCGCGAAATTTGGGACGGCTACCGCCTCGGCCCCCAAGCCGCGCCCGCCGCCCTGGGGCTGGATGCCGCCTACGCCAACACCGAGATCGACGCGCACCTGCCCCCCCTGCTGGACAACCAGCAATGCATTTGGTGGCCCTTTGCCACCCACGACGGCCTGGCCGCGCAAATCGAGCGCTGGATCACCCCCGTGCGCCAACGGGCCCGTGCCGGGGTGCTGTGCCCCGCCCAGCAGGGCGACCTGTGCCAGCTGCTCGATGAAATGCGCCTCATCAAAGACCCGCACGAGCTGGCCACCCTGCGCCGCGCCGCCACCATCAGCGCTAGCGCCCACATGCGGGCCATGCAAACCAGCGCCCGCATGCTGCGAGCGGGTGAGGACGTGCGCGAATACCACCTGGATGCCGAGCTGTTGCACGCATTTCGCCAGGGCGGCGCCCAGGGCGTGGCCTACGACAGCATCGTCGCCGCCGGGGCCAACGCCTGCGTGCTGCACTACCGCGCCGGCAACACGCCCGTGCGCGATGGCGACCTGGTGCTGATTGACGCGGGTTGCGAGCTCGATGGCTACGCCGCCGACATCACCCGCACCTTTCCCGCCAATGGCCGCTTCAGCGGCCCGCAGCGCGATGTGTACCAACTGGTGCTGGCCAGCCAGCAAGCGGCCATTGCCGCCACCCGCGCGGGCAACCGCTTTACCGACCCGCACGAGGCCACCGTGGCCGTGCTAGCCCAGGGGCTGCTCGATCTGGGCCTGCTCAATGCCCACCAGCACGGCAGCGCCCAGGACATCATCGCCAACAAAGCCTACGCCCCGTTCTACATGCACCGCACCAGCCACTGGCTGGGCATGGACGTCCACGACTGCGGCAGCTACACCGAACCCGGCGCTGCCGCCCACCCCGACGGCAGCCGCCCCAGCCGCATCCTGCGCCCCGGCATGTGCCTGACCATTGAGCCGGGCCTGTACATCCGCCCGGCCGAGGGCGTGCCCGCGCACTTTCACCACATTGGCATCCGCATCGAAGACGATGCCGTGGTCACCGCCACCGGCTGCGAGCTGCTCACGCGCGACGTGCCCGTGGAAGTCGATGCCATTGAGGCGCTGATGCGCCGCTAACAGCGCTTTCACCCCCTGTAACAACCCACCGTTTAATACGACCAAATACGACTTGCCATGAAAAAACAACGCGTCGTCGTCGGCCTGTCCGGCGGCGTGGACTCCGCCGTCACCGCCCACGTCTTAAAGCAACAAGGCCATGAGGTGGTAGGCATCTTCATGAAAAACTGGGAAGACGACGACGATTCCGAGTTTTGCTCCAGCCGCCAAGATTTTTTAGATGCCGCCAGCGTGGCCGATGTGCTGGGCATCGAGATCGAGCATGTGAACTTTGCCGCCGACTACAAAGACCGCGTGTTCGCTGAATTTCTGCGCGAATACCAAGCCGGGCGCACGCCCAACCCGGACGTGCTGTGCAATGCCGAGATCAAGTTCAAAGCCTTCCTCGACCACGCCATGCGCCTGGGCGCGGAAAAAATCGCCACCGGCCACTACGCCCGTGTGCGCCAGAACGCCAGCACCGGCCTGTTCGAACTGCTCAAGGGCGTGGATGCCAGCAAAGACCAAAGCTATTTTTTGCACCGGCTGAACCAGGCGCAGCTCTCCAAAGCGCTGTTTCCGATTGGCCACCTGTGCAAAACCGAGGTGCGCCGCATCGCCGCAGAGCTGGCCCTGCCCAACGCCAAAAAGAAAGACTCCACTGGCATCTGCTTTATCGGCGAGCGCCCTTTTCGCGACTTTTTGAACCGCTACATCAGCAAAGAACCCGGCCCCATCGTCGATGACCGGGGGCGCAAACTGGGCCAGCACGTCGGCCTGTCGTTTTACACGCTGGGCCAGCGCTCGGGCCTGGGCATTGGCGGCGTGAAAGAAAAAGGCGCGGCCCGGGGCGCGGGCGAGCATGCCCCGTGGTTCGTCGCCCGCAAAGACGTGCCACACAACACCCTGGTCGTGGTGCAGGGGCACGACCACCCCTGGCTGCTGTCTGCGCGGGTCGAGGCCGACCAGGCCAGCTGGGTCGCCGGCCACGCCCCGGCGCTGGGCACCTACGGCAGCAAAACCCGCTACCGCCAGCCCGATGCAACCACGCAACTGGCGCAGGCCGACAGCACCCGTTTCACCCTGGATTGCGCCGCACAACCGCAATGGGCCGTCACCCCCGGCCAGTCGGCCGTGCTGTACGACGGCGAGGTCTGCCTGGGCGGCGGCATCATCACGGCGATGGCGTAAGCACCGCTGCGCAGCAACGCACAAACCCCGTGCTGGGCTTTTTTGCCTGGCCTCTGCCGCGAACAAAGGGGGCGGTTATGCTGCGCACCTGCGGCCTGCCGGAGGGGCCGTTTTTCAATGGATTTGGCCCAGACTCCTCCCCCTCAACACCTGGGCTGCAAAAGGAACAACACCATGGCATCCGTCAATAAAGTTATCTTGGTTGGCAACCTCGGGCGCGACCCGGAAATGCGCACCTTCCCCAGTGGCGACCAAGTGGCCAACGTCACCATCGCCACCACCGACAAGTGGCGCGACAAAACCTCTGGCGAGAACCGCGAAGCCACCGAATGGCACCGCGTCGTGTTCAATGGCCGCCTCGCTGAAATCGCCGGGCAGTACCTGCGCAAAGGCTCGCAGGTGTACGTCGAAGGCTCCATCCGCACGCGCAAATGGACCGATCCGCAATCGGGCCAAGATCGCTACGCCACCGAAATCCGCGCCGACACCCTGCAAATGCTTGGCGGCCGCAGCCAGCAGCAGGGCGATGGCGGCAACAGTGGCTACGGCAGCAACGAAGGCTATGGCAACAGCAACTACGCGGCCCCGCAGCGCCAACCGCAGGCCGCAGCGCAATACCAGCCACCTCAACAGCAGCAGCAACAATCCGCCCCACGCCAAGCCCCTCCCGCGCCGCCGCCAGCGCCCGCGGCGCAACCAGCTGCACCGCGCCCCTCGGCCGGGTTTGACGATTTTGGCGACGACGATATTCCGTTCTAGCCCGCACTGCAGCCAGAAGTGCTGCGTTAGGTCTTGACACTCTCAAGAGCCTCGTCCCGTCGGTGAGCAACGCTAGCGCTTGTTCACTGCCGTTGGCGAGGTTCTTTTTTTGTTCAATACCTCAATAATTCAACTATCATTGAATAATGAATGAAGACCAAGTTATCAAAGCATTGGCTGCACTGGCGCATCCCGTGCGCCTGAGTGTTTTTCGCGCCCTGGTCATGGCAGGTACTCAAGGGCTGACCCCCTCGGTACTCGCAGAACGGCTGGGCGTGCCTGCCACGGCACTGTCATTCCATCTCAAGGAGCTGATGCATGCGGGCCTGGTGTGCCAAGAGCGTGTGAGCCGAAATTTGTTTTATCGCGCGGCATATGACGAGATGCATTTGCTGCTTAGTTATCTCACGGAGAACTGCTGCGCTGGTGCGGATTGCGGCCAAGCAACTGCTAGCTCGTGCGGCACGCCCGCCATTCAACCTGAAACGAAAGAAAGCTAAAAATGGGTATTTTTGAACGCTTTTTGACTGTCTGGGTCGCTCTGGGCATCGCTGCGGGCGTTGCGCTTGGCCTCATCATGCCGGCCGCCTTTGAGTCGATTGCTGCGCTGGAGTATGCGCAGGTCAATCTGGTGGTGGCCGTCTTCATCTGGGTCATGATTTATCCCATGATGATTCAAATTGACTGGGCGGCCGTCAAGGATGTGCGCAAAAAACCGCAAGGCTTGATGCTGACGCTGGTGGTCAATTGGCTGATCAAGCCCTTCACCATGGCGGCACTGGGCGTGCTGTTTTTTGAGTACCTCTTTGCGCCTTGGGTGGACCCCGCATCGGCCAGCGAGTACATCGCCGGCATGATTTTGCTGGGCGTTGCACCTTGTACGGCGATGGTGTTTGTCTGGAGCCAGTTGGTCAAAGGCGATGCCAACTACACCCTGGTGCAAGTCTCCATCAATGACTTGGTGATGGTCGTCGCGTTCGCTCCGATTGCAGCCTTCTTGCTGGGCGTAACCAACGTCTCCGTGCCATGGGAAACCTTGCTGCTGTCCACGCTCTTGTACGTGGTACTGCCTTTAACGGCCGGGGTTGTGACGCGAAGTTGGCTGCAGCGGCGGTCATCACACGCTGTCAGCCACTTGGTATCGGCACTCAAGCCTTGGTCGATCGTTGGGCTGATCGCCACCGTGGTTTTGCTGTTTGGCTTTCAGGCGCAAACCATCATCAACAAGCCTTTGGTCATTGGCTTGATTGCCATTCCCCTGGTGCTGCAAACCTACGGCATCTTCTTCCTGAGCTGGTGGATGGCAAAGCTGATCAAGCTGCCGCACACCATCGCGGGGCCTGCATGCCTGATTGGCACCTCCAACTTCTTTGAACTGGCGGTGGCCGTGGCCATCTCCTTGTTCGGCTTGCACTCTGGCGCGGCACTGGCCACGGTGGTCGGTGTGTTGGTCGAGGTGCCGGTCATGCTCTCTCTCGTGGCCATGGTGAATGCCTGGCGCCCTGCACAAAAGTAACTTCAGCCACCTATGTCCTGCATCACCATTTATCACAACCCCCATTGCGGCACGTCGCGCAACACCTTGGCCATGATTCGGCAAAGCGGGGTAGAGCCCAACATCGTCGAATATCTGCACACCCCACCCAGCCGCGCAGAGCTCAAGGCCCTGCTCCAAAGCATGGGCATGACTGTGCGCGAGGTACTGCGCGAAAAAGGTACGCCCTATGCAGCGCTGGATTTAGGCAACCCTCAATGGACGGATGAACAATTGCTCGATTTTGTGGAGCAGCACCCCATCTTGTTGAATCGTCCTATTGTGGTGACCCCGCTGGGCGTGCGTTTGTGCCGCCCCTCAGAGGCCGTCTTGGACATCTTGCCCAATGCCCAGATCGGCCTGTTCACCAAAGAAGATGGCGAAGTGGTTGATACGCGCAACACCGCCAGTCCAACCCGACTTGACGCGGATGTGCGCTCTCACACCACCCCACCCGCCCAGCCCAGCGCCCCATAAAAAAAACCGCCTTGGTTGTCCAGGCGGTTTTTTTATAGCACTTAGCGCAATCAAACAGTGGTTTATCGCAGCTTAAGTACGTCAAACATATCAAACAAGCCCGCAGAGTGCTTCGCTAAAAAGCGCACTGCCTGCACACTGCCCTCGGCGTAACCGGCGCGGCTGGAGGATTTGTGGCTGATCTCGATGCGCTCGCCCGTGCCGGCAAACAGCACGGTGTGATCGCCCACGATGTCGCCACCGCGAATGGTGGCAAAGCCGATGCTGCCGGCTTTGCGGGCACCGGTGTGGCCATAGCGCTCGTACACCGCGCGATCGGCCAAGGCGGTGTTTTGCGCCGCAGCAATGACTTCCCCCATTTTCAAGGCGGTGCCCGAGGGGGCATCCACCTTGTGCTTGTGGTGGGCTTCGACAATTTCAATGTCGTAATCGGGCAGCGCCTGCGCGGCCAGCTCCAACAATTTGAGGGTGACATTCACGCCAACACTCATATTGGGGGCAAAAACGACGGCCGTCTTTTGTGCGGCAGCAGCAATCGCCGCCTTGCCCGCATCGTCAAAACCCGTGGTGCCAATGACCACTTTCACCCCCAGCTCAGCGCACACCTGCAGGTGGGCCAGCGTGCCTTCAGGACGGGTGAAATCAATCAAAAAATCGGCCTTGGCCAAGGCACTGCGCAGATCCGATTCAATCGCCACACCGCTGCTTTGGCCCAAAAAGGCGGCGGCATCCTGGCCCAAGCTGGGGCTTTGCGGCTGGTCGAGGGCCGCAGTCAATTGGCAATCGCCACTGGCGGCAATGGCTTCAATCAGCATGCGGCCCATGCGGCCACTGGCACCGGCCACGGCGATGCGAAGAGGGTGTGAACTCATAAAACAATCAGATCAGGAAAGAGATTAGTCCCGCTCCAGCGGCGGGTAGCTGCGCTGGGGGGCCGAACTGGTAGCGCTGTTGGGAGCGCTGTTGGGAGCACTGCTGGCCGTGCTTGCATCCGACTGGGCCGCTGGGCCAGGGTATTTGGCCAATTGCTCAGGGGTGGCTTGCAGCGGAGGGATTTTGAGCTTGCCTTTGGGCTTGGACAGCGAAGCGATGAACTCCTCCTCGGAGGGCATCTCATCGCCTTGCGCACGCACAAAGCTATCGCCCTGGAAAAATACGGTGAGCTTGCGCGTCTGCTCGGCCACGCCTTGGCGCTTCATGGTGAAGACGTATTCCCAGCGGTCGGAATGGAACACGCTGGTCATGAGGGGCGAGCCCAGAATTTCGCGGATTTGCTGGCGGCTCATGCCCGGCTGCAGGGCTTGTACTTGCTCTTTCGTCACCACATTGCCTTGCACCACCTCGACCTTGTAGGGCGTTAATTTGTGCATGGCAGAGCGAGAAGCATCACTGACGCTGCTACAGGCCGCCAGGGCAAGCGGCAGGACAAGGGCCAAGGCGGCGCGGTAACGGGTGAGAGCGGGCATAGGTATTAAGGGCCAGATATGATCGGGGGCATTGTAGCGGCAGCATTTGCCGGACTGCGACTGGCCCCGTTTCCTGGGCCTTGGTTTTTTATGCGGCAGCGCCCGAGTTGCCGTTTTTGCTGGACGGTTACGCCATGAACAACAATATTGAAAACTTAAAAAGCACCGGCCTGAAAGCCACTCTGCCGCGCCTCAAAATCATGGAGATTTTCCAAACAGGCAAACAGCGCCACATGACGGCGGAAGATGTGTTTCGCGTGCTGCTGGATGAGCGCTCGGACATCGGCTTGGCCACCGTGTACCGCGTGCTGACGCAGTTTGAACAAGCGGGCATTTTGCTGCGCAGCAATTTTGAGAGCGGCAAAGCCGTGTACGAACTCAACGAAGGCCAGCACCACGACCACCTGGTCTGCACCAGCTGCGGCAAAGTGGAAGAGTTTTTTGATCCCGAGATCGAAAAACGCCAGCTGCAAGTGGCCGATCGTCTAGGCTGGACGATTCAAGACCATGCCATGTCGCTGTATGGCGTGTGCGCCCATTGCCTCGGAAAGAAATAAGCCACCAACCGGCCCCACCGCCTGGGGCCGTGGACCAAGATTTGCTCAGCCCTGCGCCGCCGCTGGCAACCCAAAAATCCGGTCAAACGCCCAGTTAAAGCCGTAGGTGTAAACCAAGAAGAAGGCCAGCATCCCGGCCTCCATCACCGTCGCCTCCCACAGGCTGATGCCAAACCACCAGGCCATGACGGGAATCAAAATAGCCCCCAGCCCGCCCTCAAACCCCAGTGCATGGGCGATGCGGCGTTTGAGCGAGCGGCCCTTGACGGTTTGGCGCAGCTCCCAGCGCTCAAACCAGTGGTTGAAGGTCACGTTCCAGCTCATGGCAATGACCGAGGCGGCAACCGCCATGGCCCCTGACTCGCCCGGCTGCTGACCAATCAGCATGAACAGGCCGCTGGCGCAAACAATGGCGATCAGCTCATACAAACCGACAAACAAAACCCGCCGCCAAGGGCCTTGCAGGCCAGTGATTTTTTTGGGGGCAACGGGATTCAACGAAGAAGAAGCAGACGAATTCATAAGTCCGCGCAGTGTAGGGGCTGCCCCAAAAATCGGCCACCATGGGGATTTAAGCCGCCTCTGCAACACGCTCCCATGCCAAAGAAGGTGCAAAGAAGGTGTTTATGCGCTTAGAACGTGTTCATGATCTCCACGCGAAGGGGTGCGGGATGCGGATCGGGATGGGCTGCAAGGCGCAAACCACAGACATAGCGCTAGCTATGGCGAGGATTTGCAACGCCGCAGACCGCCCGAGGCCGCGACTGCACACCCGCGAGGAGATTGTGAACACGTTCTTAGCCATCCGCATGCAACACCCAGCGGTTACGCCCCGCTTGCTTGGCGCGGTACATGGCCATGTCGGCGTAGCGCAGCAGGGTTTCAGCATCATCACCATCTTGCGGATACAGGGCGATACCAATGCTGACTCCCACGTGCACGGTGTGGCCACCGACATCAATGGGTTCGCGTACCGAGGCCAAAATGCGGGCGGCTGCGCGTTCGCATTCCGCGGTATCAGTCACCGCTGTGAGCAGGACAACAAATTCATCCCCACCAAGGCGGGCTACCGTATCTTCAGCACGGACGCAGGCCTCTAGACGGCGGGCGATAACGATCAATAGATCATCCCCGGCCTCGTGGCCCCAGGTATCGTTCACGGCTTTGAATCCATCCAGATCCAAAAAGCACACGCCCAACAGAGATTGCGCGCGCCCGGCACGGCCCATCGCCTGGGCGATGCGGTCGTTCAGCAAAGTGCGGTTGGGCAGCCGCGTCAAGGGGTCAAAGTGTGCCAGGGACTCCAAAAACTCTTGCTGCTGGCGGCGCTCGGTCACGTCTTGGAACACGTTGATGTAGTAAGCGATCTGGCTCGCATCATCGGTAATGGTGTTCATCGAATTGGCGGTGGCGTACACACTGCCGTCAGGGCGACGGTTCCAAAATTCGCCCGACCAATGCCCGCTAGCGGCCAGGGCGGCCGACATGGCGATGTACCCCTCTTGATTTTTGCTGCCTGCAGAGAGAATGCTGGGCTTGCGGCCCAACACCTGCTCGCGCGTATAGCCAGTGATGCGGGTAAAGGCGGGATTGATATCAGTAATAAGCCGCTGTGCGTCGCAGATCATGACCCCTTCGTGCGTCTGAGCCACCACACTGGCGGCCAGGCGCAGGGCTTTTTCGGCTTCTTTGTAGGCCGTGATGTCTTGCTTGATACCCAGGTAATGGGTGGTTTGGCCATCGGCATTGAGCAGCGGCGCAACGATGGCGTTTTCAATGTAGAGGCTGCCGTCCTTGCGGCGATTGATAAATTCACCCTCCCAGGCATTGCCTTGCTTAAGCGCAGCCCACATGGACCGGTAGGTGGTGACAGGTGTCTGGCCCGATTGCATGATGCGCGGATTGACACCCAGCAACTCTTCTGGCGAAAAACCGCAGATGCGAAAAAACTCTGGGTTGCCATATTCGATGGCAGGTGCTGTGGAGGTGATGAGAATGCTCAACGGGCTTTGCTCCACAACCTGCGAGAGTTTGCGAATCGTGGCCTCGTCAGCGTGCAAGCGTGAAAGGTCGCGCAGCACAAAAACATAATTGACGACTTGCTGGCGAGCATCCCGAATGGCACTGGCCGCCAGCCAGCCGATCAGCTCGCTGCCGTCCTTGCACCGCTCCTGCACCTTGCCTTCCCACGTGTCTTCACTGGCCAAGGCCGTCCACAGCGGGGTCAAACCAGCCGGCGCGGCCCGGCCATCCTGCCATTCACCCAGCTTGCGGCCCACGACCTCCTGGGCGCTAAAGCCCAGAGTGCGCTCGAAAGTGGGATTGACCGTCAGCACTCGGCCCAAGCTGTCGGTAATGGCGATCAAATCGCTGCTGTGCGAGAACACACTGGCTGCCAGGCGGCTGGCTTCCAGGTGGCGCTCTTCCTGCGCCAGCACACGCCGCACGCGCCAGGTCAAGGAGCCAGTCACCAGCAACAAGCCCAGCACGGACAAGACGGCAATCACTGCCAACCGTTCGGTCTGCTGCCGCCAGGGGCGCAGCACCTCCTGGGTCTGGGCCTGCGCTAGCACCAGCCAAGGGTAGCTGCGCGAGGCGCGAAAAGCTGCCACCTCAGCCTCCTGGGTGCGGGTCTGGGGCCAATGTGCCGTGCCCACTTGGCGCTCTAGGATGTCTTGCAGCGCTTCGGCCCGAGGCATCAGCGTGCCGGGTTGGGCATTTTCATTGGTGGAGAACAGCAAGATGCCCTCATCGCTATAGACGCTATAGCGCAAGGCGACGGAGGTTTGGTGGTTCAGCGCCAGATTGATGAAGTAATCGCTGTTGATGGTTGCCAGCAGCGTCCACTGCGGCGCACCAGGCAGCACCAGGGTGACGGGGAAGAACCCGGAATCGACCACCAGCCCGCCCTCGCGATGGCGCGGCCAGGGTGTGCCATCGGCAAAATTGCGCCCACGCCAGGGATGGCCAAAGCGCAACACGCCCGCAGCACCAGGGACCACCGAGTGCTGCAGCTCTCCCAGCAGCAGCCGCTGCCCCACATTGGCGGGGTCGGTGCTGATGTGGATTTTCCCCTGCCCATCCAGCGCCGACAGGGAGCGGATATAGGGCAGCTTTTGCTGCAAGGCCGCCATCGCCACTTGCAGTTGCTGCGGCTGCTGGGCCAGGTCAGGGTGATCTTCCCCCAGCGCCTGCAGGTGCATCTTTAGCAGGTGAAAGCTTTGCGAAAGGGCATCTTCCAGGTTGTATGCCTGCGCCTGGGCGTGCTCCAGGGTCTGGGTCAGCGTCAGTTGGCGCAGGTAGGCACTGGCCCCCCACCCGCCCAGCGCCACGGTCAGCACCAGCAGCAGTTGCAGGCCAATCAACAGCGCCAGCGAGTGGCGGCCCAAGGGTTTCTGGGAACCCAATGCATGAGCTACGGACATGGCATTCAATCCAGCACGACGATGGGATCGAGCTTGTGCTTACGCGCTGCCGCCAGCAGGCGACCATCGCGCTTAATGGTCTGTAAAAAGGCTTCCAAGCGCTCGTGCAAGGCATCGTCCCCCGGCTTGATCGCCCAAGCGTAAGAGGTGATTTGGTAGGTACTGACGGGGGCCACCAAACGCGCCCAATCGGTGGTCTCCAGCATCCGGCGGGAATAAGGAAAGTCGGTCATAAACACGTCGGCCCGGCCCGATTGCACCTCTTGCTCACGGGCGTGCGGGGTTTCCGGGGCGATAAGCTGGGCGTGCTTGAGGCGCGCGCGCATCAACGGCTCATGCAATGTGCCTTTGGCCACGGCCACCACGATGCCGGGCTGGTCAATGTCACCCCAACTGCGGATTTTGCGGTTGCTGCGCGTGGTAATGGCCATGACATCGCTGGCCAGATAAGGCTGGGTGAAGCGCAGCACCTGCTGGCGCTCGGGGGTGATGCCGATGGCAAACATGGCCACGTCGCAACGCTCTTGCAGCAAGTCGGCGGACAAGCGGGCAAAAGAGCTTTCCACGAACTGCACGCCCACCCCCCAATCCTTTCCCAGGGCCTGGGCTAAATCAATGTCGATGCCAGACAGCATCTGCGTGCGCGGGTCGCGCAAGGAGATGCTGTAGTAATCCGGCCAGATACACACCCGCACCTGTCCAGCGGCCTGGATGCGTGCCAAACGATCAGAGTGGGTGGCGACAGACGTGGCGACAGGTTCAGCAGCGACTGGACAGGGGGATGTAGCCACACCCAGGCTGGCCAAGGCCAGCCCCAGTCCCCAGGACGAGAGGGACAACTTCATACAAACTTTATTTAGAAAAACGGGAATTCCAATGAGTGAGACTACACCTCGTTGCCCTCATTTGTCCCCACCCCAGCAACGACGGCAGGGCATCGTCCAACGCACAGCAACGAAAAACATAGCATCAAACATCGGGTTATCAAGGATGCGATGCAAGCCACTGCCCTGTTGAAGGCATGCGCATGCTTGCGTTTGACTGTTGCTCAGCGCCTACACGCGCACGCTTATAGACCGATTCTTTAAGATAGATCAAATCTTCTCATTAACCATGCTGCTAGTGGTTTTGGTCTGCAGCGCGTCTGACAGAAGTGCCTAACGGGCATCCAATTGGCCGGGCAGCTACCTTTGAACGCCTCATGGGTACGCAAAAAAGAAACCTAGGAGCTTGAGACCATGAATAGCACTGTTCTGAGTCTGCTGGCCGCCTTTTTGCTCTCCTTGATGGGCTTGTTTGCCTTCATGTGGTCGATGCGCAAGGGCTTGCTGGTAGAAAACCCCGGCGCGGCTTCGGCGATTTTTACGCCGGGGGAAATCGGCCAGGCCGACGACCCCACGCTGACCGCGCATGACCGCGAGCGCCTGCAAAAAGCGATCAATGCCACTAACGCCAAAACGCCCGACGAGCGCTGGCACAACGAGCCCGACACCGATTTCACCCGCGAGCAGCGCATGCTGGCCGACGAATCCTCGCGCTGGCCGGTGCTGTTGCTGCTGGTGTTTGCCGTGCTGTGGCTGGTGCTGGGCTCTTTGGCCGGGCTCACTGCATCGCTGAAGCTGCACATGCCCGACTGGCTGGTGGCCGAGGCCTGGCAAACCTTTGGCCGCATGCGCACCATGCACCTGACGGCCGTGTTCTACGGCTGGATCACCAATGCGGCGCTGGCCGCCATCGTCTGGCTCACGCCGCGCCTGATGCGCACCACGCTGCGCGGCGCACCCTGGGTGGTGTTGGGCGCGGTGTTTTTAAACATTGGCGTGGCCAGCGGCATCGGGGCCGTTGGCATTGGCTGGACGGCCGGTATGGAATACCTGGAAATTCCCTGGCAGATCGGCATTTTTGTCGGCCTGGGCCTGGTGCTGATCGCCATCAACGTGTTTCGCACCGTGCGCCACCGCACCGTGGCGCATTTGTACGTCACCAGCTGGTACCACCTGGCGGCGCTGCTGTGGATCATTGTGCTGTTCACCATTGGCAAGCTGCCCGGCGTGCACTACGGCGTGCAGCAGGCCACGATGAACTGGTGGTATGGCCACAACGTGCTGGGCCTGTGGTTTACGCCGGTGAGTGTGGGCATCATTTATTACTTCCTGCCCAAGGTGATTGGCCGACCGGTGCGCTCGTACAACCTGTCGATTCTGGGTTTTTGGACGCTGGCGTTTTTCTACGCCCAAGTCGGCGGCCACCACCTGGTCGGCGGCCCGGTGCCGGGCTGGTTGGTGACGCTGTCCATCGTGCAAAGCATGATGATGATCGTGCCCGTGCTGGCGTTTGCCATCAACATGGTCTGCACCATTCGCGGGCGCGTACACCTGACCCAATACTCGCCGACGCTGCGCTTTATGGTGTTTGGCGCGGTGATGTACATCTTGTCGTCGCTGCAAGGCTCGTTTGAAGCGCTGCGGGCAGTCAATCGGGTGGCCCACTTCACCCACTTCACCGTGGCCCACGCCCACCTGGGGGCCTATGCCTTTGTCACCATGGTGCTGTTTGGCGCCATTTACTTCATGCTGCCGCGCGTGCTGCACCGCGAGTGGGCCTGGCCGCGCCTGATTGCGGTGCATTTTTGGCTTGCGGCCACGGGGATCATGGTTTATTTCATCTTCCTGACCATCGGCGGCTGGCTGCAGGGCACCGCCATGCTGGACGCGGCCAAACCGTTTATGGATTCGGTGGCCGTGACCATCCCCTACCTGCAATGGCGCAGCGTGGGCGGCTCGCTGATGGTGCTCAGTCACCTGGTGTTTGCCGGGCACGTCCTGGCCATGCTGCTCAACGTCAAGCCCGAACGCAGCGGCCCCGCCCTGTGGGGTGACCCGGCCAAAGCGGCCGCTGCCCTGGAGGTTCCTCATGCAAAGTGAAGTCAAACTGGCCACCGGCGCCCTCGTCAGCCTGGCCGTGGCCACCGCCGCCTTGGTGGTGCTGCCCTATCTGCAGGTGCGCGATATCCAGCCCCCCGAAGGGCTCAAGCCCTACACCAGCGCCGAGCTGCGCGGGCGCGACAGCTACGTGGCCAATGGCTGCGTGTACTGCCACTCACAACAACCGCGCGACAAGGGCTTTGCCCCCGATGCCGAGCGCGGCTGGGGCCGTGCCACGGTGCCCGCCGATTACGTGTACGACACGCCCCACCTGCTGGGCAGCATGCGCACCGGCCCGGACTTGATGAACATTGGCGTGCGCCAGCCCAGCCAAGACTGGCATCTGGGCCACCTGTACCAGCCGCGCGCGTATGTGCCCGGCTCAATCATGCCGCCCTACCCCTACATGTTCGAGGTGAAAGACCAGGCCGATGCCGGTGAGGTGGTGGTCAAGCTCCCGCCCGGACAGGGGCCCGAAGGCAAGGTAGTCGTTGCCAAGCCCGAGGCGCTGGACTTGGTGCAATACCTGCAAAGCCTTAAGCGCAACTACCCCATCTTGCCCGCTGAGCCGCAAGCGGCCGCGCAATAACGCAGGAGGAATCCCCCATGCCTGACAAACTCAAAATCCTGCCGCAAGAACTGCGCGAAAACGCCGACCCGGAGGAAGCCATCCGCCCCATGCCCTGGCTGGCGGCGGTGGTTGCCGTGGGAATGGTGATTTTTGGCATCGTTTACCTGCTCATGAACCCCGCCATTGAGCGCACCGACCTGGGCGACATGCGCACCGTGGCCGATCTGCGCCCCACCGCCCAGGCCGCCGTCCCCGGCGCAGCAGTGGATGGTGGGGCGATTTTTGCCGCCAACTGCGCCGCCTGCCACCAGGCCAATGGCCAGGGCCTGCCCGGCGTGTTCCCGCCGCTGGCGGGCTCGGAATGGGTGGTGGGCGATCCCAAAGTGCTGGCCAACATCCTGCTGCACGGCGTAAGCGGCAAGATCGAGGTCGCGGGCCAAAGCTTTGACGGCATGATGCCCCCGTTCCCGCAACTGTCCGATGCCGAAATTGCCGGGGTGCTGACCCACATCCGCAGCACCTGGGGCAACCAGGCCGAAGCCATCAGCGCCGACTTTATTGCTTCAGAAAGAGAAGCTGGCAGCGAACGCACCACGCCATTTGAAGGCGGTGAAGCCCTCAAAGCCTTGATTAAATAGCGCTAGCAGCTCGCAAAACAGGAGACACCACCATGCTGCGCACCGTGCTGTTGAGTCTGGCCCTGCTGGGCGGGGGCTTTGGTGCCGCCGCCTGGCTGACGCACGACTTCCAGGTCTGGACGGACGAAGGCGCGCGCCGCCTGGAAGTGGCGCTGCGCCCCGTGCCTGTGCCGGCGGTCACCGTCGATGGCACGGGCATTGCGCCCAGCACCCTGCCCCAGCTGCTGACCACGCCGGGCCACGTCACCATTGCCGACTTCTTTTACACCCGCTGCAAAACCGTCTGCCTGACCCTGGGCAGCAGTTTTGCCCAGCTGCAAGCCGCCCTGGCCCAGGACAACCCCGGCGTGCAACTGCTCTCGATCAGCTTTGACGGCGGCCACGATACCCCCGACCTCCTGCGCCACTACGCCCGCCCCCTGGGGGCCGACCCCGCCATCTGGCGCTTTGCGCGGGTGGCCAACCCCGCCGAACAAGCGGCCTTGCTGCGCCAACTGGGCGTGGTCGTCATCCCCGACGGGTTTGGCGATTACGAGCACAACGCCGCCCTGCTGGTGTTCGATGCCCAAGGCCGCATGGTGCGCGTGTTTGACCTGGCCGAGCAAGACTTGGCGCTGAACTACGCCCGCCATCTGGCCCGCCAAGCCCAGCGCACCAGTGCCCAGGGGGCGGTATGAGCCAGGCCCCAAAATTAACTTATTTTGATAGCTGCTTGCGCTTTAAAGATAAGCATTTTCATGCTTTTTTGCTAAAAAATAGCGTCCTACTCCAGGGAATGGTTGGCGCTCTGGCACTGGCCGTGGCCGTGCTGGCCCGCCAGTGGCTGGAGGCCAGCATGTGGCGGCACATGGTGCTGCAGTTTCCCTTGCTGCTGCTGACCGGGGCCGCTTGGGCCGGGGCCCTGCCCCCGGCTTGGCAAGGGCGCAGCATCAACCAGTACGGCATCACCGGCTGGGTGGCAGCCAGCAGCATCTTGGCCGTGCTGATGATTCCGCGCGTGCTTGATCTGGCCTTGCTGCGCCCCGAGGTAGAGGTCGCCAAATGCACCGCCCTGGTGCTGGCCGGTCTGGCCCTGCGCCTATCGTGGCAACCGGCGGGGCGGGTGCTGCAGTTTTTCTTTTTAGGCAACCTGCTGGCCATGATGGCCATTGTCGGCCTGCTCTACATCGACAGCCCCTTGCGCCTGTGCAACGCCTATTTGCAGGACGACCAAATCCGCCTGGGCCAGTGGCTGGTGGGCATCAGCAGCGCCTTAGGCCTGGCATGGCTGGGCACCGTCACCCACGAGGTGATGCAGCGCGAAGCCCAAACCTGTGCGCCGCGCCAATTTCCCGCAGCCCAGGACGATGAAAAATCCCATTCAAAATAATCATAAAAAAGACCAATAACGCTTGACCAATAAGCGCTAAAAGCTCTCTTTTTTAATTTTTATTGACCGTACTGGACCGGGTCAACCGGCAGTTCAAAGCCAAGCGGCCCAACCAGCTGTGGGTCTCGGACTGCACCTAACGGGCTGTACAAGGCCGAGGTGATACACCGGCGGTCATGGCCAACCCGTGAATCGGTGCTGGCCACGCTCCAATGGGTGTTCTGGTTCAACCACCACAGGCTGCTCGAACTTATCGGATACATCCCGCCTGCAGAAGCTGAGGCAAACTACTACCGGCATCTCGCCAGTCAGACCTCCATGGTGGCGGCCTGACTTAAACCAACCAGCCTCCACGAAACCCGGCGTGGTTCAGCCCATGGTCGGAGTTGGCGGTTTATTGCAACTAGGACGGGGACTGGAATACGGGGGCAACATCACGCATGTGGACACCAGCGATTTTTGCCAGCTCCACACCGTTCATTTATTGGCCTTTACCGCGTGCAACTATTCATCAGCGCGTCGAAAACGGGGGCTGCTTTTGCAATGCATTCCAGTGCATCCCGCACGGGCTGAAAGCAGTCATCGTCCTTGTCGAACTTGCCAGACTCCTCCCAAGTGCTTGCCAGGGCATCCGTGTTCAGCCGAACCGGCAGAAAGAAGTTTCCGTCACCCAGGTCCTTGAAGCCCAGTTTGGCGAGTTGGTCCAGCTGTGATGTTGCCTGCCTGACGCATCTTTTCCATGCATTCTTGCCACCAAATGCCTTTCCGTCGCAGTCAAACATGAATCCTGCTTCGCCGCCAGCGGTGCCGACACCGCAGAACAATGCAAGCCAGTAGTCATAGCCATTGTTGTCTTCGATGTAGTTGATTTCGAATGTCGCCTTATGGGTCTGTTTCTGAAAACTAACTTCTTCTTCACCCTGCTCGATCAGCCAGTGCAGCGGAGCCAGGCGGCAATCAGATTCCTCGGGAAAGTCGAAATGGCCGTGCCAACCGCTCCCCGAACTACAAAAATCCTCGACACAGTCCTGTATCGCTTTGAGTAAGGCCGGCTGCAGGGTTTGCTCGAAGTAAACAACGCTTTCATTGAAGGTTTTCAGTTGTTTGAACAGCAGGGTTCCTGCGGTGTGGTTCTGGGTCATGGTGCGCTCCGGATGAATGCTCAGTGATTGCGGATGTGTTGTATGAAGCACGCGACGGCGTGGTGCGTCGCATGCCAGCTGGTCGTTGGTGAAGCGGGCGCTGAGGGCATGGCCTGCTCAATCATCTGCGCCAGTTTCCGCCAGGACAGGGGGTGAATGTGCGTTTGAAAGCGGTTGCCGGTCTTGTAGCCGGTTTTGCCCGGGGTCAAATAAAGGATGGCCCAGGGACGACCGCCGGCAATAGCCTGGGCCACATCGCCATAGCGGTTCAGTTGCTCGGTGCCTTCTGGCGCGCCAATCTTCACTTCGATGAGTAGATAGAAGGCTGCAGCATCGATTTCGAGATCGACCCGTTCCCTGCGTTCGCCGTTGGGGGTTTGCTCGGTGCGGACCTGGCAGTACGGGCCGGTTGTGGTGGGAAAGCCGGAGCGCTGCTGCGCCAGGTGGTTCAGCAGCCGTTGCAGCAGAGCATCCCCGAAACCGTGGCTGCCACGGGGGTTAAGCAACCAGGCGAGTACGCGGGAGTTGCGCACTTCATCCCGCCCCAGGCCGGCGACTTTCCACGGATCAAAGTTCAACGCACTGGCCCGAGCAGCATGCAGGGGGTGCTCCACAGAATTGAGTAAGGCGGTGAGGCTCTGGATGTCCGGAGGTGCGGCTTCCGGCGAAGGCTGCACTGCTTGCCCGATGCCGGCGAGTGCAAGTGCTTCGAGTAAGGCGGACAGTGCGGTCGCGAAGTCCGCACTGGGTTTAGATGCAATACTCTGCTCCTGCTCCTGCTCCTGCTCCTGCTCCTGCTCCTGCTCCTGCTCAGAATCGGGCATCTCGGCATGGTGCGCAGTAGTGCGCCCCATGTCGGCGCGGGAAAGCTCATCCAGCAAGGAGGAAAGGGTATCTGCCAGATCCAGACGGGGTATGAAAGACATCTCTGACAGTCTCGGTCATATTAATTAAAAGTAAGGCCACTATAGACTAGAAATTCCCTGGCAGCTGGCCCGCGTGACCTGGAAGACAAACGTACACCTTCCGTGTGAAGCCCCTGTTGGCTTGCGGCCGCCAGCAAAAAACGCCCCAGGGCACAAACCCTGGGGCGTTGTCGCAGCCAGCAATGGCGTTTTAGGCTTGGCCGATGGCGGCAAATTCTTTTTCCACCGCTGCGTGCGCGGCCAGCATGGTGGGCGAGGGTTGGCCCAGGCGGCTGACGACAAACACCGTCAGGCCGCACAGGATGAAGCCGGGGACGATTTCGTACAGGCCCAACCAGCCAAACTGCTTCCACACCAGCACGGTGACCGCCCCGACGATGATGCCGGCCAGCGCACCGTTGCGCGTCATGCCCTGCCAGAACACCGACAAGATGATGACCGGGCCAAACGCTGCGCCAAAGCCGGCCCAGGCGTAGCTGACCATGCCCAGCACCTTGGCGTTGGGGTCGCTGGCCAGGCCGATGGCGATCAGCGCCACCAGCAGCACCATGATGCGGCCCACCCAGACCAGCTCTTGCTGGCTGGCGTTTTTGCGCAAAAAGGTGCGGTAGATGTCTTCGGTCAAGGCGCTGGAGCACACCAGCAGCTGGCACGACAAGGTGCTCATCACCGCCGCCAAAATGGCCGCCAGCAGGGCACCGGCAATCCAGGGGTTGAACAGCTGCTTGGCCAGCTCCATAAACACGGTTTCCGCGTTGGCATTGACGGCAGCGGCCCCGGCTGCATGGGTAGCAAAGTAGGGGATGCCGATAAAGCCCACGGCCACGGCACCGCCCAGGCACAAAATCATCCAGGTCATGCTGATGCGGCGGGCCTTGGGGATGGTTTGCACCGAAGCGGCCGCCATAAAGCGCACCAGAATGTGCGGCTGGCCAAAGTAGCCCAGCCCCCAGGCCATCAACGAGACGATGCCGACAAAGCTTGCGCCCCGGAACAGGTCAAACTGCTCGGCCGTGATGACGGTGTGCAGGTCCAGCCCCTGCTGCAAATCACCGGACAAGGCCAGCCAGGCCATGACCGGGGCCAGCAGCAAGGCGGTGATCATCAGCGAGGCTTGGATGGTGTCCGTCCAGCTCACGGCCAAAAAGCCGCCAATCAGCACGTAGGCGATGGTGCAGGCTGCGCCCACCCACAGCGCCACGCCGTAGGGCATGCCGAACATGTTTTCAAACAAACGGGCACCAGCGACCACGCCCGAGGCGCAATACAGGGTGAAGAACACCAAAATCACCAGCGCGGTGACGATGCGCAGGGCGTTGCTCTTGTCCTCGAAGCGATTGGCCAAAAAGTCCGGCAGCGTCAGCGCATTGCCCGCGCGCTCGGTGTACAGGCGCAGGCGGGCGGCAACCCAGCGCCAGTTCAGGTAAGCGCCCAGGCACAGGCCAATGGCAATCCACGACTCGGACAGGCCCGAGACGTAGATGGCCCCCGGCAGGCCCATGAGCAGCCAGCCGCTCATGTCCGACGCGCCGGCCGACAAGGCCGTGACAAAACTGCCCAGGCTGCGCCCGCCCAGGATGTAGTCAGACAGGTTTTTAGTGCCCAGATACCCCAGCCAGCCAATGGCCAGCATGGCAAGCAGGTAAATCGCGAACATGATCGCGGTGGGATCGTTCCAGGAAAATTGCATAGAGATGTACTACTTTTTAATAGCTAGCAGCGCTTACACAGCAAGCGAAAACCAGCATTTTTAAGAACAGAAAACCCCGCGCGAACGCATCGCGCCAGGGTTGTCCAAACGAAGGCGGTGTGGCCCCTGTCAGGCCATGGTCATCAACTGGGCATTGCCCCCGGCCGCGGCCGTGTTGGTGCTGATGGATTGCTCGTGCAGCAAGGCGGCCAGGTCGTAGCCGTGCCCGGCGTGCAAGGCTTCGCTGCTGCGGCTTTCGACGCGCACGATGGCCCCGGCACGGGCGGCCACGGCGGTGGTAATGCCCACCAGGGCATCGCCATCGCCCTCGAACAGCAAGGCCGTGATGGGGGCCTGGGCATCGCCCCAGGACTGGTCATCGGCACTGTGCAGCCAGGCCACCCCGGCATCGCCGGCCGCCGCGCGCAGCGCTTGCCAGGCGGCGGCGCAGCCGTTGTCCTGCGCAGGCAGCACCACGTGGCAGGGGTTGCCGGTGGCCAAAGCGGCGGCCACCTGGTGTACCAGGCCCAGCGGCGTGCGCGGCAGCGCCCACACCGGGCCACGCGCTAGCAGGCGGTAGCGGTTGCTCTCGCCCGTGGGGCCATTGAGCAGCACGCTGGTGCCCAGGCGCGAGGCGGCCAGCGCCTCGGCGCAGATGCGGCCCGATTGCTCCACCCCCGCCACCACCGTGGTTTGCAGGCTGGCCAGCAATTGCTGGGCCGGCACCGGGGCGCTGGCCTGGGCACGTGGCAGCGGGGCCAGCGCGGCATTGGGCTGGCCCTGCACCAAGCGGTACAAATACAGCGGCCCACCGGCTTTGGGGCCGGTGCCCGACAGGCCCATGCCGCCAAAGGGCTGCACGCCGACCACGGCCCCGACCACGTTGCGGTTTACGTAAATGTTGCCCGCGTGGATGCGGCCGGTCAGGCGGTCAATGGTTTCGTCAATGCGGCTGTGTACGCCAAACGTGAGGCCATAGCCGGTGGCGTTGATATCGTCCACCAAGCGGTCAATCTGGTCACGCTGAAAGCGAATAACGTGCAAAACTGGGCCAAAAACCTCACGAGTTAAGCGCTTGGCGCTATCAATTTCAATAATCGCCGGGGCAACGAAGTGGCCGTTTAACACGCCGTCCTGGCGTTGCACGCGGGTGACTTTTTGCCCCGCTTCCTGCATCTGCTGAATGTGCGCCTCGATCTGGGCGCGGGCCTCTTCGTCGATCACCGGGCCCACATCGGTGCTCTGGCGGTCGGGGTTGCCCAGGCTCCACTCCTGCAGGGCTTCGCGCAGCATGGTGAGCTGGCGCTCGGCCACATCGGCCTGCACACACAGCAGGCGCAGGGCCGAGCAGCGCTGACCGGCCGAGTCAAAGGCCGAGGTCAGCACATCGCCCACCACCTGTTCGGCCAGAGCGGACGAATCGACGATCATGGCGTTTTGCCCGCCGGTTTCGGCAATCAGCGGAATCGGCTGGCCGCTGGGCGACAGGCGCTGGGCCAGTTGCTTGGCAATGATGCGGGCCACCTCGGTGGAGCCGGTGAACATCACCCCGGCCACCTGCGGGTGCGCCACCAGGGCTGCGCCCACGGTTTCCCCCTGGCCGGGCACAAACTGCAGCGCATCGCGCGGCACCCCGGCCTCGTACAGGATGGCGACCATGGCGGCGGCCGTCAGCGGCGTTTGCTCGGCGGGTTTGGCCAGCACAGCGTTGCCGGCGGCCAGCGCAGCGGCCACCTGCCCAGCGAAGATGGCCAGCGGGAAATTCCACGGGCTGATGGCCAGCACCACGCCCAAGGGGCGTTCGCGGGCGTTGTCAAACTGGTCGGCCACCATGGCGCCGTAGTAGCGCAGGAAGTCCACGGCCTCGCGGATTTCGGCCACGGCGTTGGGCAGGGTTTTGCCCGCTTCGCGCACGATCAGGCCCATCAAGAGCTGGCTGCGTTGCTCCAGCAAATCGGCCGCACGGGCCAGCACATCGCCGCGCACGGCCGGCGGTGTGCCCGCCCAAATGGGCGCGGCCTGGGCGGCGGCAGCGGCTGCGGCCTGGGCTTGTTCGGCATCGGTTTCGCGCACCCAGCCCACCACATCGGTCAGTTCGGCCGGGTTGCGCACGGGCTGCCACTGGCTGTCTTGCGCCGGGTCGGCCGGCAGGGGCACCCCGGCCGGGGCGGCCAGCCAGTTTTGCGTGGTGCTATTGAGCAAGGCGGCCGCCAGCGAGGCCAGTTGCTGCTCGTGCGCCAAGTTCACCCCTTGCGAGTTGGCGCGGCCCTGCGGGCCCTGGGCCAGCAACTGGGCGGGCAGCGGGATTTTTGGGTGCGGTGCCCCCAAGCGGCCTTCTTGGCTGGCGATTTGCAGCACCTCCTCCACCGGGTCGGCCACCAGCTCGGCCACGGGCACGCTGGGGTCGCCAATGCGGTTCACAAACGAGGTGTTGGCCCCGTTTTCCAGCAGGCGGCGCACCAGGTAGGCCAGCAGGGTTTCGTGGTTGCCCACGGGCGCATACACGCGGCAGGGGCGGGCCAACTTGCCATCGGCAATCGCGCCGGTGACCTGGGCGTACAGCGGCTCGCCCATGCCGTGCAGGCACTGAAATTCATACTGGCCGCTGTAGTAGCTGCCACCCACGGTTTGCGCCAGGTGGTAGATGGTGGCCAGGGTTTGCGCGTTGTGCGTGGCAAATTGCGGGTAGATCGCGTCCGGCACCTCCAGCAGCTTGCGGGCGCAGGCCAGGTAGCTCACGTCGGTATAGACCTTGCGCGTATAGACCGGGTAACCGGCCAGGCCATCGAGCTGGGCGCGTTTGATCTCGCTGTCCCAGTACGCGCCTTTGACCAAGCGCACCATCAGGCGGCGGCGGCTGCGCCGGGCCAGGTCGATCAGATAGTCGATCACCTGCGGGCAGCGCTTTTGGTAGGCCTGCACGACAAAGCCGATACCGCTCCAGCCTTTGAGCGAGGGCGCAGCGCACAGCGCCTCCATCAAATCGAGCGACAGCTCCAGGCGGTCGGCCTCTTCAGCGTCGATGTTCATGCCAATGTCGTACTGCTTGGCCAGCTCGGCCAGGTGCAGCACGCGCGGCAGCAGCTCGCCCATCACGCGGTCGTACTGGGCGCGGCTGTAGCGCGGGTGCAGGGCCGAGAGCTTGATCGAGATGCCCGGCCCTTCAAAAATACCGCGCCCGGCCGACGCTGCGCCAATGGCGTGGATGGCCTGCTCGTAGTCGCGCAGGTAGCGCTGGGCGTCCTGCTCGGTGGTGGCCGCCTCGCCCAGCATGTCGTAGCTGTAGCGAAAGCCTTGGGCTTCGAACTTGCGGCTGTTGGCCAGCGCCTCGCCAATGTTCTGGCCGGTAACGAACTGCTCGCCCATCAGCTTCATGGCGTGGTTTACGCCCTGGCGAATGAGCGGCTCGCCGCCCTTGCCGATCACCCGGGTCAGCGCCGATGAAAGATTTTTTTCACTGTTCGTACCGGTCAGCTTGCCCGTCAGCACCAGCCCCCAGGCGGCGGCATTGACGAACATGGATTGCGAACGCCCAACGTGCGATTTCCAGTCGCCCTGGCTGATCTTGTCGCGAATCAGCGCATCGCGCGTGGCCTTGTCCGGGATGCGCAGCAAAGCCTCGGCCAGGCACATCAGCGCCACGCCTTCTTGGCTGGACAGCGAAAACTCCTGCACCAGCGCCGCCACGCCGCTGCCCACCGGGGCATCGCGCAGGCCTTGCACCAGCTTGGCGGCCAGGGCATGGACTTTGCCCGCTTGCTCGGCATCGCTCACCCGCGCCAGGGGCAGCAGGGCGGGCAGGCATTCGGTCTCGGGCCGGTGCCAAGCGGCGGTAATGGCCGCGCGCAGCGGGGTTTGCGGCAAGATGGATTGGGCAAAGTGCAAAAAAGGCTGCACTTCGTGGGGAGCCAGGGCGCTTTCTTCACTCTCCAGCGCATCGGCGGCGGCGCTTTCGGTGCCAACAATGCGAATGCTGGGCAGGCCACGCTCCAGCGCATCCACATACTGCACCACCGCCTGCTTGAGCAGCCAGTGCGGGGTGCGCCCTAAATTCTGGGCGGCTGCGCGAATGCGCTCGCGCAGCGCTTCATCAACTTTGATACCAAGGGTAGTAGACATTGCAAACAACCTTTAAACAAAAAGGTCGCACCAAGGTGCAACCTAAACAGGTTGAAATGTCGCAGAGGTTGCACCTCGTAAAAACAGGGAAAACCCTGGTTTCCGTGGCCAAAAGCAACGGCCAGGGCCAATTCAATTATTCAGACAGCTGCGCCAGCGCCTGCCCCGCCAGCCAATCGAGCAGCCCCGGCCAGCGCGACAGCACCGGCCACGTTTGCACCTGCAATTGCGGGT
Organism: Comamonas denitrificans; assembly: GCF_017368815.1. Lineage (GTDB taxonomy): Bacteria > Pseudomonadota > Gammaproteobacteria > Burkholderiales > Burkholderiaceae_C > Comamonas > Comamonas denitrificans. The sequence continues at coordinate 117,650 of NZ_JAFNME010000004.1, read as the reverse complement.
AATCCGCTTGCGCCTGGGCAATCAGCGCGGGCAAGTCGCCCAGCACATGGCTGCCTGCCGACCAAAACACCGGCAGCACGGCCACCTGGGTGGCCCCTTCGGCGCCCAACTGGGCCAGCACCTGGGGCAAGGGCGGCTCCATCAACTCCAAAAACGCTTGGCGCACCACGCAGGTGCGCCCTTGGGCGGCGGCTTGCTGCTCCAGGGCCGTTTGCAGGTGGTCCAGCGTCTGCGCCCAACGCGGGTCGCGCGAGCCATGGGCAAAAAGGACGATGGGCGTAGTGGTGGTGAGAGCGGGGGTGGTGTGCATGCCGCGATTGTCACGGAAAAAGCACCCAGCAGCGCCCCGCAACGGCCCACGCCATAGCCTGGTGCCAGGGCAACGGGTGGGCAACGTCTGGGGGCACGGGGTTGGCATTACCCCGGCCACCCCCAGCGGGTCAGCACCGCACCGGCCCCCAGCAACCACAGCCACAGCGCCCCCGCCAACCACAAGGGCCGGATGCCGGCGCAGCGCAGCGCCTGCCACTGGATGCCCATGCCCAAGGCCAGCATGGCCATGGTCAGCAGCCCTTGGTCCAGCAGCACCCCCAGGCGCACCAGCGGCGGCGGCAAGCCAGGGTGCAGCAACACCACCGCCACAAACCCCAGGGCAAACCAAGGAATGGTGATGCGCCCGCGCCCCCCGTCGGCCGGGGCCCCGCGCCCCAGCCACCACGACAGGATGAGCAAAAACGGGGCCAGCAACAGCACACGCAGCATTTTGGTGATCACCGCAGTATGCGCCGCCTGGCCCCCGATGGCACTGGCGGCCACCACCACCTGCGCCACCTCGTGCACGGTGGCGCCCACGTACACGCCATAGCCGGGGCTGCTGTGCGCCGTTGCCGGCCACAACACCCCTGCCAGCCAGGGGTACAAAAACATGGACAGCGTGCCAAAAACCACCACGGTGGCCACGGCCACGCCGACATCACGCTCGCGCGCCTGGGCCACCGGGGCCGTTGCCAGCACGGCCGCCGCCCCGCAAATGGCGCTGCCCGCACCAATGAGCAAGGCGCTGCGCGGCTCCAGCTTGAACACGTAGCGGCCCAGTGCCCAGGCCAGCGCCACGGTGCTGCTCAGGATGAACACATCCAGCGCCACCGCGCCCCAGCCCAGGGCCGTGATGTCCTGCACGCTCAAGCGCAGGCCGTACAGCACGATGCCCGCCCGCAGCACCGGCCCCTTGGCCAGTTGCACCCCTGCGGCCCAGCGGGTTGCGCCTGCGCCTTGCAGCCAGGGCACATGCCCCAGCACCATGCCCAGGCCGATCGCCAGGGTCAGCGCCCCAAAACTCCAAGCTTGCAGCAGCGGCAAGCGCTCTAACAACAGACACAGCAGGGCACCCGCCCCCGTCAATGCCAGTCCCGGTACGGCCCGAGACCCCAGCCCAGTCACAATTTGCATGGACGCGACTGTAGGGATACGGGACGCGCCTGGATAACGAATAATTTACGTTGCGCTTAACTAAAAAACCGATAGATAGGATCTGCCATGCTGCCCATGACCTTGCGCCAGATGGAAGTGTTTACCGCCGTGGTGCGCCATGGCTCCACCGTGGCGGCAGCCGGGGCGCTGGGGCTGTCCCAATCGGCGACCAGTGCGGCGCTGCAGCAGCTCGAACGCGTGCTGGGCACCACGCTGTTTGAGCGCCAAGGCCGTGCCTTGGTGCTCAACGCTGCGGGCCGCACCCTGCTGCCGCAAGCGCGCAACCTGCTGGAGCAGGCCCAGCACCTGGCCCTGAGCGTGGGGGCCGCCAACGCCAGCACCCAGCCGGTGCGCCTGCACCTGGCCGCCAGCAGCACCATTGGCAACCATGTTCTGCCCCTGGTGCTGGCCCGCCTGAGGGCCACCCACCCGCACATCAACGTGGACCTGCGCATTGGCAACACCGAGCAGGTCGAGCACGCGGTGCTGGCCCTGGAGGTCGATCTGGGTCTAACCGAAGGGCCCTGCCGCACCCCGGCACTGCTGCGCCAGCCTTGGTACCAGGACGAGTTGCTGCTCGTGGCCCGCCCCGGCTCACGCTGGACGCAAAACGGCTGCGATATTGCCGCGCTGCGCCAGGCCCACTGGCTGCTGCGCGAACCGGGCTCGGGCACCCGCGAGGTGTTGGAGCACAGCCTGCTGCCCCTGCTGCAAGAGTGGCCCAGCACCTGCTCAACCCTGGGCAGCTCAGAAGCGATTGCCCGCTGCGCCGCGCTGGGGCTGGGCATTGGCTGCCTGTCCCGCGTGCTGGTGCAGCCATGGCTGGACCGGGACGAATTGGTCATCCTGCCCAGCCTGCTGCCGCCGCTGCGGCGTGATTTTTCTTTGCTGCAACGCCCCGCGCACACCCTGACCGCGCCACTGAGCGCGTTTGTCCAGGCGTGTCACGCGCATGGGCAACTGCGCCAAGACCACAACTAGAACTAAGAACGTGTTCACGATCTCAGGCCCAGCGCAACGCCCTGGGGCCGCAGCCCAGCCTGGCGGCTTATTGCACCAGCACCGCGCCCGCTGTTTTGTGGCTGGCGGTGTCCACCAAAATCAGTGAGCCCAAAACCCGCGCCTGGGCAAAGCTGGCCAGCGGCAGCGGCTCTTGCAGCAGCAGTTGCACCTGGCCAATGGCGTTGGGGGCCAGCTGGCTGGCTTCCTGGCGCTCCAGGGTATGTACGTCCAGATTGAACAGCACGTGCTGCACCTTGGCTTTCACCCAGCGGTGGCCATGCAGCGCCCAGTACACGCGGCCCACCACCAGGGGTTCGTCGTCCATCCAGGCAACGGTGGCGGTGGCGGTTTTCTGGGCGGGCCAGGGGCTGATGGCGGCGGGGGTGTCAAAGTCGTCCTCGGCCACGGCGGCCGCTTGCGGGGCGGCCACAATCCAATCGCCGCGCGAGACATCCACCTCGCGGTCCAGCACCACGCCTGCACTCAGGCCCGCAGCCACGGTCTGCGGCTGGCGCGTGTGGTTAAGCACCTGGGCCACGCTGGCCAGCTGCCCGCTGGGGAAGATTTGCACCGCTTGGCCCGGCTGCACTTGGCCCGCCGCCACCCGGCCCCAAAACACGCGGCGGCCTTGGCTGGTGTCGCTGGACGCAGAAAACTTCTCCACCCACTGCACGGGAAAGGCCAGGGGCAGGTGGGTATCGGCCGGCGTGGTGGGCTGGCTTTCCAGCAGCTGCAGCAGGCTGGGGCCTTGGTAACCACACCAGCCCGCGTGGGGGGTGACGACGTTCCAGCCCAGCAGCGCCGAGATGGGCACGGTGGCGGTGACCGCCAGGCCGGCATCCTGCGCAAACTGCTGCAGTGCGGCCTGAATGTGCGCAAACGCCAGGGCCGGATCGGCCACGGCATCCAATTTATTCACGGCAAACACCAGGCCGGGCACGCGCAGCAGCTGCACCAGCAGGCTGTGGCGGCGCGTTTGCGGCAGCAGTTGCAGGGCCGGATTGGCCCAGTCCAGCTTGGTGGCATCGACCAGCACAATCGCCGCATCGGCCTGCGAGGCCGCAGTGACCATGTTGCGCGTGTACTGCTCATGCCCGGGGGCATCGCCAATGATGAATTTGCGCCGATCGGTGGCAAAGTAGCGCCAGGCCACGTCGATGGTGATGCCTTGCTCGCGCTCGGAGGCCAGGCCGTCGGTCAGCTGGGCCAGATCGACCTCGCCGCCCTTGGTGACACCGGCCACCTGGTCTTGCAGCACGCTGCGGCTATCGACCAGCAGGCGGCCAATCAGGGTGCTTTTGCCATCGTCCACGCTGCCGCAGGTAATGAAACGCAGGGCAGAAAAATTTTGATCTTTTTGCACGTTAAGGCCCGTCTGTTCTGTGGTGTTAGCTATCGTTGTCATTTAAAAGTAGCCTTCTTTTTTGCGCTTTTCCATCGAGGCATCGCTGGTCTTGTCATCCATGCGCGTGGCCCCGCGCTCGCTCACCTGCACGGTGAGGGTCTCCAGCACGATGTCCGCCGGGGTGGCTGCGCTGCTTTCCACCGGGCAGGTGCAGGTGATATCGCCCAGGGTGCGAAAGCGCACCGTGCGGGTTTGCACCTGCTCGCCGTCTTTGGGCGGGGTCAGCGGCGAGACGGGCACCAGCAGGCCCCGGCGCTCAATCACTTCGCGCTCATGGGCGTAGTACAGCGAGGGCAGGCCGACGTTTTCACGGGCGATGTATTGCCACACATCCAGTTCCGTCCAGTTGCTGATCGGAAAAACACGGAAATGCTCGCCCGGCGCGATGCGGGTGTTGAACAGCGTCCACAGCTCGGGGCGCTGGTCTTTGGGCTGCCATTGGCCAAAGCTGTCGCGGTGGCTGAAGATGCGCTCTTTGGCGCGGGCTTTTTCCTCATCGCGCCGCGCCCCACCGATGAGCGCATCAAAGCGAAATTCGTCAATCGCCTCCAGCAGCGTGACGGCTTGGTGCGGGTTGCGCGGCTCGTCCGGGCGGGCCAGGCGCACCGTGCCCCGGGCCATGCTGTCTTCGACGTTGCGCACAATCAGCTCAGCCCCCAGCTCCTGGGCCCGTTGGTCGCGGTAGGCAATCATTTCGGGGAAGTTGTGGCCGGTGTCGATCATCAGCAGCGGAAACGGCAGGCGGCCCACACCAAAGGCTTTTTCCGCGCACTTGAGCATGACCAGCGAATCCTTGCCGCCCGAGAACAGCAGCGCGGGGCGCTCAAACGCGGCGGCCACTTCGCGCAGGATGAAGATGGTCTCTTCCTCCAAGGCATCCAGGTGGCGGTTGCTGACGGCCGTCAGCACATCATGGTTCACAGGGGCATTCATGATAATTCTTAATAAAAACAGAGATTTCGTAGAACTGGCAAGCGTAAGCAGCTATCTTCTTTAATGCTTGCTTTTCTGCACATGCAGGCCGCACTCTTTGGCGTTTTCATCTTCCCACCACCAGCGCCCGGCGCGAAAGTCTTCGCCCAACGTCACCGGGCGGGTGCAAGGGGCGCAGCCAATGCTGGGGTAGAACTGGTCGTGCAAGGGGTTGGTGTCCACGCCGTGCTCGGCCACGTAGTGCCAGACATCGCCCTGCGTCCAGTTGGCCAGGGGGTTGAACTTGGTGCGCGGCTCGCTGGTATCGACCAAGGGCACCGCCGCGCGGGCACTCGATTGCTCGCGGCGCAGGCCGGTAATCCAGCCTTTCTTCCCCGCCAGGGCACGGGCCAGCGGCTCCATCTTGCGCAGATCGCAGCATTGCTTGCGCAGGGCGATGCTGTCGTACAGCGCATCTTGGCCATGCTGGCGGATGTAATCGCGCACCGCCTCGGCCTGGGGGTGGTACACGGTCACGTCCACCCCCTCTTGCGCTTGCAAGCGCTCCAGCAAGGCCAAGGTTTCGGTGTGCAGGCGGCCCGTATTGAGCACAAACACGGGAAGGTTCAACTGCAACTGCCGGGCGATGTGGGTAATGACCATGTCCTCCACCCCCAGGCTGTTGGCCTGGGTGACCGCGCCCAGGGCCGCGGCCTGGCGCAGGCAGTCTTGGGCTTGGGCCAGCTTGTCGGCATAGTCGGCGCTGGGCTTGGCAAACAGGGCCACGGCAGAGGTTTGCACCACCTGCTGGGCCACGCTGCGCAGGGTGCTGACGGGGGCGGGGGCGGCGCTCATGCCAGCTCCAGCTCGGCCGCCTGGCGGGCAAACAGGGGGCGCTGCTGCAGCACATCGCCCTGGTAGAACGCGGTAAAGCGCTCAATCTGCCGCTGGGCGGCATCGGCGTTCACCCCTTCGGCCAGGATGGCGCTGGTAAAACCACTGCGGTGCATGTGGACCAATTGGTCAATCAGCACATCGCCCGTGGCGCAGATATCGCCCTGAAAGTGGTAGCGCCGGCGCAGCAGCACGGCCTGGGTGTAGGCGCGGCCATCGGTAAATTTCGGAAAGTGCAGCACCACTTGCGCGATGCCCTGCAAAGCACCGCTGGCGACCAGCTCGGCCACATCGGCATCGTTCGCAATTTCTAAGGATTTTTCGGTTTTTACGCTTTCTATACCAGCGCTATTAGCAATAATTTTCATAGCATTTACTCCTGCATTCCCCACCTTAAATCGCCGCCGCTTCGACGCGCGGATGGCGTGCCGCGTTGGCAGCGGCCTTGAATGGATCGTGACCAATGCGGCGCAGCGCATCAATAAACAATTCGCCGGGCTGGCGCAGCGCGCGGTAGGTGCGCAGCAGGGCTTCCAGAACGTCCGGAATTTCTGCCGCACAGAACGCCGGGCCCACCACCTTGCCCCCAGTCGCCGGGCCGGACAGTGTGGTGCCGTCGGCTCCCCCCAGGGTGACCTGGTACCACTCTTTGCCGTCTTTATCCACGCCCAAGATGCCGATATGGCCGCTGTGGTGGTGGCCGCAGCTGTTGATGCAGCCGCTCATGTGCAGGTCAATTGGGCCAATGTCCAGCACCTCATTCACGTCCTGGTAACGCAGCAGAACATGGTCGGCAATGTGCAAGGTGCGCGCATTGGCCAGCGAGCAAAAATCCCCACCGGGGCAGGCAATCACGTCAGTGAGCAAATTGATATTGGGCGTGGCCAGGCCCAGTGCGTGCGCCACTTCATAAACGGCCGGCAAATCACTCTCAAACACCCAGGGCAGCATCACGTTTTGCTCGTGCGTCAGCCGCGCCTCGCCCGCGCTGAACAGCTCGGCCATGTGCGCCAGCGCCTCCATGGTGTCCGCATCGGCATCCCCCGGCGCAAAACCGGGGCGCTTGAACGACAAGGTGACGGTTTTCATCCCCGGCAGCTTGTGGCCGCGCACGTTGTGCTCCAGCCAGCGCTGGTACAGCGGCGCGCTGGTGTCGGTCTGCGCAGGGCGGTTGGCCGGCTTCAACGGCGGCACGACAAAAAAGGCGCTCACGCGGTCCAGCTCCGCCTGGGTGATGGTGTGCGGGGCACCGTCCAGCTCAACAATCGCGTTAAATTCTTTTTCGACGGCATCAATAAAGGCCTGCCCTTCGGACTTGACCAAAATTTTGATGCGGGCCTTCCACTTGTTATCGCGCCGACCGTAGGCGTTGTACACCCGGATGATGGCTTCGATGTAATTGAGCACCTGGTTCCACGGCAAAAACTCGCGCACCACCGTGCCAATCACCGGGGTGCGCCCCATGCCACCGCCCACTTTGACGGTAAAGCCCACCTCCCCCTGGGCATTTTTCACGCCCAGCAGACCAATGTCGTACCAGCCCGTGGCGGCCCGGTCTTCCACCGCACCGTTGTAGGAAATTTTGAATTTGCGCGGCAGATAAGAAAACTCGGGGTGCAGCGAGCTCCATTGTCGGGTGATCTCGGCAAACGGGCGGCAATCGACCACGCTGTCTTGGGCCACCCCCTCCCAGGCATCGGCGTTGATGTTGCGAATGTCGTTGCCGCTGGTCTGGATGCCGTGCATCGACACGCTGGCCAGCAACTCCATCACCTCGGCCGCCTTGCTCAAAGGAATCCAGTTGAACTGGCAATTGGTGCGCGTCGTGAAGTGACCATAGCCATAGCGCAACGGCGGGGCCGGCAGGGTCGCCCCAGGCTGGGAGGCCTGCAGCGCATCCTGCGTAGCCTGAGCCTGGGCCAACAGCACCGGATCGGGCTGGTCGTACTCCCGCGCAATGCGGGCCAGCATGCGCAGCTGGGTGCTGCTGATTTCGCCATAAGGCACCGCAATGCGGGCCATGGGCGCGTAGCGCTGGATGTACCAGCCGTTTTGCAGGCGCAACGGCAGCAGCTGCTCATCGGTCAGCTCGCCACGCTCCCAGCGCTCCAACTGGTCCCGAAACTGCTCGGCGCGAAGTTTTACAAATTGACGGTCAAATTCTGTGTATTGGTACATGGTGGTGCTCAAGCGATAGAACGCAGGCCGCCACTGTAGAAGACTTCTTTATAGATACAAAATATTATTTAATGCTTCTTATATAAACAAATATGTATATAAGAGGTTAAAAAAGAGCTTGTTACGCTTGTCTAGCAATAAAAAATAAGTATTTTGATCAAATAATCAATCAGGTAAAGCGGTAAAAGCTATGTTTTTAAAAGCATCGCCGCTGCTGCCAGCCTGACCCAGCTTGGGCCACCAGGCACCAGAGAAAACTTGGACGAAAAAAAACCTGTGCAGCAACTGCACAGGTTTTTTTATTTGGTTGCGAGGGAAGGATTTGAACCTCCGACCTTTGGGTTATGAGCCCAACGAGCTACCAAGCTGCTCCACCTCGCGATAAGCGTTCATTGTACTCTATTATTCAGCAGCTTGCTCGGCAGCCGCTTCAGGGGCTTGCTCGACCAGCTCAACATAGGCCATCGGGGCGTTGTCACCCACGCGGAAGCCCATTTTCAAGATGCGCGTGTAACCACCAGGACGCTGGGCGTTGCGGGGGCCCAGCACGTTGAACAGCTTGGTGACGCTGTCGCGGTCACGCAGGCGGTCAAATGCCAAACGGCGATTGGCGACGGTGTCCACCTTGGCCAAAGTGATCATGGGCTCGATCACGCGGCGCAGCTCTTTGGCTTTAGGAACAGTGGTTTTGATGGCTTCGTGCTCAATGAGCGAGTTCATCATGTTTTGCAGCATCGCTTTGCGGTGTGCAGAAGTGCGGTTCAATTTACGCAGGCCGTTGCCGTGACGCATAGTGCTTTCCTTTTCATTCGTTCAATCGGGCAAGCCGTATCAGGTACTGCCCGGTGCACAGGGTAAAAACGGTTTCCAAGGGCTTACAGCCCAGGGAAACCGCGCATTTTAATCAAAAAAACTGGATCAATGCTTTTTTAGCGTTTTTCCAAACCAGCCGGTGGCCAGTTTTCCAGCTTCATGCCCAGCGTCAAGCCACGCGAAGCCAGAACTTCTTTGATTTCGTTGAGCGACTTACGACCCAGGTTCGGGGTCTTGAGCAGCTCGTTTTCGGTGCGCTGAATCAGATCACCGATGTAGTAGATGTTTTCCGCTTTCAGGCAGTTGGCCGAGCGCACCGTCAGCTCCAGCTCATCGACCGGACGCAGCAGAATCGGATCAAACGTCTGGGCGCTGGCGCGGCTGCTGCTGCCAGCCTGGAGCAACATGCCGGTATCGGCAAAATCACCATCCAGCTGGGCAAACACCGCCAGTTGCTCCACCAAAATTTTGGCCGAAGCACGCACCGCATCTTCAGCGTTGATGGCACCATTGGTTTCGATTTCCAGAACCAATTTATCCAGATCGGTACGCTGCTCAACGCGGGCACTCTCGACGGCGTAGCTGACGCGGCGCACCGGCGAGAACGAAGCATCCAGCACAATGCGGCCAATCGACTTGTTCGGCTCGTCACCAAAGCGGCGCATGTTGCCAGGCACATAACCACGGCCTGTTTCGACCTTGATTTGCATGTCCAGCTTGGCACCGTGCGACAGCGTGGCGATAACGTGATCCGGGTTGATGATTTCAACGTCGTGCGGTGTTTGAATATCACGCGCAGTCACGATGCCATCGCCCTCTTTGCGCAGGCTCAAAGTCACTTCATCGCGGCCTTGCAGCTTAAACACCACGCCCTTGAGGTTCAAAAGAATGTTCACCACATCTTCTTGCACCCCATCGATGGACGAGTATTCATGCAACACGCCAGCAATGGTCACTTCCGTTGCCGCATAACCCACCATGGACGACAGGAGCACACGGCGCAAAGCATTGCCCAGAGTGTGGCCATAACCACGCTCGAAAGGCTCCAACGTGACTTTGGCACGGTTGGCAGCCAGCTGCTCAACATTGATCGTCTTGGGTTTCAGCAGATTTGTTTGCATGCAAAACTTCCTCTCAATACCCCCGGCTCGTTACACCGGTAAGGCTGGTGAAGCGCCCAGGCCGCAACCACTGCGGCCTGGGAACAGGATTAGGCGAAGAATCAACCCGCTAATTAACGCGAGTACAACTCAACAATCAGCGATTCGTTGATATCGGCACCAAACTGATCGCGATCAGGCACTTGCTTGAAAGTGCCCTCAACCTTATCCTGGCTCACTTCAACCCAAGCGGGGAAGCCCACTTGCGCAGCCAATTGCAAAGCCTCAACAATGCGGGCTTGCTTTTTGGATTTTTCACGCACGGCAATCACGTCACCGCTTTTCACCAAGTACGAAGGAATATTTACGCACTGACCGTTCACGGTAATCGCTTTGTGCGAAACCATCTGACGTGCTTCTGCGCGGGTAGAGCCAAAGCCCATGCGGTACACCACGTTGTCCAAACGGGTTTCCAGCAAACCGAGCAAGTTGGCACCGGTGTTGCCACGGCGACGATCGGCTTCCTCAAAGTAGCGACGGAACTGCTTTTCCAGCACACCGTACATGCGCTTGACTTTTTGTTTTTCACGCAATTGCAGACCGTAGTCAGAAGTGCGCTGACCCGAAGTGCGGCCATGCTGGCCAGGCTTGGTGTCAAACTTGGCTTTATCAGCGATCGAGCGACGGGCGCTCTTCAAGAACAGATCGGTGCCTTCGCGGCGGGAAAGTTTAGCCTTGGGGCCAATATAACGTGCCACTTTTTATTCCTTTACAAAACTTCCGCGCGGAAAACGCGGGAGCCGCCCACGCTGCAAAGCAAACGGGGCGGCGGTGGGCTTACAAAAATTAAATACGACGACGCTTTTGAGGGCGGCAACCGTTGTGAGGAACGGGTGTTACGTCAGCGATCGACGTAATGCGAATCCCCAGAGCACCCAGAGCACGAACCGAAGATTCACGGCCAGGGCCGGGACCTTTGATTTCCACTTCCAGATTCTTGATACCTTGCTCCATGGCGGCACGGCCAGCCACTTCGGAAGCTACCTGGGCAGCAAACGGTGTGGATTTACGCGAACCCTTGAAGCCTTGACCGCCCGAAGAGGCCCACGACAAAGCGTTACCTTGACGGTCGGTGATGGTAATGATGGTGTTGTTAAACGAAGCATGAACGTGTGCAATGCCATCGGCAATGTTCTTGCGAACTTTTTTGCGAACACGTGCTGCTGCGTTATTGGGAGCTTTAGCCATAGTCAGTAACTCTCAATTCTTATTTCTTCAGGGTCACGGCGCCTTTGCGCGGGCCCTTGCGGGTACGTGCATTGGTACGAGTGCGCTGACCGCGCATCGGCAGACCGCGACGATGACGGAAACCACGGTAGCAACCAATGTCCATCAAACGCTTGATGTTCATGGTGGTTTCACGACGCAGATCGCCTTCCAAAGTCATGCCATTGAGCTGATCACGGATCTTTTCCAGATCCGCATCGGTCAATTCCTTGACTTTTTTCGAGTAATCAATGCCACACGCTTCGCAAATTTTGCGGGCTGTAGGGCGACCGATGCCATAAATAGCAGTCAGGCCGATCTCAGCATGCTTGTGCGGCGGAATATTAATGCCAGCTATACGAGCCATATATGTCCTCTGATACCTTTAATCAACCTTGGCGCTGCTTATGGCGCTGATCCGTGCAAATCACACGCACCACACCGTGGCGGCGAATGATTTTGCAGTTACGGCAGATTTTTTTGACCGAAGCCGAAACTTTCATTTCTTTCTCCTAAAACTTTCCATCCGGCACTGCACTTTTAGCGGGTTTACTTACTGTGCACCGCTTCAAGCCGTGTCAACTCTTACTTATCTGTTCATCGCTCTTGCACCCGAAGATGCAAGAGCGCACTTTCTCTTAAAGGGCCGTTTTAAAGTTGGCCTTTTTAAGCAGGGATTCGTACTGCTGGCTCATCATGTAGTTTTGTACCTGCGCCATGAAATCCATCGTTACAACCACAATGATCAGTAGCGATGTGCCCCCAAAGTAGAACGGGACGTTGTACTTGAGGATCAAAAATTCCGGCAGCAAACACACAAAGGTGATGTAAACCGCACCAGCCAGTGTCAAACGCACCAAGATTTTGTCGATGTGGCGAGCGGTGTTGTCCCCAGGACGAATCCCGGGAATGAAGGCACCACTCTTCTTCAGATTATCGGCTGTCTCGCGGCTATTGAATACGAGTGCCGTGTAGAAGAAACAGAAAAAGATGATTGCGCCAGCGTAGAGCATCACATAAATCGGCTGACCAGGGGTCAGCGTACTTGCAATATCCTTTAGCGTGCGCGAGAACCAACTTTCACCGGAACCACTGAACCAGTTTACCGCGGTGGCCGGCAGCAAGATGATGGATGAAGCAAAAATGGGAGGGATGACCCCGGCCATGTTCAGTTTCAACGGCAAGTGCGAAGACTGCCCACCATACACCTTATTACCAACTTGGCGACGTGCGTAATTCACCAGTATCTTGCGTTGTCCTCGTTCGACAAACACAACGAAGTACGTTACCGCTGCCACTACAAGAACAATAAAGATAGCAGCAGGAATACCCATTGCGCCCGTGCGAACCAGCTCCAGCAAACCACCGATCGAGCTAGGCAAGCCTGCGGCAATACCAGCAAAGATCAAAATGGAAATACCGTTACCCAAACCACGCTCGGTGATCTGCTCGCCCAACCACATTAGAAACATGGTTCCAGCGGTCAAACTGACCACTGCCGTCATACGGAAACCAAACCCTGGAGAAAGTACCAACCCTGCCTGGCTCTCCAAAGCAACAGCAATCCCCAACGATTGAAAGAGCGCCAGGCCCAAAGTGCCATAGCGGGTGTACTGGGTGATCTTGCGGCGCCCAGCCTCTCCTTCTTTCTTCATTTGCTCAAACATCGGCACGACGTAGGTCATGAGCTGCATGATGATCGATGCCGAAATGTACGGCATGATCCCCAATGCGAAGACTGTGAAGCGCTCCAGCGCTCCACCCGAGAACATATTGAACAAATTGAGAATGCCCTGCTGGCCATTGAACAGCTGCTGCAGTTGCACTGGATCAATGCCCGGCACCGGGATATGCGCCCCGATGCGGTACACGACCAACGCGAGCAACAGAAAAACCAGACGACGGCGCAAGTCGCCAAATTTGTCGGTTTTTGCCATTTGAGCTGCGCTAGTAGCCACGGATGCCTTCTTTCAGTGATATCAGGCGACAGTGCCGCCTGCGGCTTCGATAGCAGCCTTAGCACCGGCGGTTGCACCGATACCAGACAACTTCACGGCCTTGGTAATTTCGCCTTGCTTGATCACTTTGACCACTTGGGCCAAAGACGGAACCAAGCCGGCTTGCTTAAGCATTGCCACATCCACTTCAGCGGCACCCAACTGTTCCAATGCACGCAAAGTTACCTCTGCGTTGTACTTCAAGGAAACAGATTTAAAGCCGCGCTTGGGCAGGCGACGCTGCAAAGGCATTTGACCGCCCTCAAAGCCCACCTTGTGGTAGCCACCAGAGCGGGACTTTTGACCTTTGTGACCACGGCCAGCGGTTTTACCCAGACCCGAACCAATGCCACGGCCAACGCGACGCTTAGCGTGTTTGGCACCTTCTGCGGGTTTGATGCTATTGAGTTCCATCATCAATCCTTTACAGAACTTTCACCAAATAGGCGATTTTGTTGATCATCCCACGCACCGCAGGAGTGTCCTGCAGTTCGCTAACGCTGTTCAGCTTGCGCAAGCCCAAGCCACGCACAGTCGCGCGGTGCGACTCTTTGGTGCCAATAGGACTACGAACCAGCTGAACCTTGATAGTTTGTTGTGTCGACATTGTCACTCCAATCAAACGAACAGGTCTTCGACCGACTTGCCGCGCTTGGCAGCAATTTCAGCCGGCGTGTTGCCGTTTTTCAGTGCGTCCAACGTAGCACGCACCATGTTGTAGGGGTTCGAAGTGCCATGGCTTTTAGCCACAATGTCGGTAATACCAACCACCTCGAAAACTGCACGCATCGGGCCACCAGCAATGATGCCGGTACCTTTCGGGGCGGGGTGCAACTCAACGCGAGCAGCACCATGGTGACCGGTCACGCTATGGTGGATCGTGCCGTCTTTCAAAGACACTTTCACCATGTTGCGACGCGACTCTTCCATCCCTTTTTGCACAGCCGCAGGCACTTCTTTCGACTTGCCTTTACCCATGCCCATACGGCCATCACCATCGCCTACCACGGTCAGCGCAGCGAAGCCGAGAATACGACCACCCTTAACCACCTTGGTGACGCGGTTAACCGCAATCATCTTTTCGCGCAGACCGTCATCACGACCTTCGTCTTGCACTTTAGGAGAAAATTTTGCCATTTCTATCCGCTCCGCTTAGAACTGCAGACCCGCTTCGCGAGCGGCTTCTGCCAAGGCCTTAACACGGCCATGAAATGCAAAACCTGCACGATCAAAGGCCACCTTCTCAACACCAGCTGCTTTGGCCTTCTCGGCAATACGCTTGCCAATCAGGGTTGCCGCAGCGACGTTGCCACCTTTGCCTGGAGCGCCCAACAGGGTGCGCACTTCTGCTTCGGCGGTAGAAGCTACAGCCAACACTTTGGTGCCGCAACCAGAGATCACGCTGGCATAGATATGCGTATTGGTGCGATTGACGCTCAAACGGGCAACACCTTGCTGGGCAATGCGGATGCGAGTTTGGCGAGCACGGCGCAGACGCTGTTCTTTTTTGTTCAACATCATGCAGCTCCTTACTTCTTCTTGGTCTCTTTGATCGTGACCTTCTCACCCGCATAACGGATGCCCTTGCCTTTATAAGGCTCAGGAGGACGGACAGCGCGAATGTCGGCAGCCAATTGGCCAACGACTTGACGGTCTGCACCTTTGATCACAATCTCAGTGGGCGTAGGGCAAGCCACCGTCACGCCAGCAGGCATAACGAAGTCAACGGGGTGAGAAAAACCCACGTTCAAGTTCAGCTTGTTACCCGAGGCTGCTGCTTTGAAACCCACCCCAATCAGAGTCAGTTTCTTTTCAAAGCCTTCGGTCACGCCTTTGACCATGTTGTTTACCAACTGACGGAAGGTACCGGCCAGTGCATCTGCATCACGAGAATCGTTGGCGGGTGCGAAAGACAGCTTACCGTCGTTGTTGCCGATATTCACCAAGGGATGCACAGCCAGGGACAGATCACCGCCCTTGCCTTTAACCTGGATGGAACCAGCGCTCAGTGCCACTTCCACACCTGCGGGAATGGCAATATTTGCTTTTGCTACGCGAGACATTTCAGTATTACTCCTTCAATGCTCGTTAGGCCACATAGCACAGCACTTCACCACCGAGGCCGGTAGCACGTGCTTTGCGATCAGTCATCACACCCTTGGGGGTAGTGACAATGGCCACACCCAGGCCATTCATGACCTGAGGGATTGCGTGACGGCCCTTGTACACGCGCAGGCCAGGACGGCTGACGCGCTCAATGCGCTCGATCACAGGACGACCAGCGTAGTACTTCAGACTAATCACCAGTTCAGACTTGCCTTCGTTGGTTTTAACTTCAAAACCGTCGATGTAGCCTTCATCCTTCAGCACTTGGGCAATGGCCACCTTCACTTTAGAAGCGGGGGCTGCCACAGTGACTTTCGACACCATTTGTGCGTTACGGATGCGGGTCAGCAAGTCGGCGATAGGATCACTCATGCTCATCTTATTTCTCCTACTTGCTTACCAGCTGGCTTTGGTGACACCGGGGATGTCACCAGCAAAAGCCAGTTCACGAATCTTGATGCGACCCAGACCGAATTGACGGAAAGTGCCACGAGGACGACCCGTGAGCTCACAACGCGCACGCTGGCGGGTCGGATTGGCATTGCGTGGCAGCTTCTGCAGACCCAGACGGGCAGCATCGCGCTCTTCGTCGCTACGCTTTGCGTCGCCAGCGATCGCCTTCAGTTCTGCATATTTGGCAGCGTACTTGGCAGCCAGTTTTTCGCGCTTGAGTTCGCGCTCGATCAGTGCTTTCTTAGCCATGCGCCACCTCAGTTCTTGAAGGGGAATTTGAATGCGGCGAGCAGTGCTTTGCACTCATCGTCCGTCTTCGCCGTCGTCGTGATGCTGATGTTCAGACCACGCAGAGCATCCACTTTGTCGTATTCGATTTCAGGGAAGATGATCTGTTCTTTGACACCCACGTTGTAGTTGCCGCGACCATCAAACGAGCGACCAGAAATACCACGGAAGTCACGCACACGGGGCAATGCCACAGTCACGAAACGGTCCAGGAATTCATACATCTGAACGCCGCGCAGGGTCACCATGCAGCCAATGGCTTGGCCTTCACGGATTTTGAAACCAGCGATAGCTTTTTTGGCCTTGGTCACCACGGGCTTTTGACCAGCAATTTTGGTCAAGTCAGCCACAGCATGGTCCAACACCTTTTTGTCGGCCACGGCTTCGCCGACACCCATATTCAGGGTGATCTTGCTCAGACGAGGTACTTCCATAACGGAGGTGTAGCCGAACTTTTCTTTCAGTTCAGCCGCGATTTTTTCGCGGTACAGTTTTTGCAGTCGTGCCATGTCTTACTCCTTAGGCCGTCTTGATTTCGGCACCGGTGGACTTGAACACGCGCACACGTGCACCGTTTGCATTCACCTGGATACCTACACGGTCAGCCTTGCCAGTAGCGGCATTGAAGATAGCCACGTTGGATTGATGAATAGGCATGGCCTTTTCCACAATACCGCCGTTAGTGCCCTTCATAGGATTAGGCTTGACGTGCTTCTTCACCAGGTTGATGCCGTCCACGACAATGCGGGACTCATCCTTGCGCAGACTCACTACGCCGCGTTTGCCCTTGTCACGACCGGTCAACACGATGACTTCGTCGCCTTTGCGAATCTTGTTCATAGTGTTTTTCCTTTAGAGAACTTCAGGAGCCAAAGACACGATCTTCATGAACTTTTCGGTACGCAGTTCACGTGTCACGGGGCCAAAAATACGGGTACCGATGGGCTCCAGCTTGGCATTCAACAACACGGCGGCATTGGAGTCGAACTTCACCAAAGAGCCGTCTGCACGACGGATTCCTTTGGCAGTACGCACCACCACCGCGCTGTACACGTCACCTTTTTTGACGCGACCACGTGGAGCGGCTTCCTTAATACTCACCTTGATGATGTCACCAACACTGGCATAGCGTCGATGCGAACCGCCCAGCACTTTAATGCACTGTACAGACTTCGCGCCGGTGTTATCGGCAACCTCTAACCGAGATTCTGTTTGGATCATTTCAATATTCCCAACTTGCTCCAGCAGTTACGAGCAGCCCCAGAGTCTTCTCAAGGGCTGAACTTGGCAGCCGGTCAGTCTTGGGCCCGTCGTCCATTTTTCGGACCATTCCGAAAAACTTCCCGCTGGGCAGATAGTTCTTCGCATTTTTTAATACGAAGCCTTGCATTATGGCAAAAGAAAAAACAACCGTCAAGCCAGGTCACCCGGCGTTAGCGCAGCGCAAACCCCAGCGCGACGCCGGCAAACAACGCCGCGCCCATCCAGTGGCTTTTGCTGAATGCGGTAAAGCAGCCAGGCCGCTGGCGGCTGCGGATCAGCGTGTAATGCCACACCACCTGCGCTGCCGCCACACCCAAGCCGCCCCACAGAGGCCAGCCCAGGCCATAGGGCTGCAGCACCCAGGCCGTCAGTCCCAGGCAGACGATGAAAAATGCCATCACCCCGGCCACGTCGAACCGGCCCAGGGTGATGGCCGAGGTTTTCATGCCGATCTTCAGGTCATCGTCGCGATCAACCATGGCGTACTCGGTGTCGTACGCCAGCACCATGCACATATTGGCCAGCCACAGCACCCAGGCGGTGCTGCCGACCTCGCCCACCACCGCAGCAAAGGCAATGACGATGCCGAAGTTAAATGCAATACCCAAAAACGCCTGCGGCATGGCAAAAAAGCGCTTGGTGTAGGGGTAGAGAATGGTGAACAGCACCGCAGGCACCGACCAGGCCACCGCCTCCCAGCGGGTGGTCAGCACCAGGCCCAGGGCAAGCAGCGCCAGCACGGCCCCGACCAGGGCGGCCTCTTTCACACCCAGTTCCCCACTGGTGATGGGGCGGGCCGTAGTGCGCTTAACGTGCTTGTCAAAATTGCGATCAGCAATGTCGTTGATGGTGCAGCCGGCGCTGCGCATCAGCACCGTGCCCAGGCCAAACACCAGCAGCAAGTGCCAGCCGGGAAAACCATCGGCAGCCACCCACAGTGCCGTCAGCGTTGGCCAAATCAACACCAACCAGCCAGCCGGGCGGTTGAAGCGAATCAAATCCAAGTACAGCGCCAGCCGGGAGCGCGGCGCGGGGGGGGAAGAAGGTGCAATCACGGACATAGGCACCGATTGTGCGCACAAAGGCGGCTGGGTGCAGGGGCGGGAACAAAAAAGGGACACACCTTGCGGCATGTCCCTGGGCGCTGTTGGACCTTGGAGTACAGCGCTGTAAGGCTTAGAAGCGGTGGCGCAGACCGATGGTGATACCGGTGCGGCTGCGGGCTTGGCTGGCAACATCCAGGATCAGACCTTTGCCGCCGCTGACTTTGGTGTAGTCGATGGCAGCGTAGGCATCCGTGCGCTTGCTAAAGGCGTAGTCGGCAGCAAAGATCATGAAATTGGCATTGCCGTTGAACGAGCCATCGCTAGAACCCGATTGTTTGGCGCGGAAAAAGTGCGCTCCCAAATTCAACTGTTTGGTGGCTTGGTAGCCAAAGCCCAGCTTGATCATCTGGCGTTTGGTGGCAGCATTTTCAAAGTAGCCGCCGGAGAAGCCGCCGTTCGTCTGACCGCTCCACATCTTGTTCAGGATCTGACGATCGACCAGATAGTTGATGTAAGAACCAGAAGTGGTGCCAGTACCCACGGCCTTGTATTTGTTCAAGCCATAGCCAGCGTTGAAGTACCAGGGGCCGGTGCGGTAGGAGCCGCCCAGGGTGTAGGCATCCAGATCAGAGCCGCCAGGCAAGGTGGTGCGCATGGCGCCAGCACCCAAAGACAGCCCGTTGGCCGAGTAGCGCAGGAAGCCGCCAAAGGTTTTCATGGCGCCCATGCCGACGTCTTCGACGGCATTTTTCAGTGCATTGGGATTGGGATCGTTGGCAGCGTTAGCAACCGCACCATCAATCACGCCTTTGACGGTGTTCACTTTCACTAAAGCGCCACCAGGGCCAACGGGTGCAAAAATTCCTTGATTCAAATTGGATCCGCCTGTCAATTGGCCGCCTGTCGCCGCCCCCAAAGCAGGCAATGCCATGTTGGCGACCGACGAGGTGTCGTTCTTCTCGCCAAACGAATACTGCAGCGTGCCTACCCACTTGCGATCCGGCGTGGCCAGGGTGTATTTCAAAGCGTTGTTGGTACGCGCACCAGCGGCCATGCCCAGCTCAGGCTTGTAAGCATCCATGTACGGCGAGTACGGAAAGGAAGCGTAGGTGCTGGTCACCACATCGAACAGCACGTTCCACTGGCGGCCCATGGTCAGGCGACCATAGGGGCCTTGCAGGCCGACGTAGGCCAGCTGGAAGAAGGGGGCGGTGTCGTCCTTCATGCCGGTGTCGGCGTTGAAGCGATGCTCCAGATGGGCAATGGCTTTGCTGCCGCCGCCCAGGTCTTCTTCGACGTTGATGCCGAAGCGGCTTTGCGACATGCCGCCGCCAATCATCTTGGTCAGGCCGCTTTTGTCTGCGCCTTCGTTGGTGGTGTGGCGCACGGCGGCATCCACAACGCCCCACAGCTCAACTTTGCTGGGAGTGGATTGGGCCAGCGCAGCGCCCATGCCACATGCCGCCATCGCGGCCACAACTACGGTTTTCATTTTCATTTGCATTGGTTTGTCTCCTTAGCTTTCAGTCACAAAATGCAAATTCATTCTAAAAAGCACAACCGTGCCAAAAATAACCTTGTTGTTTTTTGCTTACGCTGGAAAGCCCTTGGTTTTAGGACTTGCATCAAACTTTGGCAGAAGAAAATACCGATCTGTGCATGCTGCAACGCAGCAAAAACCACCAAGCCCGCACAGGGCGGGCTTGGCAGGGGGGGAACCAAAGAGGCTTATTCCTCAAGGAGGGAGCGCAGCATCCAGGCCGTTTGCTCATGCACCGTCAAGCGCTGGGTGAGCAAGTCGGTGGTGGGTTCGTCATCGGCATCATCAACCAAGTCAAGCATGCCACGGGCCGTGCGGGCGACGGCTTCATGGCCCTCAACCAAGATGCGCACCATCTCCAGCGCCTTGGGCGGGGTGGCCGGGGCATCAGGCAACGAGGAAAGTTTGCCAAACGCAGCGTACGACCCTGGTGCCGGATGACCCAGGGCGCGGATGCGCTCGGCAATCGGATCGGTCGCGTTCCATAGCTCGGTGTACTGCCCCATGAACATGGTGTGCAGGGTGTTGAACATGGGGCCCGTCACGTTCCAGTGGAAGTTGTGCGTGGTCAGGTACAGGGTGTAGGTATCGGCCAGCAGGTGCGAAAGCCCTTGGGCGATGGCCGCGCGGTCTTTGTCGCTGATACCGATGTTGATGGCCAAGCCCCGAGGCGATGCGGTGGGCTTGGCCGCCGTTTTGCTGGCTGGTTTGACCGTTGCTGATTTTTTAGTGGGGACTGTCGTGGATTTGCTTGCCATGCTTACTGCCTTTCCGGAGGAAAATGCGCTGCACCATGCAACGCACAAAAATAACTATAGCTGCTTGCGCTTTATTTATATGAATTTAAGCACTTTTTAACTGTAATATCAGCTTGAAACAAGGATACTCCACTAGGTATTTAGCACCTTCGTAGCCGTCGTGCATCTCGTGCTTGCCTACGCCACCTCGTGGGCCAATACCTCTGCAGGGTGGTCAGCGCGCAACACCTGGGCTGCCCAGGGGGCCAGTTTGCGGGTATCGGCGCGCAGCACCTCTTGTTTGACGGCCAACAACTGGGCGGGATGCATGGAAAAACTGCGCAACCCCATGCCCAAGAGCAGCCGAATCATGCTCACATCGCCCGCCACTTCACCACACACGCACACGGGCTTGCCAGCGGCCTGCCCCGCCGCTATCACTTGCGCCACCAGCTGCAAGACCGCCGGGTGCAAGGGGTCGTACAAATGGGCCACGGCTTCATCGGCACGGTCAATGGCCAAGGTGTACTGGATGAGGTCGTTAGTGCCAATCGATAAAAAATCAAAGTGCTGCAAAAAGTAGTCCACCATGATGGCCGCGGCCGGCACTTCAATCATGGCCCCCAATTGCACCGGCCCGAATCGATGGCCTTTGGCCTGCAGCTCTTGCCGCGCCTGGGCCACCTGGGCCAGGGTTTGCAAAATCTCCTGCCGATGGGCCAGCATCGGAAACATCAGGCGCACCGGGCCATGCGCGGCCGCCCGCAAAATGGCCCGCAGCTGGGTGCGAAACATCGCCGGCTCGGCCAGGCTCCAACGAATCGCCCGCAAGCCCAAGGCGGGGTTTAAAAATACATCGCGCCCGTGCTTTTCCAACGGTTTATCGGCCCCAATGTCGATAGAGCGAATCGTTAAGGGCCGCCCCTGCATCCCCTCAACCGCCTGCCGGTACGCTTGGTACTGCTCCTCTTCATCCGGCAGCTGGCCAGCGCGTCCCATGAATAAAAATTCACTGCGAAACAGCCCAACCCCTTCCGCCCCGGCTTGCACGGCGGCGGCCGCATCGGCAGGCTGTTCAATATTGGCCAGCAGTTCAATCACCACACCATCGCGGGTAATGGCCGGCGTGTGGCGCAAGCGGGCCAAACGGCTGCGCTCTAAAGCCACTTGGCGCTGGCGGAAACGGTATTCCTCAATCATCGCCGGGGAGGGATCGACCAGCACCACCCCCGCATCGCCATCGACAATGAGCCAATCATCCTGGCGAATTAGCTGGTGGGCGGCCCGCGCGCCCACCACGGCAGGAATATCCATGCTGCGGGCCACAATCGCGGTGTGGCTGGTTTTGCCCCCGACCGAGGTGACAAACCCGGCGAACACGCTGCGCTTAAATTGCAGCATGTCGGCCGGCGACAGGTCTTGGGCCACCAGGATCAAGGGCGGCGCGTCCGCCCCATCGGCCAAACTCGCTTGCGGGGAAAGCTGGCCCTTGGGCTGCTGCAACAGCTCTTGCCCATGCATATAACGCAGCACGCGATCGACCACCTGTTCCAAATCCGCTTTGCGCTCGCGCAGGTAGTCGTCTTCCATTTCGTCGAACTGCCGCGCCACCTGTTCCAGCTGGGTGAGCAGCGCCCATTCAGCGTTGTACAGCCGCTCGGTAATCCACTGGCGAACGCCGCCTGTGAGCAACTCATCTTGCAGCAGCATCAGGTGCACTTCCAGCAAGGCACCCAGCTCAGGCGGCGTATCGGCTGGCAGGTCTTGCACCAGGTGCTGCAACTCGGCCACCACGGCATCACGCGCCGCACGGACGCGGGCCAGCTCGGACTCCACCTGAGCAGGCTCAATAAAGTAACGCCTAACTTCTGTGCGGCTATTGGTCACCACCACCGCTTGCCCAATCGCAATGCCTCGGGCTACGGCCAAACCGTGCAGGGAAAAACTCATACCCGCTCCTTGGGCTGATCGGCTGGCAAAGGCTTACTCGCCTTCGCCAAATTTATCTTCAATCAAGGCGACCAATGCCTGCAACGCCTCCGTTTCTTGAGGCCCATCGGTCTCAAGCACCACTTGGGAGCCCAGCCCGGCAGCCAGCATCATCACCCCCATGATGCTTTTGGCATTGACGCGCCGCTGGCCTTTGCTCATCCAGACATCGCACTGAAAGCTACCGGCCAATTTGGTCAGCTTGGCCGAAGCACGGGCGTGCAAGCCCAATTTATTTACGATGGTAATTTCTTGTGTTTGCATAATTTTCTTATCGCCCAACATTTAACGGGCCGCACCAGGCAAGGCAATACCGTTGTGCCCGCCATCGACGGCCCGCTGCACCCACGCTGCCCCGGCCTCATGCCGATACGCAATAGCGCGCAGCAACATGGGCACATTCACCCCGGCCAGCACCGGCCAGCCTGCAGTTTGGGCCCAGCGCACGGCAATATTGCACGGCGTGGCCCCCAGCACATCCGTCAGGACTAGGCAACGCTCCAGCCCATTGGACGAGTGCAACGCCTGGACCCGGGCCAAGCTGGCCTCCGGGGGCTCATCCGCAGGAATATCAAGTGCATGCACAAAGCTCAGCGCCTCAGGAAACACATGGGCAGCACAGGCCAGCAGGGCACTGGCCAGGGGCGCATGGGCAACCAGCACCACATGGCCGAAGGCAAGGGAATCAGTCATAGGGCAGTTATTCACCATCCTTTGGATTATTCCAGCACCAGACTGCCAAAAAACCGTTGCGCCACTTCGTGGTTGGGCTTGGGCGAATAAATCACGGCATGAATAATCCGCGCTGAATCGCCTTCTTGCCGGGCAAACCACACACCGTGGGTGGTCATCACCCAGCCCGAGGGGCCTTCACCTTCAACCGTGGCCTGTATCGAGCGCGACAGTGCCATGGCTCCATCCGGAATAAAGGGGGCTCCACTCTTGCTATTTTTCCCATCCACCGCTTTAAGCTTGGTCAGCGCCGCCGCTTGCCAAAACGCCAAGGCCTCATCCGCACGGCTGGCATCCTCGAGCACCCAATCGGAAAGCGCATAAGTGGAATCCACCGCATCGCACCCCATCATGCTGACCAGCACCGGGCCATCGCCCATACCAAAATCAACTTTGGTACGCCCAACTTCAGGCTCACAGGGAAAATCAACGCGCAGTTTGACCTCCGCCAGCTGCACTTGGCGCCACGGCAACTCCTGCTGGTCTGGCCCACAGCCCAGCAACAACAACACCAGCCCCCCCAGCATCCCACTGCGTAAAATTTGAATGAATGTATGCATGCCTACATTATTGACACCGTTTGGCTGCGCGCTAGGGCGAACTTTCCCGTGCCATAGCACTCCATAACCGCCATCAGCGACCAGAATGACCAACAACCCACTGCGCCCCCTCTGCCCCGGGCTTTGAACCGGGGCACAATTCATGCCATGAAAACCTCTCGTTTAATTGCTAGCATCATCCTCTCTGTTTTCGTAATTTTTGGGGCTTACGTTTACTTTAATTCAGCCAGACAAGCGGCTCCTGCTTCTGAATTTGTATTGCTGGACGGTAGCACCACCCACACCAAAGCATTTGAAGGCAAGGTCACCCTGGTTAATTTTTGGGCCACCAGCTGCACCACCTGTGTGGCCGAAATGCCAGACATCGTCGCCACCTACAACAAATACCAAAATCAAGGTTTTGACACCGTGGCCGTGGCCATGCAGTACGACCCGCCGCAATATGTCCTGAACTACGCGCAATCGCGCCAGCTGCCCTTTAAAGTTGCCTTGGACAACACCGGCGCAGTCGCCAAAGCCTGGGGCGATATCAAAATCACGCCCACCACTTACTTGGTCAATAAGCGTGGCGAAATCGTCAAAACCTATGTGGGAGCGCCCAACTTTTCCGAGCTGCACCAGCTGATTGAAAAACTATTGGCCGAGACATAGACTGCCACCAAGTGGCTACCGCAAGATCCCTGCCCGCGCTGCAGGGGTATTGATCGCAGCCCAACCCGCAACCAGTAAACTGCCCCACGTTCCAGACCTTTTGCGACTACGACCTTGCCCGAGGACATCCCCCTTTTCGACATCCGCCACGCGGTCACAGCACAAGAGATGCAGCTGCTCGGCACCCTGTTTCAAGAGTACGCCGCCGACTTGAGCATCGACCTCGGGTTTCAAGATTTCGAGCAAGAAATCGCCACCCTGCCTGGCGAATATGCCCCCCCACGCGGGGCCGTGCTGTTGGCTTGGGTCGATGGCTGCCCGGCAGGCTGCTGCGCTTTGCGGCCCTTGGATGCGTCGGACTACCCCAACGCCGCAGAAATGAAACGCCTGTATGTCCGCAAGGCCTTTCGAGGCTTTGGCTTAGGGCGGCACTTGGCCGAGAAAATTTTGGATGTTGCCCGCTTGGCAGGTTACGCCAGCGTACTGCTTGATACGCTGGATGACATGGAGGCGGCACGCGCCCTCTACGCGGAACTGGGGTTTGAAGAAATTCCGCCCTACTACCACAGCCCGATTGAAGGCAGCCATTACCTGAAAGCCGATATTTTTTTATAAAAAAAGAGCTGCTAACGCTTAACAGGCAAGCGTTAGCAGCTACTTTTTTATTGATTATTGAATCTGGGCCAGCAAGGTTGCGGCATCACTTACGGAGAGCCCCGCACCGTTTTCAACATTCAACTGCGCCACCTTGCCATCACGCACCAGCATGGAATAACGTGCCGAGCGCAAACCCAAACCTTTACCGGTTAAATCCAGCGTAAGCCCGGTCGCTTTGGCAAACACAGCATCGCCATCGGCCAGCATGCGCACCTTGCCTGCTACCTGCTGCTGGCGGCCCCACGCCCCCATGACAAAGGCATCGTTCACGGCTACACACCAAATCTCATCCACACCGGCGGCTTTAAACGCATCTGCCTGGGCCACAAAACCGGGCAAATGGGTTTCTGAGCAGGTCGGCGTAAACGCCCCAGGCACAGCAAACAAGGCAATTGTTTTGCCTTGCAAAGCAGCAGGCAGGGCCACAGGATTGGGGCCAATGCTGCAGCCATCGCCCGGCACTTCAACATACTCCATCAAAGTGCAAGCAGGCAGCGCATCACCAATTTGAATCATGGTGTTTTCCTTTCGAAATTGGGAAATAAAAAAAGCGACTCACATTGTGAGTCGCTTTATAAGACCTTAAGGCCTTAGCTTACTTTAGTGCAACCTTCGATTACACCAGAGCAGCTTTTTGCACCAAGCGGGTAGCCACCCAATTCTTGGTTTTGGACAGCGGGCGGCTTTCAGTGATCTCAATGGTATCGCCCAGTTTGTACTCATTGTTCTCATCGTGAGCATGGTACTTGCTGGACTTGATCATGATCTTGCCGTAGATGGGGTGCATCACACGGCGTTCCACCAGAACTGTCACGGTTTTAGTGCGTTTATCGCTTACAACCTTGCCAACCAAGGTGCGCTTGAGGGATGGTTTAGCTTCCGTCATGTCGGCTCCTTACTTGGCGGCTTGCTTTTGAGCAAGAATGGTTTTGGCACGAGCGATATCGCGGCGCGTGGTCTTCAGCGTGGTCGTATTGCCCAGCTGTTGCGTAGCTTTTTGCATGCGCAGGGCAAAGTGAGCCTTTTGCAAGGATTTCACTTCCTCTTTCAGGGCAGCCTCGTCTTTGGCGCGGAGTTCAGCAGCTTTATTAGTCATGTTGATTCTCCTTAAGCACCAATGTGACGGGTCACGAAAGTGGTACGCAGCGGCAGCTTGGCCGCAGCCAGGCGGAACGCTTCGCGAGCCAGCTCTTCAGGTACACCCATGATTTCGTAGATGACCTTGCCGGGCTGGATCTCAGCCACGTAGTACTCGGGGTTGCCTTTACCGTTACCCATCCGCACTTCGGCGGGCTTGGTAGAGATAGGCTTGTCCGGGAAGACGCGGATCCAGATACGGCCACCACGTTTAACGTGGCGCGAAATCGCGCGACGCGCAGCTTCAATCTGACGAGCAGTCAGACGGCCACGGTCTGTGGATTTCAGGCCAAAGTCGCCAAACGACACTTCATTGCCACGGGTGGCAATACCGGTGTTGCGGCCTTTGTGTTCCTTGCGGAACTTACGGCGTGCGGGTTGCAGCATGTTTATTCTCCTTGACCGTCCGCCGCTGTAGCGGGCGCGTTCACGCGCTTAACGGAATCCACTGCCACAGCGGGTTTATCGCTGCCATCAGCAGGGGCGGCATTGGTACCAACGGGGCGGCGAGCACCACCGCCACCACCACGACGGTCACCATCACGGCGACCATCACGACGGCCATCGCGGCGAGGGCGACGCTCATCTTCACGCGGGGTTTCCACGACCGGCAGATCGCCACGACCCAGGGTGTCGCCTTTGTACACCCAGACCTTCACGCCAATCGCGCCGTAGGTGGTGTGGGCTTCAGAGAAGCCATAGTCGATGTCAGCACGCAGCGTGTGCAGCGGCACGCGGCCTTCGCGGTACCACTCAGTGCGGGCAATTTCGATACCGTTCAAGCGGCCCGAAGACATGATCTTGATGCCTTGAGCACCCAGACGCATGGCGTTTTGCATCGCACGCTTCATGGCCCGACGGAACTGAATGCGCTTTTCCAGCTGCTGGCAGATGGAGTCGGCGATCAGCTTGGCATCGGTTTCAGGCTTGCGCACTTCTTCGATATTCACAGCGACCGGCACACCCAGACGGGTTGCGAGTTCCTTTTTCAGGTTCTCGATGTCCTCGCCTTTTTTGCCGATCACCACACCCGGACGCGCCGAGAAAATGGTGATGCGAGCATTTTTGGCAGGACGCTCAATCACGACGCGCGAAACGGCGGCATTTTTCAACTTGGCCTTCAGGTACTCGCGCACTTTGATGTCTTCGGCCAGCATGCCGGCGAAGTCACGATTGCTGGCGTACCAACGGCTAGCCCAGTTGCGGCTTACAGCAAGGCGAAAGCCGGTAGGATGGATTTTCTGTCCCATAGTCTTTCTGGCCTTTTAGTTACCCACGGTCACGTAGATGTGGCAGGTGGGCTTGCTGATACGGTTGCCACGGCCTTTGGCGCGGGCGGTGAAACGCTTGAGCGTGGTGCCTTGTTCGACGAAGATGGTCTTGACCTTCAGATCGTCGATATCAGCGCCATCGTTGTGCTCGGCGTTGGCAATGGCGGACTCCAGCACTTTTTTAACGATACCAGCAGCTTTTTTCTGCGTGAACGTCAAGATGTTCAGAGCTTGATCCACTTGCTTGCCACGGATCAGATCGGCTACCAAGCGGCCCTTGTCTACCGACAAGCGCACGCCACGGAGAACAGCACGTGTTTCAGACATGTTCATTCCTTATTTCTTGGCCTTCTTGTCGGCAGGGTGACCTTTGAAGGTACGCGTCAGAGCAAATTCGCCCAACTTGTGACCTACCATTTGGTCGGTGATGTACACGGGCACGTGTTGCTTACCGTTGTGCACGGCAATGGTCAAACCGATGAAATCGGGCAACACCATGGAACGACGCGACCAGGTTTTAACAGGACGTTTGTCCTTACCGGCAACCGCCTTTTCCACTTTAGCCTGCAAGTGATGGTCAACAAATGGACCCTTTTTAATAGAGCGTGTCATTGGCTACCCCTTACTTTTTACGACGCGACACAATCATGTTTTGTGTGCGCTTGTTGTTACGGGTGCGGTAGCCTTTGGTCAAGTTACCCCATGGGTCAACAGGATGGCGACCACCCTTGACACGACCTTCACCACCACCCAACGGGTGATCGACCGGGTTCATCACCATACCGCGAACGGTGGGGCGAATACCCATCCAGCGCTTCACACCAGCTTTACCCAACTGGCGCAGGCTGTGCTCTTCGTTGGACACTTCACCAATCGTGGCGCGGCACTCGATATGAATCCGACGCACTTCGCCAGAACGCATACGCACTTGGGCGTATGTGCCTTCACGGGCCAGCAGCGTTGCCGAGGCGCCAGCGGAACGGGCCAACTGCGCACCAGCGCCGATTTTCAGTTCGATGCAGTGAATGGTCGAACCCACCGGAATGTTGCGAATCGGCATGGTGCTACCAACGCGGATCGGGGCTTCTGCACCGCTCAGAATTGTCGCACCCACTTCCAAACCACGGGGGGCAATGATGTAGCGACGCTCACCATCGGCATAGCACACCAAAGCGATGTGGGCCGTACGGTTGGGGTCGTACTCAATGCGCTCAACCTTGGCGGGGATACCGTCCTTGTTGCGCTTGAAGTCCACTACGCGGTAGTGGTGCTTGTGGCCACCGCCCTTGTGACGGGTGGTGATGTGACCGTTGTTGTTACGACCAGCTTTCTGGAATTGCGGCTCCAGCAGCGGGGCGTAAGCATCACCCTTGTGCAGGTGGTCACGCGTAACTTTCACCATGCCACGACGGCCAGGCGAAGTCGGTTTAATTTGAATCACAGCCATGGTTTACGCAGCCTCCCCAGACAGGTTCAGCTCTTGACCCTCTTTGAGCAGCACATAAGCCTTGCGCACATTGTCGCGGCGGCCTACGGTCTTGCCAAAGCGCTTGGTCTTGCCTTTGGTGTTCACTACGGAAACGCCTTTAACTTCGACCTTGAACAGCAGCTCAACAGCAGCTTTGATCTCAGGTTTGGTGGCGTTTTGCAGCACTTTAAAAGTTACGGCATTGGATTTTTCAGCGACCATCGTGGCTTTTTCGGACACGATAGGAGCAACCAACACCTGCATCAGACGACCTTCGTCAAACTTGGGGGCATTCATGCGAACATCTCCTGGAGTTTGTCGATTGCGCCCTTGGTGACGAGCACTTTCTTGAATTGGATCAGCGAGACGGGGTCTGCATAGCGCGGCTCAACCACGAAGACATTCTTCAAGTTGCGCGAGGCCAAGTACAGATTTTCGTCCACTTCTTCAGCGATCACCATCACCGACGATTGCAGGTTCATGGCCTTGAACTTATCGGCCAGCACCTTGGTCTTGGGCGAATCAACTTTGAGCGACTCAACCACGACCAGACGACCTTCACGGGCCAGCTGCGAGAAAATGGCAGCCATACCAGCGCGGTACATCTTTTTGTTGATTTTCTGCGTGAAGTTTTCTTCTGGCAGGTTCGGGAAAATACGTCCGCCCCCACGCCACAGCGGAGAAGAGGTCATACCAGCACGGGCGTTACCCGTACCTTTTTGCTTGAAGGGCTTTTTGGTCGAGTGCTTAACCTGCTGGCGGTCTTTCTGGGCACGCGTGCCTTGACGGCCATTGGCACGGTAAGCCGTAACCAATTGGTGAATCAGGTCTTCGTTGTAAGCACGACCAAAAACAGTCTCAGGCGCATCGATTTGCGCTGCGGTTTGACCCTGTTCATTCAGGAGTTCGAGCTGCATTAGTTCGCTCCTTTGCTAGCTTTGGCCTTGATGGCAGGCCGCACGGAGACGAACCCACCTTTGGAGCCAGGAATGGCACCCTTGATCAGCAACAGCTGACGGGCCTCATCAATGCGCACCACATCCAGGTTCTGGGTGGTCACGGTCTCATCACCCATGTGACCGGTCATGCGCTTACCGGGGAACACGCGACCGGGGTCTTGTGCCATACCGATAGAACCAGGTACGCGGTGCGAGCGGCTGTTACCGTGCGAATTGCGCTGTGCGCCAAAATTGTGACGCTTGATCGTGCCCGCAAAACCTTTACCGATGGAAGTGCCTTGCACGTCCACTTTTTGGCCCACAGCAAACAGATCGGCCACAGGCAAAGTAGCGCCAGCGGCGTACTTGGCAGCAGTTTCCTCGGTCACTTGAAATTCGCGGGTGATTTCACCGGCTTCAACACCGGCTTTGGCCAGGTGGCCAGCTTCTGGCTTGGACACGCGCGAAGCTTTGCGCGAACCAAACGTGACCTGCAAGGCCACATAGCCATCATTCTCTTGGGTTTTCACCTGGGTCACGCGGTTGTTCGACACATCCACCACTGTGACAGGGATCGCGCCCCCGTCATCAGTGAACAGACGCATCATGCCCACCTTGCGGCCCAGCAACCCTAGGGAGTTGCTCAGACTCATTTAATTACTCCAATACTTTCGCCGCTGCAACTGCAATTGGCCCAGCGTTGCGCTCAGTAAAAAGACTTCCAGCGCACGAAAGAAGGTTGATGAAACTTCGTGCAAAAACACGAAGCACAGAATTTTAACGCGAACTGCCCAAGTGAGCAAGTTCGCGTTAAAAAATTGATCAAATCCCACCCATTCAGGCAGGATTTAAATTTTATTGCAGCTTGATTTCGACATCCACGCCGGCTGGCAGGTCGAGCTTCATCAAAGCATCCACTGTTTTATCGGTGGGATCGACGATGTCCATCAGGCGCTGGTGTGTGCGGATTTCAAGCTGATCGCGGCTGGTCTTATTGACGTGCGGCGAGCGCAGGACGTCAAAACGCTTCATGCGCGTCGGCAAAGGCACGGGGCCTTTGACAATCGCGCCAGTGCGCTTGGCGGTTTCCACAATTTCAGCGGCCGATTGGTCAATCAGCTTGTAATCGAAGGCTTTGAGGCGGATACGGATTTTTTGCTTGGACATTATTAATTCCTAGTTGTGCTAAGAATTAAGCAATGACCTTGGCAACCACGCCAGCGCCCACGGTACGACCACCTTCGCGGATAGCAAAGCGCAGGCCTTCTTCCATGGCGATGGGGGCGATCAGCTTGACGGTGATCGACACGTTGTCGCCAGGCATCACCATTTCTTTGTCAGCAGGCAACTCGATCGAGCCGGTAACGTCCGTGGTACGGAAGTAGAACTGGGGACGGTAGTTGTTGAAGAAAGGCGTGTGACGGCCACCTTCGTCTTTGGACAGAACGTACACCTCAGCGGTGAAGTGGGTGTGCGGCTTGATGGAGCCGGGCTTGCACAGCACTTGGCCGCGTTCCACGTCTTCACGCTTGGTGCCGCGCAGCAGCAGACCCACGTTGTCACCGGCTTGGCCTTGGTCCAGCAGTTTGCGGAACATTTCGACGCCCGTGCAGGTGGTTTTCTGGGTGTCTTTGATACCGACGATTTCGATTTCTTCGCCGACTTTAATGATGCCGCGCTCGATACGACCGGTCACCACGGTGCCACGGCCAGAGATGGAGAACACGTCTTCCACAGGCATCAGGAATGCGCCGTCCACAGCACGCTCAGGCGTGGGGATGTAGCTGTCCAGGGCCTCTGCCAGTTTGATCACAGCCGCTTCACCGATGGGCGATTGGTCGCCTTCCAGGGCCAGCTTGGCCGAGCCACGGATGATGGGGGTGTCGTCGCCAGGGAATTCGTATTTGTCCAGCAGCTCGCGCACTTCCATTTCGACCAGCTCCAGGAGCTCTTCGTCATCGACCATGTCGCACTTGTTCAGGAACACGATGATGTAAGGCACGCCCACTTGGCGGGCCAGCAGGATGTGCTCGCGAGTCTGGGGCATGGGGCCGTCAGCGGCCGAGCACACCAAAATAGCACCGTCCATCTGGGCAGCGCCGGTGATCATGTTTTTCACATAGTCAGCGTGGCCGGGGCAATCGACGTGGGCGTAGTGGCGCGTGGCCGTTTCGTATTCCACGTGCGAGGTGTTGATGGTGATACCACGGGCTTTTTCTTCAGGCGCGTTGTCGATTTGCGAGTAGTCTTTGGCTTCACCACCGAAGGCCTTGGACAGCACCGTTGCCAAAGCAGCGGTCAGCGTGGTTTTACCGTGGTCCACGTGGCCGATGGTGCCCACGTTTACGTGGGGCTTCGACCGTTCAAATTTTTCCTTTGCCATTGCAAATTCTCCAAAAGAGCTTCGCCTGTGTGGGGTTTAACGTCTGCACTCGATTGCTGTCTCACCCTGCACAGGACAACAGGGTGGCACCGAATCGCAGATTGCAAAAATATTTTGCTAATTGATAGCTGCTAACGCTTACTGGATAAGCGCTAGCAGCCTATTTCACTATTATTTAGCGCGGGCCGACACAATGGCATCTGCCACGTTGCGCGGTGCTTCCGAGTAGTGCTTGAATTCCATGGTGTAGGTCGCACGACCTTGGGTCATGGAGCGCAGCTGGGTGGCATAACCAAACATCTCGGACAGGGGCACCTCCGCCTTGATGGCTTTGCCGCCACCGACCATGTCGTCCATGCCCTGCACCATGCCGCGACGGCTGGACAAATCGCCCATCACCGTGCCGGCGTAGTCTTCGGGGGTTTCCACTTCCACGGCCATCATGGGCTCCAGGATGACGGGGTTGGCTTTGCGTGCAGCCTCTTTGAAACCAAAGATGGCGGCCATCTTGAACGCCTGCTCGGACGAGTCCACATCGTGGTAAGAACCGAAGGTCAGTGCAACCTTCACGTCCACCACCGGGTAGCCAGCCAGCACGCCGCTGGTCAGGGCCTCTTCCACACCCTTTTGCACAGCAGGGATGTATTCGCGCGGCACCACACCGCCTTTGATTTCGTCCAGGAACTCAAAGCCTTTGCCAGCTTCGTTCGGCTCCAGGCGGAACACCACGTGGCCGTACTGGCCTTTACCACCGGACTGGCGCACGAACTTGCCATCCACATCCTTGACGGTGTTGCGAATGGTTTCGCGGTAGGCCACTTGGGGCTTGCCCACGTTGGCTTCCACGTTGAACTCGCGCTTCATGCGGTCGATGATGATGTCCAGGTGCAGCTCGCCCATACCGGCGATGATGGTCTGGCCCGATTCTTCGTCGGTGCGTACGCGGAAAGACGGGTCTTCTGCCGCCAAGCGCGACAGGGCAATGCCCATCTTCTCTTGGTCGGCCTTGGTTTTGGGCTCGACGGCCTGGGCAATCACAGGCTCAGGGAACACCATTTTTTCCAGCACGATGGGAGCGGACACGTCGCACAGGGTCTCGCCCGTGGTCACGTCTTTCAGGCCCACGCAAGCGGCGATGTCACCGGCGCGAATTTCATCGACTTCTTGGCGCTCGTTGGCGTGCATCTGCACGATACGGCCAATGCGCTCTTTTTTGCCTTTGGTGGCGTTCAGCACGGTCTCACCTTTGGTCAGCACGCCCGAATAGACGCGCACAAAGGTCAGCTGGCCCACAAAGGGGTCGGTCATCAGCTTGAAGGCCAGCGCAGAGAATTTCTCAGCGTCGTCGGCCTTGCGGGTGATGCGCTTTTCTTCATCGTCGGGGTCGGTACCGGCCACGTCAGGGATGTCGGTCGGCGCAGGCAGCAGGTCCAGAACCGCGTCCAGCATGCGCTGCACGCCTTTGTTTTTAAAGGCCGTACCGCACAGCATGGGCTGGATTTCGGTGGCAATGGTGCGCTGACGCAGACCCGCCAAAATCTCTTCTTCGGACAAGTCACCTTCTTCCAGGTACTTGTTCATCAGATCTTCGTTGGCTTCAGCAGCCGCTTCCACCATGTTTTCGCGCCACTTGTTGCAGGTTTCCACCAAGTTGGCAGGAATCTCACCGTATTCGAACTTCATGCCTTGGCTGGCATCGTCCCAGATGATGGCTTTCATCTTGAGCAGGTCCACCACGCCTTCAAAGTTATCTTCCGCACCAATGGGCACGACGATTGGCACGGGGTTGGCCTTCAGGCGCAGCTTCATCTGATCGACAACTTTGAAGAAGTTAGCACCGGTACGGTCCATTTTGTTCACAAAGGCCAGACGCGGCACTTTGTGTTTATTGGCTTGGCGCCACACAGTTTCGGACTGGGGCTGCACGCCACCCACAGCGCAGTACACCATCACGGCACCGTCCAGCACACGCATGGAGCGCTCCACCTCGATGGTGAAGTCCACGTGGCCGGGGGTGTCAATAATGTTGATGCGGTGCTCAGGGCGGGACATGTCCATGCCCTTCCAGAAGCAGGTCACGGCCGAGGACGTAATGGTGATACCGCGCTCTTGCTCTTGCTCCATCCAGTCGGTGGTGGCAGCGCCGTCGTGCACTTCGCCCAGCTTGTGGGTCACGCCGGTGTAAAACAGGATGCGTTCAGACGTGGTGGTTTTACCTGCGTCAATGTGGGCCGAGATACCGATATTGCGGTAGCGGCTAATAGGGGTTTTGCGAGCCATGATGGATCCTTGATGATCAAAGGAAAGCTGTTGCCTACAGTGCAGATGGCACTTGTTTAGCAGCAGCTGCAAAGGGTATCCCTAGAACCTGAACAAGGTCGCCAGCAAGGATTTGCGGGCGACCTCTTCGGGCCCCAGAGGCCAAGGCTTTAGAAGCGGAAGTGGCTGAAGGCCTTGTTGGCTTCGGCCATGCGGTGCACTTCGTCACGCTTTTTCATGGCACCGCCACGGCCTTCGGTGGCTTCCATCAGCTCGTTGGCCAGGCGCTGGGCCATGGACTTTTCGCTGCGCTTGCGGGCAGCTTCTTTGAGCCAGCGCATGGACAGCGCCAGGCGACGCACGGGGCGCACTTCCACGGGCACTTGGTAGTTGGCACCACCGACACGGCGGGACTTCACCTCGACCATGGGTTTGACGTTGTTCACAGCGGTGATAAACACTTCCAGAGCGTTTTTCTCGGGCTGTTTTTTCTCGATCAGTTCCAGAGCGCCGTAAATGATGCGCTCGGCAACTGCTTTTTTGCCGCCTTCCATGATCACGTTCATGAATTTGGACAGCTCGACGTTACCGAATTTAGGATCCGGCAGGATTTCACGTTTAGGGACTTCGCGACGACGTGGCATTTTTCACCTCTATCTTTGCTTCAGTTGGCACCATTTCAGGCACCGCAAGAATCCAGCAGAATTCTTACTTACTCGACCCGCGCACACCATGTACGTTAGGGCCACTACGCTGTTACCGCGCCACGCAGGTCACGCTTTTTGCGGCAAAACAGCACCGAAAATTTTTTAAAACCTGTGGGCCAGGGATTACTTGGCCTTGGGCTTCTTGGCACCGTATTTGGAGCGCGACTGCTTGCGGTCTTTCACGCCTTGCAGGTCCAGCGAACCGCGCACGATGTGGTAACGCACACCAGGCAAGTCTTTAACACGACCGCCGCGCACCAGCACCACGCTGTGCTCTTGCAGGTTGTGGCCTTCACCGCCGATGTAAGAGATGACCTCAAAACCGTTGGTCAGGCGCACTTTGGCAACCTTACGCAAAGCGGAGTTAGGCTTCTTGGGCGTCGTGGTGTACACACGGGTGCACACGCCACGGCGCTGGGGGCAGTTTTCCATAGCAGGGCTTTTGGATTTAACAACTTCGACCGTGCGGCCCTGGCGCACGAGTTGGTTAATGGTTGGCATGTATAGCGTCCCTCAACGTGAAAACATGAAGCGCTTTAAAAAGCGCAAACGTGAAACCCTTCGGAAAATTCCGAAAAGCCCGTAAATATAGCAGTCCAAAAAATTTGGTGCAAGTGTCTGTGAATTTAAACCCAAAGCCAATTACCGAATCCACAAGCGAATGGCATCCCAGACGCGGCGAAAGAAGCCACCTTCTGGCACTTCTTCCAAGGCAAAAACGGGCAGCTGGGCCAGCGTCTCCGTTCCCAGTTGCACATGCAAAGTACCGATCTGCTGGCCTTTGGCAATGGGGGCAATCAGCGGGTCTTGGCGCTCAATGCGCGTGCTCAGTTGGCCGCTGCTGCCCGAGGGCACGGTGACCACCGTGGCGGCTTCGCGCCCCAGTTTGACGCTGCTTTGGCTGCCTTTCCAGAGGAGCGCATCTTCCATCGCTTGGCCAGCCTCAAACAATTTGACTGCGTCATAGGCGGTGTAGCCCCAATTGAGCAGTTTTTGGCTCTCATTGGCACGCGCGTTTTCGCTGGTGGTGCCCAGCACAATCGAGAGCAAACGCCGCCCGCCCACCTGGGGCATGTCCCGCTGCGCCGTGGCGACCAGGCAATAGCCCGCCGCGTTGGTGTGACCGGTTTTCAGGCCATCCACACTGGGGTCGCGAAACAGCAAGGTGTTGCGGTTTTTACTGTTGGCGGCCGGGGTGCCTTCGTAGCGGTAGTCCTTGATCTTGTAGTAGTGCATGTATTGCGGAAAGTCACGCATCAAGCGCATGGCCAGAATCGACAGATCGCGCGCCGTGGTCAGGTGACCGGGTTCGGTCAGGCCCTCGGGGTTGCGATAGGTGGTGCCAGTCATGCCCAGGGCTTTGGCCTGCTCGTTCATCAGGCGCACAAAGTTTTCTAGTGTGCCGCCCACCCCTTCGGCCAGGGCCATGGTGGCATCGTTGCCGGACTGGACGATCATGCCTTTGATCAGGTCATCCACGGGCACCTGCATCTTGGGGTCGATGAACATGCGCGAGCCGGGCATTTTCCAGGCCCGCTCACTGACGGGCAGGCGCTGCTCCAGGGTGAGTTTTTGCGTGCGCAGGGCATCAAACACCAGGTAGCCGGTCATCAGTTTGGTCAGCGAGGCCGGCTCGATTTGTGCATCCACATCCTTGGAGGCCAGCACCTGGTTGGCCGTTACGTCCACCAGCATGTAATTGCGGGCCGCAATTTCTGGCGGCGGCAAACTTGCTACCTGGGCCCCAGCCCATACGGGGGTCAAAGCGGCAGCGCACAAAAGGGTACGGAAATATTTTTTCAAAGCAGTCATCGGAGGAAAACAACAAGGCCTGCGGGTGCAGGCCGTGGTTAGGAAAAAGCGGTCACAAAACCGGGCTGAGCAAATGGCGCAGCACCAGCGATTTGAGCAAGGGCAGTTGCCCATGAAAAAAGTGCTCGCCGCCGGGCACCACCGTCACCGGCAGCACTTGGGGCCGGGCCCAATCGAGCACGCTGGCCAGGGGCACGGTGTCGTCTTGCTCACCATGCAGCACCAGGGTGCGCTCGTGCGCCTGGGGCGGCACAGGGGCTGGATCGAAACGGCTGGCCGCAGTTCCCACCAATACAATTTTTTGCAGGCGCTCGGGCGACCACAGCGCTTGCACCGCATGGGTGGTGACAAAAGCGCCAAACGAAAAACCCGCCAGGGCCAACGGCCCGTGCGGCGCGACCTGTTGCACGATGGCAAGCAGGTCTTGCAGCTCGCCCCGGCCCCCATCGTGCTCGCCCACACTGGCACCGACCCCGCGAAAGTTAAAGCGCACCACCTCCCAATCGGCCTGCACCAGGGCGCGGGTAAGGGTTTGCACGACTTTGTTGTGCATGGTGCCGCCGTACAGGGGATGGGGGTGGGCCACCACGGCGACCCCTTTGGCGCTGCCCGCTGGGCGGTTGCGCACCGCCTCCACCGGGCCAACCATGCCATCGAGGGTGATTTTTTCGGTTTGCGCGATCATTTGCATGGCTTAGCGGCCCAGGTGCTCAGGGATGCGCAAGCGTTCCACGATGCGGCCATTTTTGAGGTGGGATTCAACAATCTCGTCGATGTCAGATTCATCGATAAAGCTGTACCACACGCCTTCGGGATAGACCACGCAGACCGGGGCGGCCGCGCAGCGGTCTAAGCAACCGGCTTTGTTTACACGCACCTGGCCTTTGCCGGCCAAACCGGCGGCTTGTACGGCGCGTTTGCAGTGGTCAAACCCGGCTTTGGCACCGTGCAGGCTGCAGCAATCTTCGCCATTGGGGCGCTCGTTCAGGCAGAAAAAAATATGCCGCTCATAGTAAGCAGCAACGGGGGTGGTTTCAGAAGGGGCAGCGTTGGTCATGCGGCCGATTCTAAAGAGGCTCACTGCGCCGGGTCAGCCGCGCCGCCACATACACCAGCAGGGCATACGGCCAGAGCCAGCCCAGCCACTGCCCCAGGCCATAGAACTGCACAAACCGCCCCTGCTCCCACAGCTGCAAGGTTTGGGCAAAGTAGGCACTTTGCGGCGCTTGGTTGAGCAGGCTCAATTGCAGCGCCAGCCCCAGCAAGGCCACCACCGCACTCCAGCGCCAGGGCAGCACGGCCAACAGCACCGCCAGCCCCAATCCCACCACCAAGCCCAAGGCCGCAGGGCGGCTAAGCCACGCCCAGGCGTTGTTGGGCCCGTAGCCCAAAGCGCAGGACAGCGCCGTGACACCCACGCCAATAGTTATAAAAAAAGGAGCTGCAACCGCACGTTTTACCGATGATTTAACCAATAAATTCATCAATAAGCATGGTATTAAAGCGCCAACAGCTACGCAAAATAGATAACCCAAAGGGGTTAAAGCCTGCTCCGGCGCAGAGCGCAACGGCAGCCACGCACTGAATGCCGAGCCTTGCAGCCACCGGGCCAAGCCCGCTTCCAGGTGCGGCAAGACCTGCCCCAGCCCCAAAGGAATGGCCGCCGGAAACAGCAGCGCCCAGGGCCACAACAGCAGCAAGGCAATCCCACCCGCATCGCCCTGCCCCAGCCAGCGCTGGCGAAAATCCGTCCAGCGCTGCACCCCCCCGGCCCAGTGCAGCAGCCAGGCCAGCGCCCCGCCCAGCGCAGCACCGGCGCTGTTGAGCAGCCAATCCAGATTCGAGGGCACGCGCCGGGGCAGGTACAGCTGCAGCACCTCCATGCCCAGCGACAAGGCACTGCCAACCCCCAGCGCCAGCAGCACCGCCCCGCGCGGCCAGCCTGAGCGCACCATGCCCAAGCCCAGCAAAAAGCCCAGGGGCAGGTAGCCGGCGATGTTGCTGCCCACGTCAAACCCCGTCCAATACTGGGGCGGCAGCGGCTGGGTGAACACAGCCCACCACACCAGCTCTTGATCACGCCAGCCAGCAAACGGGTACAGGCTGGCAAACACAATCAAGGCCGCATACAGCAGCGCCAACGGCCAGGCAGAAGATTTATGCAGCATGGCCGGTGTGCCCCGGGTTTAAAACGGCTTGACCACCACCAAAATGACGACCACGGTCAGCAGCAGCACCGGCAGCTCGTTGAACCAGCGGTACCACACATGGCTGCGCATCGACTGCCCTGCCTCAATGCGGCGCAGCATGCGGGCACACACCCAGTGGTAGCCGATGGTGACCAGCACCAACACCAGCTTGGCGTGCAGCCAACCCGTGGCCCCCCACCACCACTGCAGCCACAGCCACAGCCCCAAGCCAACCGCCGGAACGGCCAACAAGGTGGTAAAGCGCAACAGCTTGCGTGACATCAGCAAGAGCCGCTCACGCTCGGCCACCGAGCCCGGCGGCACCATCGCCAAATTGACGTAAATGCGCGGCAAATAAAACAAGCCAGCAAACCAGCTGGCCACAAAAACGATATGAAAAGCTTTGACCCATAACATAGGGTCCGCAGTGTACGTGCCCCGGCAAAACCTGGGCACGCCGCACCCCACACTGCACACCGGCCCATCGCCCGCCTGCGCCGCGCAGCCACAGCCGCATGCGCGAAAAAAAGCCCGGCCAAAGGCCGGGCGCAGAAACCCTTGGTTGCCCAAGGCCCGCTCAGGGAGGTCAAGCAGGGAGGGCAGCCAAGCTGCTCTCGCGGGCCAATCTAACAGCCGGGACAAGGCCGCCGGGAGGGGACTATCCCCAAGACCGCCAGGCGCGGCACAATCAACGCCCATGCACTTATCCAACCCCACTCCCTTCCCCGCCAACCGCCCGCGCCGCCTGCGCCGCGATGCCTTTACCCGCAACCTGGTGCGCGAGCACCGCCTGTCGGCGCACGATTTCATCTACCCGGTGTTCGTCCACGAAGGCGAAAACCGCCGCGAAGCCGTGCCCTCCATGCCCGGCGTGGAGCGCCTGTCGCTCGATTTGCTGCTGGACGTGGCGCGCGAATGCGTGGCCCTGGGCATCCCCTACATGGCGCTGTTTCCGGCCATCGACCCCAGCCTGAAAACCCCCGATGGCCAAGAAGCGGCCAACCCCAACGGCCTGATCCCGCGCGTGGTGCGCGCCCTGAAAAAAGAATGCCCTGAACTGGGCATCATGACCGACGTGGCCCTGGACCCCTACACCAGCCACGGCCAGGACGGCATCTTGGACGAGAGCGGCTACATCATCAACGACGACACCGTCGAGATGCTGGTGGCCCAGGCGCTGGCGCAGGCGGCTGCCGGTGTCGATATGGTCGCGCCCAGCGACATGATGGACGGGCGCATTGCCGCCATCCGCGACGCGCTGGAGGCGCACGGCCACATCCACACGCGCATCATGGCCTACAGCGCCAAGTACGCCAGCAGCTTTTACGGCCCGTTCCGCGATGCCGTGGGCACGCGCGGCGCCCTGGGCAAGGCCGACAAAAACGTGTACCAGATGGACCCCGCCAACACCGACGAAGCCCTGCGCGAAGTGGCGCTGGACATTGCCGAAGGCGCGGACATGGTGATGGTCAAGCCCGGTATGCCCTACCTGGACGTGGTGCGCCGCGTGAAAGACGAGTTCAAGGTGCCCACCTTTGCCTACCAAGTGTCGGGCGAGTACGCCATGCTCAAAGCCGCTGCCGCCAACGGCTGGCTCGACCACGATGCGGTGATGCTGGAAAGCCTGCTGGCCTTCAAACGTGCCGGGGCCGACGGCATCCTGACCTACTTTGCCATCGACGCGGCCAAGCGGCTGCGGGGGCAGTAAGCCGCTGCCTGCGTTACTGTTATTTAAATAGCACTGTCCGCTTGTAATTAATTCATCTAGCCATAAATTAATCAAACAATCATTGTTTATCAAGCGGTAAAAGCTATTTAATTACTTTACCTTGCCACTCTTCGCCATTGAAAGAACGACCTATGCCGCACTCTTTGTTTGATCCCGTGCAATTGGGCGATCTGCCCCTGCGCAACCGCATCGCCATGGCCCCGCTGACGCGCAACCGCGCCCGTGGCAACGTGCCCAATGCCCTGACGGCCACCTACTACGGCCAACGGGCCAGCGCGGGGCTGATCATCTCGGAAGGCACCCCCATCAGCCAGCAGGGCCAGGGCTATGCCGACGTGCCCGGCCTGTACCAGCCCGAGCAGCTGGCGGGCTGGCAGGGCGTGACCGAGGCCGTCCATGCCCAAGGCGGCACCATCTTTGCGCAGCTGTGGCACGTGGGCCGCGTCTCGCACACCAGCCTGCAACCAGCCGGGGGCGCACCGGTGGCCCCTTCGGCGCTGACGGCCGAGGCCAAAACCTATCTGGTCGATGCCGCCACGGGCGCAGGCAGTTTTGCCGCCACCTCGGCCCCGCGTGCCTTGCTGGCGCAGGAGCTGCCGGGCATCGTGGCCGACTTTGCCCAAGCCGCCCGCCATGCGCGGCAATGCGGCTTTGACGGGGTGGAAATCCACGGGGCCAACGGTTACCTGCTCGACCAGTTCCTCAAAGACGGCAGCAACCAGCGCGACGATGCCTGGGGCGGCAGCATCGAGAACCGCGTGCGCCTGGTGTGCGAGGTGGTGCAGGCCGTGACCGCCGCCATCGGTGCGGGCCGGGTGGGGCTGCGCATCTCGCCGGTCAGCCCGGCCAACGGCATCCACGACAGCGCCCCGCAGCCGCTGTTTGAGCACCTGCTGCGCTGCCTTGCGCCGCTGGGGCTGGCCTACATCCACGTGATCGAGGGGGCCACAGGCGGGCCGCGCAGCCTGCCAGAGCAGCCCTTTGACTACGCCGCCCTGAAGGCTGCCTACCGCAGCGCCGGCGGCCAGGGGCTGTGGATGGTGAACAACGGCTACACGCGCGAGATGGCCCTGGAGGCCGTGGCCAGCGGTTATGCCGACATGGTGGCCTGGGGCAAGGACTTCATCGCCAACCCCGATCTGGTCGAACGCCTGCGCCGCGATGCGCCGCTGAACCCGGGCCGGCGCGAGCTCTACTACGGCGGCGGGGCCGAGGGCTATACCGACTACCCCCGGCTGGCGGATTAAGCCCGGCCGCAGGGCAGATTA
This sequence comes from Comamonas denitrificans, assembly GCF_017368815.1. Lineage (GTDB taxonomy): Bacteria > Pseudomonadota > Gammaproteobacteria > Burkholderiales > Burkholderiaceae_C > Comamonas > Comamonas denitrificans. The sequence goes on along the minus strand of NZ_JAFNME010000004.1, from coordinate 75,430 downwards.
GCCCTGCGCCGGCCCCTTGGCCGCCGCATTCTTCTCCCAGTCCCGCAGGCGGCGGTACAAGGTACGCTCACTCACCCCCAGGGCGCGGGCCTGCTCTTGGCGGGTGCCGCTGGTGTGCTGCACGGCCTGGTGCAAGGCCTGGGCTTGGCGGCTGCGCACGCTAGCGCGGCTTGGCCCCGCCAGGGGCGGCGGCGGGGGCGCGGCATCCAGGGCCAGCGCCTGGGCCATGGCAGGGCCGCTGATGCTGCGCCCCTCGGTCAGCAGCAGCACCCGCTGCAGCACATTGCGCAATTCGTGCAGATTGCCAGGCCAGGGGTGGCGCAGCAGCGCCTGCTGGGCCGCCGCGCACAGGGTGTACGTGTGCCCAGGGGCCAGGCGCTGCAGCAAACCATCGGCCAGCAGCAGCACATCGGCCCCGCGTTCGCGCAGCGGCGGCAAAAGCAACGGCAAGGCGCTGAGCCGGTAGTACAGCGCAGCGGGCCATTGCTGCGCCTGCACTTGGCTGCGCAAGTCGATGCTGGTGGTGGCCACAATGCGCACATCGGCCTGGCGCAATTCGCTGCTGCCCACGCGGCGGTAGGTGCCGCCGTCCAGCAACTGCAGCAGGCGCGGGTGCAGGCTGGCGGGCAAGTGCTCGATCGCTTTGAACAGCAGGCTGCCGCCCTGGGCCGCCTCCACCCACCCCGGGCGGGCAGGCACGCCGGTGCGGCCTTGGCCAAACAGCTCAAGCTCCAGCAGCCCCTCGGGCAGTGCGGCGCAATCGACGACGACCAGCGGGCGCTCCGCCCGGGCGCTGGCCGCGTGCACCACGTGCGCAGCCAGGGTTTTGCCCGTGCCAGGTTCGCCTTGCAGCAGCACGCTGGCCGTGCTGCGGCCGGCGCGGGCCAACCACTCCACCACCGCCTGAAACGCCGGGGAGCGCCCCAGCAAGGCCGCAGGCTGCGGCCCGGCCGCCCCCAGGGGCAGCAGCTCCATCTTTTCTAAAAAATACTGCGCTGGCCCGGCCCCGGTGCGCAGGGGCTGCAAGGTGATGGCCACGTGCTCCTGCCCGCGCTGGGTGTGGTGCAGATGCAGCACCCGCTCACTTTGCCCACTGTATTGGGCACGGGCCAGGGGGCAGGCCTCGCCCGCCTGGTCACAAGGGACGGATGAGCGGTGCGAGACGGCATAGCACGTGCGCCCCAGCACCGAGGCATCTTGCCCAAAGACCTGCTGGTAGGCGCTATTGGCGGCCACGATGCGGTACTGGGCATCAAACAAGACATGCGGCTGGGGCAAGGTTTCCAGCCAGGTGGCCAGCAAATCGAGGGCATCAGGGGGGGTGGGAGGGGTCATGGCAACAGCAGGCGCAGCGACAAAGCTGCCAAAGTCTGCCAAAAATGGCAGTCATCCTCTGCCAAATCAACAATCAGTGGCAGACCCAGCAGCCAAAATTTTTATTAACACATTGTTTTTATTGTCGTTTAAAGCAAAGTAAAACAGTCGATTATTGAATCGTGAATTTGATAAAGAATAAATTCCCCCTGTTCTCTATCGGATGCTTATGTCTGAAGAAAAAAACCAATCCACCGTCAGTTTTTACGCTCCACACAAAAAGGTGTATCCCCGGGCCATTGATGGCATGTTCAACCGCTGGCGCTGGGTCATGGTGTGGGTCACCCAGTTGGTGTTCTACGGCCTGCCCTGGCTGCAGTGGGGCGAGCGCCAAATGGTGCTGTTTGATCTGGGGGCCCGGCGCTTTTACCTGTTTGGCCTGGTGCTGTACCCGCAGGACTTTATCTACCTGACGGGGCTGCTCATCCTCTCGGCGCTGTCGCTGTTTTTATTTACGGCGGTGGCTGGGCGGCTGTGGTGCGGCTTTACCTGCCCGCAAACGGTCTATACCGAGATTTTCATGTGGCTGGAAAACCGCATCGAAGGTGACCGCAGCGCCCGCATGCGCCTGGACAAGGCGGCGTGGACTTCGCCAGAAAAGCTGGCCAAAAAAGGCCTCAAACAACTGGCCTGGGTGAGCGTGGCGCTGTGGACGGGCTTTACCTTTGTCGGCTTTTTTGTGCCCATTCGCTCCCTGGGGGCCGAAATTTTGCAGTGGCAGGGCGGCTGGCAGCTGTTTTGGGTGTTTTTCTACGCGTTTGCCACCTACGGTTTTGCCGGCTTTATGCGCGAGCAGGTGTGCAAATACATGTGCCCCTACGCCCGCTTTCAAAGCGCCATGTTTGACGAGGACACCCTGATCGTCACCTACGACAGCGCCCGGGGCGAGCCGCGCGGCGTGCGCAGCAAAAAGGTCGATCCCAAGGCCGCCGGGCTGGGCGACTGCATTGACTGCTCGCTGTGCGTGCAGGTCTGCCCCACGGGCATCGACATCCGCAACGGCCTGCAGTACGAGTGCATTGGCTGCGGCCTGTGCGTGGACGCGTGCAACACGGTGATGGACAAGGTGGGCTACCCGCGCGGACTGATCCGCTTTGCCACCCAAAGCGGCATGCGCCAGCGCTGGACCAACCACCAAATGCTGCGCCGCGTATTCCGTCCACGCGTGCTGGGCTATGGCGCGGTACTGCTAACGCTGGCCGTGGCGATGATGGTGAGCCTGGTCACGCGCACCCCGCTCAAAGTGGACGTGGTGCGCGACCGCACCGCCATTGCCCGCATCGTGCCCGGGGGCAAGCTGGAAAACGTGTACCAGCTGCAAATCATGAACGCCACCGAAACGCCGCAGCACTACCGCATCAGCGCCCAGGGCTTGGAGGGGCTGACGCTGGCCCCGGATTCAACCGTGCAAGTGCCCGCCACCGGCGCGCGCTGGGTGTCGGTGCAGCTGCAAATCCCCTACGGCAGCGCAGCACCAGGCTCGCACCCGATCCACTTCACCGTGCAAGCCCTGGAGCACCCGGCCCAGGTGCAGGAAAAAGCCACCTTCCTGGTGCCCCGCTAGCACGGCGTAGTTTTTAAGCAAAAAGAGCTGTTAGCGCTGATCCAGCATGCGCTAACAGCTCTTTTTTTTATTGATTAACAACCTGCTGACGCGGGCTGGCTCAAGTGCGCATCAATGGCCAGCAAGGCTGCCAAGACGGCTTGGCTGGCCGCACCGGGGCAGCGCTGCGACCATTCATGTTCGGCCAAAGGGTGCACGCTGCAGGCACCGGGCAAGGGCGCTTGCGCATCCAGCAAGGCATGCAAGCGCGGCAAAAACACCCACTGCAGCCACTGCTCGATGCGCAAGGTATCGACCATAAAAGGCAGGGGCGAGGCCAGGGCATCGGCCGGTGGGGGCTGCGGCTGCCACAAATCGGCTGCGCGCATGGCCGCTTCCAGGGCCTGCAGTAGGGGGCGTAAATCGGCCGGGGTCGGCATGGTGTCGTGGGCAAAAGTCATGCCCGCCATTGTCCCGTTTCCGGGCTGGCACCGTAGGCTGGCGGGCTGTTCTACACTTGGCCCGCTATGCCACTACCTGCCTGCGCTATGTCCCCCCGCCCACTTGCCCACCCCGCTCGCCGCCGCTGGCTGCTCATGACCGCAGCGACGGTGCTCAGCGGGTCCGCCCTGGCCCAGGTTGCTGTGGGCGATGCCTCGCGCCTGCGCCATTTGGTGCCGGCCGAGCAGTTAGAACAATCGGCCAACCAGCAGTACGCACAACTGCTGCAAGAGGCCAAGGCCCAAGGCCGCTTGGTGCCCACCAGCGATGCCCAGGTGCAACGCCTGCACGCCATTGCCCAGCGCCTGATCCCCTTTACCGCCCAGTGGAACCGCCGCGCCAGCCAATGGCAGTGGCAGGTGGCACTGATTCGCAGCCCGGACATCAACGCCTTTTGCATGCCGGGCGGAAAAATCGCCTTTTACACCGGCATTTTGGACACCCTGCGCCTGACCGACGATGAGGTGGCCATGGTCATGGGCCACGAAATGGCCCACGCCCTGCGCGAGCACGCCCGTGAGCAGCTGGCGAAAAACTCGGCCACCAGCATCGGCATCTCGCTGGGAGCGCAGCTGCTGGGCCTGGGCGATATCGGCAACTACGCTGCCCAACTGGGCGGGCAGCTGCTCAGCCTGAACTTCAGCCGCAGCGACGAAAGCGATGCCGATCTGGTCGGCCTGGAAATTGCCGCCCGCGCCGGCTACAACCCGCAAGCGGCCGTGCGCCTGTGGGAAAAAATGGGCCAAGCCACCGGCAACAGCACGCAAGGCCTGGCCTTTTTGTCCACCCACCCCAGCGGGCCCCAGCGCATTCGGCAACTGCAGGCCAATGTGCCCAAGGTGCAGGGCTTGTACGAGCAGGCCAAGCGGCGGTAAAACGTGTTCATGGTCTCGAATGAAGCCGCGCCCGCACACCCATGAGGAGATCGTGAACACGTTCTAAGCCCCGGTGCCTGGTCGGCAGGCGGGCAGCATCAGTTTTTCAACAACACGTTGCGGTACTGAATGGCCTCGGCCACATGCGCACTGGCGATGCCCTCGCCCCCGGCCAAATCCGCAATCGTGCGGGCCACGCGCAAGGTGCGGTGGGTGGCGCGGGCCGACCAGGCCAGGCGCTCGGCCGCTTTGTGCAGCAGGGCGTGCGCGGCAGGTTCCAGCTGCAGCACGGCTTCTAATTGCTGGCCGTGCAATTGCTGGTTCGCCCCGCCTTGGCGGGCCACCGCCCGCTGGCGCGCTTGCACCACGCGCTGGCGAATGGCCGCGCTGCTTTCCCCGGTGGGCGCTTGCAGCAGCTCTTGCGCTGGCAGCGCGGGCACGTGGACGTGCAAATCAATGCGGTCCAGCAGCGGGCCGCTCAACTTGCCTTGGTAACGGCCAATTTGCTGCGGGCTGCAGCGACAAGGCCGCTGGGTGCTGCCATGAAAGCCACAGGGGCAGGGATTCATCGCCGCCAGCAGCTGAAAGCGGGCCGGGAACTGGCTGCTCAAGGCCGCGCGGGCAATAGTGATGTGGCCGTTTTCCAGCGGCTCGCGCAGCGCTTCCAGGGCGCTGCGGGCAAATTCCGGAAACTCATCCAAAAACAGCACGCCATGGTGGGCCAGCGAAATGGCCCCCGGCCGGGGCGGGGAGCCCCCGCCCACCAGCGCCACCGCGCTGGCGGTGTGGTGCGGGGCGCTGGTGGGGCGCAGGCCCCATTCCTGCGGGTCAAAGCGCCCGGCCAGGCTGGCCACGGCGGCGCTCTCCAGCGCCTCTTGCTCGGTCATGGCGGGCAGCAGGCTGCTAAAGCGCTGGGCCAGCATGGATTTACCGGCCCCCGGTGGCCCCACCAGCAGCAGGCCGTGCCCGCCAGCGGCGGCAATCTCCAGGGCGCGTTTGGCTTGCACCTGGCCCTTCACATCGGCCAGATCGGGGCCGCTGGCGCGGTGGACAGGGGCTTGCGCGGTGATGCGCTGCCAGCCTTCGCCGCCGGGCTGGCCCAGCAAATGCGCCACCACATCGAGCAAATGCGCCGCACCAAACACCTGGGCGGCGGGGGCCAAAGCGGCTTCGCGGGCACTGTCCAGGGGCAAAACCAGGCGCTGATCGCCGCCGTGCAAGCTGCTGACCAGGCCGCCGCGCACCGGGCGCAGGGCACCGGAGAGGGACAACTCCCCGGCGAACTCCCAGCCGTGCAAAGCCTCCAGCGGAATTTGCCCGCTGGCGGCCAAAATCCCCAGTGCAATCGGCAGGTCAAAGCGGCCCGAATCCTTGGGCAAGTCGGCCGGGGCCAAATTCACGGTGATGCGCTTGTTGTTGGGAAACTCCAGCCCGCTGTTTTGCAAAGCGCAGCGCACGCGCTCGCGGGCCTCTTTCACCTCCACATCGGCCAGCCCCACCAAACTCAGGCTGGGCAGGCCATTGGCCAGATGGACTTCCACCGTCACCGCCGGGGCGGCCAGTCCCAGCAGGGCACGACTTTGAACACACGCAAGGGTCATGGCCCGCCTTTCTCAGTGCAAAAGTGGCCAATCTAGTGCCCCCCTGGCGGCCCACCAAGGGGATTGACCCGTAGACCCGGCGGCCATCTTCATGGCCAGCGTTCAAAAAATTCAAGCCGCCGCCCAGCCCGCCCGCTACCATCGCCCGCTATGGAAACCGCCTTGCACAACATTCTGGAGCGCGTACGCGCCGCTGCTGCCGATGCCACCCCTTTGCGCCTGTGTGGCGGGGGCAGCAAAGATTTTCATGGTCTGGCCCTGGAGGGCACACCCCTGGAGCTGCGCCCGCTGCGCGGCATCATCAGCTACGAGCCGACCGAGCTGGTCGTCACCGCCCGCGCCGGCACGCCGCTGCAGGAGCTGCAGGCCACCTTGGCCCAAGCCGGCCAGGCCCTGGCCTTTGAGCCCCCGCACTTTGCCCTGGGCGACAAGCAGCCCACCGTGGGCGGCATGGTGGCCGCCGGGTGGTCCGGCCCCGCGCGGGCCAGCAGCGGCGCGGTGCGCGATTTCGTGCTGGGCGTGGAAATCATCAACGGCCGGGGCGAACTGCTGCGCTACGGCGGCCAAGTCATGAAAAACGTCGCGGGCTACGATGTCTCGCGCCTGATGGCCGGCAGCTGGGGCACGCTGGGCGTGATCACCGAGGTGAGCTTGAAAGTGCTGCCCGTGGCCCCGGCGCAGGCCACCTTGGTCTTTGCCATGAACGAGGCGCAGGCCCTGGAGGCACTGAACCGCTGGGGCGGCCAGCCCCTGCCGCTGAACGCCAGTTGCTGGGCACAAGGCCAGCTGTGGCTGCGCCTGTGCGGTGCCCAGGCCGCCGTGCAGGCCGCCTGCCAAAAACTGGGCGGCGAGCGCCTGCCCGACGACCAGGCCGCAGCCCTGTGGCACAGCCTGCGCGAGCAGCAGCACCCCTGGTTTGCCGCCCGCAGCGATGCCGATGCGCTGTGGCGACTGTCGCTGCCGCAAACTGCCGCCCCCCTGGCCCTGCCCGAGGGTATTGCCGCACCGCTGATCGAATGGCACGGAGCCCAGCGCTGGGTGCAGGCCCCGCGCACCATGGCCAGCGCCATCACCGCAGCGGCCCAGGCCGCTGGGGGCAGCGCCACTATTTTCAGAGCTGAACGCGCTGATCAATTAAGCAATTGGCCGATCTTTAACCCGCAAAGTGCCACTTTGCAAGCGGTGCATGCTCAGTTAAAAAAAGCATTTGATCCGCACGGCCTGTTGAACCCTGGCCGCACCGGCCTTTGAAGGAGCGACCATGCAAACCCATCTGGCCCCTGAATTTCAAGGCACCCCCGACGGCCTCGAGGCCGAAGCCATCCTGCGCAAATGCGTGCACTGCGGTTTTTGCACCGCCACCTGCCCCACCTACCAAACCCTGGGCGATGAGCTGGACGGCCCGCGCGGGCGCATCTACCTCATCAAACAAGTCATGGAAGGCACCGCGCCCACCCGTGCCACCCAGCTGCACCTGGACCGCTGCCTGACCTGCCTGAACTGCGAAACCACCTGCCCCAGCGGCGTGCAATATGGCCGCCTGATCGACATTGGCCGCAAAGTGGTCGATGCCAAGGTGCAGCGCCCCCTGGGCGAACGCCTGCAGCGCTGGGCGCTGAAAGAGGGCCTGAGCTCGCCCCTGTTTGCCCCGGCGATGAAGCTGGGCCAGGCCGTGCGCAGCCTGCTGCCCGAGGGCATCCGCGCCAAGGTGCCCGCCAAAAGCGAACACGGCACTTGGCCGGCGCAGGAGCACCCGCGCAAGGTGCTGCTGCTGGCCGGTTGCGTGCAACCGGCGATGCTGCCCAACATCAACTACGCCACCGCCCGGGTGCTGGATGCCGTGGGCATCCAGACCGTGGTCATCGACCAGGCCGTGTGCTGCGGCGCGGTGAAATTCCACCTGAACGACCAAGAAGGCGGCAAAGACCAGATGCGGGCCAACATCGATGCCTGGTGGCCGGCCGTGCAAGCCGGTGAGGTTGAAGCCATTGTGAGCAACGCCAGCGGCTGCGGCGTGATGATCAAAGACTACGGCCACGCCCTGCGCCTGGATGCGCAGTACGCCGACAAAGCCGCCCGCATCAGCGCCCTGGCGCGTGACCTGGCGCAGCTTTTGCCCGACCTGCTGCCGGAGCTGGTGGACAAGCTCGCCGGCAAGGCCCAGCTACCGCCAGCGGCCATGGCCTACCACCCGCCCTGCACCTTGCAGCACGGGCAAAAACTCAAAGGCGTGGTGGAAGCCAACCTGAGCAAACTGGGCTTTACCCTAAAAACCGCGCGCACCGAAGCGCACCTGTGCTGCGGCTCGGCCGGCACCTATTCCGTGCTGCAGGCCGACATCTCACAGCAACTGCGCCAGCGCAAGCTGGGCGCTTTGGGCGAAGCCTTTACCGACGACAGCCCGCCAGCGGCCATCCTCTCGGCCAACATTGGCTGCATCAGCCACCTGCAGGCCGGCACCAGCATCCCGGTGCGGCACTGGGTGGAGGTGCTGGACGAGGCGCTGGCACGCTAAGAACGTACTCAGGCCACGCCCTCAGTGCCCGGCAAAGTCCACCAAGGTGAACAGCGGCAGCTGCCCCACGGTTTGCAGCAGTGTGGAGCCGCCCAATTCGGGCAAATCCACAATCGCGGCCCCTTCCATGACGGTAGCGCCCAATTTTTCCAGCAGTTTTTTGCCCGCCATCATGGTGCCGCCGGTGGCAATCAGGTCGTCGATGAGCAGCACCTTGTCGCCCGGCCGCACGGCATCGGTGTGCAGCTCGACGGTGGCGCTGCCGTATTCAAGTTCATAGGTCTCCTCCACCGTGGTGAAGGGCAGCTTGCCTTTTTTGCGGATCGGCACAAAGCCCACGCCCAGTTCGTAGGCGATGACCGAGCCGATGATGAAGCCGCGCGCATCCAGCCCGGCCACCACATCGGGGCGCATGGCTTTGTCCATGTAGCGGTGGACAAAGGCATCAATCAGCACCCGAAACACTTTCGGGTCTTGCAGCAGCGGGGTGATGTCCCGAAACTGCACCCCCGGCGCGGGCCAGTTGGGAACGGTGCGAATGTGTTCGCGCAAATAGTCGTGGACGCTAGAGGAATGCATAGGGCTGGCGTTGGGTTGGGTGCGCAAAAGCGCAGAACAAAGAAGCGGCTGCGAGTGTAGCCGCCCACCGCCTAAAATCGCCGCCTATGACTGATGGCACCTCCCCTATCCCGCACGTGAACGGCTCCCAAGCGCTGGCCACGGCCCGCGCTACTTTGCACATTGAAATTGCCTCGCTGCACGCACTGGCCGAGCGCTTGGACGAACCCTTCGTCGCGGTGGTGCAGGCCATTTTGGCGCTGCGCGGGCGGGTCATCGTCATGGGCATGGGCAAAAGCGGCCATGTGGGGCACAAGATTGCCGCCACGCTGGCCTCCACCGGTACGCCCGCTTTTTTTGTGCATCCGGCCGAGGCCAGCCATGGCGACCTGGGCATGGTGCGTGGCAGCGATTTGGTGCTGGCCCTGTCCAATAGCGGCGAGAGCCATGAAATCACCGACCTGCTGCCCGTGCTCAAACGCCAGGGCGTGCGCGTGGCCGCCATGACGGGCAACCTCCAGTCCACTTTGGCCCAGCACGCCGATTGGGTGCTGGACACCAGCGTCGAGCGCGAAGCCTGTCCGCTCAACCTGGCCCCCACGGCCAGCACCACCGTGCAACTGGCCCTGGGCGATGCCCTGGCCACGGCCTTGCTCGATGCCCGGGGCTTTCAGGCCGAGGACTTTGCCCGCTCCCACCCCGGCGGCTCGCTGGGCCGGCGGCTGCTGACCCATGTGCGCGATGTCATGCGCAGCGGCAGCGAACTGCCTCGGGTGCAGGCGCACGACGATTTTTTTACCCTCATGCGCGAAATGAGCGCCAAAAACCTGGGGGCGGCCATCATCGTCGATGCCAACAACCAAGTGCTGGGTATTTTTACCGACGGGGACTTGCGCCGCCGTCTGGAGCAAGGGGCCGATTTGCGCCAGGCCAGCGCCCAGGATTTAATGCACCCGCGCCCGCGCACCATTGCCCCGCATGTGCTGGCCACCCAAGCTGCCCAAATGATGGAGCAGCACGGCATTACCAGCGTGGTCGTGGTCGATGGCGCCAACACCTTGGTCGGCCTGGTGCATATCCGTGACCTGATGCTGGCCAAAGTTATTTAACCCCCCGCTCTATGCCTAAAAACTACACAGCCCCCGCCCTGCACTTTCCCCCGGAACTGCTCTTACAAGCCCAGCCGGTGCGCGTGGTGTTTTTCGATGTCGATGGGGTGCTCACCGATGGCGGTTTGTATTTCAGTGAAGCGGGCGAATCCCTCAAGCGCTTTCACACCCTGGATGGCCATGGCATCAAACTGCTGCAGCAAGCGGGCATTACCCCCGCGGTCGTCACGGGGCGGGACAGCGCTCCACTGCGCCTGCGCCTGCAGCAATTGGGCGTGCGCCACGCCATTTTTGGCACCGAGGATAAATTGCCCGCCGCCCAGCAAATTTTGAACACCCTGGGCCTGGATTGGTCGCAAGCGGCCGCCATGGGCGACGATTGGCCCGACCTGCCCATGCTGCGCCACTGCGCCCTGGCCTGCGCCCCGGCCAACGCCCATCCGGAAAACCTGGCGCTGGCCGATTGGGTCAGTGACTTTGCCGGCGGCCAAGGGGCCGTGCGCCAGCTGTGCGATCTGCTGCTGATGGCCAGCGGCCAGTACCGCCGTTTGCTGGAGCAGTATTTGCCATGAAAACCACCCTGTCCGACCGGCTGAGTTTGTACCTGCCCATCGTATTGATGGGGCTGCTGGCCCTGGGCAGCTGGTGGCTGGTGCGCTCCGCCCCCCGCCCCCTGGCGGCCCAAGCGGTGGCGCTGCCCGAAAACCAACAAGACTACACGGTGGAAGATTTTTCCACCCAACAATTTGCCGCTGACGGGCACTTGACCAGCCAGATTTGGGGCCAGCAAGCGCGGCATTATTTGCAGGCCGATATTTTAGAAATTGACCAAGTGCGCACCCGCAGCCAAGGGGCGCAGGGCGTGCTCACCACCACCTCGGCCCAGCGCGGCATTAGCAACAGCGATGCCTCTGAAGTGCAGCTGTGGGGCACTGCCAAGGTGGAGCGCCACTACCCCAATGGCAAGCCGCCCATGGTGCTGGAAGGAGAATTTTTACATGCCTGGCCTCAGCTGGAGCGCCTGCGCTCTCACCTGCCGGTGACCCTCACCCGGGGGGGCAGCCGCTTTACCGGCGACAGCCTGGAGTACGACAACGCCCGCCAAGTGGCGCTCTTGCAAGGCCGGGTGCGCGGGCACATCGAAGCGCCAAAGCGCACGCGCTAGCCTTGGCCGCTGGCCGAACGTGTCGCGCGATGGCCAGACGTAACAAAGCAGACGTAAAAAAAGAGCCTTGCGGCTCTTTTTTTTGAGATTGCGAACAGGTGCGCAATCTACAGCGCGTGCTTAGTAGCTGCTGCGACGGTTGTAACCGCCGCCGTTGTTGCCACCGCCAAAGCCGCCGCTGCGGGGAGGACGGGGCTCCATCGGGCGAGCGATGTTCACCACCAGATCGCGGCCACCCATGTTTTGGCCGTGGGTGCCTTCGATGGCGGCTTGGGCTTCAGCTTCGCTGCCCATTTCCACAAAGCCAAAACCTTTGGAGCGGCCGGTGTCGCGCTCCATCATGACTTTGGCGCTTTGCACCGCACCGAATGCGCTGAAGGTCTGTTCCAGATCTTGATCGCGGAAAGAGTAGGGCAGGTTGCCTACGTAAAGTTTGTTGCCCATGACAGGACTCCTGAAAGAAAAAAAGAAACGCGATGGAGTCCTGACCAGAATCACACTAAGACAAGAGACGCAAACGCACTCGCTCTTGTGCCCGTGCACGCCGAGAGCGCGGCCATTATCGAGGATATCCACAAGGCTGCTGCAGGTTTTTTCGGGTAATTCGTGCTCTATACAACACCTGTGTTTAGCCCGGCGGCGGCGTTGGGTGATAGGCAGGCTTTTTAGGAGGTGTTTTTGCGCGTCTGGGGTGCTTTCCAGCAAGGCTGCAGCTTCTGCAAGCACAATGCGCGCCCTTATGGATGCTTTGCTTATTTCAACAATGATTGTGGCGCTGGCCGAGATGGGCGATAAAACCCAGCTGCTGGCGCTGGTGCTGGCCGCGCGCTTTCAAAAACCGTGGCCCATCGTGGCGGGGATTTTGATCGCCACCGTGGCCAACCACGCCCTGGCCGGGGCCGTGGGCGTATGGATAACGCAATGGCTGGGGCCAGACATGCTGCGCTGGGTGCTGGGCCTGTCGTTCATCGCCATGGCGCTATGGATGCTGGTGCCCGACAAACTGGACGATGCGGGCATCAAAGAGCACCCCGGCTGGGGCGTGCTGCTGACCACCACGGTGGCGTTTTTCCTGGCCGAGATGGGCGATAAAACCCAGGTGGCCACCGTCATGCTGGCTGCGCAGTACCAAGCCTTTGTGTGGGTCGTCATCGGCACCACGCTGGGCATGCTGCTGGCCAATGCGCCGGTGGTGTGGCTGGGCCACAAGCTGGTGCGCCGGGTGCCGCTGCGGCTGGTGCATGGCATCTCGGCCGCGATTTTTGCCGTGTTAGGGGCGCTGGCCTTGCTGGCGCCGGTGCTTGGAGTATGATGGCCCGCCTAGTTTTTACTAGCTAGTCGCGCCGATTTGCACCAGCTTGCGGGCGCTTTATAAATTCCGCTAAAGACCCGTCCGACGCGATGTTTTCTTTTCCTTCGCCCCGGCCTCGTTTTTAGCGATGCCGGGTTTTTTTATGTCTTTGATCGCCACCCCCCAAACCATGCACTTCCCCGAGGTGCTGCCGCTGCAAAGCGGGGCCAGCATTCGGGATTACCAGTTGGTGTACGAAACCTACGGCCAGCTCAACGCGGACAAATCCAATGCCGTGCTGGTCTGCCACGCCCTGAACGCCTCGCACCACGTTGCCGGGGTGTACCCCAATGAGGAGAAAAGCGAGGGCTGGTGGGACAACATGATCGGCCCGGGCAAGAGCGTGGATACGAACAAATTTTTCGTTATTGGTGTGAACAACCTGGGCTCGTGCTTTGGCTCCACCGGGCCCAAAGACATCAACCCCGACACCGGCACGGTGTACGGTGCCGATTTTCCGGTGGTAACGGTAGAAGACTGGGTCAATGCCCAGGCCCGGCTGCTTGACCGCCTGGGCATCGGGCAACTGGCCGCGGTGCTGGGCGGCAGCCTGGGCGGCATGCAGGCGCAGTCGTGGACGCTGCAGTACCCCGAGCGCATGCGCCACGCCGTGGTGGTGGCCAGTGCGCCCAATCTGACGGCCGAGAACATCGCCTTCAACGAGGTGGCGCGCCGGGCCATCGTCACCGACCCGGATTTTCACGGCGGCCACTTCTACCAGCATGGCGTGGTGCCGGCGCGGGGGCTGCGCATTGCCCGCATGATTGGCCACATCACCTACCTGAGCAACGATGTGATGAACCAAAAATTTGGCCGCCAGCTGCGCGAGGGGCTGGATTTGAAATACAGCACGCAAGACATTGAGTTCCAAATTGAGAGCTATCTGCGCCACCAGGGCGACAAGTTCAGCACGTATTTCGATGCCAACACCTATCTGCTCATTACCCGGGCGCTCGATTATTTTGATCCTGCCCGCAGCTTTGGCGGCCAATTGGCCCAGGCCTACGCCCGCGCCCAGGCCAAGTTTTTGCTGATCAGTTTTTCTACGGACTGGCGTTTTGCGCCCGAGCGCTCGCGCGAGATCGTCAAAGCCCTGCTCGACAACGGCCGCCAGGTCAGCTATGCCGAGATCGACGCGCCGCACGGCCACGATGCCTTTTTGCTGGACGACCCACGCTACATGGGCGTGATGCGCTCCTATTTTGAGAACATTGCCACCGAATTGACCAAGGAGGGCGTATGAGCGATACCGCCACCATGCAGGCCATTGCGGCCCTGATTCCCGCCGGAGCGCGGGTGCTGGACCTGGGCTGCGGCGAAGGGGCCATGCTCGATTTTCTGCAACGCCAGCGTGGCTGCACCGGCTACGGTGTGGAGCTGGACGATGCCAACGTGCTGGCCTGCGTGCGCCGGGGCGTGAACGTGCTGCAGCTCAACCTGGAAGACGGCCTGGCCATGTTCGAGGACAACAGCTTTGACGTGGTGCTGCAGATCGACACCCTGCAGCACCTGCGCAACGCCGAAACCATGCTGCAGGAAACCGCCCGCATCGGGCGCAGCGGCATCGTCGCCTTCCCCAACTTTGCCCACTGGCCCAACCGCCTCTCGGTGCTGCGCGGGCGCATGCCGGTCACGCGCCACCTGCCCTACCAGTGGTACGACACGCCCAACATCCGCGTCGGCACGTTCAAAGACTTTGAGGTGCTGGCCACGAAAAACCGCCTGCGCATCCTGGATGCCTTTGGTCTGGACAACGGCCAGATCGTGCGCCGCCTGCCCAACCTGTGCGCCAGCCGGGCGGTGTTCCACTTTGAACACGCTTAAATAAAAAGAGCTGCTTGCGCTGGTAAATAAACAATTTCAAAGACAAAACGCTTTGAAAGACAATAAAAATCAGCGCAAACAGCTATGCATACAACCCATCCTGCCCCTGCGCTTAGAACGTGTTCACGTTCTTAGGCCAGCCGCCCCGCATCGGCCCCGTACATCTCCAGGGCAATGCGCACCACGGTGGCCACTTCCTCGCCCACGGCGGCGGTAAATTCGGCCTCGGCCTGGGCCGTGGCGCGGGCAAAGCCCTGGTACCACTGCAGGCCGCTGGCGGTGTAGCACACCCGCTTGGCGCGGCGGTCCAGCGGGTCGGGGCGGCGCTCGACCAGGCCCCAGGCCTCGCACTGGTCAATCAAATCGGCCATGGCCTGCTTGCTCATGCCCGCGCGGTCGGCCAAATCGGTCAAGCGGTCGCCCTGCGGGCTTAAATGCCGGGTGATGTGCAGGTGGGCGGCGCTGACCTTGTCGCGCTCGGCCAAGTTCGATAGCGCCAGCGGCACCGCCGCATCCTGCACCATCAGCGTGCGCACGCGCTGGTCAAACTGGCGCAGGGCATGGCCCAACAACTGGCCCAAATGGGTTTGGCGCCAAGCATCTGCGTGCGGGTTATTTTGCAGCATGGTCAGTTTTCCTAAAAATCAAACAAACTGACTAAATTATAGCCATCTGTTGTTTTACATTACTGTTCATTCGTCCAGTCACTGTATTTTTAAACAGGAGTTTCACCATGAACGCCACCGCCCGCACCCCTGCCGCCGCCCCCTCGGAAGAAAAAGCCAAAGCCCTGGCCGCCGCCCTGGCCCAAATTGAAAAGCAATTTGGCAAAGGCACCATCATGAAACTGGGCGAAGGCGAGGTGGTGGAAGACATCCAAGTCGTCTCCACCGGTTCGCTGGGGCTGGACGTGGCCCTGGGCGTGGGCGGCCTGCCGCGCGGCCGGGTGATTGAAATTTACGGCCCGGAATCGTCCGGCAAGACCACACTGACCTTGCAAGTGATTGCCGAGATGCAAAAAATCGGGGGCACCTGCGCCTTCATCGATGCCGAGCACGCGCTGGACACCAGCTACGCGCAAAAACTGGGCGTGAACTTGAATGAGGTGCTGATTAGCCAGCCCGACACCGGCGAGCAGGCGCTGGAGATTGTCGATAGCCTGGTGCGCTCGGGCGCGGTCGATTTGATTGTGATTGACTCGGTCGCGGCCCTGGTGCCCAAAGCCGAAATCGAGGGCGAGATGGGCGACAGCCTGCCTGGCCTGCAAGCGCGCTTGATGAGCCAGGCGCTGCGCAAACTGACCGCCACCATCAAAAAGACCAATTGCACCGTCATCTTCATCAACCAAATCCGCATGAAGATTGGCGTGATGTTTGGTAGCCCCGAAACCACCACCGGCGGCAACGCGCTGAAGTTTTACGCCTCGGTGCGCCTGGACATCCGCCGCACCGGCAGCATCAAAAAGGGCGACAACGTCATCGGCAACGAAACCAAGGTCAAAGTGGTGAAGAACAAAGTCTCGCCGCCGTTCAAAACCGCCGCGTTCGACATTTTGTTTGGCGAGGGCATCAGCCGCATGGGCGAGATCATCGACATGGGGGTGGAGGCGAAAATTTTGGATAAATCGGGCGCTTGGTACGCCTACAACGGCGAAAAAATTGGCCAAGGCCGCGACAACACCCGCGAATTTTTGAAAGAAAACCCGGCCCTGGCCGCCGAAATCGAAAACAAAGTGCGCGCACACCTGGGCGTGGCCCCGGCCGCTGGTGCGGCCCCAGCCGCCGCCGATGCCGCCGAAAAACCCGCCAAACCGACCAAGGCCAAAAAAGGCGAAGTCGATGAGGACGGTGTCATCCTGTAATGGCCGCCGCGCCGTTGAGCCTGACGGCCCGGGCGCTGCGCCTGCTCGCCCAGCGCGAGCATTCGCGCCTGGAGCTGCAGCGCAAGCTGCAGCGCTTTGTGCAACCGGCGGCAGAGCAATCGGCAGCAGAGGAAGGCGCGGCAGAAACTGCGCCCAGCCAGCGCCCGGCCCATGCCGATGGGGCCGCACCCATGCCAACCGCAGAAGAGTTGGCCGCCGTGCTGGACAAGCTCGAAGCCAAAGGCTTTATCCAGCCTGAGCGCGTGGCCCAATCCGTGCTTTACCGCCGCGCCCCCAAGCTGGGCAGCCAGCGGGTGCTGCAAGAGTTGCGGCAAAAAGGCTTGGATGAAGCCATCGTGCGCCAAGCCGCCGATACCTTGCGCGACACCGAGCACCCACGCTGCTGGGCGGTGTGGCAACGCAAATTTGGGGAGGTGGCCAGCACGCCCCAGGAGCGCGCCCGGCAGATGCGCTTTTTGGCCAGCCGGGGCTTTGCGATGGAGGTGATTGGCAAAGTGGTGCGCGGGCAGGCACCGCACGAGGATGCGGCCGAAGATTAAGCGCCGGCGCTAGGGGGCCGGGGCCCCCTTGGGCCACAGCACCCACAGGCGCAAATCCTGCTTGGTGCGGCCCGCAATGTCGCCCGCAATCTCACCCGAACCCATGAAGTAATCGGCCCGCACGGCCCCCACAATGGCGCTGCCCGTGTCTTGGGCCAGCACCAAACGGTTCAAGGCCTGTGTGGGACCGCTGCTGGAGAGCCACACGGGCGTGCCATACGGAATGCTGCGCCGGTCTACGGCAATCGAGCGTTCGGCGGTCAGCGGCACGCCCTGCGCCCCTTTGGGGCCAAAGTTGCTGCTGACTTCATCCAGCGCCTCTTCCCGAAAGAACACATAGCGTGGGTTGCTCCACAGCATCTCTTGCACGCGGCTGGGGTTGGCCTGCGTCCAGGCGGTGATGCCTGGCCACGTGGCATCGCGCACCAGGCCCCGCTCCAACAGCCATTTGCCTACGCTGCGGTAGGGGTGGTCGTTGGTGGCGGCAAAAGCGGCACGCACTTGGCGCTGGCGGCCATCGGGCTCGGTCATGTTCAAACGGCCAGAACCTTGGATGTGCAGGACGAGCACTTTGACCGGGTCGTCCAGCCAAGCAATCTCATGCCCGGCCAAGGCCGCCTGCACGCTGGGGGACGATTCAATTTGCTGGCGCGACAGCCAGGGCTTGCGCTTGCCAAAGCCCTCCACCCCCACGGGGGCGGCGTACAAGGGGTAGCGAAACACGGGGTCGGGCTGGCGCTGCGCATTAAAAAATGGCTCGTAATACGCCGTCAGCATGCCGTTGCTGTTGCCGCTGTGGTCTTCCACCCGGTAGGGCTGCATATGCGTTTGCAGCCAGTGCCAAATTTGGGCGGTATTGGCCAGGCCCAGGCGGCGAATGTCTGGGCACAAACGGGCCAGCGCGGCCGGCGGCGCGGTGCAGCTGTGCTGCCAGGCTTGCAGGGCTTGGTGCACATCGTCCTCGGCCAGGCCGGGCAGTTCGGCCCAGCGCACCGGCACCCAGCGGCTGCCTGGGCGGGCAATGGGCGGGGGCAGCGGCGCTGTATCGGGCACCATGCCCGTGGGCAGCGGGGGCACTTTGTCAGCCATAGGGATATCGCCTTTGCGCGGCGTGGAGCAGGCAATCAAACTACCTACAATGAGCAGCAGCAAGGCGCGGGGAAAAAAGGATGCGGTCATGGGGCCGATTTTGCGCCAATCTGCGCCTTGTCCATTGGCAATCTGTATTGCTTTGATCGTGTGTACCGGCCCTGCTGGCCCGAGGAAAGGACTTTTGTATGCGCAAAATGATGACCATGACGGCCACCGCCTTGGTGGCAGTTTTAACGGTAAGCGGCTGCGCCGATACCGGCATGTCCGATACCCAGCGCCGCACGGCCATTGGCACGGGCGTGGGTGCGGTGGCCGGCGCGGTGATTGCCTCGGCCACGGGCGGCAAAGCGGGGGTGGGTGCGGTGGCCGGCGCAGCCATTGGCGGCATTGGCACCTATATCTGGTCGGCCAATATGGAAAAGCGCAAGCGCGAAATGCAGGAGGCCACCCAAGGCACGGGCATTGGCGTGAGCCAAACGGCAGACAACCGCTTGAAGCTGGACATCCCCAGCGATGTTTCTTTTGACACCGGCCGCTACGACATCAAGAGCAATTTCGCCCCCATCTTGAACCGCTTTGCCGATGGCCTGCGCAGTACGCCGAATTACACGGTGGACATCATTGGCCACACCGACAGCACCGGCAGCGATGCGGTGAACAACCCGCTGTCGATCAACCGCGCCAATGCCACACGCAATTACTTGATCAATCGCGGTGCGGATGGCTCGCGCATCTACACCGAAGGGCGTGGCTCGCGCGAGCCGGTGGCCAGCAACGCCACCATCGAAGGCCGCGCCCAAAACCGCCGCGTCGAAATCTACATGGGTGAAGTGGCACCCCAGCAGCGCTAGGCAAGGTGCTTAATTCAAGCGCTCCACCCCCAGCAGCTTGCAGGCATGGATGGCGTTGCGCAGGGCGGCGATGGCCTCGTAACGGGTAAAGCTGCGCCGCCACACCAGGCTGACGCGGCGCTTGGGCGGGGCGCTGCCGTCGGGCTCCACAATCGGCAGGTAGCGGATGTAGGGCTCGTCCGAGCGGCGACGGCGCGGGCTTTGCAGCGCATCGTTGGCCACCGACAGGCGCGGCACCAGGGTCACGCCCATGCCGGCAGCGACCATGTGTTTGATGGTTTCGAGTGAAGAGCCTTCAAAGCTGCGGCGAATGCCTTCGGCGTTGCTGGCGTAGCGGGCAAATTCGGGGCATACCTCCAGCACGTGGTCGCGAAAGCAGTGGCCCGCGCCCAGCAGCAACATGGTTTCATTTTTCAGCTGTTGGGTGCTGATGGATTCTTGCTGGGCCAGGGGATGGGTGCTGGGCACGGCGGCCAAAAACGGCTCGTCATACAGCGGGGCGATGGCCAGGCCCGTATCAGGAAAGGGCTCAGCCAAGATGGCGCAGTCGATCTCGCCGGTGCGCAGCATTTCCAGCAGTTTGACGGTGAAGTTCTCCTGCAGCATGAGCGGCATTTGCGGCGTGCGGGCAATGGACTGGCGCACCAAATCGGGCAGCAAATACGGGCCGATGGTGTAAATCACGCCCAGGGTGAGCACCCCGGCCAGGGGGTCTTTGCCGCGCTTGGCGATTTCTTTGATTTCAGCCGCCTGGTCCAGCACGCTTTGCGCCTGGCGCACGATGTCTTCACCCAGGGCGGTGATGGTCACCTCGTTGGAGCTGCGCTCAAAGATTTTGACATCCAGCTCTTCTTCGAGTTTTTTGACGGCCACCGACAGCGTCGGTTGCGAGACAAAACAAGCTTCGGCGGCACGGCCAAAGTGCCGCTCCCGGGCCACGGCGACGATGTATTTGAGTTCGGTGAGCGTCATAACTATTTTTTGCTATCAAAGAAACGGTTTGTATCACGCATTCCAATGCAATGGCGCGGCAAGGTGGGGCTTTGGGGCCCTTGCCACGGTTCATGCCTTGAGGTATTCGGCCTTGCTGCCCAGCCAGCGCTCAATGTGCTGCTGCGCTTGGCGCGGATACTGCTGCAGCATCTGCGGGGCCAGTTCCCGCGCCCACTCCAGCAGGGCCATGTCTTGCTCCAGATCGGCAAAGCGCAGCATGGCGGCCCCGGATTGGCGGGCTCCTAAAAATTCGCCCGGGCCGCGAATTTCCAAATCACGCCGGGCGATTTCAAAGCCATCGTTGGTTTCGGCCATGGCACGCAGGCGCTCTTTGCCGTTGTCCGAAAGCTTGCCGCTGTCGCCCACCGAGTACAGCAGCACGCAGGCCGAGGCCACCGCCCCGCGCCCCACGCGCCCGCGCAGCTGGTGCAGTTGCGACAGGCCAAAGCGCTCGGCGTGCTCAATCACCATCAAGGAGGCATTGGGCACGTCCACCCCCACCTCAATCACCGTGGTGGCCACCAGCAGGCCCATCAGGCCGCTGGCAAACATCTGCATCACGGCTTTTTTCTCCGCCGGGCTCATGCGTGAATGCAGCAGGCCAACCAGCACGCCGGGCAGGGCGGCGCTCAGCTCGGCGTGGGTGGCGGTGGCGTTGCTCAGGTCCAGGGTTTCGCTTTCTTCGATCAGCGGGCAGACCCAGTACACCTGCCGCCCTTGGGCCAGCTGGGCGGCCAGGCGCTCGATCAATTCATCTTTGCGGCTGTCGGGCAGCACGCGGGTGACGATAGGGGTGCGCCCAGGGGGCAGCGCGTCAATCACCGAGACATCCAAATCGGCGTAATAGCTCATGGCCAGGGTGCGCGGAATGGGTGTGGCGCTCATCATCAGCAAATGCGGCTCCAGCTTGGCATGGGCCAGTTTTTGCCGCAGCGCCAGGCGCTGGGCCACGCCAAAGCGGTGCTGCTCATCAATCACCGCCAGCGCCAGGTTCAAAAACTGCACCTGCTCTTGAATCACCGCATGGGTGCCCACCACCAAGGCCGCCTGGCCGCTGGCGATGATCTCCAGCATGGCGGTGCGCTCTTTCTTTTTTTGCGCCCCCGACAGCCAGGCCACCTGCTTGCCCAGCGGGGCCAAGATAGGTTCGAGCCAGCCCACCAGCTTGGCAAAGTGCTGCTCGGCCAGGATTTCGGTGGGGGCCATCAGGGCGCACTGCCAGCCAGCGGCAATGCACTGCATCGCCGCCAGCGCGGCGACCACGGTTTTGCCCGAGCCGACATCGCCCTGCAGCAGTCGGTGCATGGGCTGGGTGCGGGCCATATCGGCCGTGATTTCTTGCACCACGCGCTGCTGCGCGGCGGTCAGGGAAAAAGGCAGGGCCGCGAGCAATTGGCTGACGATGGCTGCCTGCTGCGCCGTGGGCTGCAAGGGCGGCGCGGCCAGGCGGGAGCGCTCTTGCCGCGCTTGGTATTGCGAGAGCTGCTGGGCCAGCAGCTCCTCGGCCTTGAGCCGCTGCCAAGCGGGGTGGCTGTGGTCTTGCAAGGTATCGAGCGCCACCTGCGGGCTGGGGTTGTGCAAAAACAAGAGTGCTTCGCGCAGGTTTAATAAAGGTTTTAAGGCATTTCCATCCCAATAGTTAGGAATAGGTGGCGGTGCGTGCTCTGGTAATGTTTCCGGCAGCGCCACCCGCTGCAGCGCACTGGCCACGGCGCGGCGGATATAGGCCTGCGGCAGTCCATGGGCCACAGGGTAAATCGGGGTGAGTGCCTGGGGCAGCGCCCCTTCGGGCTTTTTATAAGTGGGATGCAGCATTTGCCGCCCCCAAAAACCACCCTTGACCTCGCCGCGAATGCGCCAGCGCGTGCCCACGGCCATGGCTTTTTGCTGCGAGGCGTAGAAGCTGAAAAACGTCAGCTGGCAGCTGGCGCTGCCGTCATCAACGGTGATTTTGAGCATCCGCCGGGGGCGCAATTGCACCTCGCAGTCGGTCACAGTGGCCTCGATCTGCACGGTGTCGCCCTCGCGGGCGTTTTTCAGCAAGGTGATGCGCGTTTCATCCTCGTAGCGCAGCGGCAGGTGCAGGGCCAGATCAATATCGCGCACCAGCCCCAGCTTGCGCATGGCCTGCTGCGCTGGGCTGGGTTTGGCGGCGTTTTTGCTGGCCGCTGCTAAGGGGCGATCACTCGAAGAAACAGGCATACATTCTTAACAGTTACGATGATTTTTAAGCCTTTTTACGGGCTAATATGCGAAGTAACATTTTCTCGATTGTGGGCATTTAGCACGTGTTTAAGAAAATCACCGTTCAGCAACTGCGTTTAGGGATGTATATCCACGCTCTGGGGGGCGCGTGGATTCACCATCCCTTTTGGCGCAGCACCTTCGTCTTGGACAATGCCCAAGACCTGCAGCAACTGCAAGCGAGCGCCGTCCCCGAAGTATGGATTGATCTGAGCAAAGGGCTGGACGTGCTGGACGATCGCCAGTCCCCCGTGCACCCCATTGAAACCACCCCGCCCGACATCACCGCCCCTGACCTGCTGGGCACCGAGCCCACGCCGCTGGGCCAAGAAATTGCCCAGGCCCGCGCCCTGTGCGCCCAGGCCCACGATGCCGTGATGGCCATGTTCAGCGAAGCGCGCATGGGCCGCACCGTGAACATGGAGAAAAATTCCATTCTGGTGCAAGAAATCACCAACTCGGTGCTGCGCAACCCCGATGCCTTGATCAGCGTTGCCCGCCTGAAAACCGCCGACAACTACACCTATATGCACTCGGTGGCCGTCAGCGCCCTGATGGTGGCCCTGGCCAAGCAACTGGGGTTTGATGAAGCCAAAATCCACCAAGCCGCCATGGCCGGTCTGCTGCACGACATTGGCAAAGCGCAAGCGAACCTGCACATTCTGAACAAACCCGGGGCGCTGACCGACGACGAGTTCGCCCACATGAAGCGCCACCCCGAGGCCGGTTACGAGCTGCTCAAGCACACCATTGCCGACCAGGCCGTGCTCGATGCCTGCCTGCACCACCATGAGCGCATTGATGGCCGGGGCTACCCGCACCGCTTGCAGGGCGATGCGGTCTCAGAGCTGGCCCGCATGAATGCCATCTGCGATGTGTACGATGCCATTACCTCCAACCGCCCCTACAAACATGGCTGGTCCCCCGCTGTGGCGCTGCAGCGCATGGCCCAGTGGTGCCATGGACATTTGGACAATCGCCTGTTCAGCGCCTTTGTCAAAGCCCTGGGGGTGTACCCCATTGGCAGCTTGGTGCGCCTGAACAATGGCGAGCTGGCGGTGGTGTATGCGCCGTGCGCAAGCAATCTTTTGACCCCCAAAGTGGTGCGCTTTTACGACACCACGCGCAACCAGTTTCTCTGCCCGCCCAAGGCGACCGATTTATCCTGCGTCGCCCATCTGCGGATTTTGCAGCGCGAAGACCCCGACCACTGGTCCTTCCCCGACCTGGACAAAATCTGGCAAGCCGCCGCAGCGCAAGAAACCACGGCCTGCCCCGTCTTGGAATAAAAACGCAAAAGCGCTCCCTGCCTGCCGCACGGAGCGCTTTGCATTCGGGCTTTCCCCAGCTACCGCGCTATCCCGCCACCCAGCGATTGCGCCCCTGATTTTTCGCACGGTACAGCGCCGCATCGGCACAGGCCAGCAGGGCGGCAGAACCGCTGGCGTTGTCCGGGCCGGCATAGGGAATTTGTGCGCACACGCCCACGCTGATGGTGACTACCGGTGCTGCCGTCGAGGCCTGGTGGGCAATGCCCAGCTGGGCCACGGCCTCCACCATGCGCTGAGCCACCTGCTGGGCCCCTGCCAGATTGGTATCGGGCAGCAGCACCACCAGCTCTTCGCCACCATAGCGGGCCACCAAATCCGAAGTGCGGTGCAGGCAACCGGTCAGGGCTTTGGCAATTTTTTGCAGGCAGGCATCGCCATGCAAATGGCCGTAATGGTCGTTAAAGGCTTTAAAAAAATCCACATCCACCATCAGCACCCCCACGGGGCGCTCGCCGCGCAGGGCCAGGGCGCACACCTGCTCCAGGCGCTCATGAAAATGGGCCCGGTTGGCAATGCCCAGCAAGCCATCGGTGCGGGCCATGGCGCGCAGGCGGGCCATGGCCGCCTCCAACTCCTGGGTGCGCTGCACCACCCGGTCTTCAAGGGTTTGATTGGCCTGGGCCAGCTGCATGTTTTGTGTGGATACGGCCGTGTACAGCTTGCCAATCAAGCGCAGCAGCGCCTGGGTGCCATTGTCATGAAACTTGGTTTCAAACTCATAGGCATCGGCCGGGCTGATGCCTTCATGAATCGCCGCAATTTGCCGCGCCATGGATTGGTCAATACCCAAAATATGCAGGCCCAGCCACGAGGTTAAAAACCCCACCAAGGTAGCGCTGGGGTCCCCCATGGCGCTGCGCTGCGCCCACAAAACTTGCACTTGCTCAATAAACTGCTGGTGCATATTGCGGTGGTTTTCCACATGGCGGGTGTCCACGGCGTACTGGGCCATCAGCTCTTCTTCTTCGCGGAAGTGGTATTCGGTGTAGGCCAAGAGGCGGCCATACACATCGGCCAGCAGACCATCGCTGTCGCCGCTGGGATCCAGCACCGCCTGGTTCAGTTCATTGAACAAATCCACCAGCACATGGTGTTGCTGATCGACATGGTCAAACCCTGTGATAAAGCTGTCATCCCAAATGAATGCGTTGTCCATGGTCACCACCTTGCCTCCCTTTTTTACACACGCTTTTTGAGCCCGCCAGTGTAGAACCCATAGTGACAAGTTTCCTGATATCCATCAAGCACCCGGGTGGCAATTTTTTTACTTTCATGGGCAAACCCTAGTCACAAAAAGCATCTGCAGGTTTTGCGACAATCGCCGCCTTATTGTTTCTTGGTACGGGCGTTGTTCCGCCCTCAAGCCTTTTTTGCTTTATGCCTGCCCAACGCTTTACCCTGCGTGATTTTGATTTCGAGTTGCCCGCGCAGCTCATCGCCCAGCACCCCTGCGCCCAGCGCAGCGCCTCGCGCCTGCTCGATGGCCGCAGCCAGCCCCTGGTCGATCGCATCTTTCACCAACTGCCCGACCTGCTGCACAGCGGCGATTTGCTGGTGTTTAACGACACCCAAGTGGTCAAGGCCCGGGTGTTTGGCGAAAAAGCCAGCGGCGGCAAATTAGAGCTGTTGATTGAACGTGTGCTGCCCGGCGGCCACGAGGTGGTGGCCCACATGAAAGTGAGCAAAAAACCCCTGCCCGGAGCCCGCCTGCATCTGTGCGGCGGCCTGCAACACGGCGGCTTTGATGCCACGCTGCTGGGCCGCTGGCCCGATGCCGATGGCCCCCTGTTTCACCTGGCGCTGCACGGCCCACAAGAGGCCACTGCCTGGCAATTGATGGAGCAGCACGGCCACCTGCCGCTGCCGCCCTACATTGAGCGCCAGCAAGCCAGCGGCCACGACCCCGATGCGGCCGAAGATGGCGAGCGCTACCAAACCGTTTTTGCCCGCCAGCCCGGCGCCGTGGCCGCGCCCACCGCCGCCTTGCACTTTGATGCGGGCGTGCTGGCCGCCCTCCAGTCCAAAGGGGTGGAGACGGCCAGCGTCACCCTGCACGTGGGCGCAGGCACCTTTCAGCCCGTGAAAACCGAAGATTTAAGCCAGCACCAGATGCACAGCGAGTGGTACGACATCCCACTGTCCACCCTGGCCGCCCTGGAGCGCTGCCGCCAGCGCGGGGGCCGGGTGCTGGCGGTGGGCACCACCAGCGTGCGCACGCTGGAGTCGTGGGCCGCCAGCGGCAACACCACGGGCGATACCAACATCTTTATCACCCCGGGCTTTCAATTTCAGGTGGTGGATTTGCTGCTGACCAACTTTCACCTGCCCAAAAGCACGCTGATGATGCTGGTCAGCGCCTTTGCCGGGTACGAGCACATTCAGGCGCTGTACCAGCACGCCATTGGGCAGCAGTACCGCTTTTTCAGCTACGGCGATGCGATGCTGCTGCAGCGCCAGTAAGAACGTGTTCATGATCTAAGCCGCCCCCGGCTCAATATCAATAGCCGTGCTGCTGGCGAAAGGCCCGGGCCGCGCTGAAG
The DNA here is from genome assembly GCF_017368815.1 of Comamonas denitrificans. GTDB lineage: Bacteria > Pseudomonadota > Gammaproteobacteria > Burkholderiales > Burkholderiaceae_C > Comamonas > Comamonas denitrificans. The sequence goes on along the minus strand of NZ_JAFNME010000004.1, from coordinate 49,542 downwards.
TGGCCATTGCCAATAAAGGGCTGCGGCGGGCGCAGGGCCGACAGGGGCGAGGGGTGGTTGCTGGTCAGCACCAGGTGCCCCCGGTCCGCAGGAATCAGGCGCTGCTTGGCTTGCGCATGGCTGCCCCACAGCATAAATACGGTGGGCTGCCCCTGCTCGGCCACCTGGCGGATGATGGCATCGGTGAGCACCTCCCAGCCTTTGCCGGCGTGGCTGGCGGGCTGGCCCTCTTCCACGGTCAGGCAGGTGTTGAGCAGCAGCACACCGTTTTGCGCCCAGCGCACCAAACTGCCGCCAGGCTGGGGAAAGGCCGGCAAGGGCTGGCCCAAATCACGCTGCAACTCTTTGAAAATATTGCGCAGCGAGGGCGGCAAACGCACCCCTGGCGCTACCGAAAACGCCAACCCCTCGGCCTGGCCGCGCCCGTGGTAGGGGTCTTGCCCCAGGATGACCACGCGCACGGCGGGCGCATCGGTCAGCGCCAGCGCGCGCAGGGGCTCAGGGGGAAAGATGACCGCGCCCGCCGCTTGGCGCTGCTGCAAAAATGTTTGCAGTGCTTGCCCCGCAGCACTGGCAAAAAACTCGGCCACCAAGGGCTGCCATCCAGGGGCGACAGGCCATTGCGCGGGGTCGGCGTGCAGGAGTTGATCGGCAGCGCAAGGGGGTAACAGGGAAGAAGTCATAGATCAATTTTGATAGCTTTTACCGCTTGTATTTCAACATTTTTCAAGCAATTGATTGCTGATATCTTGATATTAATAGCGGTATCAGCTCACCTTTTCATGATTTCCAGCGTGTACCTGATTGCGCCCAGCTTGCTTGGCCGCGTACAAATGGGCATCGGCCTGGGCCAGCAATTGCTCCGGGCGGGCATCGGCACTGGGCACAACGGCGGCCACCCCAATGCTGATGGTCACATGCGCGGCCACTTGTGAGCCGGCATGGGGCCGCTGCAGCGCCCGCACTGCCGCGCACAAGGCTTGGGCCTTGGCGCGTGCGCCCTCCAAGCTGCATTCGGGCAACAGGCAAACAAATTCTTCACCGCCATAGCGGGCGATCAAGTCGTACGACCGGTTCAAGCCGCTGGGCAGCACCTTGGCCACGGCTTGCAGGCAGGCATCGCCTTCGGGGTGGCCATACAAGTCGTTGTACTGTTTGAAGAAATCAATATCCATCAGCAGCAGCGCCAAGGGCTGGCCGCTGCGCACGCCACGCTGCCATTCGGCCTGCAGCGCCTGGTCAAACTGGCGGCGATTGGGCAGGCCGGTCAGGGCATCAATAAAGGCCATTTTCTCCAGTGCTTCGCTGTGCGCTTGCTCGGCCGTGCGATCGACAAAGGTCACCAGCAGGCTGCTGCCAAACTGCACACCGCCGATGGCCATGGTCAGCACGCTGCCGCTGGCGGCGGTGATGCGGTACTCCTGGCTGGGGATGTAGCCATCGTGCGTGGCGGCATAGGCCAGCGCTTGGCGCCACTCGTAGCCCACCTGGCTGCGGTAGGCGGGATCGGGGTAGGCGAAAACGGCCCACTCATCCATGCTGGGCACCTGGCTTTCGGTGTAGCCAAAGTAATCCAAAAAGCGCTGATTGCGAAAGTAAATATGGCGTGATTCATCCACCATGCACAGCGCCACCGGCATGGCGTGCAGGAGGTGCTGGAGCATGCGCTGCGCCTCTTCCAGCTCCATGGCCTGGTGTTTTTGCTCGGTAATGTCCTGGATATAGCCATGCCAGAGCACGGCCCCGCTCTCCAGTGGCTGGGGCCGGGCCACACCGCTGACCCAGCGCTCGCCCCGCTCGGGCAGGCACACCCGGTATTCCTGGCGCCACAGGGTGAGCTGTTGGGCCGATTCGACAATGGTTTTGGCCACGCGCAGCGCATCGTCCGGGTGAATCACGCTGCTGGCTTTGCGCCCGGTGGGCGGCAGCTTGAGATTGGCGCTAAAGCCATAAATATCTTCCCCGCCTTTGCTGACGTAGGGAAAGTGGCTGGTGCCATCGCTCTCCAGCTGAAACTGGTAAATCATGCCGGGCACGTTTTGCGTCAAATGCTCAAAGCGCTCGCGCAGGCGCCGCTCTTCGGAGACATCGGTGTTCGTGCCGACGATGCGCACAATGCGCCCCTGCGCATCGCGCGACAGCACCCGCCCCTTGCCCTGCACCCAGCGGTAGCTGCCGTCTTGGCAGCGCAGGCGGTACACGCAGTCGTAATCGTCCCGCCCGTTTTCACACTCCGCCCAGGCCGCTTTGGTGCGCCCCACATCGTCGGGGTGGATGCGCATCGTCCATTCGGCAAAGGTGTTGCCAATCTGCGCATCCTCGTAGCCCAATTGGGCTTTCCAGGCCGAGGAAAAATACACCTGCTCGGTCTGCAAATTGGCATCCCACACGCCCTGGCCAGTGGCGATCAGCACGGCGTGCCACAAATTGCTCAGCGCCTGGTCTTTGTCGAGCAGGGACTGCTCTTGGCTGCGCAAATTCTGTTGCATCACGCGCAAGCCAAACACCACCACCATGCCCACCAGCAGATAAAACGCCAGGGTCACCCACACCGTCGTGCGCCACGAGGCAAAAATCGCCGGCAGTGTGCGCCCCACGGCCACCACCAGCACATGGTTCATGGGCAGGCCCGCCGGTTGCACCGTGGTGATGGCCACCATCCGCTCAGGCTCATCCGGGCGCAGCACCCCTTGCAACACCGCTTGCCGGGCACCACTGGCCTGGAACTGCCGCAGCATGGGCGTGGGCCCATACTGCGGTGCTTGCGTATCTGAGCCCTGCTGGTTTTGCCAGACAAAGCGCCGCCCCAGGGGGTGAATCACCGTGGCGTACATGTCCAGGGCATAGAGCACTGAGCGCAGCAGGGTAGACAAATCTTCGGGGTAGAGCTCCATCACCACCACCCCGTCAAGCCCCCCTTCGGCATTGACCACGGGCCGAACAATGGGCAGCACCCACATGGCAGGCTCTGGTGCAAACGGCTCGCCCACAATCAAGGTGTTGAGCACGATGCTGCTTTTGGCCGTTTGAAAGTAGGCCCGGCTGCTCAAATCGCGGCCAATCAACTCCAAATGGTTGCTGGCCTGCACCCGGCCTTGGCCATCGAGCCACAAAATGCCGCCCACCCCCACCATGGCATCGGCCAGGGTCTGAATGCGCTCTTGCGCCCGATTCGGGTCCAGCCCCAAGGCACGGGTTTGGGCAATGGCATCAAGAATGCTGGCCAGCCCCTTGTCAATCGATTGCAGCTGGCGCGCCAAGTTGTCATGAATCACGCTGGCTTGCTGGGTCAGGCGCTCACGCTCGCTGGCGACCAGGGTGTCCCGCTCCCACGCCAAGACCGCCACCAGCAACACCCCCAGCGCCACACCCACCCACAGCAACCACCACCACTCTCGGCGGTAACGGTCACGGGGGGGAAGCAAGAGGGAGCGCAGCACGAGCAATCACTTTACAAAAGGTCACAAATTTTAAAGAGCAAAGCGCCAGTTTGTGTCCCATTCTCCAGGGCTTGTACCTAGGGTAAACGCGTACTTTGCCGCTGGCAGCACCTGGCCAGCACCTGGGCCGGGGTGCCCTGTTAGGCAAACAGCTGCGCCAGCGCCAGCCCGGGGTCGTCGGCCCGCATGAAGGCCTCGCCCACCAAAAAGCTGTGAATGCCCGCATCGCGCATGGCCCGCACGTCCGCCGGGCCAAGAATGCCCGATTCGGTGACCAAGATGCGCTCGGGCGGCACCTCTTTTTGCAGCTGCAGCGTGGTCTGGATGTCCACCTCAAAGGTGCGCAGGTTGCGGTTGTTGATGCCCACCAGCGGGGTTTTCAACTGCAAGGCCCGCTCCAGCTCGCGGCCATCGTGCACTTCCACCAGCACGGCCATGTCCAGACTCAGGGCGATCTGCTCCAGCTCGGCCATCAGGCCATCGTCTAGGCAGGCGGCGATCAAGAGCACGCAATCGGCCCCCATGGCGCGCGATTCGTAGATTTGGTAGGCATCGACCATGAAGTCCTTGCGCAGCACCGGCAGCGGGCAACTGGCGCGGGCCTGCTTCAAATAGTCGGGCTGGCCCTGGAAGAACTGCCTGTCGGTCAGCACCGACAGGCAGGCAGCGCTGACCTTGCCATCGCCCTGGGCATAGCTTTGCGCAATGTCCGCCGGGATGAACTCGCCCTTGCGGATCACGCCCTTGCTGGGGCTGGCTTTTTTGATCTCGGCAATCACCGCCGCCTGGTTTTGGGCCAATTTGGCGCGCATGGCCCCGACAAAATCGCGCGTCAGCACCCGGCTTTCCGCATCGCGGCGCATCTCCGCCAACGGCATGCGCCGCTGCGCAGCCGCAATTTCCTCGCGCTTGACGGCGCAGATTTTTTCCAAAATATCACTCATCGTTCTCTCCAAAAACTCCACCACCACCACCCCAGCCCACCCCGCGAAGCTGCGCAGCAAGCGAGCCAGCCATTCCATAACAACGTATCCGTCAGGGCGCAGCCGCAAGAACAACCAAGGCACATCCCGTCTGACTCACCGCAGTTGTCCGAACGCAGCGCCCGCAGGGCGCGTAGTGAGTTCTGCGGTGCCAAAGCTGCGCCAGCACGCCTTCTTTGCTGACTTTCTTGCGCGCGCAAGAAAGTTAGTCGCCCGCCGGGGCGAGTCCCGGCCAGCAAAACTAAAAAATCAAAAAAGAAAGCAACTACCGCAAGCCATCATTGCATTGCAGCCGAATCAGCCCTCACATCCGCCCGGTATAAACCACCAGCTGCTGCAGCTTTTGCAGCGCCGCGCCGGTATTGATCGCCTCCCGCGCCCGCCGCAGCCCATCCTCAATGCTGCTGGCCACATTGGCCGCATACAGCGCCGCCCCGGCGTTCAAACACACAATATCGTGCGCCGGGCCCGCGTCCCCCGCCAGCACACCGCGCAGCATGGCAATCGACTCCTGCGCGTTCTCCACCTTGAAAGCGCGGGTGCCCACCATGCGCAGGCCAAAGTCTTCGGGGTGGATTTCGTACTCACGCACCACGCCGTCTTTGAGCTCGCCCACCAGCGTGCCCGCGCCCAGGCTGATCTCGTCCAGCCCATCGCGACCATAGACCACGACGGCATGCTCCGCCCCCAGGCGCTGCAGGGCGCGCACCTGGATGCCCACCAGGTCTTCGTGGAACACGCCCATCAAAATGTTGGGCGCATCGGCCGGGTTGGTCAGCGGCCCCAGGATGTTGAAAAGGGTGCGCACGCCCAGCTCTTTGCGCACTGGGGCGACGTTTTTCATCGCCGGGTGGTGGTTGGGGGCAAACATAAAGCCCACGCCCACTTCGGCAATGCAATCGGCAATCTGCGCCGGGGTCAGGTTGATGTTCACGCCCAGCGCCTCCATCGCGTCGGCGCTGCCCGATTTGCTGCTCACGCTGCGCCCGCCGTGCTTGCTGACCTTGGCCCCGGCGGCGGCAATGACAAACATGGCGCAGGTGGAGATGTTGAAGGTGTGCGCCCCATCGCCGCCGGTGCCGACGATATCGACCAGGTGCGTTTTGTCGCGCACCGGCACCTTGTTGGAAAACTCGCGCATCACCTGCGCGGCGGCCGAGATTTCGCCAATCGTCTCTTTCTTCACGCGCAGCCCGGTGAGGATGGCCGCGCACAGCACCGGCGAGAGTTCGCCGCGCATGATCATGCGCATCAGGTGCAGCATTTCGTCGTGGAAGATTTCGCGGTGCTCGATGGTGCGCTGCAGCGCTTCCTGCGGGGTGATGGCCAGATGCTGGGCTACGGGGGTCATGGGGGTGTCCTGTGATTAATTTGTGAGCTGCATCCGCTTATTTATTCATGCTTTCAAATCAATTAAACGCTGAAACCATTGGTTTACCAGCGCAAGCAGCTCTTAAAACAAAGGCCACCGCAAGGATGGCCTGGGGCGGGCATTACGCCGCTTGCAAAAAGTTTTTCAGCATCGCATGGCCATGCTCGGTCAGGATGCTCTCGGGGTGGAACTGCACCCCTTCCACGGCCAGCGTGGTGTGGCGCACGCCTTGGATTTCGCCATCCTCGCTGGTGGCGGTGACGGTCAGGCACGCGGGCAGCGTGGCCTTGTCAATCACCAACGAGTGGTAGCGGTTCACCGTGAACTGTTGGGGCAGCCCGGCAAACACGCCTTTTTGGTCGGTGGTAATCACGCTGGTCTTGCCGTGCATCTGCTGCCCGGCGCGGACGATGTCGCCGCCAAAGGCCGCGCCAATCGCCTGGTGGCCCAGGCACACCCCCAGCACCGGCAGCTGGCCGGCAAAGTGCTGAATCGTTGCCACGGCAATGCCGGCCTCGGCCGGGGAGCACGGGCCGGGCGAGATAACGATGCGCTCAATGCCCTGCGCCGCCACCAGCGCGACGAGTTGCTCCAGCGGCATTTCGTCGTTGCGCACCACGGTCACGTCTGCGCCCAGCTCGCCCAGGTACTGCACGATGTTGTAGGTAAAGCTGTCGTAGTTGTCCAGCATCAAGACTTTCATACCGACTCCTCTTGCTTCGGCGGCAGACCGGCGGCGCGCAGCCGGGCCAGCTCATCGTGTTCGTAGGCGATGTAGCACTCCATCATGGCGCGGTAGATGCGCTCGATCAGGTCGGGGTTGCCGCCCTGCGCCTGCGCCAGGGTGCGCACGCGCTGCACGATGGTTTCAATGCGCTCTTCATCGCGCACCAGACCTTCGTCGTTCTTCACCCGCGCGGCCTGGGTCATATAGCCGCTGCGCTGCACCAGCAGGGGCACCAGCACATCGTCCAGGGCATTCACGCCCGCCCGCACCTCGGTCATGCTGGTGCAGTGCGGCACTTTGTCGATGGCCAACGTCATTCCAATCCTTCTTCTACCAATTCCGCCGCGCGCAGCAGGGCGCGGGCTTTGTGTTCAGTTTCTTGCCATTCCAGCTCGGGCACGGAGTCGGCCACCACCCCGGCGGCGGCCTGCACGTACAGCGTGCCGTTCTGGATCACGCCGGTGCGAATGGCAATCGCCATGTCCATGTGCCCGGCAAAGCTCAAATAGCCCACCGCGCCGCCGTAGATGCCGCGCTTGGTCGGCTCCAACTGGTCGATCAACTCCATGGCGTGCACCTTGGGTGCGCCCGAGAGCGTGCCCGCCGGAAAGCTGGCCTTGAGCACGTCCATGCTGGACAGGCCGGGTTTGAGCAACCCTTCCACGTTGCTGACGATGTGCATCACGTGGCTGTAGCGCTCCACGACAAAGGCTTCGGTCACTTTGACGCTGCCGGTCTGGGCGATGCGGCCAATGTCGTTGCGCGCCAGGTCAATCAGCATCACATGCTCGGCGCGCTCCTTGGGATCGGCCAGCAGTTCGTGCTCGGTGGCCAGGTCGGCCTCGGGCGTGGCACCGCGCGGGCGGGTGCCGGCCAGCGGGCGGATGGTGATTTTCTCGCCGTCCGCCACCTTGTCCTGGCGCACCAAAATCTCGGGGCTGGAGCCCACCACCTGAAAGCTGCCGAAGTTGTAGAAATACATGTACGGCGAGGGGTTGAGCGAGCGCAGCGCCCGGTACAGCGACAGGGGCGATTCGGTGTAGCGCTTGTGAATGCGCTGGCCGACCTGCACCTGCATAAAATCGCCCGCCGCAATCAAATCCTTGGCTTTTTGCACCGCCGCCAGATAGTCGGCCTTGGCAAAGCTGCGCTGCGCCGGGTGGCTGTCGCCGCCCTTGATCTGCGGCACGCTCACCGAATAGCGCAGCAGCTCTTTGAGCTCGCGCATGCGCTTTTTGGCGCGGCTGTAGCTTTCGGCCCGGCTGGGGTCGGCATACACGATGAAGTACAGCTTGCCCGAGAGGTTGTCGATCACCGCCAGCTCTTCGCACTGCAGCAGCAAAATATCCGGGCAATCCAGGCCATCAGGCGGGCAGGTTTTTTCCAGCTTGGGCTCGATGTAGCGCACTGCGTCGTAGCCAAAGTAGCCCGCCAGCCCACCGCAAAAACGCGGCAGGCCGGGCACCAGCGCCACTTTCAGGCGCTGCTGGTAAGCGGCAATAAAGTCCAGCGGGTTGCCGTGGTGCGTCTCCACCACTTGGCCGTCGGTGACGACTTCGGTTGTCGCCTCGGCCCCAAAGCCGCTGGCACGCAGCAAAGTGCGCGCGGGCAGGCCAATAAAGCTGTAGCGGCCAAAGCGCTCGCCGCCTTCGACCGATTCCAGCAAAAAGCTGTTCGTGCCGTCGCCATGGGCGTGCGCCAGTTTGAGGTACAGCGACAGGGGGGTTTCCAGATCGGCAAACGCTTCGGTCACCAGGGGGATGCGGTGGTAGCCGGCACGCGCCAGGCTTTGAAATTCCAGCTCGGTAATCACGGTGGGAGGTTTCCTTGCAACAAGGGGCAGCAGGCGTTGCGGTGCTGCGGTTCATTCAACGGCGGTGGCCCAGGCAGCCACCACCCCAGTGCGCCGGGGCGCTTTAAGCGGTTACAGCAGCAGGCTTACGCCAGGGCCAGGCTCCCCGGTCGGCACAACCTGCAATCAACGCGTAGTGAATGAACATGGGCGGCAAGTGTAGCCGATGGCAGGCGGGCCGCCGAAACGCGGGGGCCAGGCCAGCGGGCCGCCCACTCAGCATTTACCCTGGATTCGTGCCGGATTCGCGCTTTAGCGCTTGTCAGGAAAAAGTAAGGCTTTCAGAATCAGCCTCTTCAAAAGAACGATCGTTCTTATTTGTTTTCAAGGGGTTTGTATGCTGCATGCCGTGCACTGTTTCCGCGTTTTCCTGCCCGCCTTGGCCCTGGTGGCCGTGCTGACCAGCGCCGTGCGTGCGCACGCCGCGCCGCCGCCCGAGCCTGCCGAATCGTTCACCCTGGCGGGCCAGACGCTGGTTCTGAACGGCAGCGGCACGCGCCACAAAGCGGTGTTCAAGGTCTATAACGCCCATTTGTACCTGCCGCACAAGGCGCAAAGCTACGCGCAAATCGCCCAGATGCCCGGTGCCAAGCGCCTGGAAATTCACATGCTGCGCGATATTGATGCCAACGAGCTGGGCAAGCTGTTTACCAAGGGCATCGAGCACAACACCCCCCGCCAGCACCTGGGCCAGGTGCTGCCCAGCGTGGTGCAAATGGGGGCGCTGTTTGCCCACGAAAAGCGCCTGCGCAAGGGCGATAGTTTTGCCCTGGACTGGGTGCCCGAGGCCGGGCTGACCATCTCGATCAACGGCCAAGCGCGCCAGCCGCAGTTTGCCGACCCGCTATTTTTCAATGCCTTGCTCAGCATTTGGCTGGGCGAGCAGCCGGCCGACAGCCCCCTCAAGCAGGCGCTGCTGGGGCTGCAAACGCCGCCCCTGGATGCAAATTGAATAGCATTTTGCGCTGATAGATAAACAAATTTCAGTGTTTTAGCTCTGAAAATGAATGTTTATCAGCGGTAGCCGCTCTGCTTATGCAAGCACCAGCTTGCGGTAGTAGTTGGGCAGGGCAAACAAAGCACCGTGGATGTCGGCGTTGTAGTACTGCAAGTCGGTCACGCCCCGGGCGGCCAGGCGCTCATCGATCTGCGCGGCGCTCACGGTGGTGGGCTGCAAACTGTCTGAGCACACCGCCATGCCCCAGTACGCGCCATACAGCGGCACATAGGTGCCGTAGCAAGCCACCTGGGCAAAGGTGGCCTTGAGCGTTTGGCTGAGCGCGCGCACCTGCTCGGCATGAAACACCGGGCTGCCCAGGTGCAGCACCAGCGCCCCACCGGGGTTGAGCACCCGGCGCATGCGCTCTAAGGCCTCAGGGCTGTAGAGCGAGCCGGCGGGGGTGTGCGGATCGGTCAAATCGAGCAAGATCAAATCAAAGCGGTCGGTGGTGCTGTCCACATAGGCCATGCCATCGCCAATTTGCAGCTGCAGGCGCGGGTCGTCCCACACCCCGTTGTGTACGCGCTGCAGCTGGGCCTTGCTCACCTCGATGACGGCCTCGTCCAGCTCGGCCAGCACCAGGCGCTGCACGGTGTTGTGTTTGAGCAGCTCTTCGGCCAAGCCGCCATCGCCGCCGCCAATCACCAGCACCTGCTGCGGATCGGGGTGGGCCATGGCCGCCGGGTGGGCCATGCACTCGTGGTAGAAAAATTCTTCCCCCTCGCTGGTCATGAAGTGATCGTCCAGGCGCATCACGCGGCCAAAGCTGGGGGTGTCCAGCATCTCCAGCGTCTGGAACGGAGTGTGCTGGCGCTGCACGTTGTGCGCCCGAAACCCAAAGGCCGCGTTTTCCGTGAGCTGCTCCATCACCCAGGGGTACTGGCCCACGCCATTGGTGGCAATGTCGCCGCGCCACAGCTGCTGGCGCACGGCCTCCTGCGGGGCGTAAGCGGCCACCACGCCATCCATCAGCGCCTGGGCCTTGGCCGAGTTGTCGCCCGAAAAATTGCACACATACACGTCGATGGTGACGTTGCCCGTCTCGGGCCAGGTGTGGATGGCCAAATGCGATTCGGCCAGCAGCACCGCCCCGGTGACCCCGCCAGGCTGGCCCTGCCATTCAGGGAATTTGACCCATTTGTCCTCCACCAGCGTGAGCCCGGAGGCATCGGTCTGACTTCGGCACAACTGCGCAATGGTGTCGGCACAAATCATGAGTGCGCTATCGCAAGAACATTGGTACAAATCGGCAGTCAGGTGCAAACCTTGCATAGTGGGGAGTCCTCCTGGGGTTCCATCCGGGGTAAAACGCGTCTTACCGGAACAAAAAAGCGTGCATTTTTGGGGAAACCCAGCATTTTAGGTAAGTTTTACGCAAAACACCCCTGCCCACATGGCAAGTCCATACACCCTGCTTTACAACACACTACAACACGCCGACCACCATTTGATGCTATGGCGCCACAACAACGAACGCTTGCGATCTGCGCTCTACAATCAGTTTCATCTTTCTGTAAAGGTTTCCCATGTCAATGAGTAACGTCAAAGTCAGCACCCGCTTGAGTCTGGGGTTCGGTGCCATTTTGCTCATCATGCTCGCGCTCACGGCCATCGGCATTTGGCGCATGCAGGTCATCAGCGATGTCATGGTGACCATGACCCAGCAAGACAACCTGCGCCTGCAAGAGACCATGCGCTGGCGCGAAAACAGGGAGAAAAACTGGATTCGCACCCGCGCCATGCTACTCAACGCCGATCCGCAATTCAACGCGATTTGGGAGCCAGAAATTGCCGCCACCTCGGCCGCGATCAGCGAGGGCCAGAAAAAAATCGAAAGCCTGCTGCGCTTCGAAGAGGGCATCCGGCTGTTCAAAGGCCTAGACAGCCACCGCGCCGCCTACCGCAACCTGCGCACGGCGCTGATTCAGCAAAGCGCCAACGGCGACCACGTGGCAGACCGGGTCGAATCCGAGCTCAAACCCCTGGCCGATGCCTACGACCAAGCCCTGGGGCAGTTTGCCGACTACCAGCTCAAGGTCTATACCGAAACGCGCGAAACCGCCTTGGCCCAAGTGCACCAAAGCCAAATCATGCTGGCCAGCGTCGCCGGCATCACCTTGCTGCTGGGCATCTGGGGAGCCTGGGCACTGGGGCGCTCCATCACCCGGCCCCTGCACCAGGCCGTGGGCATTGCCGACGAAATTGCCCACGGCAACCTGACGCAAAGCTTCACCATCAGCGGCCGCGATGAAACCGCCACCTTGCTCACCAGCCTGCACGAAATGCAGGCCAAACTGGCCAGCATCGTCGCCGGCGTGCGCCAAAACGCCGACAGCGTGGCCAATGCCAGCGCCGAAATTGCCCAGGGCAACAACGACCTGTCGGCCCGCACCGAGCAACAAGCCAGCGCTTTGGAGCAAACCGCCGCCTCGATGGAGCAGCTGGGCGCGACCGTGCGCCAAAACGCCGACAACGCGGCCCAGGCCAACCAACTGGCCATGAATGCCAACGAGGTGGCCAACCAAAGCGGCGGCGTGGTCGAGCAAATGGTCAGCACCATGCGCGAGATTGAGGACAGCGGCCAGCGCATCGCGGCGATCATCGGCGTGATCGACAGCATCGCTTTTCAAACCAACATCCTGGCGCTGAACGCCGCTGTCGAAGCAGCCCGCGCCGGTGAGCAAGGCCGCGGTTTTGCTGTGGTGGCCAGCGAGGTGCGCGCCCTGGCCGGACGCAGCGCCGAGGCCGCCAAAGAAATCAAGACCCTGATCGACACCAGCGTGCAGCGCGTGGGCCACGGCACCCAGCTGGCCGACCAAGCGGGCCACTCGATGCAGGAAATGATCAACGCCATTGGCCGCGTCACCGACATCATGGCCGAGATCAGCGCCGCCAGCCGCGAGCAAAGCTCGGGCGTAAGCCAGGTGGGCGAGGCCATCACGCAAATGGACCGCACCACCCAGCAAAACGCCGCCCTGGTCGAAGAAAGCGCCGCCGCTGCCGACAACCTGCGCAGCCAAGCCGTGCAGCTGGTGCAAGCCATGGCCTTTTTCCAGGTGAACGAGGGCGGCACCGCACGCCCCGGCCCTGCCGCTGCCCAAGCTGCGCCCAGGCCATCTGCAAAACCTATAGCAGCCCCCGCAATCAAAAGCGGCAAAGTAGAGAAAAAGCTTGCAAATAGCCCTAAAACTACTGCGCCAACAGCACCTAAAAAAGCAGCGCCTACTGCGCCCACGCCTGCCCCAGCCACCGCCTTGACCGCGCCCAAGCCCAAGCCGGCCGCCAAAGCGCCCTCCAAGCCAGCGACCAGCAACGAGGACGATTGGGAGACTTTCTAAAGCCTCCCCCCCAAAAAGCCTTAGAACGTGTTCATGATCTCGAATGAAGGTGTGGGGGATGCGGTTCGGGATGGGTTGCGAGGCGCAAACCACAGCAATAGCTTGGCTATTGCGAGGATTTGCAACGACGCAGACCGCCCGAAGCCGCGCCCGCACACCCATGAGGAGATCGTGAACACGTTCTTAGCGCTGCGGACTCAAACGCCCCTGCACCTGCGCCAGCGCATCCCAATGCGCCAGCGCGGGCACTGCAGCAATCGGCTCGCCGTGGTTAAAACCATAGGTCATCAGCACCACCGGGCAACCGGCCGCCCGCGCCGCTTGCGCATCGTTGCTCGAATCGCCCACCATCAAGGTGCGCCCTGGCTGGGTGCCCAAGGCCTTGCAGGTTTCCAGCAGCGGCAGCGGATCGGGCTTTTTGCGGGCAAACGAATCACCGCCAAACACGCACTGAAAATATTTTTCCAAACCTTTGGCACGCAATAACGGCTGGGCAAACGCCAGCGGCTTGTTGGTCAAACACGCCAGCGGCAAGCCCGCCGCGGCCAAGGTGTGCAAGCCCTCCTCCACCCCCGGATACACCTGGGCAAACTGGCCATTGATGCGCAAATAATGGTGCTCATAGCGCTGCCACGCCTGCGCATACTGGGCCTGCACCTGGGCGGCATCCAGCCCCCCATGGGCCAAGACAGAGCGCAACAAATGCTCGGTGCCCTTGCCCACCAAGTGCTCAATCACTTCGGGGGCTATCGCGGGCAACTGCAAATCGGCCAACATGCCGTTGAGCGCCGCTGAAAAATCGCCCAAGGTGTTCACCAAGGTGCCATCCAAATCCAGCATCACCGCATCCAGGGCGATGCTGCTGCCTTCCAAGTGCAATTGCATAACTGTTTAATTTCATAGCTTTCAACGCTTTACCAGCAAGTTAGCAGCAAGTGTTGAAGGCCAAAATGTTTCTGAAAAATCCTGCGATCCATGGCCCAAAGAATGGGCCCGAAAAACGGCCATGGTACCCAGCGGGCGGCGGCGGCCGAGCAAAGAAAAACCTCGCTTTAAGTGGGTTTTCCCCATGCAGCGCCATGAAAAAATATTTTTAGAATCGAAAGACTATCTGCTTTCACGATAGAAAACACCCTTTATCTAGGACTCTTACCTATGAAACAAATTACCGTGGCGGCTGCTTTGGCATTAATCAGCACCGGCGCATTGGCAGGCAATGCAGATTTCACCCTGGTCAATAAAACGGGCTATGCCATTAATGAGGTGTATATCTCGCCCTCCCAAAAAAATAACTGGGGCAATGACCGCCTGGGCGAGTATCAGTTTCTGAACGGCGATTCCAAAAAATTTAAATTCGGCGACACCAAGCACTGCGAGCAAGATATTAAAGTGACCTTTACCGATGACGAATCCGAAGTCGTCTGGGAAGATATTAACTTGTGCGAAGTGGACAAAATCACGCTCAAATACAACCGCAAAACCAATGAAGTTTCTGCTGAGCTAGATTAAAAAATAATATTCAATACCTGCTGCCCGCCTATTCTGCTGGCACGGTTGGCACCCGTGCAGCCAGGGCGACCAGCACCAGCACCGGCAGTCCCAGGGCCGCCGTGCTGATAAAAAATGGGCTATAGCCATAAGCATCCACAAACTGCCCCGAAAACCCGGCCAGCCACTTCGGGGCCAGCAGCATCATGGAGCTGAACAGCGCGTACTGCGTGGCCGAGTACTGCACATTGGTCAGGCTGGACAAGTAGGCAATAAACGCTGCCGAGGCAATGCCTCCAGCCAAGTTGTCGGCGCTGACCACCAGGGTCAAACCCACCGTGGTCGGTGCTTGCGCGGCCAGCCAAGCAAACAGCAAATTGCTGCTGGCCGAGAGCAGCGCCCCTAGCATCAGCACCCGCATCACGCCCCAGCGCATGGCCATGGCCCCGCCCACAAAGGCCCCCAGCAGGGTCATGAGCACACCGTAAATTTTGGTGACTGCGGCCACCTGGGCCTTGGTGTAGCCCATGTCCACATAAAACGGGTTGGCCATGATGCCCATCACCACATCGCTGATGCGGTACACCGCAATCAGGCCCAGCACCAGGGCCGCTTGCCAGCGGTAACGCGCGATAAAGTCGGCAAACGGTGCTACCAAAGCGCTGTGCAGCCACTCCTGCACCGAGCGGCTGGGCGGCAGGGGGCGCGGCTGGGGCTCTGGCGAGAGCAAAACGGTGACGATGCCCACCACCATGCAGGCGGCCATTACGCTGTAGGCCACCTGCCAGGCCCGCACGGCATAGCCCAATTGCTCGCCTTGGGCCAAGGTGGCCACCCACAGCACCCCGGCACCGGCCCAGATCATGGCCAGGCGGTAGCCTGTTTGGTAGGTGGCGGCCAAAGCGGCCTGTTCTTGCATGCTGGCCGATTCAATGCGGTAGGCATCCAGGGCAATGTCTTGCGTGGCCGAGCCAAAGGCCACCACCAGGGCGCTCCACACCATGGGGGTCAAGGCCAGCTGCGGGTTTTGGCTGGCCATGCCCAGCAAGCCCGCGGCAATCAACAGCTGCGACAGCAGCAACCAACTGCGCCGCCGCCCCAGGCGGCGCGTGAGCCCAGGCAGCGGCAAGCGATCGACCAGCGGGGCCCAGACCCACTTGAACGCATAGGCCAGCCCGACCCACGATAAATAGCCAATGGTGGTGCGGTCAATGCCCGCTTCACGCAACCAAAATGAGAGCGTTCCCAGCACCAGCAGCAAGGGTAAACCGGCGGAAAAGCCCAAGGCCAACATGCGCCAACTGGCCGGTTGCGTGTAAACCTTCAAAGTGCAAAGCCAAGCGCGAAAGGAAGTCATAAAGCCATCGATGCCATAAAAAAAGCCCACAGCGACCAAGGTGCTGCGGGCTGGCTAGCTTAATGCCTGGGGCGGCGTTTATTTCTCAACAAAGGCGCGTTCGATGACGAAATCGCCCGGGGTGGTGGTGTTGCCTTCGTTGAAGCCGCGCGCCTCAAACATGTGCTTGAGGGTGTCCAGCATCTCGGGGCTGCCGCACAGCATGACCCGGTCGGTTTCGCGGTTGAGCGAGGGCAGGCCGATGTTTTGCGGGAACGTGCCGTTTTCAATTTGGTCCGAAATGCGCCCCTGGTTGCGAAAGGGTTCGCGCGTTACGGTGGGGTAGTAGATGAGCTTGTCTTTGATGATGTCGCCCAGGATTTCGTGCTCGAACAGGTCTTTTTCCAGCATCTCTTGGTAGGCCAGGTCGGCCACATGGCGCACGCCGTGCACGACGATGACTTTTTCGTAGCGCTCATAGGTATCCGGGTCGCGGATGATGGACAACCACGGCGCAAGGCCCGTGCCCGTGCCAATCAAGTACAAGTTTTTTCCTGGCAGCAGGTAATCGGTGACCAGGGTGCCGGTGGGCTTTTTGCCCACAATGATGGTGTCGCCCACCTGGATGTTTTGCAGGCGCGAAGTCAGTGGGCCGTTGGGCACTTTGATCGAGAAAAACTCCAGATGCTCTTCCCAGTTGGGGCTGACGATGGAATAGGCCCGCAGCAGGGGCTTGTTATCGACTTTGAGGCCAATCATGGTGAAGTGGCCATTGGAAAAGCGCAGCCCAGGATCGCGGGTGGTGGTGAAAGAGAACAACCGATCGGTCCAGTGGTGCACCGACAAAACACGTTCTTCGTGAAAAGCACTCATAAACAATGCAGCAAAAAATCAATAACAAACCCACTCGGTGGGGCCCGGCCAAGTGAGGATGGGCAAGCCGCCGCCCCGGGCCACAGGGCTGCGATTGTGCGTGAATTTCGCCCAAAATGGGGGATTGTCTGCTTATCTCTTGATACAGATTAGTGATATGGCAAATGACGTGGCACCGCCATTTGCCCCCCGATTTACCCCCATTTACTCCGCTATTTCAGCCCCCGCGCAGCTGTGCCTGGGCCAGCTCAGCGGCCAACACCTGCACCAGCTGCGCCGCTGGCAAGGCCCGCGCCAGTGCCACGCCTTGGCCGGCCCAAAACGGGGCAAAGTCCGTGCAGCCCTGGGCACTGGCTGCTTGGTGCAAGGCCTTGCCCGCGTCGTACACCTGGGGGTAAGCGGGCAAGCTGCCGGGGTAGGCCGCGCCCAGGGCGTGCAGGCGATTGACCAGGCCGCGCGCCGGTCGGCCCGAGATGGCGCTGGTCACGGCCGTGCGGGCGTGCTCTTTATTTAAAAGCGCTTGGCGATAAGCAGCATTGGCATTGGACTCAGGACAAGGCACAAACGCTGTCCCCATCTGCGCAGCACATGCGCCAAGTTGTAGCACGGCCGCAATCCCGGCCCCATCCATGATGCCGCCGGCGGCCACCACAGGCAGGCGGGTGCGCTGCACCAAGAGCTGCACCAGGGCCAAGGTGCCCAGCATCTGGTCGCGGGCGGGGTCGAACACGCCCCGGTGGCCGCCCGCCTCCACGCCCTGGGCAATCACCACGTCGATGCCCGCCTGCTCAATGGCCAGGGCCTCGTCCAAATCGGTGGCGCAGGCCAGGGTGATGCAGCCATAGGCTTTGAGCGCCGCCAAAAAATCTGGCTCGGGCAGGCCGAAATGAAAACTCACCACCGCCGGGCGCTGCGCCAAGATCAGCTGCTGCAGCGCCGTATTGCCCAGGGCCGAGGGGTATACCGCCTGCAAGCTGGCGGGTGCGGTGGCACCAAAACGGGCAAATTCCGGAGCCAGATACTCCAGCCAGGCCTGTTCACGCGGGGCATCGGCCTGCGGGTGCTGGTGGTAGAACAGATTGACGTTGAAAGGCCCGCTGGTCAGGCTGTGGGTGTGCTCGATGTCGGTTTTCGACTTTTCCAGGCTGTACGCACCCAGGCCAATCGAACCCAACGCGCCCGCATTGCTCACGGCGGCGGCCAATTGCGGGGTGGCGGTGCCCGTCATGGGCGCTTGAATAATGGGGTGGCGCAGGCCCAGGCGCTGCATCCATGGGGCCAAAGTGGTGTGGGTCATGGCAAGTCCTTTTGCAGAGAAAAATTAACAGGCAGGCCCACACGCTGCGCAGCAAGGCATCCGGGCACAGGCTAAGAACGTGTTCACGTTCTCAGGCCAGGGATTGTGCCGCCGCTGTGTACACCCGAAAAATACAAGTTTTATTTATCAGATATAAACCAAATCCGCCGCAATCACTTACTAGACAAGTGCGCACAGCTCCTAATTTCTGAACTCCCCTTCTGCCCTTTTCTGCCTTTTTCCTATGCTGACCTACCCCGATATCCGCGCCGCCGCCGATCGCCTGGGCGATCACATTCTGCAAACCCCGTGCGTGGCCTCCCAGACCCTTTCGGACATCACGGGTGCCCAGGTGTTTTTAAAGTTTGAAAACCTGCAATTTACCGCCTCGTTCAAAGAGCGCGGCGCGTGCAACCGCCTGCAGCTGCTCACCGCCGAAGAAAAAACCCGGGGCGTGGTGGCCATGAGCGCGGGCAACCACGCCCAGGGGGTGGCCTACCACGCGCAACGCATGGGGCTGCGTGCCGTGATCGTCATGCCGCGCTTTACCCCCGGCGTAAAGGTTGAGCGCACGCGCAGCTTTGGCGCTGAAGTGGTGCTGCATGGCGACACCCTCGAAGCTGCGCGCCTGCACGCCTACGCCCTGGCCGAGCAGGAGCAGCTGACCTTCATTCACCCCTTTGACGATCCCGCCGTGGCCGCAGGCCAAGGCACGCTGGCGCTGGAGATGCTGGCCGAGCAGCCCGATCTGGACACGCTGATCGTCTCGGTTGGTGGCGGCGGGCTGATTGCCGGAGTGGCCACCGCTGCCAAAACCTTAAAGCCCAGCATCCGCGTGGTGGGCGTGCAAACACGGCGTTTCCCTTCCATGGTCAATGCCGTGCAGGGGCTGGATTTGCCGATTGGCCAATCGACCATTGCCGAGGGCATTGCCGTGGCCACGGCCGGGGCCTTCACCCGCCAGGTGGTGCGCAACTATGTCGATACGCTGCTGCTGGTCGATGAGGGCGATGTCGAGCAAGCGGTGCTGATGCTGTTAGAGATTGAAAAAACCTTGGTCGAAGGGGCCGGTGCAGCCGGTCTGGCCGCCCTGGTGCGCCACGGCGAGCAGTTCAAGGGGCAAAAAGTGGGGCTGATTTTGTCGGGCGGCAATATCGACCCGCTGCTGCTGGCCTCGATCATCGAGCGCGGCATGGCCCGCTCCGGTCGTCTGGCACGCATCAAGGTCAGCGCCCGCGATGTTCCGGGCGTGCTGGCCAAAATCACCGCCACCGTGGCCGAGGCCGGGGCCAACATCGAAGAGGTACACCACCAACGCGCGTTTACCTTGCTGGCCGCGCAAAACGTGGAGATTGAATTTGTCCTGCAAACACGCAACCAGGCGCATGTGGAGCAGGTGCTCCAGGCCCTGCAAGCCCAGGGCATGGAGGCCGCGCGGATGTAGCGACCGCCGCAGAGGGGGCGGCTTCCCCCCGGCGGGGCCCCCTCACACTGGCGCTAGGCTGGGCGCAGCGTCTTTTTGGCGGCTGCTGTAATCGGACGAGCGCTGGTACAGCGCCAGGCCAAACTGCGGCAGCATGGCGATTAAGTGGTCGATGATTTCGCCTTGCGTAGCCTCGTAATCGACCCAGGCGGTGGCCACGGTAAACGCATACACCTGCAGCGGGATGCCAAAAGCCGTCGGCTCCTGCACCCGCACCATCAAGATCATGGCGGGCGGTTGATGAATGCCGGGGTGGGCCTGCAAATACGCCAGGGCATAGGCGCGAAAGGCGGCCAAATTGGTATAGACCGGCGGCGCTGTCTGAAAAAAACTTTCCATCAGCGGCGATTTCGCCCAGTGCGCGTGCTGGGCGGGGGTCAGCGGGCCGACGGTGGCCGCATCAATCGGCAGCGCCCGCATGATGCGCCGCCCGCCCCCGGCAAACATGCTGCGCCAGTTTTTGAAACTGGCGCTCATCAGCTTCCAGGTGGGGATGCTGGTGACGGTTTTGTCCCAGTTTTGCACTTTGACGGTGTGCAGATTGATTTCAATCACCGCCCCATCGGCGTTCTCACTGGGCATCTCAATCCAGTCGTCCACGCGCAGCATGTCGTTGCTGGCCAATTGCACGCCCGCCACAAACGACAAGATCGTGTCTTTGAACACCAGCATCAGCACCGCCGACATGGCTCCCAGGCCCGAGAGCAGCAGCAAGGGCGAGCGGTCCAGCACCGTGGCCACGATCAGCAGCAGGGCCACAATGCCCACGGTCAGCTTGCCCAGCTGCACATAGCTTTTGATGGTGCGCGTTTGCGAGGCACGCGGGCCGTCGTAGTTGTCGTGCGCGTGGTTCAGGGCATCGAGCAGCGCCATCACCGCCCGCGCCAGGTGGTAGGTGGTAAAGGCCGCGGCCAAGTTGTGCAACAGGTTGGCCAGCGGGGCTTGCAAGTGCGGCACGCCATACACCGCTTGCTGCATGACGATGGAGGGCACCACCTTGGCCACACGGCGCAGCACCGTATCGTGCAGCGCAATGTGCCACCAGCCACTGCCCCATTGCTCACGCCCACGGCGCACCACCTTCAATAACACGATGCGGGCCACAATGCCCGCCACAACGGCCACCAGGGCCACCAGGGCCAGGCCAATGCTGGCCTTGGCCCAGGGTTGCAAGCTGGCAAATTCGCCAGCAAATACGCCACTCAATGCAGTATTCAAAAAATCCACACTCTCTCCTGCTCTGAAATTGTTGGGAAAAACGTTGTCAATCTGCCCCAGGCAATAGGGGCACCTAAAATGCCAAGCTTTGGCAGCAGGCTCGCTGCCCTTCTTTTTCACGCTTTTCAAGCGAATTGCGCTTTCGCAGGCGCTTTTTTCATCATGCAAGACAAATACAGCCCCCAGGAAGTTGAATCCGCCGCGCAAGCGCACTGGCAAATGCGCGATGCCTACCGTGTAACGGAAGACCAAGAGAAGAAAAAGTTCTACGCCTGCTCCATGCTGCCCTACCCCAGCGGCAAGCTGCACATGGGCCATGTGCGCAACTACACCATCAACGACATGCTCACGCGCCAACTGCGCATGCAGGGCTGGAATGTGCTGATGCCCATGGGCTGGGATGCCTTTGGCCTGCCCGCTGAAAACGCCGCACTCAAAAACAAAGTGCCGCCCGCGCAGTGGACCTACGACAACATCGCGTACATGAAAAAGCAGATGCAGGCCATGGGCCTGGCCATCGACTGGAGCCGCGAATTTGCCACCTGCGACCCCGAATACTACAAATGGAACCAGTGGCTGTTTTTGAAAATGCTGGAAAAAGGCATTGCCTACCGCAAAACCCAGGTGGTGAACTGGGACCCGGTCGATCAAACCGTGCTGGCCAATGAGCAGGTGATTGACGGGCGCGGCTGGCGCACCGGTGCCTTGGTGGAAAAGCGCGAAATCCCCGGCTACTACCTGAAGATCACCGACTACGCGCAAGAGCTGCTCGACCATGTGCAGGTGGGGGGCGATAAAGCCACCTTGACCGGCTGGCCCGACAAAGTGCGCCTGATGCAAGAAAACTGGATTGGCAAATCCAGCGGCGTGCGCTTTGCCTTTACGCACGACATTAAAAATGCCGCAGGCGAGCTGATCCAAGACGGCAAGATGTACGTCTTTACCACCCGCGCTGACACCATCATGGGCGTGACCTTTTGCGCCGTGGCCCCCGAGCACCCGCTGGCCCAGCACGCTGCGGCCAGCAACCCGGCACTGGCCGCCTTCATCGAAGAATGCAAACAAGGCGGCACCACCGAGGCCGAGCTGGCGCTGAAGGAAAAAGAAGGCCAGCCCACCGGTCTGTTCGTCACCCACCCGCTGACCGGCAAACAGGTCGAAGTGTGGGTTGGCAACTACGTGCTGATGGGCTACGGCGACGGCGCGGTGATGGGCGTACCCGCGCACGACGAGCGCGACTTTGCCTTTGCCCTGAAATACAGCCTGCCCATCGCCCAAGTTACGGCGGTGGAAGGGGCCAGCTTCAGTGCCACCGCCTGGCAAGAGCACTACGCCGACAAACAAAAATGCGTCTGCGTGAACTCCGGCGTATTGGACGGCCTAGGCCATGCCGAAGCGGTGGACAAAGTGGCCCAACTGCTGGCCGAAAAAGGCCTGGGCGAGAAAAAAACCACCTGGCGCCTGCGCGACTGGGGCGTGAGCCGCCAGCGCTACTGGGGCACGCCCATCCCCATCATCCACTGCGCCGACTGCGGCCCCCAGCCCGTGCCCGAGAAGGATTTGCCCGTGGTGCTGCCGCAAGACCTGGTGCCCGATGGCAGCGGCAACCCGCTCATTAAAAGTGAAGCATTCCACGCAGGCGTGGTGTGCCCTTGCTGCCAAAAACCTGCACGGCGCGAAACCGACACCATGGACACCTTTGTCGATTCGTCCTGGTACTTCATGCGCTATTGCGATGCGCACAACAGCGACAACATGGTGGCCGAAGGCGCCGATTACTGGATGCCGATGGACCAGTACATCGGCGGCATCGAGCACGCCATCTTGCACCTGCTGTACGCACGTTTTTGGACCAAGGTGATGCGCGATTTGGGCCTGGTCAAAGTGGATGAGCCGTTTACCAAACTGCTCACGCAAGGCATGGTGCTGAACCACATCTACAGCCGCAAGAGCGCCAAGGGCGCCAAAGACTACTTCTGGCCGCACGACATCGAGCATGTGCTGGACGAGGGCGGCAAAGTGATCGGTGCCAAGCTGAAAAACGCCGCCGACAGCAGCGATGGCCTCTTGCCCGTGGGCACCGAGATCACCTACGAAGGCGTGGGCACCATGTCCAAGTCGAAAAACAACGGTGTCGATCCCCAGCACCTGATTGAAAAATACGGGGCCGACACCGCGCGCCTGTACACCATGTTCACCTCCCCGCCCGAGCTGACGCTGGAGTGGAACGACGCGGCCGTGGAAGGCAGCTACCGCTTTTTGCGCCGCGTGTACAACTACGCCCAGCGCCTGCTGGGGGTGGATTACGGCGCGGCCATTGACCTGGTGGGCGAGCGCAAAAACCTGGCCGAGATTGCCTTTGACCCGGTCTCCAAAGCCCTGCGCCTGGAGATCCACACCGTGCTCAAGCAGGTCGATTACGACTACCAGCGCATGCAGTACAACACCGTGGTGTCGGGCGCAATGAAAATGCTCAACGCCCTGGAAGACTTCAAAGGCCTGGACAGCGCCGAGGGCCAAATCGCCGCCATCGAAAGCTTTGGCATTTTGCTGCGCGTGCTCTACCCCGCCACCCCGCACCTGACCCATGTGCTGTGGAGCGAGCTGGGCTATGCCAACAAGCAAGGCGATTTGCTCGATGCCGCCTGGCCCCAGCCCGACCCCAGCGCCCTGGTGCAAGACGAGTTGGAGCTGATGCTGCAAATCAACGGCAAACTGCGCGGCAAAGTGCGCGTACCCGCCAGCGCCGACAAGGCCGAGATCGAACGCCTGGCCCTGGCCTGCGAAGATGCGCAAAAGCACATCGAAGGGGCCACCCCGAAAAAAATCGTGGTCGTACCGGGCCGCCTGGTCAATATCGTGGTGTAACAACTCAATCCCCATGCAAGCCTCCAAACGCCACCTTCTCGCGCTGCTGGCCAGCGCCCCTTTATTAGGCGCAACGCTGGGCCTGGGCGGCTGCGGTTTTGCCCTGCGCGGGCGGGCACAGTACGCCTTCCAATCCCTGTACTTGCAAGCGCCCGAGGGCTCCGAGCTGGGGCGCAGCCTGCTGCGCCAGCTGGCCGCCTCCAGCCACGACCTGCAGCTGCTGCTACCCCCGCAAACCAGCGCCGATGCCGATGTCACCTTGCACCTGCTGGGCGAACGCCACCAGCGCGTGGTGCTGGCCAAAACCGTAGCCGGCCAGGTGCGCGAGCTGCAACTGCGCCTGTACGTGCGCTTTAGCCTGATCGGCAAAGATGGCCGCGTGTGGATTGAAGAGGGCGAAATCGAACAAACCCGCGACATGACCTACAGCGAAACCCTCACCCTGGCCAAGGATGAGGAAGAAATGGAGCTGGTGCGCGACATGCGCCAAGACGTTGCCCAGCAACTGCTGCGCCGCCTGGCGCTGGTGCAGCCCCCCGTGGGCGCGTAAGCCCGCGCGCCCGCCCCCCCCGATCGCAATGCAACTGGCCCTGAACCAACTGCCTGGCCATCTGGCCAAAGGCCTGCGCCCGCTCTACACCCTGCACGGCGATGAGCCGCTGCAGCTGCAAGAGGCCGCCGATGCCATCCGCGCTGCGGCCCGCGCCGCCGGTTTTACCGAGCGCAGCGTGTTCACCGTGCAGGGGGCCCACTTTGACTGGAGTGCGGTGTTGGCGGCGGGCAGTGCGCTCAGTTTGTTTGCCGACAAGCAAATCATTGAGCTGCGCATCCCCAGCGGCAAACCCGGTGGCAAAGAAGGGGCCGCCGCCCTGGCGCAGCTGGCCCAGCAGGCCGCCCAGGCGCAGGAGGTGCTCACCCTGGTGCACCTGCCGCGCCTGGACGCGGCCAGCAAAAAAACCGCCTGGTTCACCGCGCTGGATGCGCACGGCATCCACATCCCCATCCAGCCAATTGAGCGCGAACAACTGCCCGGCTGGATTGCCCAGCGCCTCCAGGCCCAGGGCCAGCAGGTGGCCAGCGGGCAGGCGGGGCAGCGCAGCCTGGCGTTTTTTGCCGACCAGGTCGAAGGCAACCTGCTGGCCGCGCACCAAGAAATTCAAAAACTCGGCCTGCTCTACCCGCCCGGCGAATTAACGCCCGAGCACATCGCCCAAGCCGTGGCCAATGTGGCACGCTACGACGTATTCAAACTCTCCGAAGCGGTGCTCAGCGGCAACCTGGAGCGCACCACCCGCATGCTCGACGGCCTGCAGGCCGAAGGCGTGGCCGAGGTGCTGGTGCACTGGACGCTGGCCGAAGACATCCGCAACCTGCAACGCGCCCGCGCGGCTTTGGATGCGGGCGAGCCCCTGCCCCTGGTGCTGCGCCAACTGCGCATCTGGGGCAAGAAAGAGCAGCTCTTTGCCCAACTGCTGCCGCGCCTGCGCCCGGCGCGCCTGGCCAAGCTGCTGCTGGCGGCCCACCAGGTCGATGGCATCGTCAAGGGCCTGGCGCTGCCCGGTTGGCCCGCCCACGGCTGGCAAGCCTTGCACCGGCTGGCGTTTGACATGGTGCAGGCCGTGCAAAGCGCCCGCTAAGCCCCGGCCCAGCACGCCATAAACCACCCCTTCCACAGCCTAATAAAAAAGAGCTGCATCCGCTTGAAATACAAGGTTTTCATGGTTAAAACAACCTAAAAACTTTACAAATCAAGCGCAAACAGCTCTTGTTTTTAAATAAGTTGGGAGAGGCCGGTGCTCAGATCGTGAACACGTTCTCAGGCCGTCAAACGCTGCAAGGCCTCGCGGTACTTGGCGGCGGTTTTCTCAATCACCTCGTGCGGCAGGCGCGGGGCCGGGGCTTTTTTGTCCCACAGCTTGCCATTGACCTTGGCCTGCTCCAGCCAGTCGCGCACAAACTGCTTGTCGTAGCTGGGCGGGTTGTCGCCTTTGGCCAGGGCTTCTGCGTAGCCCTCCACGGGCCAGTAGCGCGAGCTGTCGGGCGTGAGCACCTCGTCCATCAGCACCAGGGTACCGTCTTGCGTCAGGCCAAATTCAAACTTGGTATCGGCAATGATCATGCCTTTTTGCAGGGCGATTTCGGCCGCCTCTTGGTACAGGCGGATCGCGGTGTCGCGAATTTGCGCGGCCAGCTTTTCGCCCACCATCTCCACCGTGCGCTCGTAGGTGATGTTTTCGTCGTGGTCGCCCATCTCGGCCTTGGCCGCCGGGGTGTAGATCGGTGCGGGCAGCTTGGCCGCATTCGTCAGCCCCGCAGGCAGGGGCACGCCGCAAACGGCCTGGCTGTCTTGGTATTCCTTCCAGCCGCTGCCCGCCAAATAGCCGCGCACCACGGCCTCAATCATGATCGGCTGCAGGCGCTGCACCAGCATGGCGCGGTTTTTGACTTGGGGAATTTCTTCAGGCGTGACCACGCTCTCCGGTGCTTCGCCGGTCAGGTGGTTGGGGCAAATATGGCCCAATTTGGCAAACCAAAACAGCGCCATCTGGGTCAGCAGCTCGCCCTTGCCCGGAATGGGTTCGCCCATGATCACGTCAAAGGCCGACAGGCGATCGCTGGCCACCATCAAAATGCGGTCATCGCCCACCGCGTAGTTGTCACGCACCTTGCCACGCGCCAAGAGGGGCAAAGAAGCAATATTGGAAGTGTGCAAGGCAGAGGTGCTAGGCGTAGTCATAGTGCGCAAACGTTAAACAATGAAAGAGCCCACGAAAGGAGCCAACCGGGCATTCTAAATCTCCCCAGGCAAACCAGACGGGCCAATGAGGCGGCATAGAAACCACACACCCAAGGAGGATCCTGGGGAAAATCCCTCTTGCAGTTGCAAAAAAGCACAAATGGGTACATCCTTAGCCCTTGGGTCACCTTGCGCTTTTGTGCAGTGCGGTGGCCCATCGTTTTCTCTGCGTGCCGCACCAATGACGGAATCCATGAATCGTTTAGCCTCCATCCTGCCTGCCACCCAAGTCCTCGTTGGGGTGGACGCCACCAGCAAAAAACGCGCGTTTGAAGAAGCTGGACTGCTGTTTGAGGGTTTGCATGGCCTCTCTCGCGCCCTGATTACCGACAGCCTGTTCGCCCGCGAGCGCCTGGGCTCCACGGGCCTGGGCCACGGCGTAGCCATTCCCCATGGCCGCATCAAAGGCTTGAAAGCCCCCATGGCGGCGGTGTTTCAACTCGCCGGCCCCATAGGCTTTGATGCGCCGGATGAACAACCGGTCAGCCTGCTCATCTTCTTGCTGGTGCCCGAAGCGGCCACCCAGCAACACCTGGAAGTGCTCTCAGAAATTGCCGAGCTGCTAAGCAACAGCCCCTTGCGCGAAGCCCTGAAAACCACCCAGGATGCCGCGCAGTTGCACGCCATCATTGCCAACTGGCAGGCCACCACCAGCGACTGACGCACCGGCCGCACCGCCAGCGACCATGCGCTGCGTTTTTTAGAAAGCCTTTGCCATGCGCCATAAAGCGATCAATGCTGACAAGCTGTTTGCTGCCTTTCGCCAAACCCTGGGTTGGCACTGGGAAGCGGGCCACGGCAACCCCGAACGGCGTTTTGATGAAATGGCCGTGCGCTCGGCCACGTCGGGGGCCGATTTGGTGGGCTACCTCAATTACATCCACCCCTACCGCCTGCAGGTGTTGGGGGAGCGCGAAATTGCCTACCTGACCAACGCCACCCCCGCCGACTGCGAACGGCGCGTGCAGCGCATCACCAATCTGGAGCCCCCGGTTCTGGTGTTGGCCGATGGGCAAACCGCCCCGCCGCAATTGCTGGCCATGTGCGAGCGCGACCACATCCCCTTGTTCGCCACGGACGAGCCCGCCGCGTTTGTGATTGAGGTGCTGCGGGCCTATTTGTCCAAACACTTTGCCGACCGCACCACGGTGCACGGCGTGTTCATGGACATTTTGGGCTTGGGGGTGCTGATCACCGGCGAGTCGGGCCTGGGCAAAAGCGAGTTGGGGCTGGAGCTGATCACCCGGGGCCACGGCTTGGTGGCCGACGATGCGGTCGATTTGTACCGCATCAACCAAGCCGTGGTGATTGGCCGCTGCCCCGAGCTTTTGAGCAATCTGCTGGAGGTGCGCGGCATTGGCCTGCTGGACATTCGCGCCATCTTTGGCGAAACGGCCGTGCGCCGCAAAATGCGCCTGACCCTCATCGTCCACCTGGTGCGCAAAGAAACCATGGAACGCGATTACGAGCGCCTGCCGCAAGAGCCGCTCAAAGAAGACGTGCTGGGCGTGGGCGTGCGCAAAGTGGTGCTGCCCGTGGTGGCGGGGCGCAACATCGCCGTGCTGGTCGAGGCCGCCGTGCGCAACACCATCTTGCAGCTGCGCGGCATCAACACCTACGAAGAATTTGTCGAGCGCCACCGCCGCGCCATGGAGCGCGACATGGGCAGCAGCGACTAAATCACCAGCCTCACAAGCCCAGCATAATTTTCAGGTTTTGCACCGCCGCGCCGCTGGCCCCTTTGCCTAGGTTGTCCAGGCGGGCGATGAGCACGGCCTGGTGGTAGGCATCGTTGCCAAACACGCGCAGCTCCAGGTGGTTGGTATCGGCCAGGGTGTCGGCGGCCAGCTTGCCATCGTCGGTGGCGGGCAGCACGCTGACCCATTGCTCAGGCGTATTGGCCTGTGCGTAGTGCTGCGCCAGCGCATGGTGAATGTCCGCCACCTTCGGCTGGCCCGGCAGGGTGTCCAGGTGCAGCGGCAATTCCACCAGCATGCCCTGGCGGAAATTGCCCACCGCAGGAATAAAGATGGGGCGACGGGAGAGGCCCGTGTAACGCAGAATTTCTGGAATGTGCTTGTGCGCCAGGCCCAGCGCATAGGCTTCGTGCGGGGCGGCGGTGCCGGCCTCGTAGGCCTCGATCATGGGACGGCCCCCGCCGGAGTAACCCGAGATGGAGGGCAGCGCCAGCGGGTAGTCCGGCGGCACCAGGCCCGCATCCACCAAGGGGCGCAGCAAGGCAATCGCGCCGGTGGCGTAGCAGCCGGGGTTGCTCACACGGCTGGCATTGCGGATGGCATCCAGCTGGCCGGGGGCCAGTTCGGCAAAGCCATAGACCCAATCGGGGGCCACGCGGTGGGCGGTGGAGGCATCAATGATTTTGATGAGCTTGCCCGTCTCGGCCGTGATGGCATCCACCATGGCGGTGGTTTCGCGCGCGGCATCGTCGTGCAGGCACAAGATAACCACATCCACCGTGGCGATCAGGGCGCGTTTGGCGGCCGGGTCTTTGCGCAGGGCAGGGTCAATGCTGACCAGTGCGATGCCGGCCATGTCGGCCAAGCGCTCGCGAATTTGCAGGCCGGTGGTGCCGGCTTCGCCATCAATAAAAATCTTAAACATGCGTGAAAAATCCTCCATGGGCCAGGTGGCGCAGTCTGCGCAAGGCCTGCATTGTCCTGCAGGCGCAAGGTGTTGGCGCCTGAACGTGTGCAAAAGCGGCATTGTGTGGCGCAGGACCGTTTCTGGCGGAAAACCTAGTGTGTAAGGCTGTGTTAGACCTGCGTGGTACATTTCGCGGCTGCCATGCCTTGCACCCTTGGGATTGCTGGTTACCACTGGGTTACCGTGCCCAGCCAAGGGCCCAACAGCGGGCATTTCCCCCTCCGTTACTGAGAGACTCACACGCATGAAAATTCATGAATACCAAGGCAAGGAAATCTTGCGTCAGTTCGGCGTGCCCGTACCCCGTGGCATTGCCGCTTTCACCGTTCAAGAAGCCGTAGAAGCTGCCCAAAAACTGGGTGGCCCCGTTTGGGTGGTGAAAGCCCAAATTCACGCCGGTGGCCGTGGCAAAGGCGGCGGCGTGAAAGTGGCCAAGACCATTGACGATGTGAAAGCCCTGGCCGAACAAATCCTGGGCATGCAACTGGTCACGCACCAAACCGGCCCCGAAGGCCAAAAAGTGCGCCGCCTGTACATCGAAGACGGCGCCGACATCAAGAACGAGCTGTATGTCTCGCTGGTGACCGACCGCGCGACGCAAAAAGTGGCGCTGATCGCTTCGAGCGAAGGCGGCATGGACATCGAAGCCGTGGCCGAAGCCACGCCCGAGAAAATCATCACCGAGATGATCGATCCCCTGACCGGCATCACCGAAGCGCAATCGCGCAAGGTGGCAGCTGCCATTGGGCTAGAAGGCAAGTCCATCGACCAAGCCGTCGATATCTTCGCCAAAATCTACAAGTGCTACATGGACACCGACGCATCGCTGGTGGAAATCAACCCGCTCAACTGCGACAGCAAGGGCGACCTGATGGCGCTGGATGCCAAGTTCAACTTTGATGCCAACGCGCTGTTCCGCCATCCCGAAATCGTGGCCTTCCGCGATCTGGACGAAGAAGATCCGGCCGAGATCGAAGCCTCCAAGTTCGACCTGGCCTACATCAGCCTGGACGGCAACATCGGCTGCCTGGTGAACGGTGCCGGTCTGGCCATGGCCACCATGGACACCATCAAGCTGTTTGGCGGCGAACCGGCCAACTTCTTGGACGTGGGCGGCGGCGCCACGGCAGAAAAAGTGACCGAAGCCTTCAAGATCATGCTCAAAAACCCCGAAGTCAAGGGCATTTTGGTCAATATCTTCGGCGGCATCATGCGCTGCGACACCATCGCCACCGGCGTGGTCACCGCCTGCAAGGCCGTGAACCTGTCGGTGCCGCTGGTGGTGCGCATGAAGGGCACCAACGAAGAGCTGGGCAAACAAATCCTGAAAGATTCGGGCCTGCCCATCATCGCGGCCGACACCATGGCCGAAGCTGCCACCAAAATCGTGGCCGCCGTTAAGTAACCCGCCCAGGAAAGAGAAACAAGACCATGTCTATCTTTATTAATAAAGACACCAAAGTCATCACCCAGGGCATCACCGGTAAAACCGGCCAGTTCCACACGGAAAAATGCCAAGAGTACGCCAACGGCAAAAATTGCTTTGTCGCCGGTGTGAACCCCAAAAAAGCGGGCGAGCGCATTTTTGACATCCCCATTTTTGGTTCGGTCAAAGACGCTGCCAAAGAGACCGGTGCCACCGTCTCCGTGATCTACGTGCCGCCCGCAGGTGCCGCCGCTGCCATCTGGGAAGCCGTTGAGGCCGACCTGGACCTGGCGATTTGCATCACCGAAGGCATTCCCGTGCGCGACATGCTGGAAGTGCGCAACAAAATGCGCGCCAAAGTGGCCGCTGGCGGCAAGGAAACCCTGCTGCTGGGCCCCAACTGCCCCGGCCTGATTACGCCCGATGAAATCAAAATCGGCATCATGCCCGGCCACATCCACCGCAAAGGCCGCGTGGGCGTGGTCAGCCGCTCCGGCACGCTGACCTACGAAGCCGTGGCGCAGCTGTCTGAGCTGGGCATTGGCCAGTCGAGCGCCGTGGGCATTGGTGGTGACCCCATCAACGGTCTGAAGCACATCGACGTGATGCGCGCCTTCAACGACGACCCCGATACCGATGCCGTGATCATGATCGGTGAGATCGGTGGCCCCGACGAGGCCGAAGCTGCCCAGTGGTGCAAGGCCAACATGAAAAAGCCCATCGTCGGCTTTATCGCTGGTGTGACCGCCCCCGCTGGTAAGCGCATGGGCCACGCCGGTGCGCTGATCTCGGGCGGTGCCGACACGGCGGACGCCAAGCTGGCCATCATGGAAGAGTGCGGTTTCACCATCACCCGCAACCCTTCTGAAATGGGCCGCCTGCTGCAAGGCCTGCTGAAAAAAGCATAAAAATAGGCGTTAGCGCTTGTTCAGTAAGCGCTAATAGCTATCAAAACAAAAGCCCTGCAAGGTGTGCCTTGCAGGGCTTTGTTGTTTTTAAAGAAGCTGTTTTCGCTGATAAATAAAGGGTTTTTCAAGATTTTTATCTTGAAAACGTTGATTTATCAGCGGGAGCAGCTCTTTTTTTATGAAAGGGTGCGGTGCTCCAGCGCGGGCAGTTGCTGGCGCACCCGCTGCAAATGCGCTGGCTCCAGCGTGGCCAGCACCACGCCTGCGCCGGCCTGCGTGCGCTGTCCCAAGACTTCGCCCCAGGCGTTGATGGCCATGCTGTGGCCCCAGGTGCGCCGCCCGTTGTCGTGTTGCCCGCCTTGCGCCGCGGCCAGCACAAAGCATTGGTTCTCAATGGCCCGCGCCCGCAGCAGCACCTCCCAGTGCGCTTGGCCGGTGGTGCAGGTGAAGGCGCTGGGCACGACCATGATGTCGGCCCCCGCCTGGGCGTGGTGGCGGTACAGCTCGGGAAAGCGCAGGTCGTAGCACACGCTCAGGCCCACGCGCCAGCGGTGGCCGCTGCGGTCGGTGACTTCGGCCACGACCGGGCGGGTGCCGGGGGTGATGGCGGCCGCTTCGTCGTACTGCTCGCGCTCGTTGCCAAAGCGAAACAGGTGAATTTTGTCGTAGCGGGCGCAGCATTGGCCTTGCGGGTTAAAGACCAGGCTGGTGTTGAACACCCGCTGCGGCGCAGGCGAGCGCAGGGGCATAGTGCCCGCCACAATCCACAGCCCCAATTCCTGGGCCCAGCGGGCGAGGGCCTCTTGGATGGGGCCGCTGCCAAAGTCTTCGGCCCAGGCCAGTTTGTCGTGCTCGTGCCGGCCCATGCCGCAGAAGTATTCGGGCAACACGGCCAGCTCGGCCCCTTGGGCTGCGGCCTGGGTGAGCAGGGCGTGGGCGCTGGCCAGGTTGGCGGCCACATCGGGGCTGCTGCACATTTGCACGGTGGCGGTTTGCATGGCTTATTCCTCTTTTTTGGCGGGGCTGGGGGCCTCGGTCACGGGGGTGACCACGGGGTTGTCCCACGTGCCCGAGACATCAAAGCTGCGCGTTGCGGCCGCAATGGCCGGGCCACGCAGCAGGGCTTGGGCAACAAAGCTGCCCAGGCCAATGACGGGGTTGATGGCGGTGGCCACCAAGGAGGCGGTCATGGCGTTGATCTCGGGCACGACCACCAGGCGCAGCTGCTGGGTTTCGTCTTGCAAGCTGGCCTGCCCTTCCATGAGCACGGCGGCGTTCAGGCCCTTCATTTGCAGGTTGTTGGTGCGGGCGATGCCCTGGGCGATGTCGATATCGCCGCGCACAAAGTCAAAGGCAAAACCGGCGCTAAAGACATCCCGAAAATCCAGGCTCAAGCGCCGGCTGATGGATTGCAGGCTGAGCACACTGAGCAGCCGCGCCATGCCGGGGTCGGCCTTGAGAAACTGGCCCTTGTCCATGCCCAGGCGCACGCTGCCGGCCATGCTGGGCCAGTGGGGCGCGGCGGGGCTGCCTTGCCAGCTCAGTTGCCCACTCAATTGACCACGGCCATCGCGCACCACGCCGGGCATGCCCAGGCGGTCGAGCAATTGGCCAGCGTTTTGGGTGTCTAAGGTGAAGTCAATACGGGTGCGCCGGGCTTGGGCACGGGTGGGGTCGGCATCTTCTTTGGCCCAGGTGCCGTGGGCTTGCCAGCGGGTCTCGGGCGTGGTCAGTTGCAAGCGCTCCAGGCTCCAGCTGCCGGGCTGGCGCTGGCGGGCCAGCAAGCTCAGTTGCCCCAAGCGTTTATCGGCCAGGGTGAAGTTTTCCACCCGGATATCCAATGCCGGCCAATTGCCAGAATTGGTAGGTGCTGCCTGCGGTTCCAGCTCTAGTTTTTCAACATCAGAGGCGGGGATTTCTAAGCGCTCCAAACGGGCAAACACCAAGCCCGCCGGATGTTGCTCACTGGGGCGGTGGTATTCCACATCCCCGGCAAACTGCTCGGCCTGCAGTTGGCCGTGCCAGCGGTTGTGGCTGTATGCCAGCTGGGCGCTGCTGGGGCCCAGCTGGCGCTGGGCCACGCGCAGGCTGCCCACGTCCAGCTGCACCCGCTGGGGCAGGTAGCTGGCGCTGGTGTCATGGCTGCCTTCAAGGGTATCGAGCACCTGGCTCCAGGCATCAATGTCCAACGCGGGCAAGCGCACCACGGCGGCCACGGTGGGGGCTGCATTGGCGCTGGGCGGTGGCAGTGGGACATCCGTGCCCAGGGCAATCGCGCCCCCTTGGGCCTGGCCATCGCTGCCCAGCTGGTAGCGCAGCTGCCCGCGCCCTTGCACCACGATGTCGAGCTGGCTGGTGCCGCCCCCTTGGGGGGTGGAGCGCACCATCAGGGGCAGGCGCTGGGCGCTGTCTTTGTCCAGCGGGGCGGGCAGTTGCAGGGCCAGCCCCTGCAAGTCGCTGCGCACCAGCACTTCAGGGGCCCCGCCGCGTGCGGTCACGTCCACTTGGTAGGGGCTGCTACCCTGGGCGTAGTGGGCCAGTTGGCGCACCAGGGCCAGTGGGGCCTCGGCTTGCAGGCCGGCAGCGCTCGCCTGCCCTTGGGCTTGCACTTTCACGCCGGTTTGGGGGTCGCTCATGCCGCCGCTGATGCGCACGCTGCCGCCCAAGGCCTGGGCTTGCACTTGGTGCAGGGCAAAGCCGGTGTCAGAAAAATCAATGCGCCCTTGGGCCTGGCGCAGCACCGGGGTGTCGGGCGTGAGGCGAATCTGGTTGCGCTGCAGCTGCAGCTGACCTTGCACCTGGCTTTTTTCAATCTCGGCAATGGGCAGTTGCAGCTGCAACTGCAGTTGGGCCAAGCCCTGGGCCTGGGCCTGGGCCAAGGCCCCGTTGGTCAGCTGCTCAATGGCCGTGCCCTGCACGGTTTGCAGCAGGGCCGCCAGGGGGGCGGTGTCTTTGGCCTGCACTTGCACGACGGGGTGGGTGAGGTCGGCAATATCGGCCTGAATGTGCGCCAGCTGCAGCGGGGCCATCGGCCCTTTGGGCCCGGCAAAGCCGGTGCGGGCATCGCGCACTTGCATGCCAGCCCCTTCAAAAATCAGCCATCCCGACAATTTTTGCAAGAGCGGCCAGGGCGCTTGGCTGGCGGGGCGCAGGCGGCTGGGCACGTAGTCGTAGGTGGCATCGGCAATCTGCGCGGCAATGTAAAAGCGCCCGCCATGGGCGGGGTCACTGAACGGCATGTGCCGCAAGTCCCCTTGCACGGCAAAGCGCACATCGCGGCTGCCCCCGGCCAGCACGCTGTCGCGCACGTAGTGGCGGGCACTGGCGGGGATTTCCAAAGGCAGGTAGCGGTGGACGCGGGTGCCGTCGGCGCGGCTCAGTTGCCCGCTTAAATCCAAAATGCCGGGCAAGGGGTGGTCGGGGTCATCGCCCATGCGCCACTGGGCTTGCAGGCTGCCGGCCGCATCGGCATTGGCAAAGTGCGCCTCCGAGACGGTCAGCTGCCAACGGCCCTGCACCTGCTTCCAGCGCAGTTGGGCGCGCAAGTCATCCAAGGGGATGGTGGGCTCTTCAAAGACACCGGGAAAATCCAGCGCCCCTTGGCGGGTGTGCAGTTGGGCGCTGCCGCCTTGCTCATCCAGCTCAAACCGCAGGTTCAGCCCCGACACCCCCGGCGTTCCCACCCCGCTGGGCGCGGGCTGGCTTTGCAGGTGCAGCTGCGCAATCTGGCCACTGGCTTGGTAGCGGGGGGTTGTGCCGCCTTGGCTCCAGCGCACGTGCAGCTCGTTGAGCTGCCCAGCCGGGGCCAGGCGGGCCAGCGGCGCTTGGATGGCGGCGGGCACGGGAAGCTCGGCCACCAGCTGCCGGGCCAAGCCCACATCGGCCTGGGCAATGTGCAGGCGCACATGCTGCTCGGCCCCGGTGGTCGTGTTCTGCACCGACCAATCGCTGGCCGGCCAGCGCTGGGCCGGGCCCAGCGGCGGCTGCCAGGTAAAGCCCCAGCGCTGCGCCTGAATGGCCCACGATGCGCGGGCGGCCTGGGTTTGCCATTGCGCAGACACGCGGCCCTGCACGTCGGCCAAGGCCAGCGCGGGCCGGGCCGGGTCGCGCCACTGCACACGGGCCGCTTGCAAGGCCATGTCGGTGCTGGCACCCACCCATTGGCCATCCACCACATCCGCCCAGATGCGGGCCTGCCCTTGGCCCTGGGCCTGGGCAATGCCCCACTCCTGGGGCCAGGCAATGGTGGGCAACTGGCGCAGCTGCAACTGGGCAAACCATTGGCCGCTCCAGCGCTGCCAAATCGGTGCGCGACTGGGCAGCAGGGGGCGGCGAAAGCGCCCGGCGGCATGCAGCTGCTGGCCTTGGTCATCCTGGGCATCCAAGCGCAGCGCATGGTGCCAGGGGCTGCCACGCAGCACCAGGCGCACATCTTGCAAATGCATGGGGGGGGTTTGGCCGGTTTCGTCGGTAAATTGAATCTGCCCTCCGGCCACGGCCAGTTCGGGCTGCTCTAACAGCCACTCCAGACCCTGCGAGGACTGGCCCGGCCCGGCGGGGTCCAACACCAGCCCGGCAATTTGCCAGCGGCCATCGGCCAGATGGCGCACTTGCAGATGGGGGGCCTCAATAAACAACTGCTCTAAGCCGCCGCGCAAGATGGAGCGGGGGGAAATCGTCAGCACCACCTTGGGCAGCTGCAAAGCGGGCCGGTGCTGGGCATCCAAAATATGAATGTCTTGCAGCAGCAAGGTCGGAAACAAGCCATTGGCCTGGGTTTGCAATTGGCCAATGCGCACCGGAGCCCCTATGGCGTGACTGGCCCAGCGCTCCACATGGGCACTCCATTGGGGGATTCGCGGCACAATCACCAAGTGCAATCCGCCCCAAGCGAGCAAGAAAACCGCCCAAGCGGCCAGTGTGGCGCGTAACACCCAACGGGCCAGCCAGGCCAGCCAGTGCAAGCGTTGGGAGGGAAGCGGGGCGCTATGGTTCATTCGATCAGGTGCAAGCAACCGCAAATTATCGCCCGGCGGCTGTACCCTCTCTTTTATGTGTTGATGAATGTCTTCTGAGATTGCCTCTCCCCCCTCCCCAGCCGGTGGCCCATCCCCTGCATGGGCGAGCACTTCGCGTTTTTGGCAGCGGGTGCAGCGCCGCTACGCCGATGCAGCCGCCCTGCTGCCCCCTGGCCAACCCACCGCCAGCACCATGTCCCAGGCCTTGGCGCAACTGCTGGCGCAGGGGCAAGAACTGGGCACGGCCCTGCGCATCCTGCGCCAGCTGGTGGTGGCCCGCGTGCTGGAGCGCGATTGCGCTGGGCAGGCCAGCCTGGCCGAGGTGACCGCCAGCATGACGGCCCTGGCCGAGCTGGCCTTGGATGCCGCCTGCACCCAGGCCCAAACCGTCCTCAGCCAGCGCCACGGCCAGCCGCAGGGCCCCCATGGCCAGGTGGTGCCGCTGTGGATTGTGGGCATGGGCAAACTGGGGGCGCGCGAGCTGAACGTCTCCAGCGACATTGACCTGATTTACGTCTATGGGCACGAGGGCGAAACCACCGGGCGCGATGCCCTGGGCAAAGGCAGCTTGAGCAACCATGAATATTTCACCCGCGTGGTGCGCATGATTTTTCAACTGATTGGCGAAGTCACCGAGCACGGCTTTGTCTTTCGGGTCGATTTGGCGCTGCGCCCGCACGGCAATTCTGGCCCGACGGTGATCTGTCTGCCGGCGCTGCAAACCTATTTGCAAACCCATGGGCGCGAGTGGGAACGTTTTGCCTGGCTCAAAAGCCGCGTCGTGGCACCACGGGCCTGCATTGCCAGTGCGCAAGTCAAAACGCTGCGCCATGTGGTGCTGCCGTTTGTGTTTCGCAAGTATTTGGACTACAGCGTCTTTGATGCGCTGCGCGATTTGCACCGGCAAATTCGCGAACACGCCAGCCGCCGCAGCAATGGCCAGCCTGGCCGCAGCAACGACGTAAAACTCTCGCCCGGCGGCATTCGCGAAATTGAATTCACCGTGCAGCTGTTGCAGGTGGTGCGCGGCGGGCAGTTCCCCGAATTGCGCTGCCGCCCTACCTTGCAGGCCCTGGAGCGGCTGGCCAAAGCCGAACTCATGCCCCCCGCCACGGCCCAGCAACTGGCCCAGGCCTACCGCTTTTTGCGCCAAGTGGAGCACCGCATCCAGTATTTGGACGACCTGCAAACCCATGTTCTGCCCACCGAGGACGGCGATCTCGATTGGATTGCCCGCACCATGGGCTGCGCCACAACCGCCGATTTTTTCGACCAGCTGCACCATTGGCGCGAACTGGTTGCCCAAGAGTTTGATGCCCTGCTGGGCGGCCCAGCCACCGGCTGCGCCGGCGGCCTGTGCCAGCCCCCGAAGCGCCCTGGGGGGCCACAAAACCCACCCGAAGTGCAGGCTTTGCTGGCCGTCACCCCCGCGCCCTTGGCCGAGCGCTTGAAAGCCTGGTGTGACACCCACAAAGTGCCAAGCCTGCGCCCCTCCACCCAAACGCGCCTGCTTCAACTTTTAGAGCTGACAGCGCAATGGTTACAAGCGCAAAAGACCAATTTGGCCGCTGTTTTGGCCTTCTTGCAGTGGCTCGAACCCTTGCTGCGCCGCGAAAGCTATCTGGCCCTGCTGATCGAGCGCCCCCTGGTGCATGAACGGCTGCTGCACATGCTGGGCACCGCCGCCTGGCCGGTGCAGTATTTGCGCCAGCACCCGGGGGTGATTGACGAGCTGGCCAACGAATCCTTGGTGCATGAGCGCTTCAACCCCCAGGTGTTTTTGCAAGAGCTGCAAGCGCGCCGCGCGGCCCTGCAGCGCACCGGCGAAGACGATGATGAAAACCTGCTCAACCTGCTGCGCCGCGCCCACCATGCCGAAGTCTTTCGCACCCTGGTGCGCGATGTGGAAGGGGCGATCACCGTGGAGCAGGTGGCCGATGATTTAAGCGCCTTGGCCGATGCCATCTTGCACATCACCAGCCAATGGTGCTGGCAGCGCCTGAAGCAACGCCACTGCGAGCAACCGCACTTTGCCATCCTGGGCTACGGCAAGCTGGGGGGCAAAGAGCTGGGCTATGGCAGCGATTTGGACATCGTCTTTGTCTTTGACGACGACGATGAACAGGCCCCGCAAATTTACGCCGCCTTTGTGCGCAAGCTCATCACCTGGCTCACGGTCAAAACCAGCGAAGGCGATTTGTTTGAAATCGACACCCAGCTGCGCCCCAATGGCAACTCGGGCCTGTTGGTGAGCAGTTTTGCCGCTTTTTCTGCTTACCAGCAACAGCGTGGCAGCAATACCGCCTGGACCTGGGAGCACCAGGCCATTACCCGTGCCCGCTGCATCGTGGGCAATGGCGATTTGCCCGCCCGGTTTGAGGCGGTGCGCCAAGCCGTCCTCACCGCCCCGCGCGACATCGACGCACTGCGCCAAGAAATCGTGCACATGCGCGAGCGCTTGCGCCAAGCCCACCCGGTGCCCGCCGAGCGCTTTGACCTCAAGTACAGCCCTGGCGGCATGCTCGATGGCGAGTTTGCCGTGCAGTTTTTGGTGCTGGCCCATGCCGCCGCGCACCCGGCCCTGGTGGCCAATGCCGGCAACATCGCCTTGCTGCACTACGCCGATGCGGCCGGGCTGGTGCCCCCAGGCACCGGGCAGGCGGCCGCCGATGCCTACCGGCAATTGCGCCGCCTGCAGCATATTTCGCGCCTCAATGCCAGCAATGGCGTGCTCGATGCCATTAGTATTGCGCCCCACCGTGATGCCATCCTTGCATTGTGGGCCGCTGTCTTTCCCCCCTGTGTGTTATGAAACTCATTGAACTGGACCTGTCCAGTATTCCTTTTGGCCAACCGATTCCCTTTGCCCTGCGCGGCACGGGCGGTACCCTCTTGGCGGGCAAAGGATTTGTGATCCATTCGCAAGAAGATCTGAAAAAACTCATTTTGCGCGGCCACACCCTGTACGTAGATACCGACGAATCAGAAGATGCCTACCGCGCCTATTTGGCCCAGTTGCAGGCCTTGCTGCACAGCGATAAAAAGCTGGGCGACATTGCCGAGACCACGCTGCAGGCCACGGCCAAAAACGACGACAACGAAGAAGAAAACTCCCGCCACCCGCGCTGGAAAGATTGGCAACTGCACTGGACGCAGCTGATGCGCAACCCCGATCCAGAAACCTTTCTGCCGCGCTTTCACCGCATGTTTTCGGCCCTGGCCAATTACAGCGCCAACAATGCCGACTCGGCCCTGCTGGCCCTGGTGCAGCTCTCGGCCGAAGAGGTGCGCTTTTACAGCGCCACCCACGGCATGCTGGTGGCCGTCATCACCATGCTGGTGGCGCGTGAAACGCTCACCTGGCCCGAGGCCCAAGTGCAATCCCTGGGCAAAGCAGCGCTCAGCATGAACATTGCCATGGCCCAATTGCAAGACGATTTGGCCCTGCAGCGCACCCCCTTGAGCGCCGAACAAGCCAAGGCGATTGACCACCATTCCGAGCAATCTGTGCTCAAGCTCAAGAGCTTGGGGGTGCAGGATGCCTTGTGGCTGGAGGCGGTGAAATTTCACCACTACCGCGACCCCGGCCGATTGGCGCAAAAAAGCCCAGGCCGCCAAATGGCGCGGCTCATCCAGCGGGCCGACTTGTTCGGTGCGCGCATTGCCCCGCGCGTCGGGCGCGAACCGATGTCCGTCACCTCGGCCATGAAGGCCTGCTACTACGACGAAACCAAGGCCGTCGATGAAACCGGCGCAGCACTGGTCAAAACCCTGGGAATTTACCCCCCAGGGGCCTGGGTGCATCTGGCCAGCGGGGAATCGGGCGTAGTGATTCGGCGCAGCGACCACGCCGCCACCCCCATCGTGGCCGTGTTTCTCAACCGCGACGGCATGCCATGCGACCCCATGACCCGCAACACCGCCTTGGCCACCAACAAAATCACCGGTGCCGTACCGCACAAGGAAGTGCGGGTGAGTGTGGCCATGGATCGCCTGCTCACGTTATAAATAAAAAAGCTGCTTTCGCTTGTAAATAGTTATTTTTAAGGTGTTTTCACTGTGAAACCTAATAAATACGAGCGCAAGAAGCTCTCTTTTGTATTGCAAAGAGCCCAGCCATGATCGACGTAGCGGGTTTGATTTTTGAATACCCCGGCCACCGCGCCTTGGACGGTATTGACCTGCACATGGCCGCTGGCAGCGTGACCGCCCTGGTCGGGCCCAACGGGGCGGGCAAATCAACCCTGCTGCGCTGCCTGGCCGGGCTGGAGCACCCGGCTGCGGGCCAGATCGTGGTGCATGGTGTCGATGTGCTGCAAGCCCCCCGCGAAGTGCATCGGCATGTGGGCTATCTGTCCGATTTTTTTGGCCTGTACGAACGGCTGACAGTGGCCCAAGGCCTGGAATATGCCGCCCGCGCCATGGGCCTGGCCCCCCACGTGGCACAGACGCGGGTGGCCCAGGTGGCGCAGCAGCTGGACTTGCAGGCCTTGCTGCAGCGCCTGCCCAGCCAACTGTCGCGCGGCCAGCGCCAGCGCTTGGCCATCGGGCAGGCCATCGTTCACCAACCCGCCGTGCTGCTGCTGGACGAGCCAGCCAGCGGCCTCGACCCCGAGGCCCGCGCCAGCTTGGCGCAGCTGATGCGCCAGCTGCAGGCCCAGGGCATGACGCTGATCGTCTCCAGCCACATCCTGAGCGAGCTGGACGAGTACTGCACCCACATTCTGGCGCTGCGCGCTGGCCGCATCGAAAACCACGGGCCGCTGCACACCACCCGGGCCCATCCAGAGGCCGACGAGCAGCAATTGTTTGCGCTGGAGCTGGCCGCCCCGCTGACCGCACAGTGGCTCGATTGCCTGCAAGGGCTGGAAATCCAAAGCCAGCCGCCCCATGCCCCGGTGCTGTTGTGGCTGCCAACGGCCGCAGAACAACGCGCCGCCCTGGTGGCGCACTGGGTGCAGCAAGGCGTGCCGCTGGCCAGCTTGGTGCCCCAGCGCGAAAGTTTGCAGCAGCGCTACCAGCGCACCGTAGAAGGGCCGTCCGCGCATGCTTAACAATCCAGAATTTCAACGCCAGCTCTGGCTTAACTGGCGGCCCAGCCTGGCGCTGTGGACGCTGCTGCTGTGCAGCCTGATCCTGGCGCTGCCCTTGGTTTTGTCCGATGCCCATGAACGCCTGGCCAGCCTGGGCCTGACGGCAGTCTTTGGCCTGTGGGCCAGCACCACGGGGTACGCCAGCGTGCTGGCCGCGCGCAGCCTGAGCGAGGAAGTGCGCCAGCACACCTGGGACTGGCAGCGCCTGTCGGCCCTCACCCCCTGGCAAATGGCCTGGGGCAAGCTGCTGGGTGCCACGGTGCCCGCCTGGCTGTACGCCGCCTTGTTTGGCGTGACCAGCGTCGTGGCCGCCTCGGTGTGGGAGCTGCTGTGGGGCGCGCACCGCGCCTGGCACCTGCTGATGCTGGCCGTGCTGTGGGGCTTGGCCGCCCAGGCCTGGGCCATGAATGCGGTGCTGGTGCGCTGGCACGCCGGGCCGTGGCAGCAGCGCAGCCTGTGGCTGCTGGCGCTGATCGGCTTGCCCCTGGTGCTGGGGCTGGTGCGCGCCCTGCCCTCGCCCGAACACCACCCCTGGTGGGGCTGGGACTTGGGCGACTGGGGCTTGGCGTACGTGCTGGGCCTTGCCGCCTGCGGACTGGGCCTGCTGGCCCTGTGGCGCCAGCTGTGCGAGCGCCTGGATGTGCCCACCCTGCCCTGGGCCTGGCCCGTGGGGCTGGTGGTGGCCGGGGTGGCCAGCGCCGGGGTCTGGCACACGCAGGCTGCCGCGCTGTGGCCGCACCTGGCGGGCTGGGCCTTGGTGGCCACCGCCTTCATCGGCCTGCAACACATGGCGGGCCATGCCCGCGCCTGGCATCAGGTGCAGTGGGGGCTGCAGCAGCGGCGCTGGCGCAGCGCTTGGCAGGCACTGCCCCTGTGGCCCATCAGCTGGCTGCTGGCGCTGCTGGCCTCGGCCATCGCCTGGAGCCAGTCCAGCACCACCACGGTGGGCTGGTGGCTGCTGCTGGCCTGCGCACAACTGCTGCGCGAGGGGCTGATCCTGACCGGCTTTGCCCTGCAGGCCCAGCGCTGGAAATCGCCCGTGGCCGTCTTTACCGTGACCTGGCTGGTCATCAACCTGGTGCTGCCCCTGCTGGTATTGGGCACCGCGGGCAACACCGCCGCCGCAGCGCTGCAACCCCTGGCGGTGCTGGTCGGCGATGTGGCCCCACCGGGCACCTTGCCGCGCCCCTGGGCCTGGATGGCCCTGGGCGCACAGCTGGCGCTGGCCTGCCTGTGGGTGGGGTGGGCGGCACGCTCGTCCCAGAACGGTCGTGGGCTGTCCCAGCACATGACCCCGCAAAAGACGATCGCGCCGTAAAATCTGCGGCTTTGCCGCTTTGGCGGTTGTTCTTCCCCTGCGCCAGCACGCGCGCTCAGCGTCGTTAGATGCCCTGGGCGCGCTTTTTTACTTTCACACTATGCAAGCAGCCATCCAAGTTGGTGTGGTCATGGGCTCCAGCAGTGACTGGGACACCATGCAGCACGCCGTTGCCATCCTCCAGCAATTCGGTATCGCGTTTGAGGCGCAGGTGGTCTCGGCCCACCGCATGCCCGACGACATGTTCCGCTACGCCGAAGCGGCCGCCGAGCGCGGCCTCAAGGCCATCATTGCGGGCGCGGGCGGCGCAGCCCATCTGCCGGGCATGATCGCCGCCAAAACCCCCGTGCCCGTGCTGGGCGTGCCCGTGGCCAGCCGCCACCTGCAGGGCGTGGATTCGCTGCACAGCATCGTGCAAATGCCCAAGGGCGTGCCTGTGGCCACGTTTGCCATTGGCCAGGCCGGGGCGGCCAATGCCGCGCTGTTTGCCGTGGCGCTGCTGGCCAACGAAGACCCGGCCCTGCGCGCCCAGCTCAATGCCTTCCGCGCCGAGCAGACCGAAACGGCGCGCGCCATGACTTTGCCGGTGAACGCATGAGCGCCCATGCCACGCCCGTAATCCTGCCCGGCGCGACGCTGGGCGTACTGGGGGGC
The DNA here is from genome assembly GCF_017368815.1 of Comamonas denitrificans. GTDB lineage: Bacteria > Pseudomonadota > Gammaproteobacteria > Burkholderiales > Burkholderiaceae_C > Comamonas > Comamonas denitrificans. The sequence continues at coordinate 6,389 of NZ_JAFNME010000004.1, read as the reverse complement.
GGCCAGCTGGGCCGCATGTTTGCCCACGCGGCGCAGGCCATGGGCTACTTCACCGCCGTGCTCGACCCCGATGCCACCAGCCCCGCCGGGCGCATCAGCCACCAGCACATCCGCAGCGGCTACAGCGATGCCCAAGGCTTGGCCGAGCTGGCCCGCGTCTGCGCCGCCGTCACCACCGAGTTTGAAAACGTGCCCGCTGCCAGCCTGAACCAGCTGGCGCAGACCCTGCCGGTCGCACCCGCCGGGTCGGCGGTGGCCATTGCCCAAGACCGCGCTGCCGAAAAGGCCCACTTTGTGCGCTGCGGCGTGCCCGTAGCGCCGCACGCCGTGATCGAAACGCCCGAGCAACTGGCAGCGGTGCCCGCCGACCTGCTGCCCGGCATTCTGAAAACGGCCCGCATGGGCTACGACGGCAAGGGCCAGGTGCGCGTCAAGACCCTGGAAGAACTGGCCCAGGCCTGGGACGATCTGGGCCGCGTGGCCTGCGTGCTGGAAAAAATGCTGCCGCTGGCGCACGAGTGCTCCGTCATCGTCGCCCGTGGCCGCAATGGCCAGATCGTGCACCTGCCGGTGCAGCGCAACCTGCACCGCGATGGCATTTTGGCCGTGACCGAGGTGTATGAAGGAAATCTGCCTTTAGCCCAAGCCCAGCAAGCGCTGGCAGCTGCTAAATCGGTAGCAGAAGGCTTGCAGTATGTGGGTGTGCTGTGCGTCGAGTTCTTTGTGCTGCAAGACGGCAGCCTCGTGGTCAATGAAATCGCCCCGCGCCCGCACAACAGCGGCCATTACAGCCAAAACGGCTGCGATGTGTCGCAGTTTGAGCTGCAAGTGCGCTGCATGACCGGCCTGCCGCTGGTGCAGCCGCGCCTGCACAGCGCGAGCATCATGCTCAACCTGCTGGGCGATTTGTGGTTCGCGCATGGCGACACGGCCCAGACCCCCGCCTGGGATCAAGTCTTGGCGCTGCCCGGCTGCCACCTGCACCTGTACGGCAAGGCCCAGGCCCAACGCGGCCGCAAGATGGGCCACCTCAACATCACGGCCACCACGGCCGAGGCGGCCCGCGCCACCGCGCTGCAAGCGGCTGCCATTGTGGGCATCGAGGCGTTTTAAGCATGGTTTTGGACGGCCACCACCCCGACACCATTGCCCGCGCGGCCGACGCGCTGGCCCAGGGCCAATTGATCGGTTTGCCGACCGAAACCGTGTACGGCTTGGCCGCCGATGCGGACAACCCCAACGCCGTGGCTCAGATTTTTGCGGCCAAGGGCCGCCCGGCCGACCACCCGCTGATCGTGCATGTGGCCGATGCCCAAGGGCACCCCCAGGGCCCCAGCGCCGCCATGGCCCACTACGCCCAAGCCGTCCCGGTGTTTGCCCAGCAGCTGATCGAGGCCTTCTGGCCCGGGCCTTTGACCCTCATCCTGCCCTGCCGACCGGGCATCGCCCAGGCCGCCACAGGCGGGCAAGCCACCATTGGCCTGCGCTGCCCGGCGCACCCGGTGGCCCAGGCTTTGCTGCAGGCCTGCCTGCAGCGCCAGCCGCCCATTTGGGGCCTGGCCGCGCCCAGCGCGAACAAGTTTGGCCGCATCAGCCCCACCACGGCGGCGCATGTGGCCAGCGAATTTGGCGCTGATTTATTGGTGCTGGACGGCGGTGCCTGTGCGGTTGGCATTGAATCGACCATCATCGACTGCACCCGGGGCGTGCCCGTGCTGCTGCGCCCCGGGGCGATTACGCGCGACGATATTGCGCGGGTGTGCGGCCAACGACCACTATCGAAAGAAGAGCTGTCTGCGCATACCCCACGCGCCTCTGGAACTCTTTTGGCCCACTATGCCCCGAATGCCAAAGTGCGCTTGATGGGCACCGAGCAACTGCGCAGCGCCCTGCAGCTGCTGGGGCGCGAGGCCCCGGCCTTGGCGGTGTACCACCGCAGCCCCCTGACCCGCCCCGGGCCCGGCATTGCACTGCGGGCCATGCCGCACAACGCCTTGGCCGCCGCCCAACAGTTATTCAGCGATTTGCGCGATTTGGACGCCCTGGGCGTGCCCTTGATTTGGGTGGAAGCCCCGCCCGAGAGCGCCGACTGGGAAGGCGTGCGTGACCGGCTGGAGCGGGCCGCTGCCGCAGGCTAAGGCGCGGTTGTAAAGCCGCGTGCAGCCGCGCTTGGCAAGTATGGGCTTAGATCGTGAACACGTTCTTAACCCACAAAGCGTCCGTTGCGGCCAATGATGCCCAGCTCAATAAAGCGCGAACCAATGAAGGGGGGCGTGGCCCCGTAGCTGACGACAAACCCGCCCAGATCAAAGTTGCGAATGCTGGACAAGGCCGCGCGCACGCGTGCAGGGGTGGGTTCTTTGCCCGCCAAGCGCAGGCCGTAGGCCAGCACGTGGGCGTTGATGTAGGCCTCCAAAGAGCCCTGCGAAAACTCTTGCTCCCCTAGCGCCTTCATGGCCGCTTGGTAGCTGCGCACCACGCCGTTTTTGCCCCGGTTCGGGTCGGGCACGATGGTGGTCACAGCCATGCCGCTGGCGGCATCGTCCAGCTTGAGCCCCTGGATGGTGGAGCTCAAGCCCGCCATCAGCACCCCCGGCAGCTGTTGCTTGATGCCTTGAATCATGCCCAGCGAGGACGTGCCGGCCGTGAGCAGCAACACCGCCGAAGGGCGGGCTTGCTTGAGCGCTTGCAGGACTGCGTTGGCGTTGTCCCCTTTCACCTCCAGCGCCAGCTCGGCCGCGGGCGTGGCCTCCAGGCGCTGCAATTCGGCGGCGGCCACCCCTTGCAGCTCACGGCCATAGCCGTTGTCCAGGTACACCACGGCAATGCCTTTGAGGCCCATGCCCACCAAGCGCTGCACCAAGCTGATCACCTCTTCGCTGTAACCGGCGCGAACGTGAAACACCGATTGCTGGGCTTTGCGCAGCGAGGCCGCCCCGGTAATCGGGGCCACGTGGGGAATGCCGGCCGCTTCAATCAGCGGGGTGATGGCCGTGTTGTTGGGCGTGCCCACGCACGAGAGCAAGGCCAGGGCTTTGCGCTCTTGAAGGATGTTTTTGATGTTGGCCACCGAGCGCTCGGGGTCGTAGCCATCGTCCACCAGGTGGAGGCGAATTTGGCGGCCATAAATACCGCCCTGGGCATTGATCTCGGCAAAGGCAGCGCCAGCGCCTTTTTGCACAGCCTGACCAAAACCGACCAAGGTGCCCGTCAGCGGCACACTGCTGGCAATGTGGATGGCTTGGTCGGTGAGCCCTGGGGTCGTGCCCTCTTGGGCCGATGCCTGCAGCGCCCATGCCGGCCAGGCCCCCACGATGGCAGTTTGGCAAGCCAGGGAAACAAAGCGACGTCGCTGCATAACAAAACCCTCCAAAGGACAGCAGATGAGAAGCGTTTGATTGTGCCTCTCGGAGGGTTTTTTTGATTCCGCCGAATTTCCGGGAAAACCCTTGATTGCGCCCTCAGAACGTGTTCACGATCTAACGCCCTTGATCTTGGGCAACCCAATCGACCAAAGCATCCATGACCGGACGGCCATTGTCGGCATTGGCATGGTTGATAAAGGCCACCAGCACATAGCGCTGGCCGCTGCGGCCATCGACAAATCCGGCCAGGGCCCGGGCATCGCGCAGACTGCCGGTTTTAAGGTGGGCACTGGCATTGGCTTGGCTGCGGCGCAGCGTGCCATCGGTGCCAGCGATGGGCAGCGAGGCCATAAATTCCGACATCACCGGCGAGGCCCACACGCTTTGCAGCATCTGCCCCAGGCCTGCGGCGGTCACCTGCGCGGCGCGGCTTAAGCCGGCCCCGTTATCCACCTCGGGGACGGGGGCGCTGGGCCAGCGCTGTTGCCACCATTGGGTGAGCAGAAAACGGGCGGACTCAAAGCTGCCCTGGCCCGTGCGCTCTTTGGCCAGCGTGAGCAGCAATTGCTGGGTCATGACGTTGTTGCTGTATTTATTGATATCGCGCACCACTTCGGCCAGGGCGGGCGATTGGTTTTCCCAGGCTGGTTTTAGGCCCGGGGGCACTTGGCCATCGCGCACCGTGCCGGTCAGCTGGCCGCCCAGGGCGCGCCACATGCCTTCAATGGCTTTGGCGGCAAAGCGCTCGGGCTCGGGCAGGGCCACGGGCCAATTTTTATCGCCGCAGCTGGCGGGGTAGGTGCCGGCAAGCTGCACCTGTTGGGGCTGGCTCCAATTGGCTTGCAATTGCGCACGCCAGTCGCCACAGGCGCTGCCCGCCGGGGCCAACGGCACGGTGCTGGGCAGCGCCACCCCGGCCAGGGGCAGCTCGTAATGGATGCGGGCCACCCCCGCCCCAGGGTCGGGGAGAAAGCCCAGCACCTGGCTGTTGTAGTTGATCAAGAGCGCATCGGGGCCCACGTTGTAAGGGCGAAAGGGTTCGCCATCAAAAGCGCCCGGATCGTGCGGTGCCAGGGCAAACGCTGTGCGATCGAGCACGATGTCGCCGACGATGACGCGCACCCCCAGGCCCGACAAGCGCCCCAGCAGCAACCACAACCGCTCCGACACCAGCTTGGGGTCGCCCGCCCCCCGGATGTACACCGTGCCACGAAACGCGCCGTTGTCGATCACCCCATCCAAGTACAAGGGGGTGCGCCACACAAACGCCGGCCCCAATTGGTCCAGGGCCGCATAGGTGGTCACCAGCTTCATCACCGAGGCCGGATTGCGCGGCGCGGTGCTTTGCCAGTCCAGGCGCGGGGCTTGGCCCGGCGGGGCCGGGGCGACAAACACAGAGAGCGCATCGGCCGGAATCTGTGCGCGTTTAAGCGCCGCTTGCACCGTGCGGGGCAGGGTCGAGAGCGCATCCTGGGCCTGCACCGGGGCCACCCACACCGTCAGCGCCAAAGCGGCGCAGGAGACAATTTTTTTCAACATGGCCGCAAGTGTAGAACGGGCCAAGTGCCTGACCGATAATCGCTGCCCTATGGATTTGCTTGCTTTTGACACCAGTACCGACCAAACCACCATCGCCGTGCAGCGCGGGGATGCCCTGTGGCAGTGGCAAGGCGGCGGTGGGCCCCAAGCATCGGGCACGCTCATCCCTAAAATATTAGAAGGTTTATCGGCCTTATCGCTTACCCCACAAACGCTTACAGCTATTGTTTTTGGACAAGGCCCCGGTGCTTTTACCGGCCTGCGCACCGCCTGCGCCGTGGCCCAGGGCCTGGCCTTTGGCAGCCAAGTGCCCGTCTTGCCCGTGTGCAGCCTGCTGGCCGTGGCCCACACCGCCTACCAAACGCATGGCTGCGCCAATGTGCTGGCCGTGCTTGATGCCCGCATGGGCGAGGTATACAGCGCCCATTACCACTACCAGCGCAGCAGCGGGCAGTGGCAGGCCCTGTCCGGCATCGCCCTGAGCGCCCCCGGCGCAGTGCAGGTGCCCAGCGGGGCGGTGGTCGTGGGCAATGCCCAGGCGGTGTATGCCGATTTGGCCCCCACCAGCACCCACCACCGGGCCTTGCCCAGCGCCACCGCCTTGCTGCAACTGGCCCCCACCTTGATCGCCGCCGGGGGGCTGCGCCCGGCTAGCCAGGCCCTGCCCTTGTACATCCGCGACAAAGTGGCCCAAACCACGGCTGAGCGCCTGGCCGCCCGCACGGCAGGCGCGGCAGGCGCTTAAGGCATGCTCAACTGCCAAGCCCCCGCACAATTGCTGCCCATGGCGGCGCAATGGCTGCCCGCCGTCGCCGCCGTCGATGCCGCCGCCCAGGCCCACCCCTGGACGCAGCGCCAATTTGCCGACGCATTGACCAGCGGCTACCACGGTGCCATGCTGGTGCGCCATGGCGAGGTGCTCGGGTTTTTTGTCGCCATGCAGGCCGTTGATGAAGTGCACTTGCTCGCGCTCAGCGTCGCCCCCCAGCACCAAGGCTTGGGCCATGGCCGCTGCCTTTTGCACGCCCTGCACGAGTGGGCGCGGCAAGTGGCCGCGCACACCCTGTGGCTGGAAGTGCGCAGCAGCAATGCCCGCGCCCGCAGCCTGTACGAAGGTGCCGGGTTTGTCGCCGTTGGACAGCGCAAAGACTATTACCCCGTCAGCCCCGGCGTGCGCGAAGCCGCCGTGCTGATGTGCAAAGACCTGTGCAAAGACCTGGCCGGAGGCACACCATGAGCCTGGCCCTGGATGCCCGCCGCCTGGCCATGCTGGAGGCCATGGGCATCACCCTGTGGGTGCCCGAAGCCGTGGCACCTGCCGCCCCGGTGCCAACGGCGCAGGCCACGCGTTCAACACTCAAGCCTGCGCCCCACACCGCAACGGCACAGCCTGCTGTGGCGGGCACTGCGCCCAGCCTGCCGCAGTCGCCGCAATCGCAATCTGCACCAGCGGGCCCGCGCCCGGCCCGGCCAGTACCCGTCTCT
>NZ_JAFNME010000039.1 GCF_017368815.1 Comamonas denitrificans | reverse complement strand
CGCAGTGGATATGGCGGTATAACCATGAACGCCCAAATATGGCATTGGGCGGCATCACCCCCAGACAGCGGCTGGCCATGGCCGCATAGCTCTACTTCTCAGAGTGATGGTTTATGGGGGGATTACCATAGCTATAGGCGCTTACGTGGCGCTGAAATATGCCATTGATGGTGTATTTTTCAGTGCAGCACCACCATATTGTCGCGGTGCAGCATCTCGGGTTCGGCGCTGTAGCCCAGCACCTGGGCAATTTCGCTGGAGCTGTGCTTGCACAGCAGCCGCGCCTCGGCGCTGGAGTAGTTGGCCAGGCCCCGGGCAATTTCTTTGCCCTCAGGGTTGCGCACGGCAATCACATCGCCGCGCGAAAATTCGCCGCTCACCGCCACCATGCCGATGGGCAGCAGGCTTTTGCCAGCGGTTTGCAGCTTGGCCGCAGCGCCGGCATCGACCTGCACCGCACCGGGCAGTTGCAGGTGGTCCAGCATCCATTGCTTGCGGGCCTGGAGTTTTTGCGTCGGGGCCAGCAGCGCCGTCCCTATCGACTCGCCTTGGCACAGGCGCAGCAGCACGTTGTGCTCGCGCCCCCAGGCGATGACGGTGGAGGTGCCCGAGCCAGCCGCGCGTTTGGCCGCCAAAATCTTGGTCAGCATGCCGCCCTTGCCAATCGAGGAACCCGCGCCCCCGGCCATCGTTTCCAGCGCCGGATCGCCCGCGCGGGCCTGGTGCACAAACTCGGCCGCAGGGTTGCTGCGCGGGTCGGCGGTGTACAGGCCGGGCTGGTCGGTCAGGATGATGAGCACATCGGCATCGACCAAGTTGGCCACCAACGCGCCCAGGGTGTCGTTGTCGCCAAACTTGATCTCGTCATTGACCACCGTGTCGTTCTCGTTGATCACCGGCACCACGCCCAGGCGCAGCAGCGTCAGCAAGGTGGAGCGGGCGTTCAGGTAGCGCTCGCGGTCGGCCAGGTCGGCGTGGGTCAGCAGCACCTGGGCGCTGCCCACTTGGTGGTCGCGCAGCTTGGTTTCGTACATCTGCACCAGGCCCATTTGCCCGACGGCAGCGGCCGCTTGCAGCTCGTGCAGCTCTTTGGGGCGGGTTTTCCAGCCCAGGCGTTTCATGCCCTCAGCCACGGCCCCGCTGGAGACCATGATCAGCTCGCGCGGCGGCCCTTCTTGGCCGCGCACCAACGCGGCCAACTGGCGGGCCCATTCCCCGATGGCCGCCTCATCCAGACCGCGCCCCTCGTTGGTGACGAGGCTGGAGCCCACTTTGACGACAATGCGCCGCGCTTCTTGAACAACAGACATGGTGAGAAAAGCAGTTAAATTAAACGAGAGCTGTTAGCGCTTTAAATACGGCGTTTTCAAGTCTTTTTATCTAAAAAATCATTGAAATAAAAGCGCAAACAGCTATAACTTATGACTTGGTGCGGGCCCGCCTTAGAACGTGTTCATGATCTCGAATGAAGCCGCACTCGCACACCCATGAGGAGATCGTGAACACGTTCTTAGGCACCCGAAGCAAAGCGCGGATCGCTCTCATCCGGCACAAAGCGCGGGTCGATGTTGGCCGGGTCGGGGTTCTCGATTTGCTGCTCTTTGCGCACATGCTGGTAAATGTTTTTGGCCAGCAAATCGGTGCCTTCGCGCGCCAGGGCGGAGATTTCAAACACCGGGCCTTTCCATTTAAAGCGCTTGACAAAATCTTGCACCCGCGCGGCGCGTTCGCCCTCGGGGATCATGTCGATCTTGTTCAGCACCAACCAGCGCGGCTTGCTGAACAGCTGGGCATCGTATTTTTTCAGCTCACCGACAATGGCTTTGGCCTGTTGCACGGGGTCCACCCCCTCATCAAACGGGGCCAAATCAACAATGTGCAGCAGCAAGCGCGTGCGCTGCAAATGGCGCAAAAACTGGTGGCCCAGACCGGCCCCTTCCGAGGCCCCTTCGATCAAGCCGGGGATGTCGGCCACCACAAAACTTTGCTCAGGTGCCACGCGCACCACGCCCAAATTGGGGTGCAGCGTGGTGAAAGGGTAGTCGGCAATCTTGGGGCGGGCGTTGGAAACCGCCGTGATAAAGGTGGATTTGCCCGCATTGGGCATGCCCAGCAGGCCCACATCAGCCAGCACTTTGAGCTCTAACTGCAGACTGAAGCGCTCACCGGGGCGGCCTGCAGTTTTCTGGCGCGGAGCGCGATTGACGGCACTTTTAAAGCGCAGATTGCCCAGCCCGCCATCGCCGCCCTTGGCCAGCACGATGCGCTCGCCCGGCACCAGCAGCTCGTGCAGCACCTCGCCCGTGGCCTGGTCGGCAATGATGGTGCCCACGGGAAAGCGCAGCGTAATATCTTTGCCGGCCGCGCCAAACATGTCCGAGCCCATGCCGTTTTCACCACGGCCCGCTTCGTAGCGGCGCGTGTAGCGGTAGTCGATCAAGGTGTTCAGGTTGGGATCGGCCACGCCATAGACGTAGCCACCGCGCCCGCCGTCACCGCCGTCGGGGCCGCCGAATTCTTTGTATTTTTCGTGCCGAAACGATGCGGCGCCGTTGCCGCCGTCCCCGGCAACAATTTCTATGGTGGCTTCATCGACGAATTTCATGGTGGGGCGTGGCTTTCACAAAAAAATGCTGCACATGCAGCAAGGCCCGCAGCATACGCCAGCAGACCCGGAAAATAGCAAAGCCCCGACCAAGCGGGGCTTTGGTGTCATTCAGCAGCGCTTAGGCAGCGGGGCTGATATTGACGGTTTGCTTGTTCAAAGCACCTTTGGTTTCAAAGGATACATGGCCATCGACCAAAGCAAACAAAGTGTGGTCGCGACCAATGCCGACGTTGCTGCCGGGGTGGAATTTGGTACCACGCTGGCGCACGATGATCGAGCCTGCGCTGATCAGCTCACCACCGAAGGCCTTCACACCCAGCATTTTTGGCTTGGAATCACGTCCGTTGCGCGTAGAGCCGCCGCCTTTTTTCTGTGCCATGACTAAAGCTCCTAAAAATTAACCAGCAATTGCCACAATTTGCAGCTCAGTGAACTGCTGGCGATGGCCTTGGTGCTTGATGTAGTGCTTGCGACGGCGCAGTTTAAAAATGCGCACTTTGTCGTGCTTGCCTTGGGCAACCACGGTTGCCTTCACGCTTGCACCGGACACCAGGGGGGTGCCGATCTTCAGTTCCGCGCCGTTGCCGACTGCCAAAACTTGATCCAACACGATTTCCTGGCCTACGTCCGCAGCAATCTGTTCTACCTTGATTTTTTCGCCAGCAGCAACACGATACTGTTTGCCGCCGGTTTTTATGACCGCGTACATAAAACCTCTTTCAGAGTTTTGAATTTCTCCACGTAGACCCATTTCTACGGGAACCGGCAATTTTACTGTGGATTTTGAAAATTTGCCAAACCCTGTGGTATCGCCGTCCCAACAGGGATTGATGGGCTTCCTATAATGGCGGGCTTCTCATGGTGGCCACTATCTTGACATCCCCGACCCCCTCTTCTTCCCCCCTGGCGCTGATCGCCAGCGACATGCAGGCGCTCGACCAAGTGATCGCCCAGCGCCTGGACACCAGCGTCGCCATGATCGGGCAGGTTGCGCGTTACATCATTGCCGCTGGCGGCAAACGCCTGCGCCCGGCCTTGGTGCTGCTGACCGCCGGTGCCCTGGGCGTGGCCAGCGCCGACAAATACAAGCTGGCCGCCGTGGTGGAGCTGATCCACACGGCTACTTTGCTGCACGATGATGTGGTCGATGAATCGACCATGCGCCGAGGCCGCCCCACGGCCAATGAAACCTTTGGCAATCCGGCCAGCGTGTTGGTGGGCGACTTTTTGCATACCCGGTCTTTTCAGATGATGGTGGAAGTGGGCAGTTTGCCCATTTTGAAAGTGCTCTCGGATGCGACCAACATCATTGCCGAAGGCGAGGTGATGCAGCTGATCAACACCCACGATGCCGATCTGGACGAGGCCGGGTACTTGCACGTCATTCGCTCCAAAACCGCCAAGCTGTTTGAAGCCAGCGCCCAAATTGCCGCCCAGTTGGCCGGTGCCAGTGCAGAGATCGAAGCCGCCTGCGCCACCTACGGGCAGGCACTGGGCACGGCCTTTCAAATCATTGATGACGTGCTCGACTACGACGGCGATGCGCAGGAAATGGGCAAAAACCTGGGCGACGATTTGCGGGAAGGCAAAAACACCCTGCCGCTGATCATCGCCATGCAACGCGCCAGTGCGCACGATGCCGCCGTGGTGCGCAGTGCCATTGAAAACGGCAGCACCGAGCAATTGCAAGCCATCTTGCACATCGTGCGCAGCACCGGCGCCTTGGATGCCACGCGTGAAGCGGCCCACGCCGAAGCCCTGCGGGCCATTGCCGCTTTGGCAGCCTTGCCACGCAATGCCTACACCGAGGCCATGCGTGATTTGGCCAGCCAGCTTTTGTTGCGCCGAACCTAAAGCATTGCCAAGATTCGCGCTAAAATCGCTGGCTTTGGCGGATCTTGAAAGATCTTGCTCCAAAAACGCGGGGTGTAGCTTAGCCTGGTAGAGCGCTACGTTCGGGACGTAGAGGCCGGAGGTTCGAATCCTCTCACCCCGACCAGATAAAACAACAAAAAAGCCCAAGTGTCTTATGCACTTGGGCTTTTCTGTTGCCGCCAACCGCAGGTTGGTGGGGGATGGTCGATGCAGCACGGTAAACTTTGCCGCTTTTCTTTTATATGGCGCGGCTGCAAAGGTTGTTCTGGACAATCTGGCCGCGTTGTTCAGCCCCCGTTGCCCTTTGATTTGCCATGCTTGAGCGTATTGCTGCCTCTCTCCCCTCGCTTGCACCTGCCGAACAGCGGGTGGCCCAGTTGGTGCTGGATGATCCGGCGGCGTTTGCGCGGTTGCCGGTGCGCACCTTGGCGGAATTGGCGCGGGTGAGCAAGCCGACGGTGGTGCGCTTTTGCCGCAGCATGGGCTATGACGGGCTGGCCGATTTGAAGCTCAAGCTGGTGGGCAGCGTCAGCGAGGGGGTGCCGTTTGTGCACCGCAGCGTGGATGTGGATGACAAGGCGGGCGATGTGCTGGTCAAAGTGGTGGACAACTCGGTGGCCGCTTTTTTGGAGTACCGCAATGCGGCTGCGCCCAAGGCGCTGGAGGCGGCCGCCCAGGCGATTTTGCAAACTTGGCGGCAGCACCAGCGCATTGTGTTTTTTGGGGCGGGCAATTCGGGCATGGTGGCCGATGATGCGCAGCACAAATTCTTCCGCTTGGGGCTGACCAGCATGAGCTGCAGTGATGGCCACGTGCAGCTGATGAATGCGGCCTTGCTGCGCCGGGGCGATTGCGCGGTGGTGATTTCTAACTCGGGGCTGACGCGGGACTTGATCGCGGCGGCGGAATTGGCCCGCCAGGCGGGGGCGACGACGATTGCCATTACGGCCAGCAATTCGCCTTTGGCCAAAGCCTGCGCCATCCATTTGGCGGCCGATCACCCGGAGGGCTACGACTTGTACAGCCCGATGGTTTCGCGCTTGTTGCACTTGCTCATCATTGATGTGCTGGCCACCTGTGTGGCGTTGCAAATTGGCCCCAGCGTGCAGCAAAACTCAAAAATCATTAAGCAGTTGTTGCGCAGCAAGCGCTATGAGCAGTAGTTAAAAAAGAGAGCTGTCTGCGCTTGTTTCGTATTGATTTAATGGGCTAAATGCCTATAAATCAATGTAGTTAAAGCGCCAACAGCTCTTTTTATAGGGCTTTATTGCGCTGCAGCGCGCCGTTGGCGCACGGCGGCGGCCAATTGTTCCAGCACCGGGATGGTTTGCTCCAGGCTGATGCAGGCATCGGTCAGCGATACGCCGTAGGCCAGCTCCTGCCCGTCCACGATGTCTTGGCGGCCTTCGCGCAGGTGGCTTTCGATCATTACGCCGGTGATGCGCGCATCGCCCCCGGCGATTTGTGTGGCCACGTCGGCGGCCACGTCGATCTGGCGGCGGTGTTGTTTGCTGCTGTTGGCGTGCGACAGGTCAATCATGACCTGCGGGCGCAGGCCAGATTTTTCCAGCAGCGCGCAGGCGGCTTGCACGTCGGCGGCGCTGTAGTTGGGCACTTTGCCGCCGCGCAGGATGACGTGGCAGTCGCGGTTGCCGCGCGTTTCGAAGATGGCGCTTTGCCCCATCTTGGTCATGCCCATGAAGGCGTGCGGTGCCTGGGCGGCCAAGATGGCATCGGCCGCTACTTTCAGGCCGCCATCGGTGCCATTTTTAAAGCCGACCGGGCAGGACAGGCCGCTGGCCAGTTGGCGGTGGCTTTGGCTTTCGGTGGTGCGGGCCCCGATGGCACCCCAGCTGACCAGGTCACTGATGAATTGGGGCGAGAGCAGGTCCAAAAACTCGGTGCCCACCGGCAAGCCCAGCGCCAGCACCTCCAGCAGCAGGCGCCGCGCCATCTCCAGCCCTTCGTTCATGGCAAAGCTGTCGTCGCGGTGCGGGTCGTTGATGTAGCCCTTCCAGCCGACGGTGGTGCGCGGTTTTTCAAAATAGACGCGCATGACGATGAGCAGTTCGCCCTGGAGCGCCTGGGCCTGCGCCTGCAGCTGGCGGGCATAGTCCATGGCCTGCTCGTGGTCGTGGATGGAGCAGGGGCCAACGACGACGATCAGCCGGTCATCCTGCCCATGCAGGATGTTGGCAATGGCGCGGCGGCTGGTTTCGACCAGCTCCAGCGCCTGCGCGGTGGCGGGCAGCCACTCTTGCAGCAAGGCCGGTGTGATCAAGGGGCGCACGGCTTTGATGCGCGTGTCGTCAATGCGGGTGGTGTCCAGGGTGGCGGGGATTGCCGCTGCTTTATGGGGGGGGACAGAAGCGGTCATACAACCTCGTGCAAGGGAAAGAACATACCGCCGATTGTCCACGACCCCTTCTGCGTTTTCCGCGTGTTCTTGGGGGCTTTGCCACAAATGTGTGGCCCTGGGGGCCGCACTGGCGGGTTTACCAATAGGGACAATGGTTGCCAGCGGTATAAAAATTTCTGCACTGCTTTCGTTGTATCGATAGCCAATTTTGGAGCCAGCATCATGTTTCATAGTCTGCGTGCCCGCCTGATCGGTATCTGCGTTGCCATCACCACGGTATCCCTGCTGGCCTTGGCGCTGGCCACTTTTTTTTCGGTGCGCGACGATGCCCAGCAATCGCTCGACCAGCGCATCGGCCAGCTCACCCATCTGCACGCCTCCGAACTGACCGAATGGGTGCGCGAAAAGCAGCGCATCACCAGCTCCATCTAGCAGGCCGTGGGCAAAGACGAACCCGTGCCCTTCCTGCTGGCGGCCAAGCAAGCCGGGGATTTTGACGATGCCTACTTCGTCTATGCCCACGGCCCGCACGTCTTTCCCCACCCCATGCCGGATGGCTACGTCGGCACCGCACGCCCCTGGTACAAGGAAGCTGCCGCCGCTAACAAGGCCGTCGTGACCGCGCCCTACGTGGACGCCACCACCGGCAAGCTGACCATCACCTTCGCCGAGCCAATCTCCGAGTCCGGCACGCTCACCGCCATCGTCGGCACCGACATGCACCTGGACAGCGTGACCCGCAAGGTCAATGGCATCCGCGCCACGAACAAGAGCTTTGCCTTCCTGCTGGACGACGCCGGCAACATCCTGGCCTACGCCAATGCCGAGCTGGTGCTGAAACCCGCCACCGCCATCGCCCCGGCGCTGACGACATCGCTCATGGCAGGGCTGGCCCAATCCGGGGGCCACACCGAAGTGGACGTGAGCGGCGCCACGCAGCTCGTTTACGCTGCCCGCGTCGAGGGCACGCCCTGGATGCTGGGCATCGCCGTGGACAAGGCCGATGCCCAGGCGTCCCTGCGCGAACTGCTGCAACTGGAAGTGCTCATCGCCCTGGTCTGCATCGTGGCTGCCGCCGTGCTGCTGCCCATCGGTGTCAGTCGCCTGCTGCGCCGCCTGCCCCTGGTGCGCGATGCCCTGGCCGACATCGCCAGCGGCGAAGGCGACCTGACCCGCCGCATGGACGCCACCGGCAAGGACGAACTGGCGCAGATCGCCCTTGCCTTCAACCAGTTTGCCGACAAGATCGCCGCCGTGCTGCTGCAAATCCGCGCTGCGGCGGAAAACGTGCGCCTGGCCACCACCGAGATTGCGGCAGGCAACCGCGACCTGTCCGAGCGCACTGAGCAACAAGCCAGCAGCTTGGAAGAAACCGCCGCCGCCATGGAAGAACTGACCGCTACCGTGCAGCAAAACGCCAGCAATGCCCAGCAAGCGCGGCAATTGGCGCACGCAGCCTCAGACGTTGCGGCCCACGGTGGGGAGGTCGTCGGCCAGGTGGTGCAGACCATGGGCGGCATTGAGGCCGCATCGCGCAAGATTGAGGCCATCATCAGCGTGATTGACGGTATTGCCTTTCAGACCAATATCTTGGCGCTGAACGCTGCCGTTGAAGCCGCCCGGGCGGGCGAACAAGGTCGGGGTTTTGCCGTCGTCGCCAGCGAAGTGCGCACCCTGGCCGGGCGCAGCGCCGAGGCCGCTAAAGAGATCAAAGGGCTGATTGAAGACTCTGTCACGCAGGTGGCCAGCGGCAGCCGCCAGGTGCAAGAGGCCGGGGCCACCATGGCCCAGGTGGTGGACAGCATCCGCCAGGTGAACACCGTCGTGGCCGAGATCAGCAGCGCCAGCCAAGAGCAAAGCACTGGCATTGCCGAAGTGGGCACCGCCATCACCCACATGGACCAGGCCACGCAGCAAAACGCGGCCCTGGTGGAAGAGGCGACGGCCGCCGCCCAGTCGCTGCAGCAGCAGGCGCACAGCCTGGCAGACGTGGTGGCGGGCTTTAAGCTGCCGCAGTCCCTGGGGGTGTTGCGGTAAACAGACTATTGTGCGAGTCTGCTGGCTTGTGCATTGAGCCGTGTTGTTGCAATAGAGAGGGGCACACGGCCGTCTTCAGGGAAGAGGCTCAAACCTCCCCTGCCTTATTTTTATGTTTGAACTCCTGCGTACCCATCCTGCTTTTCGTAATTTTTGGCTGGCCCAAGTCGCCTCGCAGGTGGGCGACAGGGTGCACACCCTGGCGGTGATTTGGCTGGTGTATAGCTGGACGCGCTCGGGCACCATGTTGGGAGTGGTGATGGTGGCATCAACGTTGCCGGCCATTTTGGTTGCACCCTGGGCTGGCTATGTGGCGGATCGTGCCAACCGTCGCACAATTGCCTTGGTTTGTGATGGTGTGCGTGCCATCTTGGTGCTGAGCTTGGCCATCTTGGCGCAAACGCAGCAGCTTAATATGCCGCTGTTGGTAGGTATCACGGCCCTGCTATCGATGACGGCGGCTTTTTTTAATCCGGCAACCTTGGCCATGGTGCCCCAGTTGGTCAAAGGTGAGCAGCTGACCCAAGCCAATGCACTGGGCCAGCTGTCCGCCAACGCCAGCGGGGCCTTGGGATTTTTAGCCGGCAGCAGTTTGATTGCCTTGATTGGTGTGCCTGCCGCGTTTTTGTGCAATTTAGTTTCTTTTGGCTTATCAGCCTTTTTCTTGTTGCGCATGGCGTGGGCGCATGCACCGGCAGCCGCTCGTACCTCGGTGCGCCACGGGCTGGGTCAGGGCTGGCAGACTATGCGCAGTGTGCCGGTGGTGCTCTACTTGCTGGGGCCATTGGTGGTCATCAACTTTTTATTTTCATCCTTGACGGTGCTCATCCCTGTGTTTGCCGAAGGGCAGTTTGCCAGCGGGCCAGGGGGCATTGGGGTGCTCATGGCCGCTTATACCGGTGGCATGCTGCTGGCAGCCTTGCTGCTGGGGCAGGTGCGTTTGCGCACCAGTGTGGCCACTTTGCTGGGGGGCAGTTTGTTGCTGGTTGTGGCCTGTTTTACGGCGATGGGGCTGTGGGCTTCGCTAGGCTTATTTTTGGTGGCGTTGCTGCTGGTCGGGTTGGCCCTCAACGGAGTCAATATTTGCTTGATCACGCTATTTCAGCGTTTGGTGCCGGCCCATGCGCTCGGGCAATTTTTTAGTTTGTTGATGGCCTTGGCGCTCTCATCCCAGCCGCTGTCTTTCGGCGTGACGGGGTGGCTGACAGACCAGCTGACACCCAACACGGTGTTATTGGGCAGTGCCGTGGCTTTGCTGCTCTGTGCGGTATATGTGTTTTCCGTTCCCGCCCTGCGCCAGCAGCGCGTGGGGCAAGATTAAAACTACGATTGAAAATTTTCAGGAGACTGTGACCATGGCAGACCCGATCGCGCAAGCCGAACAGGCGACCTACCGCCTTTATGACTACTCCCAGCGCCCCCAGGCGTTTGATGACAGTGCCCAGACCCGGGCATTGTTCACCCAGTCGATGCGCGAGATGGCAGCGTTTCACATTGAGCACTCCATGGTGTACCGAGGAATTTGTGCCCAGTATGGATTTGTGCCCGAACAGGTGCAAAGCTGGGCCGATGTGGTGAGCATTCCGCATATTTTTGTCACGGCTTTTAAACAGCACCGTCTGCTCTCCGTCCCCGAGGACCAAATCGCGCTGCAACTGACCTCTTCGGGGACGCAGGGTCAGCAAAGTCAGATCAATTTAGATAGTGTGTCGTTTGAGCGCCAGGCCGGTATGCGTGCCCTGCTGGCACGCAGTATGGGTCTGACCAGCGATACGCCGGTGAACTATCTGGTGTTCTCTTATGCCCCAGACATGGCAGGCAGCCGGGGAGCTGCGCACACTTTTAATGTCTATACTAGCTTTGCCCCCACGGCTGAAAAATACTTTGCCCTGCAAGCGGGCAGCGACGGTCAGCCGCAGTTCGATATGGAGCAAGCCATCATCACCCTGGAGCGTTTTGCTGCTACTGGTTTGCCATTGCGCGTTGTGGGTTTTTTGGCCTTTAGTTTTGCCACTTTGCAAGAGTTGCAGCGCCGAGGCGTGCGCTGGCAGTTCCCGGCAGGCAGCTTGCTCATTACCGGCGGTGGCTGGAAGTCGCACACAGGTACCACGGTCAGCTTTGAGCAGTACGCCCAATTGGTCTCGCAGGTATTGGGGATTGCGCCGCAAAATGTGCGCGATTTTTACGGCATGGTGGAGCACGGCGTACCCTACCTGAGCTGCAGCGAGCGCCACTACCACATTCCCAGCTTTGCCAACGTGGCGGCCATTGATCCCGGCACGATGCAGGTGCTGCCTGAAGGAGGTGTGGGCCTGCTCAAATTGCAAACGAGTTATCTGCGCAGTGCGCCAGCGATTTCTGTACTTTCAACCGACTTGGGTCGCATAGGCAGCGGCTGCAGCTGCGGTCTGCCAGGGCGCTACATCGTGCTGCACGGACGGGCAGGAGTCCAAAAACACGCCGGCTGTGCGATTTTGGCTTCGCAGTTAATCAAACTCTAAGAAACGAGTGACACCATGAACACCACTGTTACTGCGCCCACTACCGTCACTTGGTTCCGTCTGGGTGAGTTTGTTACTACCCCTGCCATTACGCCCGATATGGTGCAGGCACTGTTTGCCGATGCCCACGACAGCGTAGAGCGCCTGCGCCAAACACCGATTAGTGCCTTGGCCGCCGTGCTCGATCGGGTCGGGCAGAAACTGGCAAACCCCCAGCATCCGGTGCGCCAGCGCATTTTGGAGCAAATGCCCGCTTTACTGAGTTTCTCGCCGGAGATGATTGCCGCCGGGCTGGATGCCATCGTCTGGATATTGCGCTATGACAACCTTATGAAGCGCCTAGCGGTGGATTTGGATGATCCCGATTACATCGACCGCTTTGTCTGGAATCCTCGTTTTGGTGGCTACTTGCGCGCCACGCCCAAGGGAGTGGTGGCGCATGTGTCGGCCAGCAATGTGTTTGTCAGCGCTGTCGATACTTTGGTGCAGGGCATCATGACCAAGAATGCCAACGTGCTGAAAATGTCGTCGTTCGATCCGGTGTTTCCGCTGTTGTTTGCCCAGGTGCTGCAAGAGTGTGATGTGCAAGGATTAATAACTCCCAGCATTGCACTGCTGCCCTTCAAAGGAGGCGATCAAGCCATTGAGGCGGTGATTAAGCAACAGGCCGATCTGATCGTCGTTTATGGCGGACAAGAGACGGTTGAGGTGTACCGCAGCGGCCGTGGTTTGCATACCGATGTGCTGGAATTTGGCCCTAAATACTCACTGGCGGTGCTTGACCGTACCGCTTTGACCGAGGATAACCGCCGTGCCGTCGCCGACGAGCTGGCACGGGATTTTTCGATGTGGGAGCAGGCGGCTTGCTCCTCGCCGCACAGCGTTTTTGTCTATGGCCAAGAGGCTGCCCAGCAGTTTGCGCAGACCTTGGCGCAGGCGTTTGATGCCTTTGAGCGGGTGTGTCCTCAAGCGCCCATCAACATGCATGAGCAAACCGAAATTACCCGCACGCGCGAGCTGGCACGGGTGGAGCAAGCGCTGGGACAGGCTGAGCTGCTGATTCCTGCCGTATCAGACCAACGCTGGACGGTGGTACTGCAAAAAGCGCCTGTATTTAAAGTTTCGTGCCAACACCGCACGGCTTTTGTGGTGGCCATTGACAGCGACGAAGACCTGTACGCCACCTTGGCACCGCAAGGCGCATTCATTCAGTCGGTAGGAATTTTGGCTGACAGTGCGCGGTTGTTTGCGTTGGCAGACAGGCTGGCGGCTTCGGGCGCAGACCGCATCACCGCCATTGGTCATATGCACCGGCGCAAACACGGCACACCGCACGATGCAACGCGCGGCTTGGCACACATGGTGCGCTGGGTGTCCATTGGCCACGAACTTCCCCTGCACGAACACTGGGATTTCTTGCCTGATGCCCAGCGCCACAGCGCCATCCTGACCAAGCTGAACCAGGTGCTGCGCGTTGCCCGCAGTCAATCGCCTTTTTACCGCGAACGCCTGCCCGCGCAGGATTTACTCGACTTATCAGCGCTTGCGGGCGTAGCACTGCTGCAGCCTGCCGAGTTTCGCGCCCACCTGCCACCGCAAGGTGCTGGGTTGCTTACGGCCCCTTTGGGCAATTCCATCTCGTTTGCCAGCGGTGGCACCACGGGAGCCCCAAAGTTTGTTTATCGCACCGTGGATGAAAACCGGCGCAACGCCGCCAGCATCGGCAAAAGTATGGGGTTGGGGTTGTTTGCACCGGGTGATGTGGTGGCCAATCTGTTTTTTGCCGGGAATATGTGGGCCTCGTTCATGAGTGTGAACCAAGCAGCAGAAGCATTGGGTGTTCATTTGCTGCCCATCGGTGGACATATCGCGATGGAAAATATCGTGGCCCAGTTGCGTGCGTTCCCTGTGGTTGATGGCGTGGTGTCTATTCCCTCGGTGTTGGTGGGCATTGCGCAGTATGTGCAGCAGCAAGGTATTAGGGATTTACGCATTCGTAAAATTGGTTATGCGGGCGAGCACTTGACCGCCGCCGCCCGCGCTTACCTGGCCGAAGTGCTGCATGCTGAGGTGATTCGCTCGGTCTCTTATGCCATCAACGATACGGGCAATGTGGGTTACCAATGCCCGAACTCGACGGGCAGCATCCACCACTTGGACGACAGCCTGCATTGGCTGGAAATTGTCGATCCTGCTACGGGCCATCCTGTACCCCAGGGGCAAGAGGGCAATATCGTGGTCACCAATATCGACCGTACCTTGATGCCCGTCATCCGCTACGCCGTAGGCGATAGGGGGCGCATTATTCCCGGCCCTTGCCCTTGTGGCCGCACCAGTTTGCGCTTTGAATTATTGGGCCGCAGTGATGAGGTGCTGGTGCTGGGTGCTGACAACATCACCGTTGAGAGCGTGGCGCAATGTGTGGCCGTATTCGCAGAACTCAGTCCGTATTTCACCGTCTGCGCCAGCAGCGCAGCCAATGGGCTTGATGAATTGTTGCTGGAGGTCGAGGCCCACAACGATTTGTCTCCCGAACGTGCCCAGGAGTTGGCGGCCCAATTGCAAGCGCAACTGCTGGGGCAGCGACCGGTGCTGGCCACGAACGTGCGCAATCAATCGGTTGCGATGCCCGTTGTTCGGGTGCTGCCTCCGGGGGCTTTGCCGCGCAATCCCAAGACTGGAAAAATCCGCCGCATGGTGGATAAGCGCAGCCATGGCTGATGCTTTGCACACCCAACCCAACGGCAGCTTTGCCCGCACCACCGTGCTGGCGCAGCTAGCGGCTGTGCGCCCGCTGCAATGCTGGGCGGTGGAGTTTGCCCGCTGTTTGGGCTTTGGGGCGCAGGCGCTGGGGCATATCGAGTTGCTGGTAGAAGAGGCTTTTACCAGCGTCATGCACAGCGCCTTTGAGGCGGGCGAGAGCGGTGAAATCACCCTGGAGCTGCAGCAGCGTCCGGGTGTTTTGGTGATTGCGCTGCAAGACAAAGGTCTGCCGCTGGATTTGCAGCAACTGGAGGAAAGTGAGGCGCTTTATCTAAGTTTTCGCCTGCTGCGGGGTTTAAGCGATGGCTTAAGCCTTATCAACCTGGGCAAAGCGGGGAAGCGCCTGGAGCTGCTGAAAAATCTACCTTTATCCAGCGTGGCGCCTAGTGTGCCTGAGGCTGAGCAGCCCCCGCCTGCTCAAGCCGTGGAGTCGGCGGTGGTGGTTAGCCCTCCCGTTGCACTGCGTTTGCTTGAACCGCAAGATGCCTTGGCACTCGCACAACTGGCTTACAGAACCTACGGCTATACCTACGTCAGCGATTTTTATTATCCGGACAAAATTCGCCAACAACTGGCCAGCGGTCTGCTGCAATGCTGCGCGGTCACCCTGGACGATGGCCGCTTGATTGCTTGTTTGTGTCTGTTTTACGCCCATGCGGGGGCCAAAGTGGCCGAAAGCGGTGCTGCGATGGTCGAGCCACGGTACCGAGGGTTGAATCTGTTTAAACAACTCAAGCAGTTTTTGATAGCGCATGGCCAAGCCCAGGGGCTTTACGGACTGGTCAGTGAGGCGGTCACCATTCACCCTTACACGCAAAAAGGCAATTTAAGCTTGGGTGCCCGCGAAACCGGGGTGCTGCTGTCCTACATCCCCAGCCATGTGGTATTCAATAAGATTGATGACAAGCTGCAAGGCCAGCGGCAATCGGCCGTGTACTTTTACACACGCCTCAATCCTGAGCCCTTGCGCTGCGTGTTTGCGCCTGCCGTCTATCTGCCGCTGATCGAGCGCATTCATGTTCAAACAGGTTTGCGGCGGCAATTGCAGCCGGCACCAGTGGCTGCGCTGCAAGAATGCCAAGGTGCCAGCGCGCTCACCTTGCGGGTGCGCAGCGAACTGTTTAACGATGCTGTCATCACTGTGCACCGTACCGGCAATGATGCACAAGCACTGGTAACCCACCATCTTCAGCAGCTGTGTGAGAAAAAAGTCGATGTGGTGTACATGGACTTGCCCATGGCCAGTCCTGCTGCCATGGCATTGGCGGGGGTGTTGGCAGGAAAAGGGTTTTTATTTGCGGGCGTGTTGCCTGAGCAGTGGGAGGGGGAAGAGGCGGGCGATGTTCTGCGCCTGCAGTACCTGAACCATATCGCGTTTGATGCCAGCCGGGTCCATGCCCATTCACCCCATGCGCAGGGGCTCCTGCAGGCTATTGCGCAGCAATACCAGGCAGCGCGTGGGCAGTAAGCAAGTCACAGGCAAGCAAGCTGTTAATGGTTGGCTTTTGCCCGCAGGCCGTGATCACTTGGGATGGGGCGGAACAGGGATCGGCCAAGGATAGGCAAAGACCAGCAGCAGCTCATTAAGCCCCGCCTTCCTGCGGTAATGCCAAGAGTGGGTGTAGTGGCGCACCAGCCGCAACCCATGCCCTCCCGGCATGGCATCGTCCAGTGTGCTGGCCAGCAAGGGGCTGGTTTGTGCGGTGGGATCAAAGGCAATGCCATCATCACAAATGACCACCCCCACCCCGTTGGTGAGCTGGCCGCAGCGCAACGTAACCTCTGCTGCCACGCCATCACCACGATGGGCGTGGGTGGCGATATTGGTCAGAATTTCCTCTGTGCACAGGCGGATGGTCAGTATGAGCTTGTGCGGCACGGCCCATTGCACGCACAGCGCTTGAAGCCAGGCCAGTGCAGGGGGCCCCGCCTGGGCTGCGTTGCCAGGCGCAAGTTGCAGAGGGGCCGTTTGCCAATGGGGGCAAGGCGTTGGAGTGGGGTGCACATCCATGGCTAAAGCCTTGCAAGCGCATCCTCACAGGTGTTTTCTACCTCCAAAATAGACAGAAAACCGCTGATATCAAACACCTCATGCACCGCCGGTTGCAGGGCGCACACCACCAATCTCCCGCCCTCTTGCTTGAGGCGTTTGGCCAATATCAGTACCACGCGCAGGCCTGCGCTGGAGATGTATTCCAACCCTGTGCAATCGAGCACGATTTGTCGTGCCCCGCCATGAACCAGGGCCAGCAACTGGGCTTCCAGGGCCTGGGCATTCATACTGTTGATCTGCCCCTGCAGTGGAATAATGGTGGCGTTGGCCATTGTTGTTGGAACCATGTCCATGGCAAAAATCCTCTTCAATTTACAAAATCCAGCCAGGCTAAATCTTAACCATGCACCCCAGACACAGTGTTGCCACACGCCTTGTCCTGTCCATCGGCCTGGGTACGACACTGGTCTTTGCTTTGTTGCTGGCCTCCATCCAATGGTATGCACGGCACATGCTGGAGCAAGATGCCATCGCTGATGCCAAGAACATCATCCGGTCGGCCTCCAATCAAATTGCCTCCCTATTGGATGACACAACCTGGGTGATTGAAAAGGCGGCCGTGCATCTGGAAGAAGCACCGTTGAGCGCCTCGGCCCTGCAGCGCCTGCAGCAAGGTGTTTTGGACAACCACCCGCAAATTTATGGCAGTGCGGTGGCCTTTCAACCCGATCAGGAGGCACCGGCGCTGTATGCGCCTTATGCCTGGCGGCAACAGGACACAATCGCCTTTCGTGACTTGGGCGAAAGCTACAACTACCTAGAGAAAAATTGGTTTCAAGCGCCCCTGCACCAAGCACAGCCGCGCTGGAGTGAGCCGTATTTTGATGACGGTGGTGGCGATAGCCTGATGACCACCTATTCGGTGCCCTTTTATCGGATGCAGGGGGGAGTGCGCAAACTGGCCGGTGTGGTGACGGCTGACCTAGAGCTTGGCTGGTTAGACAAAGCGCTCACCAGCATCAAGGTTTTGGATACGGGGTACATGTTTTTACTGACCCAAGAAGGGCAGGTGATTTACCACCCGAGCCGTGAGCATGTGCTGCGACACATTACGAAAACACCGGCCGCTGAAGCTGCAGTCCACGCCCAGGGGGTGGACCCTGGGCTTATCCAGCTTGGGCAACGCGTGGTGCAAGGAGAGACGGGATTCATTGCACACACCACCCCCAGCGGTGCCAAAGTGCGGCTTTACTATGGCCCGGTATCGAGCGCAGGCTGGTCGTTGGGCATTGTGTTTCCAGAAAATGAACTATTTCGTGGTGCCAACCAACTCACCTTGGTGGCCGCCATCATTGGCGTGCTGGGCATCTTGCTGATTGTGCTCATTATTGTTGCTGTCTCGCGCACCATTACCCAGCCGCTGCGTGATCTGGCAACGGCCGCGCAGCACATTAGCACCGGTGATTTCAATACCCTGCTGCCCGCAGCGCAGGCCCAAGATGAGGTGGGTCATCTCAGCCGCACGCTGGTCAAAATGCAAACTGACTTGCAATCCCATATTGGGGCACTGCTGGCCGCAAACTCTGCCCGTGAGCGCATCGAAAGCGAGTTGAGCGTTGCCCATGCCATTCAGATGACCTTGGTCCCCAAAGTCCCGCAGCCTTTTCCTGGCAAAGGCTGCATTGACCTGTGTGCCACCCTGGAGCCCGCCAAAGAAGTGGGGGGTGATTTTTACGACTGGTTCTGGCTGGACGCACGCCACCTGGGGCTGGTGGTGGCCGACGTATCTGGCAAGGGGGTGCCTGCAGCGCTTTTTATGGCCATGAGCCGCACTTTGCTTAAATCGCTGGTCTTTGAAGCCCTCGACCCGGCCCATACCCTGGGGCGATTGAATGCCCAGTTGGCCGCAGACAACGAACAAAATATGTTCGTCACTATTTTTTACGCCGTGATTGACGTAGAAACTCGTCGCATGGCGTGGGCCAATGCGGGGCACAACCCCCCGGTATTGGTGCCTGAAAATGCGGCCGCTTATTTTCTGCAAGGGCGCAGGCAACTGGTGGTAGGCGCGGTGCAAGAGTGTGTTTATCACACTGAAACCACCCAACTGAGCCCGGGCGACCGGCTGCTGCTTTATACCGACGGTGTGACCGAAGCCCAAAATAACGCGGGTGATTTTTATGGTGAGCAGCGCTTGTTGGCGGCCTTGGAAAACTTAAAACATGGCAGTGCCGCACAAACCACTGCGGCGCTCTCTGGCGCGGTGCGTAGCTTTTCCGCTGGGGCTGAGCAGTCAGACGACATCACCGTGATGGCCGTACATCTGCTCGCAACGCCATGATTCAAAAGAAGTCCCATCCCCTCTGATACCGCTTTCAACACCTCATTCTTATGCGCCGCATTCTGTTTTGTGAAATGGCCCTGCTTCTTATGCTGACCGCTTTGGGCGGCTGTACCACCCAGCCCGCAGCCGCCCCCGCCGCGCCGCCCAGCCCGCCCACCGCTGGCATGGCCAACCCTGCGGCGC
>NZ_JAFNME010000038.1 GCF_017368815.1 Comamonas denitrificans | reverse complement strand
CGCCGTGGGTGGGGCAGGGCCTGCTCAATATTGCCTTTGCTGGGTCGTTGCAGCAGCTCAGCAGTTCGGCCTTTGGCCTGGTTTTGCAGCCCCAGATGGTGCCGGGTACGCCGCAAGCGCTGCAGGCGCAGCTGCACATGCTGCGCACCAGCGCCCTCTTGCAGCTGGAATTACAACCCCTGCCCAGCCAGGTGGCCCAGCAGGCGGTGCAAGCGGCCGCCGCCTATACCCCGGCGCAGTTGCTGCCGCAGGAGTGGCAGGCGTTGCTGCATGGCCGTGTGACCGATCCCTGGGTGCAAATGGCGCAACTGCATGCCAGTGGCCAGCAACCGCGCCAGATGCGCCACGAGGGGGAGCAGCGCGGGCTGTGCGTGGTCGATGGCTGCCAATACCAGGGCCGGGCGGTGTGCGCCCAGCCGTTTTGTGCCCAGATGAATTACCTGTGGTCGGTGGCGCGGGCGCAAAGCCGGGCCTAGCTTGCCTTGCGGGATGGCCCCGTTTTAGGGGCGGTGACGATCGCTGGCAATGCGCCCATCGGCCAGGTGGACGATGCGGTCGCATTGCTCGGACAGGCGCAGATCGTGCGTGACCATCAGCACGGCGCAGCCAAAGGCCTGGTTGAAGTGGCGCAGCAGCTGGAACACCTCGGCCGCAGAGCGGCTGTCAAGGTTGCCCGTGGGTTCGTCGGCCAGCAGCAGCGCCGGTTGGGTCACCAGGGCGCGGGCCACGGCCACGCGCTGCTGTTGCCCGCCAGAGAGCTGGTCGGGGCGCTGCTGCGCCAGCTTCTCTAGCCCCACTTGGGCAAGCAGGTGCTGGGCAAATTCTGTGTGCTCGCGCGTGGGCTTGCCGTGGGCCAGGGCGATGGGCATCAGCACATTCTCGAGCGCAGTAAATGCCGTGATCAGGTGGTGGAACTGAAAGACAAAGCCGATGTGCTGCCCGCGCAATGCCGTGCGCTGGGCCTCGTCCATGCCGCTGGTGGGCTGGCCCAGCAGGTGCAGCTCGCCTGCCGTGGGGGTGTCTAGCAGGCCGATCAGGTTCAGCAGCGTGCTTTTGCCTGAGCCGGAGCTGCCCGTCAGCGCGGTGAAGTCGCTGCGCTGCAGGCGCAGCGATAGCCCGTGCAGCACCTGTGTTTCGGTGGGCTGGCCTGCGTTGTAGCGTTTGCACAGGCCGTCCAGGCGCAGCACTTCTTGGTCGCCGCTGGTGTGCTCAGACATGGCGGATGGCCTGCACCGGGTCTAACGTGGCCGCACGCCGCGCTGGGATGGCGGCCGCCACAATGCCGGTGGCCGTGGCCAGGCCAGCGGCCAGCACTGCCAGCCAGGGGTCGAGCGGAATGTAGAACAGCTGGGCGGAAAAGTTGTTGAAGATGGCCACTAGGCCATAGCTGGCCAGGCTGCCCAGCAGCGAGCCGACCAGGCCAAACATGGCCCCCTGCAGCAAAAACACCCGCAGCATCTGCTGCCGGCTGGCCCCCATGGCCCGCAGAATGCCGATTTCGCGGGTGCGCTGCACGACGCTGACGGCCAGCACGCTGGCAATGCCCAGCGCCACGCTCAAGGCCACAAAGCTGCTGATCATCTGGGTGGACAGGCGCTGCGATTGCAGGGCATTCATCAGCTGGGTGTTGGTTTCAATCCAGCTTTGGGCTTGCAGCCCCGTTAAGCGGCTGATGTGGGTGGCCATGGTTTGCGCTTCAAAGATGTGGTGCAGCTTCAAGTCCAGGCTGGTGGCGGCACCGGGCAGGTTCAGCAGCGACTGGGCTTGCTGCATGCCCAGATAGACGTAGCGCGTATCCAGCTCGCGCACCCCCAGTTGGAAGATGCCGGCGACGCTGACCACGCTCTCCTGGCCCTGGCCGGCATCCAGGCGCAGCTTGTCGCCCACGCGCAGGCCCAGGTCGGCGGCCAGTTGGCGGCCGATGAGGGCATCGTGCGCCTGCAGGCGAAAGGCACCGGCCACGATGGCCTCTTCCAGGGCGATGATGCGCCGGTAGCGCGGCGGATCAATGCCCAGCAGGCTGACCGGCATCGAGGCCTGGCCCCGGCGGGCAAAGGCGGG
The DNA here is from genome assembly GCF_017368815.1 of Comamonas denitrificans. Lineage (GTDB taxonomy): Bacteria > Pseudomonadota > Gammaproteobacteria > Burkholderiales > Burkholderiaceae_C > Comamonas > Comamonas denitrificans. The sequence continues at coordinate 17,171 of NZ_JAFNME010000038.1, read as the reverse complement.
CCCCGAGATCAGCGGGGAGACGGCCGAGAGCTGGGGCAGGCCGTCAAGCACATCGCGCACCTGTTGCCAGTTGTTGATGGAGCGCAGGCGCTGGGCGCGTTGGTCCTCCAGCACCAGCTGCACATGGCCGGGCGGTGCGGGGGCGATGAGGTTGCGCTCTTTGGGCGGCTGCACCTTGATGTGGGCCTGGGTGCCCAGGGTGCGGTCGATGATGTTGTTTTGCAGGCCCGTGATCAAGGCAGTCAGAAACACCAGCACGGCCACGCCCACGGCAATGCCCACCAAAATCAACGTGCTTTGCGTCTTGCCCTCGCGCAGGAAGCGGGTGGCCAGCGTCCATTCAATCCACAGAGGCCATCCCGATTGCCGTCCCCCGGCGGGCTGGGGCGTGCGCGGGTGGCTCATGGTGCGGCCCATGGCAGTGGGCGCTCCAGTACGCGCACGCGCTGGCCCGGCTCCAGGGGGGGTTGCGCATCGGCCAGCACCCAGTCACCGGCTTGCAAGCCCGCTGTGACCTGGGTTTGCACCAGGCCGCGCAGGCCCAGCTGCAGCTCGCGGCGCACGACACGGCCTTGCTCCACCACCCAAACGTGGGGGCGCTCGCCGTCCAGATTGGCCAGGGCATCGTTGGGCACGACGATGGCCGAGGCCTGCGCACCGGTTTGAATATTGACCGAAACCGTCATGTCCTGGCGCAAAAAATCGGGCGCAGCGGCCACCGCAAGGCGCACCTCCACCGTGCCGCGCTGGGGGTCGATGCTGGGCGCAATAAAGTCCAGTTCGGCCGCAAAAGGCTGGCGCGGATACGCATCGGCAATGCACCTGGCCGATTGCCCCAGGGCCAGTACCTCCAGGTTTTTTTCATCCAGCGCCACCAGCACCTCGGTGGTGCCATCGCCGGCCATCTCGAACAGAACCTGGCCCGGCTGCACCAGGTCGCCCGGCTCGGCATGGCGGGTGAGCACGGTGCCGGCCACCTCCGCGCGGATAGTGGCCTTGTCCAGCTGCGCCTGGGCACTGGCCAGCCGGGCCTGGGCGCTGGCTTCCTGGGATTGGCCGGGCTGCAGTGCGCGCGCTTGCAGCTGGGCTTGTTCGGCGGCCAGGCGGGCCAGGGTTTCGGCCTCTATGGCTTGTTCCAGCGCTTCGTGGCTGATGGCCTGTTGGCTGGCCAGCAGGCGGCGGCGTTCTAGTTCCCGGCGGGCTTGCTGCCACTGCTGCTGTGTTTGCTGCACGGCCCGCTGGGCTTGTGGGCGGGTGGATTGCTGCAGCTCGGTCAAGGCAGCACGGGCCTGGCGCACCTGGGCCTGCAGGTCGTCGGCGCGCAGCACGGCCAGCACCTCGCCGGGGCGCACCCGGTCGCCCTCGCGCACGTGCCGCTGCAGTACCACCCCGGTAATGGGGCTGCCCACCTGCACCCGCGCGGGGGCCGTGACCCGCCCCGTGGCCACCACGGTCTGCACCAGGGGCTGGGCCACCACTTGGTAAGCATCCAGCCGGGGGCCGGCCATTTTTTGGGCCCCAATCCCACCCAGGGCCAGCACCAGCAGCGTGGCACCGCCGGCTATCCAAAGAGAGCGACGTTGCATCAATCCTGCCTGTGTTGTGGTGGCAAAGGGTTTACTGGGCCGTGCACTGCAGCGGCACCATGCGGCCAATCTCGACGGTCAGGTCATCGCCCTTGCCGCGAATGGTGTTGGGGCCATTGCTGTAGATAAAGCCCGAGCCGCTGGGCTGCTGCGCCAGGGTGATGCTGCTGCCCTGGTGCGTGAGCACAGCGGTTTCATTGGCGGGCGAAAAGCGCACCGCAATGGCCGTGCCGTTGGTGCACATAAACGCCACCTCCAGGTCGTCGGCAGGGCGCGGCGCGGTGCTGCTGCAGGCGCTCAGGGCGACCGTGGCGCTGATGGCCAGCAGGGCGGGGTAGATTTTGGAGTGCATGGCGTTGCTCAGGGGCTGGTTGGGGGATTGGATTGGTACGGGGCTGTTTACGCCCGCCAGCCACGGCCGCCTTGGGCCAGATCCTGCAATACCGCTTCGGTGTGCGCTCCGGCAGGGTGGGTGGGGTTGATGGGGTAGGGCGCAGCGCCAAAGCGCGGGGCCGGGCTGGCTTGCAGTGTGTCCTGGGGCTCGGCATACACGCCACGCGCTTGCAGGTGGGGGTGGTGCAGCGCCGCTTTGGGGCTGAGCACGGCAGAAAAGCACGCATCTGTGCCTTCCAGCAGGGCCTGCCAGTGGGCCTGGGGGTGTTGCAAAAACAGCGCCGCCAAGCGGGCGCGGCGCTGGGGCCAGGCGCGGCGGTCCCATTGGTCGCCGGTGAAGTCCGGGTCGCCCTCCAGGCCCAGCCGCTGCAGCAGCAATTGGTAGAACTGCGGCTCAATCGGCCCAATGACGATGTGCTCCCCATCCGCGCAGACATAGGTGTCGTAGAACGGTGCCATGGTGTGCAGGCTGGTGCTGCGCGTGTCGCCCACCAGGCCGGTGCTGCGCATGCTGAGCATGAGGTTGAGCATGTGCGCCGCGCCATCGACGATGGCGGCATCCACCACCGTGCCCTGGCCGCTGGCGCGCGCCTGCAGCACACCGGCCAGCAGCCCCGTCATCAAATAGAGCGCACCGCCGCCAATGTCCCCCAGCACGCCCACGGGGGCGACGGGGCGGGCATCGGCCGGGCTGCAGCCCCACATGGCCCCGGACAGGGCGGTGTAGTTGGCATCGTGCCCCGCGGTGTGTGCCAGCGGGCCGTGCTGGCCCCAGCCGGTCATGCGGCCATAGACCAGGGCGGGATTGACGGCGTGGCACTCTTGCGGGCCCAGGCCCAGGCGCTCCATGCTGCCGGGGCGCATGCCTTCGATCAGCACATCGGCATCGCGCACCAGCTGCAGCACCAGGGCGCGGCCCTCGGGGGATTTGAGGTCGGCAAAGACCGAGCGCTTGCCCCGGTTGAGCAAATCGCCCGTGATGGGCAGGCCGCCGTTGCCGGGGCGCACCAGGCTGATCACGTCGGCCCCCAGGTCGGCCAAGTGCATGGCGCAGAACGGGCCGGGGCCCAGGCCGCCAATTTCCAGCACGCGCAGGGTGTGCAAAACTTTTTCCATGCTTGTCTCCTTGTTCATGTTTTTGATAGCTGTTTGCGCTTTTGAAATGGTGATTTCAGCTAAAAACTATGGTGAAACCATTGAATAGCAAGCGCAAAGAGCTATTGTTTAGGCAGGTGTTTAGGCGTGCGCTGGGTAAAACAGCTTGCGCGTGGGCACGGGCGCAACGGCTTGGGCAATGGCACCAATGTGGTCGGGCGTGGTGCCGCAGCAGCCGCCCAGAATGTTCACCAGCCCCTCGGCGGCAAACTCGTGCACCAGGCGGCTGGTGACCTCGGGCGTTTCGTCAAAGCCGGTGTCGCTCATGGGGTTGGGCAGGCCGGCGTTGGGGTAGCAGCTGATGAAGGTATCGGGCGCGGCCTTGGCCAGCTCTTGGATGTAGGGGCGCATCAGCGCCGCGCCCAGCGCGCAGTTCAGGCCCACCGACAGCGGGTTGGCATGGCGCACGCTGTGCCAGAACGCGGTCACGGTTTGGCCCGACAGAATGCGCCCCGAGGCATCGGTCACCGTGCCGCTGATCATGATGGGCAGGCATTCGCCGGTCTGCTCAAACGCCTCATCGACGGCAAACAGCGCCGCTTTGGCGTTCAAGGTGTCGAAAATGGTTTCCACCAAAATCACGTCCGCCCCGCCTTCAATCAGGCCCAGGGTTTGCTCCAGATAGGCCACGCGCAGCTGCTCAAAGTTGATGTTGCGTGCGCCGGGGTCGTTCACGTCGGGGCTGATGCTGGCGGTTTTGGGCGTGGGGCCCAGGGCCCCGGCGACAAAGCGCGGGTGGTCGGGGGTGGAGAATTTGTCGCAGGCCGCGCGCGCCAGCTTGGCGCTTTCTAAGTTCATCTCGTAGGCCAGATGGCCCATGTGGTAGTCGTCCTGGGCGATGCTGGTAGCGCCAAAGGTGTTGGTCTCGATCAGGTCGGCCCCGGCGGCCAAGTAGCCTTCGTGGATGTCGCGGATTACATCCGGGCGCGTCAGGCTGAGCAGCTCGTTGTTGCCCTTCACATCGTAGGCAAAGTCGGCAAAGCGCTCGCCCCGGTACTGGGCCTCGGTGAGCTTGAAGCGCTGGATCATGGTGCCCATGGCCCCATCCAAGATGGCAATACGTTGTTCCAGGATGGCTGGCAGCTGTTGGGCGCGGGTGTAGGTGGGCAAAGTCATGGACGCAGATTGTAGGAAGTTGGCCGCGCTCTTTTCGGCCAAGAAGGGTGTTGCCACCCGCCAGCGCGGTGCCAATACCGATTGCCCCTCTTGGAACTAGGTATATTCCCTGGTTCTCAACCTTGTCAGTTTTGCGGAGATTTCTATGGCTCATCTTGTCTGGAGCGCCGACTTGGACACCGGGATTGCGGAAATTGACCGCCAGCACCAACGCATCGCCCAGTACATCAACACCTTGTACAACTTGCGCAGCTCGCCAGACCGGCAAGCACTGTCCCAGGTGATTGCCGACACCGCCGATTACACCGAATCGCACTTTGCCTTTGAAGAAAGCCTGCTGGAGCAAGCGGGCTACACCTTTTTAGGCCCGCACAAAAAGGTACACGAGCTTTTTATCCGCCGCATTGTGTCGATTCAAGAGCGTTTTGCAGCCGGGGAAGATGTGGCCGACGAGCTGCACAAGCTGCTGTCGCGCTGGCTGTTTAGCCACATTCGCACCGAAGACCACGCCTACGCCGCCACCGTGAAGAAATATTTAAACCGCGTCGATGCTGCCCCGCGCCAGGGCGCGCCCGATGCGGAGACACGGCACATTGATTACGAAAAACTCTTTCCCGAGCTAGAGCACCGGATGCAAAAAAAAGGCTGGCTAGCGCGTTTGTTTGGGCGCTAGCCTGGCTGGGCACTGACGCAACCGGCGGCACCGCGCTAAGCGCGCGGCACCTCCAGCCCGCGTTGCACAGCGGGGCGGGCCAAAAAGGCCGCCAGCGCCCGCGCCACGTGCGGGAAATCGCTCCAGCCAACCACCTCGGCCGCCTCATAAAAGCCAATCAGGTTGCGCACCCAGGGGAAGATGGCCATGTCGGCAATGGTGTAGGCATCGCCCACCATCCAGGGTTGGTGGCTCAAGTGCTTATCCAGCACCCCCAAGAGGCGCTTGGCCTCGTTCACATAGCGGTCGCGCGGGCGTTTGTCTTCAAAGTCTTTGCCGGCAAATTTATGAAAAAAGCCCAGTTGCCCCAACATCGGCCCCAGGCCGCCCATTTGCCACATCAGCCATTGCAGCGTGGTGTAGCGCTGGGCCGGGTCGGCCGGGAGAAATTGCCCGGTTTTTTCAGCCAGATAAATCAAGATGGCCCCCGATTCAAACAGCGCCAACGGCTGGCCGCCCGGGCCGTGGGGGTCGAGGATGGCGGGGATTTTGTTGTTGGGATTGAGCGCTAAAAACGCCGGGTGAAACTGGTCGTTGTGCTCAAAGCGGATGGTGTGCGCCTCGTAGGGCAGGCCCATTTCTTCCAGCGCAATCGACACTTTCACGCCATTGGGCGTGGCCAGCGAATACAGCTGCAGCCGCTCAGGATGCTGGGGCGGCCATTGGGCGGTAATGGGGTGGTTGAGCAGGGCGGGGGTCATCGTGGGCTCCTTTGTGTAAACCGAAAGCCCCCAACCCTACACCCAATTCCGATCACGCAGCAGGCTGCAGGTAACGCCCGCGCAATTGGGCCAAGGCCGACGGCCCCAGCCCCAGGGCTTCGTGCAAATAGGCATGGATGCTGCCCCAGTGCTGCGCCACGGCGACGTAGGCACTGTCTAAAAACGCCGGTTGCACCGTCCACAGCACGTGCAGCACTTCGGGCGGAATGTGCTGGGCCGCCTGCGCGGCCAAGGCGGCGGGGCGGCGGTAGAGCTGGTTGGTGAGCAAATAGTCCTGCGCAATCACTTCTGGGGCTACGCCCAGCGCGTGCAGCAGCAAGGCGGCGGCCCAGCCGGTGCGGTCTTTGCCCGCAGTGCAGTGAAAGACCAGCGGGCGCTCATCCTCCAGCAGCAGGGCAAACCAGCGGGCAAACACCGGCGCGGACTCCACCACCAGGCCCCGGTAGGTAGCCTGCATCAGCGCCACGGTGTCGGCCACGCTCAAGTGCCCGCCCACTTTCAACAGCTGCATTGCCTCGTGCACCAGGGTGGGCTCAATCACCAGGCTGTGCTGCTGCAGCTGGGGCCAGTCGTAGCCGTGCTGGGCGCGTTCCTGCGCACCGCGAAAATCCACCGCGCGGGCCACGCCCAGGGCATCCAGTTGCGCCAGATCGCCCGCGCTCAGGTCGGCCAGATGGTCGGAGCGGTACACCTGACCCCAGCGCAGCCGCTGCCCCTGGTGGCCGCTGTAGCCGCCCAGATCACGAAAGTTGCTGCAGCCGTGCAGGGGAATGTGGCGCTGCGCGGCGGCAGGGGCCGTGGGCATTGGTGCAGACATCGGCGCAGGCATTGGCTTACGCATTGGCCACCAGGTGCGGGCCGATCAGGCCGGTCAGCTCAAACATGCCGGCGCGGTCTTTGCCCAGCACGGCGCGCAGTTTGTCGTCGGCCACGATGGTGCGTTTGTCTTGCGGGTCTTGCAGGTTGTGCGCCTTGATGTAGTCCCACAGTTTTTTCAGCGCCTCGGTGCGGGCCACGGCATCGCTGCCGATGACGGCGGCCAGCGCGGCATCGGGGTGGTAGTTGGCTGCTGCAGGTTTGCGAGCTGCAGGCGCTTTACTGGCGGTTGTTTTGGTGGTTTTTGCTTTTACAGCGCTGGTTTTAACAGCGGAAGCAGCTCCTTTTTTAGGAGGGTATTTGCTTTCGCGCTGCTCAAATTCAAAGCCGACTTTGCCGCCCGCCTTGTCCCACACCAAATGCGCCTTGAAGGCGCGGCGCGTGCGGTTGGAGATGAATTTGTCCAGCAAATCGGTCTTGCCCGTGGCCAGCAGTTTTTGCATTTGCTCGGGGGCAATGGGCTGCTGCAGGATGATTTGGCCGGATTTGAAGTTGCAACTGGGCGCAGGCTGGGCGGCGGTGGGCACGGCCTTGCTGCACACGTAGTTGCTGCCGTGGGCAAACACGGGTGCGCCACAGGCCGGGCACGCGCCCAGGCTGGTTTGGCCGCTGAAATCGACGATTTCGGCGTTTTCCTCGCTGGCTTTGTCGTCGCCAAAGTCAAATTCCAGCTTGAACTGGCCGGTGTCTTTGTCGCTGACGATGGCCAGCTCCGAGGTAAACGGCCAACCGGCCTTGGAGCGAAAGCCCTCCAGCGGGCCGATGCGCCGCTCGCGCAGCAGGGTTTCGGCCTCGTGCGTTTCAAAGGTGCGCCCGGCGGGCGATTTGGTGAAGGAAAAGCCGCAGCCCTCGCCCGCCCCGTCGGCCCCGGTGCAGGCGTAGCGGCGGTAGTTTTCTTTGACGATGCCGTCGCACTGCGGGCACGGCGAGGTCAGCGTGGCGTAGTTGCCGGGGATGGTGTCGCGGTCGTATTCCTTGGCTTTTTGCACCAGGCGCTCGGTCATTTGGGCAATTTTTTGCATGAACTGGGCGCGGGGCAGCTCGCCGCGCTCCATCTGCGCCAGCTTGTATTCCCATTCGCCGGTCAGCTCGGGCTTGCACAGCTCTTGCACATCCAGGCCGCGCAGCAGGGTCATCAGTTGAAACGCCTTGGCCGTGGGCAGCAGCTCGCGGCCCTCGCGCAGCAGGTATTTTTCGGACAGCAGCCCTTCGATGATGGCGGCGCGGGTGGCTGGGGTGCCCAGGCCTTTTTCCTGCATGGCGCTGCGCAGCTCTTCGTCTTCCACCTGCTTGCCCGCGCTTTCCATTGCGCCCAGCAGGGTCGCTTCAGAGTAGCGCGCCGGCGGTTTGGTGTGCAGCGGCTTGGCCTGGGCCAGTGCCACGCGGGGGTGTTCGCCCGGCTGCACGGCCACCAGGGGCTGGCCTTTGTCGCCGTCTTTGCCACCGTCGGTTTCGCTGGCCGCTTCTTTGCCGTAAATGACCAGCCAGCCGGGGTGGATGAGCACCTTGCCCTCGGTTTTGAAATGGTGCTGCGCTACCTGGCTGATGCGCGTGGTGATCTGGTACTGCGCGGCCGGGAAGAACACCGCCATGAAGCGGCGCACCACCAGGTCGTACAGCTTTTGCTCGGCCTCAGACAGGCCGCTGGGTGCTTGCGTGGTGGGGATGATGGCAAAGTGGTCGCTGACCTGGCTGTTGTCGAACACGCGCTTGGTCGGGCGCAGGTAGTTGTGCTCCAGCGCCTGGCGGGCAAACGGGGCCAGGTGGCTGTGCTGCGAGGTGGCCAGCATCTCCAGCGTCTGGCGCGTGGTGGGCAGGTAGTCCTCGGGCAGGTGGCGCGAATCGGTACGCGGGTAGGTCAGCGCCTTGTGCTTTTCGTACAGCGCCTGCGCCAGCGCCAAGGTGGTTTTGGCCGAAAAGCCGAACTTGCCGTTGGCCTCGCGCTGCAGGCTGGTCAGGTCAAACAGCAGCGGGCTGGCCTGGGTGCTGGGCTTGGATTCTTCGGTGACGGTGGCGGGCTGGCCTTGCACGGCGCTGGCAATGGCCTGGGCATCTTCGGCCTTCCACAGGCGGTCGGCCTTGGCCTCGGGGTCGTCGGATTTTTTAAATTTGGGGTCGAACCACTTGCCCGCGTACTGCCCGGCCTGGGCGGCAAAGTTGGCATGCACCTCGAAATATTCACGGCTTTGGAAGGCGCGGATTTTTTCCTCGCGCGTGACGATGAGCGACAGCGTGGGCGTTTGCACCCGGCCCACGGTGGTCAAAAAGAAGCCGCCATCGCGCGAGTTGAACGCCGTCATGGCCCGCGTGCCGTTGATGCCGACCAGCCAATCGGCCTCGGAGCGGCTGCGGGCCGCATCGGCCAGGCCTTGCATTTGCGCATCGCTGCGCAGGTTGTTAAAGCCATCGCGGATGGCCTGCGGGGTCATGGACTGCAGCCACAGGCGCTGGATGGGTTTGCCCAGGCCGCCTTTGGCACCGCCGGCGTATTGCTCGATCAGGCGAAAGATCAGCTCGCCCTCGCGCCCCGCGTCGCAGGCGTTGATGAGTTGGGTTACATCTTTGCGCTTGGCTTGCTTGACGACGGCGGCCAGGCGGCTTTTGGTTTTATCGACCGGTTTCAGGTCAAACCGTGGCGGAATCACCGGCAGGTGGGCAAAGCTCCACTTGCCGCGTTTGACGTCGAACTCTTCGGGGGCCTGAATTTCCACCAGGTGGCCCACCGCGCTGGTGACCACGTAGTGCTCGCTCTCGAAATAGTCGTCGTATTTGTCAAATTTGCCCGCAATGGGGGTCAGCGCCCGCACGATGTCTTGGGCCACGGAGGGTTTTTCTGCAATGACGAGGGTTTTGCTCATGCTCAGGCTGGGCCGTGAAGGCCTTCTACAATTCGTTGGTTTGTGAAATTGGTGAAATTATTTTCTCGCGTGCGCACGCACGCATACCTATTCAAGTTATCAGAGTTTTTCATGTCCGGCAGCGCCACTCTCTTTTTTTCTCAGGTTCGCGCATGAGCGTGCGTTGGTACCCCGAAGACCTGTGGCAACACACCGCCCCTGTGCTGCCCGGCTTTACCGTGGAGGTGCTGCCCCGCATTGACTCGACCAACACCGAGCTGATGCGCCGCGCCCGCGCCGGGCAGACCGAGCCGATTTTGCTCATCGCCGAAGACCAAACCGCCGGCAAAGGCCGCCAGGGCCGCCCCTGGAGCAATGCGCCGGGCAGCAGCCTGATGTGCTCTTTGGCCCTGCCCCTGGCCCCGCGCGATTGGTCGGGCCTGTCGCTGGCCGTGGGCGTGGCCATGGCCCAGGCCCTGCAGCCAACCGACCCCAACGCCGCCTTGCGCATCGGCCTGAAATGGCCCAACGACCTGTGGCTGACCGATGACCGCAAGCTCGGCGGCATTCTGATTGAAACGGCCAACCTCCCCCAGGCCCGCCGGGGCGAGCGCTACGTCATCATCGGCATGGGCGTGAACATCCAGCCCCCGGTGGCCACCGGCAGCTGGGCTACCCGCCCGGCCAGCTTGCAAGAGCTGGACCCGCGCTGGAGCGCCCCGCTGGCCCTGGCCCAATTGCTGCCGCTGGTGGTGCGCCAAGTGCTGGAGTTTGCCGACACCGGCTTTGCCGCCTGCGTGGCCAGCTTTGCCCGCCTGGACCTCTTGCGCGGCCGCTGGGTTCACACCAGCGATGGCATCGTGGGGCAGGCGCTGGGTGTAGGCCCGGACGGGGCGCTGCACATCCAAACAGAGCACGGCGTGCAGACCATTCACAGCGCCGAGGTGAGTGTGCGCCCGCAAAATATGCCCTTGCCTTGAACTGCCCGAAACGACCATGCTGCGCCTTCTTCTGATTTTGTTGTTTGCTGCCAACCTGGCCTACGCCGCCTGGGGGCAGGGCTGGCTTGTGGCCGTGGGCTGGGGCCCCAGCCCCACCAATGAGCCCTGGCGCTTAGAAAAGCAAATGCGCCCCGAGGCCGTGCAGCTGATCGCTGTGGCGGCCAACCCGCCCCCGGCGGCCGATGCGGCGGCAGCGCGGCCAACGCCTAAAACAGAAGCTGTTGCCGCTGAAGAAATCAGCAATACAGAATCAAACACCCCAACAAACCAAGCAAACAAAGCGCCAACAGCTCCTGAATCAGAAGCGGCCCCCGCTGCGCCCACGGCCCCACCCGCCCCCGACACCCAATGCCTGCAGGCCGGGCCGTTCAGCCAAGATGAGGCCAAAACCCTGCGCAACGCCTTGCGGGCGCAAGAGCTGGCCTGGGACAGCTACGAAATGCGCAGCCAAGACATGCCCGGGCGCTGGATGGTTTACTTGGGCAAATTCCCCAGCCAAGAGCTGCTCAACCGCCAGCGCACCTCGCTGCGGGCGCAAAACATCGACACCGACCGCGCTGGGGGCAACCTGGAGCCCGGCCTGTCGCTGGGCCGCTTCTCCTCGGAAGAGGCCGCCACGCGCGAACTCACCCGCCTGCTGCGCAAAGGCGTGCGCGGGGCCCGGGTGGTGCAGGAGCGTGCTGCGGCCCAGGTCTTCACCCTGCGCCTGCCCGCAGCCACCGCGGCCCAGCAGGCCCAGCTGGGGGCCTTGGGCCCGGCGTTGGCGGGCAAGGTGTTGCAGCGCTGTGAGGAACTCTAAGTCCCGCGCTGCCAGCGCACAAAACCGGTCAGGCCCGCGCGGCGCGGTTGGGGTTTGTGGTCAAATACGCCGCTTCAAAGGGGAGTAGCTTCCTGCCGGTGGCGGCCAGCCCGGGCAGTTGAGCAGGTCGTCAGCACGAAGCATTCGCTTCCGGCCTGCCCAGCAGTGCAGCGCACTGTGAGCAAGACTTTTGGGCGACTGCGGTGCATGGTCCCCCAGGTGCTTTCCCCCGCCCGGCGCTCTGCCGGGCGCTGGCTTACTCCTTCGGTGCCCTGCCTGCAGTTGTCTATTTGCCTTTGACTTAGAACGTGTTCATGGTCTCGAATGAAGGTGTGGGGGATGCGGTTCGGGATGGGTTGCGAGGCGCAAACCACAGCAATAGCTTGGCTATTGCGAGGATTTGCAACGACGCAGACCGCCCGAAGCCGCGCCCGCACACCCATGAGGAGATCGCGAACACGTTCTTAGGTATTGATCGTGTATTGATCGTGTATTGATCTTGGTATGGGTATTGCTGCATTGGAGTTTGCAATGGATTTGGACTTTCTCTATCACGCCTCATTTTGGATTGCGCTGGGGCAAATCATCATCATCGACATCTTGCTCGGTGGTGACAACGCCGTGGTCATTGCCCTGGCCTGCCGCAAATTGCCGGCGGCGCAGCGCACCAAAGGCATTGTTTACGGCACTGCCGGGGCCATCGTGCTGCGCGTGGTGCTGATCATGTTTGCCATGACGCTGCTGAAACTGCCGTTTTTAAAACTGGCCGGGGCGCTGTTGCTGGTGTGGATTGGCATCAAACTGCTGGCCCCGGATGAGGAAGGGCACGAGAACATTACCGCCAGCGACCGCTTGCTGGCCGCCATCAAAACCATCATCGTCGCCGACTTGGTGATGAGTGTGGACAACGTGATTGCCATTGCCGGGGCCGCGCAAACAGCGCACCAAGACCACCAGCTGTTGCTGATCTCGCTGGGGCTGTTGATCTCTATCCCCATCATCGTCTGGGGCTCGCAGCTGGTGATCAAGTTGATGGAGCGCTTCCCTTCGGTGATTTTGGGCGGTGGCATGCTGCTGGGCTGGATTGCCGGGGGCATGCTGGTCAGCGATCCTGGGTTTATTGACCCCGAGCAATGGCTGTGGCTGCCCAAGCTGGGCCATTGGGATGCCAACGGCTTGGCGGTTGTGCCCAGCCCGGTGTACTGGAGCGCCCATATCTGCGGTGCCTTGCTGGTGCTGGGCGCAGGCAAATGGCTGGCGGCGCGCAAAAAGGCAGCCCCTGCTGCCCATTCTTCCACCTCGTAAGGAGCTGCTATGGCCCGATTATTTTTGCAATGGTTTTTAAGCGCCGGGGCCTTGCTCTTGGTGGCCAATCTTTTTAGCGGGGTGCAAGTGCACAGCCTGAGTTCAGCGCTGTGGGCGGCGCTGATTTTGGGCTTGCTCAATGCCGTGCTGCGCCCCGTGCTGGTGGTGCTGACGCTGCCCGTCACCCTGGTCACGCTGGGGCTGTTTTTGCTGGTGGTCAATGGCCTGGTGTTTTGGCTGGCCTCGGGGCTGCTGGGCGGGCTGCAAGTCAGCGGCTTTTGGGCGGCGGTTTGGGGGGCGCTGCTGTATTCGGCCTGTGGCTTGGTGATTGACTCACTGCTTGCGCGCTTCTTCCCGAAGTAATTCGGTCACGGCCCGCAAGCGGGTGTCTATGATCGAGGCTTCGATGTGGTCTTGATTGCCGCCGCGCCGCGCCAGGTCTTGTGCGGCCTTTAAGCGGTCTTGCGCGGCGCTGAAGTCGCGAATGGCCACCTGCGCCTCGGCCTGTGCCCGCAAGGCCCGCAGGGGCTGATTTTGTGCCTGCCAGGCCTGCGCCAGCCATTGCCAGGCCTGCGCATCCTGCGGGTGGGTGGTGACCCAGGTTTGCAGGCGCTCGCTGGCCAGCGCCGGGCGCTGCAAGGCCAGCTGGGCCTGGGCGAGCAAGAGCACGGCGGGGCGCAGAGTGGGTGCGGAGTGGCGCTCCACCAAGTCCAGCGCCTGCTGCGGCTGCCCTGCGGCCAAGGCCAATTCGGCCCCCAGCCAGGCACTTTGGCGCCGGGCGGCAGCATCGCTGGCCGGCACCAGCGCATCCAATTGCCGCCAGAAAGCGTGCGCCCCGGCGGTATCGCGCAATTGCTGGCTGGCCAAGGCCGCAGCGTACAAAATGGCCGCCCGCTGGGCCGCTGGCTGCTGGGCAAAATCGCTTTGCCCTGGCTGGGCCACCCATTGGCGCAGGCGATCCACGCCCGGCTGGCTCAGTACCCGGGCGCGGGCGGACATCATCGCGTCCTCCCACTGCGTTTGCAGCGGCGTGCCACGGCCGTGGGGCACGCGCGCTTGCATGTCGGCAATGCGTTCGCTGGTCAGGGGGTGGCTGCGCAAATAGGGCCAGCTGCCGTTGTCGTTCAGGCGGCTGGCCTGCTGCAATTTATCGAACATGCTGGCCGCCCCCTGGGGGTTGAAACCCGCCGGGGAGAGCAGGTTAAAGCCCACGCGGTCGGCCTCGCGCTCCATGTCGCGCGAAAAGCTCAACTGGTTTTGCACGGCGGCCGCCTGCCCGCCAATGATCAGCGCTTGCGCCGCGTCCGGGCTGGAGGAAGCGGCCAGCGCCCCCAGCACCAGGCCGCCAATCAGCAGGGGGATGTTCTTTTTTTCCTCGGCAAACATGCGGGCAATGTGGCGCTGGGTGACGTGGCTGAGTTCGTGCGCCAGCACCGTGGCCAGCTCATCGCGGTGGGCCACAGCGCCGATCAGGCCGGTGTGGACACCCAAATACCCGCCAGGCAGGGCAAAGGCGTTGATCGAGCGGTCGCGCCCCAGCAGCACCTGCCAGGCAAAGCGCTGGTAGAGCTCTTCGCTCAAATCGCCACGCTGCAGGGCCGCTTGCACCAAGGGCTGCCAAATTTGCATGACGTAGGCGTGCAGCGGGGCATCGTCCAGGTAATCGGGGTCGCGGTACAGGCTGGTGATGATGCTGTCGCCCAGCGCGCGCTCTTGGCTCAGGCTCAGTTCGGCCCCATCCCCCAGGTGGGGCAAGCCCCCTTGGGCACTGGCGGGCGTGGCCAGCAAGGACCCGGCCATGCACAGGCAGGCCAACACAGAACGGACAAAGCAGGCAGGGCGCCAAGGGGGCAGCATGATGGGCAAATCCTTTCAAGGGATGCTTATGATGCCCGGTTTTGCCACTGGTTCATTCTTGGAGCGCTGCCCATGCCGACCCCTTCCCCCTCGTCCCCGCTGACCCATTTTGATGCCCAGGGCCAGGCCCACATGGTTGATGTGGGGGCCAAGGCTGCCACCGAGCGCACCGCCATTGCCCAGGGCCGCATCGTGATGCAGCCGGCCACGCTGGCCCTGGTGCGTAGCGGCAGCGCCAAAAAGGGCGATGTGCTGGGCGTGGCCCGCATTGCGGCCATCATGGCGGCCAAAAAAACCAGTGATCTCATCCCCTTGTGCCACCCGCTGGCGCTGACCCGGGTGGCGGTGGACTTCAGCCTGCAGCCCGACGAAAACGCCATCACCTGCACCGCCACCGTGCAGACCGTGGGCCCAACCGGTGTAGAAATGGAAGCACTCACCGCAGTGCAGGTGGGCCTTTTAACCATTTATGACATGTGCAAGGCGGCCGATAAAACCATGGTCATGCAAGACATTCGCGTGCTGGAAAAGCACGGCGGCAAATCCGGCAGCTGGGTGCTGGCCTAAAGGTGCTAATAAGTAGAGTTACCTAAGTACAAGCGTGTGTGTAACCGCACGTATAAGTAGTTTTAACGACAATCAACTTCAGGGTAAACCACGCACAATCGCCTCCCTACTTAAGTAACGAGGAGATGAGTTGAGTACTTTATCGATTGTTGTTTCGCTGCTGCTGCTGATGTTCCTGGCGTACCGGGGCTACACCGTGCTGCTGTTGGCGCCGCTGATGGCCGCGCTGGCCGTGATCTTGTCTGGCGACATGGTGTTGCTGCTGCCCATTTACACCGAGACCTTCATGCGGGCCTTGGGCAATTACATCTTGGCCTTTTTCCCGGTGTTCCTGCTGGGCGCTTTGTTTGGCCAGCTGATGGCCGACTCGGGCGCGGCCACGGCCATTGCCAAGTGGATTGAACGCACCCTGGGGGCCAAACACGCCATCCTGACCGTGGTGCTGGCCTGTGCCATCTTGACCTATGGCGGGGTGTCGCTGTTTGTCGTGGCCTTTGCGATTTACCCGATTGCCAAGTCGCTGTTCCAGGATGCCGACATCCCCAAGCGCTTGGTGGCCCCGGCGATTGCCCTGGGCTCGTTCACCTTCACCATGACGGCCTTGCCGGGCACACCGGCGATTCAAAACGCCATTCCCATCAAGTTCTACGGCACCAACACCTTTGCTGCGCCGGGGCTGGGGGTGATCGGCTCGCTCATCATTTTTGCCCTGGGCATGCTCTGGCTGCGCTCGCGCGAACGCGCGGCCCGCGCCCAGGGGGAAGGCTATGGCATCCACGCCGATACTCTGGAGGCCAAAGGCCAGGTGGGCGAGGCCGACATGCGTGGCGATGCCCAGCGCAGCATGCCGCTGGTGTTGGCGCTGCTGCCGCTGGTGCTGGTGATTGGCATCAACGCGCTGTTTACCTACGGTGTTTTCCCCGGCATGCACTGGGACTTTTTGGCCGAGCGTTTTGCCACCATGGATGCCAACAAGCAAACCGGCATGTGGGCGCTGATCATTGCGCTGGTGCTGTCCTGCGCAACGCTGGTGCTGCTGGGCCTGGGGCGCTGGGCCAATCTGCAGCAAACCATTAACAAGGGCGTGCTCGGCTCGATGCTGCCGATTTTCAATACCGCTTCAGAAGTGGGCTATGGCGCGGTGATTGCCAGCCTGGCCGGGTTTGCCATCATCCGCGATGCGGTGCTGAACGTCTCGAGCAATCCGCTGATTTCCGAAGCCGTAGCCATGAACGTGCTGGCGGGGATTACCGGCTCGTCCTCGGGCGGCCTGTCGATCGCGCTGCAAACCCTGGGTGCGGACTACCTGAAGATGGCCGTGGACGCTGGCATCAGCCCCGATCTGATGCACCGCGTGGCGGTGATGTCGGCCGGCGTGTTTGACACCCTGCCGCACTGCGGCGCCATCATCACGCTGCTGTCGATTTGCGGGCTGACGCACCGCCAGTCCTACCTGAACATCGCCATGATGACCATTGTCATGCCGCTGATTGCCTTGGCCGCGGTGATTGCCCTGGGCACAGCCTTTGGCTCGTTCTAAGTCAATGTAAGGCCCGCGAAGCCACGCTTTAAAAAGAGCTGCTTGCGCTTGGATATTCTGCATTTCAAGGCTTAAACGCCTTGAAACACAATGAATACCAGCGCAAGCAGCTCTTTTTTTTATTCAGCTTTGGCTGGCAATTGCGCGGCAAATTGCAAGTCGGCCCAGGTTTGGGCTTTGTATTTTTTGGGCTGGCTGGTGCGCAGCAAAAAGCTCGGGTCGTAGCTGACGGCGGCGGCATGGCCGGCCAGATCAAAGCGCTGCTGGCGCAGCTGGCCCACGGGCTCATGGCGCTCTAGCACTGTTTGTGCCACTTTTTGCCCTAGCAGCAGCACCCGCGCGGGTTGCACCGTTTTCAGGGTGTGGGCCAACTGTGCGGGCAAGGGCTGCCAATCGACCGGGGCCAGGCTGCCCGCCATCTCGGCCGCCATGGGCAGGCCGCCGGGGCGCTGCAGCACGGCCAGCCACACCTGCGGGTGCTGGTGCAGGCCCAGGGCGCGCAGCATTTTGTCCAGCAAATCGCCCACCGCCCCAGCCAAGGGGGTGGCCGGATGGGTGCTTTCCAACAAAATCAACCACGGCCCGCCACTGGCCGGGCCACTGGCATCGGGGTACAGGTGGACGGCCGGGGCCAGTTGCCAGACTTCGGCGGCCTGCGCTGGGGCCACGGCGGCCACCTGTACCCCGATGCCAGTGGCCCGGCCA
>NZ_JAFNME010000037.1 GCF_017368815.1 Comamonas denitrificans | reverse complement strand
CGCAGTGGATATGGCGGTATAACCATGAACGCCCAAATATGGCATTGGGCGGCATCACCCCCAGACAGCGGCTGGCCATGGCCGCATAGCTCTACTTCTCAGAGTGATGGTTTATGGGGGGATTACCCGGCGACATGTGCGGAAATGAGATCTCCCAGACGGTCTCGTCGCCATCCGGCAGCCTCAAGGCGGTTGTGTTCAACCGCAACTGCGGTGCCACTACTGGCTTCAACACCCAAGTCTCAATCCTCTCAGCTACGGACGCTCTACAAAACGACGGTGGCAACACACTCATCCTTGACGGCTCTATCCCGTTGCAAGTCCAATGGCACTCAGACTCTGCCGTGCAACTGAGTGGTCTTGGCTCCGCAAAAGTATTCAAACAAGGTCGTTCGGTAGCAGGGGTATCAGTCAGTTATGGCAACTGAGCAGCTGCCTAACAATTCGCTCAAGCGGACAACTTCCAGTTGCCGCTTACCTTGGTTCGTTAGCCTGCTTTTTATTCTTGCTCATTTCAGCCCATGAATATTCAAACGCCATTTACCCTCGCAAGCGTTTATCCGCTGGGTGTTTGGCGTTCGCTCGGGCTTCGCCTGCGTAGGCTGTGCCAGTTTCAATCCTTTTTGGCCTCTAGCCCTTGTGCAGCAAGCGCAAGCAGCTATTGTTTTCGTAGTCCGTGGCCTGTGCGGTCACTTTCGTTTTTGCGCTTTGGGTCTAACCCGGCGCTCAAGCCGACCCGCATGCTGCGGGCGGCTTACCTAGTCCGTTAGGGAAAATGAAAAAGCGTGTGGAACAACTGGAAGGTGAATTGTTCGCGTTCATTAAGAAGTATTCGAGAAAAGCGCAGCGGCGAACAGAGCCGAATGACCGTAGATACGATCGAAAAATCGAAAAATGGTTGAAAACGGCAAAACCAGATGAATTGAGCAAACTTCTAAATCAGGAAGAAAAAAATGAAGATCAGTCCTAACCCAGCGCTCAAGCCGACCCGCATGCTGCGGGCGGCTTACCTAGCCCGTTATGTTGCAAAAGCATGAAGCTAGACGACATTCATTTTCATGACGCGATTATCCGCCGCGTCACAGAGAACACGGAAGAAGACTCGCTATCTTTCGAGGTGGACTACCCCGTTGACTGGGAGAAGAACACCTACGAACAGAGGGTAATCATCTTTTGGGACGTACTGAATTATGAGGTCCATGAGGGGCCGTTCGCCGGGCCGCCCACACTACTAGAGTGGTCAATCGTGGGCACAAGTAATGACCGCGAAATTGTTCGCTTAGAAACCAGCGCAGGGCATCGGCAGCTAGCGTTCAAAAAGGTCGAGCTAAGAAATGCAACATAACAACGCCATCAACTCGGACGGCAAAAAGCGCCGCTCCTTCGTCGCGCCACTTTTTGCTGCCGGTTATGGCGAACGTTAGCCCCACAGAAAACCCATTTATTTAGCCCATGCTTATTCAAACGGCATTCATTTTCTCAAGCGTTGTTCAGCGCTTGGTTTGTCGTTTGTCTGGGCTTCGCCTGCTGGCATTGCGTCGTTTTCCAGACTTTTTGGCCTCTTTCCCTTGCGTAGCAAGCGCGAGAAGCTATTTTTTTGGTAGTGCTGCGCCGCCTCGGTGGCTCTGTGCTTTTTCGCAGTTAGCGCCCGTCGCCAAATCCAAGTTATCGGTTTTGGCTTCTGGCTCTAACATTTCGGTCAAGCCGACCCGCATTCTGCGGTCGGCTTACCTCGCCCGTTGGGCTGCATACGAAATTGCATCGGGGGTAATCCATGAAGCGCATTAAGGTTTCACTTCTGGCAGTACTGCTACTGCTGACTGCGTTATGGCTGGCCGCCGATACGCTGGCACCGGTACCGTTCACCTATTTTTCGTTTCGCGCCGTGTTCATGCAATACAGCGGGACGATCGGCATCGGCTTGATGAGCGTGGCCATGCTGCTGGCGCTGCGCCCGAAATGGCTGGAGCCGCATCTGGACGGGCTGGACAAGATGTATCGCCTGCACAAGTGGCTGGGCATCGCCGCGCTGGCGGTCGCCATCATTCACTGGTGGTGGGGAAAAGGCACCAAATGGATGGTGGGTTGGGGCTGGCTGGAAAAGCCTGTGCGCAAACCGGTGGCCGGGGAAACTCTCGGCACCATTGAAGGCTGGCTGCGCAGCCAGCGGGGATTTGCCGAATCCGTCGGCGAATGGGCGTTCTACGCCGCCGTCGTGCTGATCGTGCTTGCCTTGATCAAGCGCTTTCCCTACCACTGGTTCGTCAAGACCCACAAATGGATCGCGGTCGCCTACCTTGCCCTGGCCTATCACTCCGCCGTGCTCACCAAGATCGATTACTGGTCGCAGCCTGTCGGCGGGTTGCTGGCGGTCTTGCTGCTGGCCGGCAGCGTGGCCGCGCTGCTGACGCTGACGGGGCGGATCGGCACCGGCCGCAAGGCCCAGGGCACCATCGTGGCGCTGACCGACTACCCTGGGCTGCGCGTACTCGAAACGGCCGTCGTGCTGGAGGACGGTTGGCGCGGCCATGCCGCCGGGCAGTTCGCCTTCGTCACATCGGACCGCAGCGAAGGCGCGCACCCCTATACCATCGCCTCCGCTTGGAATCCCGCTGACCGTCAGCTCGTCTTCATCACCAAGGCGCTGGGCGACCACACCAGCCGCTTGCGGGAAAGATTGAAGATCGGCATGCCGGTGACCGTGGAAGGTCCTTACGGCTGTTTCGACTTTGAGGATGCGCAGCCACATCAGATTTGGGTGGGTGCGGGCATCGGCATCACGCCGTTTATCGCCCGCCTCAAGCAACGCGCCGCCACGCCGGATGCAAAGATGATCGATCTCTTTCATCCGACTGCCGAGTTCGATCAGGCCGCCATCGACCGTCTCACGGCAGATGCCGCGGCCGCGGGCGTGCGTCTGCACCTGCTGGTCGATGGCAAGGATGGGCGGTTGAATGGCGAACACATCCGTGCCGCCGTGCCGGAATGGCAGTCGGCCAGCATCTGGTTCTGCGGCCCGCCGGGGTTCGGTCAGGCGCTGCGCGAGGACTTCCTTGCCCACGGCCTGCCACCAGAGCGTTTCCATCAAGAACTGTTTCAGATGCGTTGATGGCAGCCCAAATACAGCTTATCCGATGAGATTTATTCACTGAATGCCCAGCCCATCATTCCACCGGACGCTGCGCGAGAAAGCCGCGCAGCACCGGTGAATTCATTCGTTAGCCCGCCTTTTATTCCCGCTCATTTCAGCCCATGAATATTCAAGTGCCATTTACCTTCGCAAGCGTTTATCCGCTGGGTGTTTGGCGTTCGCTCGGGCTTCGCCTGCGTGGGTTGCGCCAGTTTCAGGCATTTTTGGCCTCTAGCCCTTGTGCAGCAAGCGCAAGCAGCTATTGTTTTCGTAGTCCGTGGCCTGTGCGGTCACTTTCGTTTTTGCGCTTTGGGTCTAACTGGTGTTCTGCTCTGGGGGCTAATGTCGCTGGCCATGTGGGCAGTCTCAGCGTTTGCGTACTTCAGGAATGGTGAGGTGGATGTGGGTTCTAGCGTGATGGCGGTCTTCTTCACCGCTGCATTGGGGCTGGCTTTTTACAGCGCCCGGCGCACGGGGCTCAAGTGCTAGTCGGCATTTGCCAAGCGAGTGCTCCACAGCAGACCCCAGGGTTATCACCGACAATCACCGGCCTGGATTCTGGATATCTCCTCTTGGACGATTTGATCGGCTTGTTCAACCCCCTGGCTGCGCCAGCGTGGCATCTGTGCTGCGGCATTTATGGAAATTTCCCTCCCCGATGAACGCTTCCCCCCTCCCCCATCAGGCCCTTGCTCCCCTCCATCCGGCGGCCCAGCCCGCGCCGCGTTCGGTGGCCATCGTGCTGTGCAATTTAGGCACGCCCGATGCGCCCACGCCCAAGGCGCTGCGGCGTTATTTGGCGCAGTTTTTGTCAGACCGGCGCGTGGTGGAGATTCCGCCGCTGTTTTGGCTGCCGATTCTGCACGGCATCATTTTGCGGGTGCGCCCGCGCAAGGCTGCGGCCAAGTACGCCAGTGTGTGGAGCGAGGCCGGATCGCCCTTGGCCGTTTGGACGCAGCGCCAGGCTGAGCTGCTGGGCCAGCGCCTGCAGCAGGCGGGGTTGGACATTCCTGTGCTGCCGGCCATGCGCTATGGCCAGCCGGCCATTGAGCGCCAGCTGCAGGCCCTGCACGCCCAGGGCCGCCAGCGCGTGCTGCTGCTGCCGCTGTACCCGCAGTACTGCGCGGCGACCACGGCCAGCGTGTTCGATGCCGCTACGCTGTGGCTGCAGCGCGCGCGCAGCTTTCCAGAGCTGCGCCTGGTGAACGATTACCACGACCACCCCGGCTACATCGGTGCCCTGGCCGACAGCGTGCGCCAGCACTGGCAGCAGCAGGGCAAGGCGGCCGAGCATTTGGTGATCAGCTTTCACGGCATTCCTGCGCGCAATGTGCAGCTGGGCGATCCCTATGCCGACCAGTGCCAGCGCACCGCGCAGCTGCTAGCCCAGGCGCTGCAGTTGCCGCCCGAGCGCTTGAGCGTCACCTTCCAATCGCGCTTTGGCCCGGCGCAGTGGCTGCAGCCCTACACCGAGCCCACGCTGCAGGCCCTGGCCAAGGCGGGCACGCGCAGCGTGGAGGTGATTTGCCCCGGCTTTGCCAGCGATTGCCTGGAGACGCTGGAAGAAATCAGCATGGAAGCGCGCGAGGCGTTTCTGGAGGCGGGCGGCCAGGAGTTTGCCTACATTCCCTGCCTGAACGACCGCACCAGCCACATCGACCTGCTGGAGCAGCTGGTGCAGCAGCACGTGGCGGGTTGGGTGGATGGCTGGGTGGATATGCAGCAGAAATAATATCTTGCACCGCTGAATAAAAAAGGACTTCAGGGTTAAAAGCACCTGAAGTCCTTTTTTTATCAGCGCTAACAGCTATTGTTTTTTAGACCACCAGGTTTGCAGCACCCAATCTTCGCCCGTGGAATACGGCGGCAGCACGCTGGGCATGGCCAGCCGCCAGGCGTTGTAGGCCATGCGGTGGGTGCTGGCGTACCACTGGGGGATGAGGTAGTGGCCATGGGCAATCACCCGCTCCAGGGCATGGCAGGCCGGGAGCAGTTCGTCTTGCGTGCGGGCGGTGACGATTTTGTCAATCAGGGCATCAACCGCCGGGTTTTTTACACCCGGGAAATTGCCTGAATCTTCTTGGTCGGCCGCCTGGCTGCCAAACAAATCGGCCAGCTCTTGCCCCGGGTTGTTTGTGCCCTGGTAGGCGATGCTGGTGATGTCAAAGTCAAACTTTTGCAGGCGCTGCTGGTACAGGGCAAAGTCCACCGCCCGGTAGCGCAGGCGGATGCCCAGCTTTTCTAAATTGCGCTGCCAGGGGGCGACCACGCGCAGGCCGCCTTCGTTGCTGTCCAGGTATTCCAGTTCCAGCGCTTGGCCCTGGGCGTTGCGCAGCACACCGCCCTGCACCGTCCAGCCCGCTTGCTGCAGCAGGGCGCGGGCCTGCAGCAAATTGGCCCGCAGGCTGCCAGGCGGGTTGGTGTTGGGCGGCACGGTCATGGGGCCCAGGGTGCCCGGCGGCAGGTCGTGGGCGTAGGGGGCCAGCAGCTGCTGCTCGGCGGGCGTGGGCAGGCCAGTGGTTTCGCAGGGGGTGTGGCCAAAAATGCCATTCACCCGCTGGTACGCGCCATAGAACATCTGGCGGTTCATCCACTCGTAATCCAGCGCCAGCCCCAGCGCCTGGCGCACGCGCACGTCTTGCAGGTGCGGCTTGCGGGTGTTGAGTACATAGCTTTGAAAGCCGGTGGGCAGCTGGTGGGCAAATTCGCCCTTGACCAATTCGCCGGAGTTGAATTTTTTGCCATTCACGCGCCGCGCCCAATCGCCGGCGCTGAAAAAGCGCATGACATCAAATTCGCCCGCTTTCAGGGCTTCGAGCTTGGCGGTGTTGTCTTTGTAGATGTTGATTTCCACCCGGTCAAAGTTGAACGTGCCCACGCGCACCGGCAAATCTTTGGCCCAGTAGTGGGGATCGCGCACGTAGGTGATGTCTTTGCCAAAGCGCACGGGGCCAATGCGGTAGGGGCCGCTGCCAATGGGCGGTTCCATCACCACCTGGTCAAACGGTTTTCCCGCACCCCAGGCGCGGCTGAAAATGGGCAGGCTGCCCACGGTCAGCGGCAGTTCGCGATTGGGCGCTTTAAAGCGAAAGCGCACCGTGCGGGCATCCAGCACATCCACCCCGGCCACGTCGATGAGCAAGGTTTTGTAACCCGGCGAGGTATGCGGCCCCACCAAGGTGTCAAAGCTGTGCTTTACATCCTCGGCCAGCACCGGCTCACCGTTGTGAAAACGCGCCTGTGGGCGCAGCCGGAAGGTGGCCGAGAGGCGATCAGCGGCTACGCTGACATCCTCGGCCAGCAGGCCATAGCCGGTGGCCGTTTCGTCCATGCTGCCCGCCAGCAGGCTGTCAAACAGCAGTTGCGACAAATACGCCGGGGCACTGCCTTTGATGGTGAAGGGGTTGTATTTGTCAAACGTGGACGCGCGGCTATTGCTCACCAAACGCAGCGCACCGCCCTTGGGGGCCTGGGCATGCACATAGTCGAAATGCGCAAAATCTGCCGGGTATTTGGGGCTGCCCCACAAGGCGTAGGCGGGCTCGGCCCACGCAGAGCCGCTGAGCAAGGCACCGGTCAGCGCCACGAAGCCAATTATTTTCAGAGGTATGTGCATGCGATAATTCTGCCCCACGCAGGCTCTGCCTCATCCCTCTCTCTCTACGACCTCTAAGGAGCAACCCCATGGGTTTTCTGACCGGTAAAAAACTCTTAATCACTGGCGTTCTGTCCAACCGATCCATCGCCTATGGCATTGCCAAAGCCTGCCGCGCCCAAGGGGCCGAGCTGGCGTTTAGCTACGTGGGCGAACGCTTTAAAGACCGCATTACCGAGTTTGCTGCCGAGTTTGATTCCAAACTGGTGTTCGACTGCGACGTGGCCGACGATGCGCAAATTGAAAAAATGTTCACCGACCTGGGCGCGGCCTGGGGCAAGTTTGATGGTTTTGTACACAGCATTGGCTTTGCCCCGCGCGAGGCGATTGCCGGCAACTTTCTCGATGGCATGACGCGCGAGAACTTTCGCATTGCGCACGACATCAGCGCCTACAGCTTCCCGGCCATGGCCAAGGCCGCCCTGCCCTACCTGAACGACAAGTCGGCGCTGCTCACCCTGTCGTACCTGGGCGCGCTGCGCTCTATCCCCAACTACAACACCATGGGGCTGGCCAAGGCTTCGCTAGAAGCCTCGGTGCGCTACCTGGCCGAGGCCGTGGGCCGCACCGAAGATGGCCGCAGCATTCGCGCCAACGGCATCAGCGCCGGCCCGATCAAAACGCTGGCGGCCAGCGGCATCAAAGACTTTGGCAAGCTGCTCTCGCGCATTGCCGATGCTGCGCCGCTGCGCCGCAACGTGACGATTGACGATGTGGGCAATGTGGCCGCCTTCTTGCTGTCGGACCTGGCCGCTGGGGTGACCGCCGAGATCACTTATGTGGACTGCGGCTTCAGCCAGACGGCGGGCCTGAGCAACGATCAGGTGTAACAAGCCCCTCACTGCCCTGCCAACCCGCAGCGTGCTGCGGGTTTTTTCATTAGGGCAAACCAGCTTTCACTGGTGCCTTCTACGTTTAAAGCTACTTAAAATGTAGCTTGTGCGTTTTTAAGGTAAGTTCTCTGCAAGCCTTTTGACCAGAATACGCAAACTTACCTATACAGTTCCCTCCAGGGTTTGGCAAAAACCCCGGATTCGTCCCTCCCCTCCCCCTATCAAGGAGTAACACCATGGAGCCTCCAGCCTGGCGGTACTGGGTTTTTCACCCAGCACAGCCTTGGCGGAAGTACGCCAGTTCAAACTTACGTAGGCCAAGGTCACGCGCCAAACCTGCACGTACTGTTCTGTAGGCTGCGGCCTGCTGATGTATGCGCATGGCGATAGCGTGCGCAACGTCAAAGAAACCATCATGCACGTCGAAGGCGACCCGGATCACCCGGTCAATCGCGGCACGCTGTGCCCCAAGGGCGCGGCGCTGATGGACTTTGTCAATAGCCCCAACCGCCTGAAATTCCCCGAATACCGCGCCCCCGGCTCCAACGAGTGGAAGCGCATGAGCTGGGATGAGGCGCTAGACCGCATCGCCCGCCTGCTCAAAGATGACCGCGATGCCAACTTCCAAGAGCAAAACGCCTCTGGCCAGACGGTAAACCGCTGGTTGTCCACCGGCATGCTGGCCGCCTCGGCCTCCAGCAACGAAGCCGGTTACATCACGCACAAAGTGGCCCGCTCCTGGGGCCTGCTGGCACTCGATAACCAAGCACGTGTCTGACACGGCCCGACGGTGGCAGGTCTTGCCCCGACGTTTGGCCGTGGAGCCATGACAAACCATTGGGTGGACATCAAAAACGCAGATGTCATCCTCATCATGGGCGGCAATGCCGCAGAAGCGCACCCGTGCGGCTTCAAATGGGTGACCGAGGCCAAAGAGCACAACGGCGCTTATTTCATGGTGGTCGATCCACGCTTTAACCGCTCTGCATCGGTAGCCGATTTCTACGCCCCCATCCGTTCGGGGTCGGACATCGTGTTCCTGGGCGGCATGATCAATTACCTGCTCACGCACGACAAAATCCACCACGAGTATGTGAAGAACTACACGGACTTCAGCTTCATCGTGCGTGAGGACTTTGCGTTCGACGAGGGCATCTTCTCGGGCTACAACCCCGAGACGCGCACTTACGACAAATCCACCTGGGACTACGAGCTGGGCGAAGATGGCTTTGTCAAAGTCGATCCCACCTTGCAGCACCCGCGCTGCGTGTACCAGTGGCTCAAGCGCCACTACGCGGGCTACACCCCGGAGAAGGTCGAGAGCATCTGCGGCACGCCCAAGGAAAAATTCCTGCACGTGTGCGAGAAGTTTGCCTCCACCGCGCAAGCCGGTCGCGTGGCCACCATCATGTACGCCCTGGGCTGGACGCAGCACACCACGGGGGCGCAAATGCTGCGTACCGGTGCCTTGGTGCAGCTGCTGTGCGGCAACATCGGCGTGGCAGGCGGCGGCATGAATGCGCTGCGTGGGCACTCGAACATCCAGGGCTTGACCGACCTGGGGATCTTGTCGGCCTCGCTGCCCGGGTATTTGTCCCTGCCCAACGAGAAAGAGCAGGACTACCAGCAGTACATCGGCACGCGTACGCCCAAGCCATTGCGTCCTGGGCAGATGAACTACTGGGCCAACTACTCCAAATTCCACGTCAGCCTGATGAAGGCGTGGTGGGGCCCGGCTGCCACCGAGGCGAACAACTGGGCGTTTGACTACCTGCCCAAGCTGGACCAGTCCTACGACATGCTCAAGATCTTTGACCTGATGAACCAGGGCAAGGTCAATGGCTACATCGCCCAGGGCTTTAACCCGCTGGCCTCGCTGGCCAACTCCAACAACGTGCGCGAAGGGCTGAAAAAGCTCAAATTCCTGGTCATCATGGACCCGCTGGTCACAGAAACCTCGGAGTTCTGGAAAAACCACGGCGAGTACAACGATGTGGACCCCGCCAGCATCCAAACCGAGGTGTTCCGCCTGCCCACCACCTGCTTTGCCGAGGAAGATGGCGCCATCGTCAGCTCCTCGCGCGTGCTGCAGTGGCACTGGAAAGCGGCCGATGCCCCGGGTGAGGCCAAGACCGACATCACCATCATGTCGGCCCTGCACCTGCGCCTGAAAAAGCTCTACGCGCAAGAAGGCGGCAAGTTCCCCGACCCCATCGCCAACCTGTACTGGCCCTATGCCCAGGCCGCGCACCCCAGCAGCGAAGAAATCGCCAAGGAGTACAACGGCCGCGCACTGGTCGATCTGACCGATGCCGAGGGCAAAGTCATCCGCAAGGCAGGCGAGCAACTGGCCGGCTTTGGCGAGATGCGGGCCGATGGTTCCACATTGGGCGGCTGCTGGATCTGGTCGGGCTGCTGGACCTCGTCCGGCAACCAGATGGCCCGGCGCGACAACAGCGACCCCACTGGCATTGGCAACACGCTGAACTGGGCCTGGGCCTGGCCAGCCAACCGCCGCGTGCTGTACAACCGCGCCTCGTGCGACCGCCAGGGCAAGCCCTTTGACCCAGACCGCGTGCTGGTGCAGTGGAACGGCAGCCGCTGGGTGGGCGCAGACGTGCCGGACGTGGGCCCCACGCTCGACCCCGAAACGGTGAACCCCTTCATCATGAACCCCGAAGGGGTGGCGCGCTTCTTCTCCCGCAAGGGCATGAACGAAGGGCCGTTCCCGACCCACTACGAGGCCTTTGACAACCCGCTGGGCTACAACCCGATGTACCCGAAGAACGAGCTGGCCGTCATCAGCCCGGCCGCGCGGATTCTGGAGTCGGCCAAGGGCACGGCGGGCGACCCGAAGGAGTTCCCGCACGTGGGCACCAGCTACCGCCTGACCGAGCACTTCCACTACTGGACCAAGCACGTGCACCTGAACAACATCGTGCAGCCGGAGCAGTTTGTGGAAATTGGCGAGGCACTGGCCAAAGAGCTGGGCATCGAAACGGGCCAACAGGTCAAGGTCAGCTCCAAGCGCGGCTTTGTCAAGGCGGCGGCGGTCGTGACCAAGCGCATGAAGCCCATGCAGATCGACGGCAAGACCATCCACCACGTGGGCGTGCCCATCCACTGGGGCTTTGTCTCCCAGGGGCGCAAGGGGCACATGGCCAACAACTTGACGGCATCTGTGGGCGATGGCAACAGCTTCACCCCCGAATCCAAGACCTTCCTCGTGAAGGTCGAAAAGGTGTAAAGGAGTAAAGAGCAATGTCTTCGACCATGTCTTTAGATATCAAGCGCCGTTCGGCCACCACCACCCCCGCGCCCAGTGCGCGGGGGGCGCACGGGGGCGAGGTCGCCAAGCTGATCGACGTTTCCAAGTGCATCGGCTGCAAGGCCTGCCAAACCGCCTGCATGGAGTGGAACGATCTGCGCGACGAGATCGGCACCCTGGCTGCGGGTGTGTACGACAACCCGACCGATCTGACCGATCAGTCCTGGACCGTGATGCGCTTTGCCGAGTACGAGAACGAGGCCACCGGCAACCTGGAGTGGCTCATCCGCAAGGATGGCTGCATGCACTGCGAAGACCCCGGCTGCCTGAAAGCCTGCCCCTCGCCCGGCGCGATCGTGCAGTACGCCAACGGCATCGTGGACTTCCAGCAAGACCAGTGCGTGGGCTGCGGTTACTGCGTGACGGGCTGCCCGTTCAACGTGCCGCGCATCTCCAAAAAGGACAACAAGGCGTACAAGTGCA
Source organism: Comamonas denitrificans (assembly GCF_017368815.1). Lineage (GTDB taxonomy): Bacteria > Pseudomonadota > Gammaproteobacteria > Burkholderiales > Burkholderiaceae_C > Comamonas > Comamonas denitrificans. Next base: position 10,884 of record NZ_JAFNME010000037.1, on the reverse strand, counting down.
CCTTGTGCTCTGACCGCGTGGCCGTGGGGCGCGAGCCGGCCTGCGTCAAAACCTGTCCGACCGGGGCCATCATGTTCGGCACCAAGGAGGCCATGCACAGCCAGGCCGAGCGGCGCATCGGCGACCTGCAAAGCCGTGGCTACGCCAACGCCGGCCTGTACGACCCGCAAGGGGTGGGCGGCACGCACGTCATGTATGTGCTGCACCACGCGGACAAGCCCTCGCTGTACAAGGGCCTGCCCGACGATCCCAAGATCAGCCCCATGGTGGCGCTGTGGAAAGGCGTGGCCAAACCCCTGGCCATGGCCGCCCTGGGCGCTGCTGCCGTGGGCAGCCTGTTCCACTACATCACCAAAGGCCCCAACGAGGTATCGAAGGAGCTGGAGGACGAAATGGAGCGCAAAGACCAGCAAGCTGCTGAAAAGGAGACCCAGCCATGATTCGCAACCCGCGTGATTTGGTGCGCTACAACGCATCGGAACGGGCCAACCACTGGGTGGTGGGCATCTGCTTCATCCTGCTGGCGCTGTCGGGGCTGGCGTTCTTTCACCCGGCGCTCTTTCCGCTGACGCAGCTGTTTGGCGGCGGGGCCTGGACGCGCATCCTGCACCCCTACATCGGGGTGGTGATGGCACTGAGCTTTGTGGTCATGGCGCTGCGCTTTGCCAAGCTCAACATCATGGAGCCGCGCGACTACGAGTGGCTGAAAAACGTGGACAAGATGATCGACGGCGACGACCACAACATGCCCGAGCAAGGCAAGTACAACGGCGGCCAAAAACTGCTGTTCTGGGGGTTGGTCATCAGCATGGCGGCCATCACCGTCAGCGGCGTGTTCATGTGGCGTGCCTGGTGGACACCGTCGGTGGACATCGTGCGCCTGGCCTCGGTGGTGCATGCCATCGCTGCCGTGGCCATGATCGGGCTGATCATCATGCACGTCTATGCCGCCATTTGGACGCGCGGCACCATCCGCGCCATGATGTACGGCACCGTCACCCGCGCCTGGGCCAAACAGCACCACCGGGGCTGGTACCGCAAGGTTACCGGCGACAATGATTAAGCTTAAAAACAGCCGTTAAGGCTTACCAAACAACCGCCGACAGCTCTCTAAACAAGAGCAAGTCGGCGGTCTTTATTTTGAGGAAGATGTTTTATGTCACGACGCATCCTGCAACCCGGCGAGATCGAGGCGCTGGACAACACCACCTTCCCGCGCGTGCTGCCACCGCACATCGGCAGCCTGTTTCTTGAACGCGCCGCCCGCTTGCGCCAACTGGCCAGCGGCAACCCGATTGCCGATTACCTGGAATTTGCCGCCCACATCGTCAGCGCCCAGCACCAGGCGGCCCAGGCGCTGCCCCCGCCCGCCGTCGATCGCAGCGCCATGCAACGCGCCCAGGCGCACGGCATGCCGCTGTTTGCCGCAGCCGAGCAACTGGACACCGGCCTGCACGACTGGCAGCAGGCGCTAGAGCACATCCTGAACACCCTGGCCAGCCAGACCACCGGCCTGCCCCCGGCATTGCAGCCCCTGATTGCCGAACTGCGCCAACTGCCCAGCGACGAGCGCAACACCATTGCCCGGCAGCTGCTCAACAAAGACCTGGCGGCCCGCTACATCGGCATGGCCCCCTTCATCATGGCCGCGCTGCAAGTGCGCTTGGCGCAACTGGCCGCCACCTTGCACGAGGCCGACATGCCGCTCATGCAGCCGGCCACCGTCTGCCCCGTCTGCGCCAGCGAACCGGTGGCCAGCGTCATCCGCATCGGCGGGCAGGCCAGCGGCCACCGCTACCTGCACTGCGGCGGCTGCGGCACCGACTGGCACATGGTGCGCGTCAAATGCTCGCACTGCGAAAGCACCCAGGGCATTCAATACCAAACCATCGAAGGCGACCAAGGCGTGGTGCAGGCCGAAACCTGTACCGCCTGCGGCAGCTACCGCAAAATCGTTAATCAAGAGAAAGACCCGCTGGCCGAACCCCTGGCCGACGACCTGGCCAGCCTGATGCTGGACTTGCTGATGAGCGAAACGCGCTTTCAACGCGCCAGCGCCAACCCGCTGCTGTACGTGGCCGTGGCCCAGGAGCAGGCTGACACCGGCGGCGCGGACGGCCTGATCGACCCCTTCCCCGCCCCTTGATTTCCGTCCACCCCTTTGCCGCAGCCCATGATCCCTTCGCCCCGCATCCCTTCCGTTGATGCCCTGCTGCGCGATGCCGCCTTGGCCCCACTGCTGGCCGACTATGGCCGCAGCAGCGCCACGGCGGCGCTGCGCCAGGTGCTCGATGCCCTGCGTGCGCAGCTGCGCAGTGGCACGCTCAGCGCCGCGCACACCGCCCCAGCGGCCATCGCCGCCCAGGTGCAACAGGCACTAGAGCGCCGCCACGCGCCGCGCCTGAAACCCGTGTTCAACCTCACCGGCACCGTGCTGCACACCAACCTGGGCCGCGCCCTGCTGCCGCAGGAGGTGGTGGAGCGCGTGGCCCAGGCCATGACCAGCCCAATGAACCTGGAATACGACCTGGAGGACGGGGGCCGGGGCGACCGCGATGACCTGGTAACCGACCTGATCTGCCAGCTCACCGGGGCCGAGGCCGCCACCATCGTGAACAACAACGCCGCTGCCGTGCTGCTCACCCTGGGCGCACTGGCCGCCGGGGGCGAAGTGGTGGTTTCGCGCGGCGAGCTGGTGGAAATTGGCGGTGCGTTTCGCATCCCGGACATCATGGCCCAGGCCGGCTGCCGCCTGGTCGAGGTGGGCACCACCAACCGCACCCACGCCCATGACTACGAGCGGGCCATCAGCGAGCACACCGCCTTGCTGATGAAGGTCCACACCAGCAACTACGCCATCCAGGGCTTTACCACCAGCGTGGCCGATGCCGAGGTGGCCGCCCTGGCCCACGCTGCCAGCCTGCCCATGGTGGTGGATTTGGGCAGCGGCACCCTGGTTGATATGGCCGCCTACGGCTTGCCGCCCGAAGTGACCGTGGCCCACACCATTGCCAGCGGGGCCGATGTGGTGACGTTTAGCGGCGACAAGCTGCTGGGCGGGCCGCAGGCGGGCCTCATCGTCGGGCGCAAGGACTTGATCGCCCGCATCAAGCGCCACCCCTTGAAGCGTGCCCTGCGCGTGGGCAAGCTCACCCTGGCCGCGTTAGAGGCCACGCTGCGCCTGTACCAGCACCCGGAAACCCTGGCCCAGCGCCTGACCACGCTGCGCCTGTTCACCCGCCCAGCCAGTGCCATGCAGGCCCAGGCCCACGCACTGGCCCCGCTGCTGCAAACCGCCCTGGGCAGCGATTGGCAGGTCACCCCCAGCCCCATGCGCAGCCAAATTGGCAGCGGTGCCCTGCCGGTGGACAGCCTGGACAGCTTTGGCCTGCAGCTGCGCCCAGCCAGCAAAACCGCCAGTGTCACCCAGCTGCAAGAGCGCCTGCGCCGCCTGCCGCGCCCGGTCATTGGCCGTGCCCAGGAGGGGGCGCTGTGGCTGGATTTACGCTGCCTGGAAGCGGCCGAGCAAGACGAGTTCGTTGCACAGCTGCCCTCGATACCTGCACAAACATAGCTGCTACCGCTTTATTGACAATGGTTTTATAGTGTTTTCAACCTTAAAACCCTTTATTTAAAAGCGGAACCAGCTATTTTTTATTGAATATTTCCCTCCCATGATCATCGGCACCGCCGGGCACATCGACCACGGCAAAACCACCCTGGTGCGCGCGCTGACCGGCACCAACACCGACCGGCTCAAACAAGAGCAAGAGCGCGGCATCACCATCGAACTGGGCTACGCCTACCTGCCGCTGCCCGATGGGCAGGTGCTGGGCATCATCGACGTGCCCGGCCACGAAAAATTCATCCACACCATGGCGGCCGGGGCCGTGGGCATCGACTACGCCCTGCTGGTCGTGGCGGCCGACGATGGCGTGATGCCACAAACGCTGGAGCACGTGCAAATCCTGCAACTGCTGGGCATCCGCAGCGCCAGCGTGGCCATCACCAAGGCCGACTGCGTGCCACCAGAGCGGGTGGCCCAGGTGCAGGAAGAAGTCCGCGCCATCCTCAGCGTCACCGCCATGGCCGAGGCCCCGCTGTTTGCCACCGCCGCCGCCCAGCCGGACGACCCCGGCACCTGGGCCCTGCGCCAGCATTTGCTGGCCCAGGCGCAACACCATGCGGCCCGCAGCAGCACGGGGCTGTTTCGCCTGGCGGTGGACCGCGCCTTCAGCCTCACCGGGCAGGGCACCATCGTCACCGGCACCGTCTTTGGCGGCCAGGTCAGCGTGGGCGACAGCCTGACCCACTCGGGCAGCGGGCGCAGCGTGCGCGTGCGCAGCCTGCACGCACAAAACCGCGCCAGCCCCAGCGGCAGCGCCGGCCAGCGCGTGGCGCTGAATCTGGCGGGCCTGCACCCGCAGGACATTGCCCGGGGCGACTGGCTGGCCCAGCCCGAACTGCTCAGCGCCAGCACCCGCCTGGATGTGCGCCTGCACTGGCTGGCCGAAAACACCCCGCTGGCCGGCTGGACAGCCGTCCACCTGCACCTGGGCACCCAGCACTGCACCGGCCACGTCCTGCCCCTGGGCGACCCCAGCGCGGGCCCCTTGCAACCGGGGCACGAAGGCTACGCCCAGCTGGTGCTGGATGCGCCCGTCTTTGCCCTGCCGGGCGACCGCGTCATCGTGCGCAACGCCCAGGCCAGCCGCACGCTGGGCGGGGCCATGGTGCTCGACCCCGATGCCCCCGCCCGCAAACGCCGCAGCCCCCAGCGCCAAGCCACCTGGCAGGCCCTGGAGCACTGGCTGGCCGCTGGCGACACCGGCCCCCTGCTGGCCCAGGCCCGCTTTGGCCTGCCCCTGTCGCACCTGCAACGCCTGTGCGGCCAGCACCAGCCGCCCGTGCCCGAGGGCCTGCAGCGCATCCCCCTGCCCCAGGGCGACACCTTGCTGCTGCACCCGGACAACTGGCAGGCCCTGCAAACCCAGTTGCTCGATGCCCTGGCGCAATTTCACCAGCAGCAGCCGGACGAACCCGGCGCACACAACGCCCGCCTGCAGCGCATGGTCTGGCCCGGCGCGGCCCACACCGGCAGCCAGCACCAAGCACTGTGGCAAGCCCTGGTGGCCCAGCTCAGCGCCACCGATCAATTGCAGGCCGAAGGGGCCTGGCTGCGCCTGCCCAGCCACCGCGTGCAGCTCACCGAGCAGGAAACCGCCCTGGCCGAACAACTGCTGCCGCGCATTGCCGCAGGCCGGTTCGACCCGCCCTGGGTGCGCGATCTGGCCCAGGACACCGAACAAAAAGAAGAGCTGGTGCGCCAGCTGCTGCGCAAGCTGGCCCGCCAGGGGGTGCTGTTCCAGGTCGTCAAAGACCTGTTCTACGCCCAAGAGCACATGAACGCCCTGGCCGCCCTCATCACCGAACTGGCCACGCAAAACGCCCAGGGCCAAGTGATTGCCCGAGACTTTCGCGATGCCACCGCCCTGGGCCGCAAACGCGCCATCCAAATCATGGAATGCTTCAACCGCCTGGGCCTGACCCGCCGCGTGGGCGATGCCCACACCCTGCGCCCCGGTGCCCACTGGCAGGGGTAAAACCCACCAATACAGCCCGCCACAGCCACTACAATCGCCGCTTTGCCCCAGCACAGCGGGCACTGAGGAAGGCAAGCGCACCCGGTGGTGCGGCCGGGCTTCAAACCCGGTAGGGGGTGTCAGCCACTCCCAGGTAGGTTCGACTCCTGCTGCCTTCCGCCATTCCAAGGTTTTTTAAGATTAAAGGTAGGATGCGGGTACGGCGCAACTTCGCCGCGATACAGATAGGAGAGAAGCATGTACAGAGTTGGCCTACCCGGTTGGAAGGTTGCCGCTCGCTTTGGCATACCTGTGAAGGTTCGCGTGAATGTGCATTTCGATGCAGATTCAAAAACCTACTGGGCAGAAAGCCCAGATTTTGATGGATTGGTGGTCTGCGGCGAGACCCTCGACGAATTGCGCAGTGAGGTCATCAGCGCCTCTCACGTACTGCTGGAGTTGGCAATGAATGGCAGACGGGCGCGGGCGCAAACCGAGATGCGCATCAAAGACAACGATATCTGCCTAGCGTGAATGGTTATTACAAATTGGTCATTGAAGTGCTAAAGGCCCATGGCTACAGATTGATACGGCAGGGCAAAGGCTCTCACGAAGTCTGGGGTAACGAACAGCGCAACCAGATCGTTTCCAAGAACATGCCCTCACGCGACATGGCCAACACAATCATGAAGCAAGCCAAAATTAACCACAGGTTCTGATTCAGGCACACATCACACCACTTTCTTGCAGCACCCGCCCTAGCCCGGCGGGTTTTTATTGCAAAAAATGCCAAAAAACACAGGCACGGACGACGCTAAAAGCTACTACTTTATGAGTATTTGAGATAACGAACGCACCCCATGCACGCATGTGCACAACCCAAGCCACAAGCCGCAAGCGCACACAGCCCTTGCGGCTTTTTTTACACTACGCCGCTTTGCACCCTGCCTAGAAGAGCCTGTTTTGACCGTTTCTGCCTCCCCCGCCTGCGTTTCTGCTGCTGCCCCCTCCCCCTACACCACGCCTTTAGAGCAGCACACGCCCATGATGGCGCAATACCTTGCTATCAAAAAAGACTACCCGGACACCCTGGTGCTCTACCGCATGGGCGATTTTTACGAGCTGTTCTGGGACGATGCCGAAAAAGCCGTGCGCCTGCTGGACATCACGCTGACCACGCGCGGGCAGTCGGCGGGGTTTGCGGTGAGCATGGCGGGGGTGCCGTTTCATGCCCTGGAAAATTACCTGGCCCGCCTCATCAAGCTGGGCGAGTCGGTGGCCATTTGCGAGCAGGTGGGCGAGGTGGGCGTGGGCAAGGGGCCGGTAGAACGCAAGGTGGTGCGCGTGGTCACGCCCGGCACGCTGACCGATACGGCGCTGCTGTCGGACAAGAGCGAGGCCATGCTGCTGGCCCTGCACAGCGGGGGCCGCCAGCGCGTGGGGCTGGCGTGGATGAGTGTGACACAGGGGCGCATTCACCTGGCCGAATGCGCCCAGGCTGAGCTGGCCGAAACCCTGGCCCGCATTGCGCCCAGCGAGGTGCTGTACAGCGCGGGGGTAACGCAGCGGTTTGAGCACGCCTTGCACGACTTGCGCCACAGCGGGCACATTGGCTGCCCGCTGGCCCCGCGCCCGGATTGGCAGTTTGATGCGGGGCTGGGCCACAGCAAATTGCTGGAGTTGCTCGGCAGCAGCAGCCTGCACGCCTGGGAGGCGCAAGACCTGCCCCTGGCGCACGCTGCCAGCGCGGCGCTGCTCAGTTATGCCGAGCACACCCAGGGGCGCAATTTGCCCCATATCCACAGCCTGCAAGTGCAGCAAAGCGATGCGCTGATGCGCCTGCCCAGCAGCACGCGGCGCAACTTAGAGCTGGTGCAAACGCTGCGCGGTGAGGACAGCCCGACGCTGTTTTCTTTGCTCGACACCTGCATGAGCGGCATGGGCAGCCGCCTGCTGAAAACCTGGCTGCTGGAGCCCCCGCGCGACCGTGCCCCGGCGCAGGCGCGGCTGCAGGCCATTGGCGTGCTGCGCGGCGATCCGGCCGCGGCCAGCAGCGCCCCGTGGCAGGTGCTGCACCAGCACCTGAAGGGCGTGAGCGATGTGGAGCGCATCACCGCCCGCACGGCCTTGCGCCAGGTGCGCCCGCGCGAGCTGGTGGCGCTGGCGCAAACACTTCAAAAAGCAGAGCTGTTAGCGCAGACACCACCTACGCAATCGCCTTATTTGATTGAAATTTTTAGCGACTTGCAACCGCCCGCAGGCTGCGCCGATCTGCTGCAGCGCGCCCTGTTGCCCGAGCCGGCCGCCCTGGTGCGCGATGGCGGCGTGATTGCCAGCGGCTTTGATGCCGAGCTGGACGAGCTGCGCGCCATCCAGACCAATTGCGATGATTTTTTGCTGGAGCTGGAAGCCCGGGAAAAGCTGCTGACCGACATCCCCAACCTGCGCGTGCAGTTCAACCGTGTGCATGGTTTTTACATTGAGGTGACCAACAGCTACAAAGATATGGTGCCCGCGCGCTACCAGCGCCGCCAGACGCTAAAAAATGCCGAGCGCTTCATCACCCCCGAGCTCAAAGCCTTTGAGGACAAGGCCCTGTCCGCCCAGGAGCGCGCACTGCAGCGCGAGAAGTGGCTGTACGAGCAATTACTGGATCAGCTGCAAGCCTTTATCCCGGCACTCACCCGCGTGGCCCAAGCCATTGCGGCGCTGGATGTGCTGTGCTGCCTGGCCGAGCGCTCACTCACCTTGAACTGGTGTGCGCCCAGTTTTACGCCCCAGCCGTGCATTGAGATTGACCAGGGCCGCCACCCGGTGGTGGAGGAACGCTTGGCGCAAACGGCCAACGCCACCTTCATCCCCAACAGCACCGATTTGAACCCGCGCCAGCGCCTGCACATCGTTACCGGGCCGAACATGGGCGGTAAATCGACTTACATGCGCCAGGTGGCGCTGATCGTGCTGCTGGCCAGCATGGGCAGCTACGTGCCGGCCCGCGCCTGCCGCCTGGGGCCGATTGATGCCATCCACACCCGCATTGGCGCGGCCGATGATCTGGCCAACGCGCAATCGACCTTTATGCTGGAGATGACCGAGGCGGCACAAATTTTGCACAGTGCCACCGCGCACAGCCTGGTGCTGATGGATGAGATTGGCCGGGGCACATCCACCTTTGACGGGCTGGCCCTGGCCAGCGGCATTGCCCGCCACCTGCACGACAAGGTGCAGGCCTTCACGCTGTTTGCCACGCACTACTTTGAGCTGACCGAGCTGCCCGCCCAGGCCCGCGCCGCCATCAACATGCACGTGGCCGCCGCTGAAAATGGCCACGACATCGTCTTTCTGCACGAAATCCAACCCGGCCCGGCCAGCCGCAGCTACGGCGTGCAGGTGGCCAAGCTGGCGGGCATTCCAGCCAGCGTGCTGCACCACGCCCGCCATGCGCTGGCCGCGCTGGAAGAACGCGCCAGCGCCGGTGCGGCACAGGTGGATTTGTTTGCGCCCCCGCCTGCAGCCGACCTGCCCACCCCCAGCGCCACCGAGGCGCTGCTGGCCCAAATCAACCCCGATGCCCTGAGCCCGCGCGAGGCGCTGGAGGCGCTCTACCAGCTCAAGGCCACGCTGCCAAAGCAATAAAAGAGAGCTGCAAGCGCTTGTCAATAAAGGATCTCAGGCTAAAAGTATTCTGAAATCCTTTATATATCAGCGTAAACAACTCCTTATTAAATAGAGAACATCCATTCTGTTTATTGGGAAATATAGTAATAAGTTACTATCTTTCCCCATGGAAACCCCTGCCAAATACCTCAGCGCCGACGAGCGCCGCGCCGCCACTGTGGAGGCGGTGGTGCAACTGTCTGCCAGCGGCAACCCCAGCGACATCACCACCACCACCATTGCCCGCCACATGGGGGTGACGCAAGGGGCGCTGTTCAAGCACTTCCCAAACAAAGAAGCGATTTTGGAAGCCGTCATGCAGTGGGTGGCCAGCAAGCTGCTGTCCCGCATTGACCGCGCCATGGCCGCCGCCCCCACCCCTTGGGCGGCGCTGGAGGCGGTCTTCATGGCCCATGTGCAATTTGCCGTGCAGCACCCAGGCGTGCCGCGCATGTTGTTTGGCGAGCTGCAGCGGGCCGACAACTCGGCCCCCAAGCGCCTGGCGCAAACCCTGCTGCGCGAATACGGGCAGCGCCTGCACCGCTTGATCGAACAAGCCCAAGCCCAGGGCAGCGTGGCCGCTGATATTGATGTGCAGGCCACGGTGCTGCTGTTCATCGGCAGCGTGCAAGGGCTGGTGATGCAAGCCCTGCTGGCCGGGGATATGCACCAAATGCAGCAGCAAGCCCCGGCGGTTTATGCCTTGTTTTCGCGCGCTTTGGCCGCCCCTGCTGCGCAGAGTGCTACAAATTATAAAGAAGCGGTACGGCCATGAAACTCCCACCCCTCTCGCCTGCCAAGCTCAAAGTGCTGGTCGTGCTGCTGCCCCTGGGCGCATTGCTGCTGTGGGTGGCCCTGCGCACCGGGCCAATGGCCCCCATCCCCGTCACCGAAGTGCAGGTGCGCCAGCAGGCACTCACCCCGCAGCTGTTTGGCCTGGGCATGGTGCAGGCGCGGCAACTGCACACCCTGGGGCCGACGGTGGCCGGGCGGGTGCAAACGCTGCGCGTGGATGTGGGCGATAGCGTGCAAGCCGGGCAGGTGCTGGGCAGCATGGACCCGGTCGATCTGGATGCCCGCATCCGCGCCCTGGAGGCCGCCCAGGCCCGCGCCCAAGCCAGTGTGCAAGAGGCACAGACCCGGCAGCACTTTGCCGCCGCGCAACTGCAGCGCTATGCCCAGCTGGCCCAGGCCCAGGCCACCAGCGCCGAAAGCCTGCACCTCAAACGCCAAGAGCGCGATGTGGCCCAGGCCGCCCTGGCCGCTGCCCACCAAGAACTGCAGCGCACCCGCGCCGAGGTGGCCGCCCTGCGCACCCAGCGCCAGCATTTGCAGCTGATTGCGCCGCAAGCGGCCATCGTTACCGCCCGCGCGGTGGAGCCGGGCAGCACCGTGGTGGCCGGGCAAACCGTGCTGGAGCTGGTGGTGCCCAGCAGCGTGTGGATTCATCTGCGCCTGGACCAAAGCGCCGCCGTGGGGCTGGCCGCGGGCTTGCCAGCCAGCATCCGCTTGCGCTCGCGCGGCGATGCACCCCTGCCCGGCCGCGTGGTGCGCGTGGAGCCGCACGCCGACAGCGTGACCGAGGAGCTGCTGGCCAAAGTGGCCTTCACCGAGGTGCCCACCCCCCTGCCCCCCATGGGCGAAT
>NZ_JAFNME010000036.1 GCF_017368815.1 Comamonas denitrificans | reverse complement strand
CCCCAACCCGGCGGCCCCCTCGGCCACGCCTGCTGGGTCTGGGGTGTTGCCTGCCGCCACCCGCCCGCAGCTGGATGCCCTGCTGGATGCCATTGCCCAACTGCCCTTGGAGCAGCCCCTGGCCGGAGAGGCCATCTTGCAAGCGCAGCCCACCACCCGCCGCGCAGGCAGCAAGCTGTTTCAAGTGGAGGGGCGCAATCTGCTCAGCGGCCAGTGGGAAATCGTGCGTGCCGGTCAGCGCTACGACCAGTTGCAAGCCGGGGTGCAGTTGGCCAACCGGCTGGGCGCGCTCAATGAGATTGAGTTTTCCGAATTTGTCGCCAAAGTGCAAACCTTTGCCGACAGCCTGAACGTTGGCGTGGAGCTGCCCGACATGCTGCACGAAGTCTTTCGCGCCCGCGAGCTGGACCAATTTGCCAGCCAGCACGATGCGCAACTGAACTTTATGCTGCGCCCCACCCGGGCGGCCTGGAGCCCCGGCTATATCGCCCAGCACGCAGGAGCGTTGGGCTTTGTGCCGGCGGCGATGCCAGGGCGCATGGTGCTGCCCGCCGCTGAACCGGGCTTGCCCCCGCTATTGACCTTGGCCTTTGATGCCCAAGCCGCCCAGGCCGAAGACCTGGACCGCACCGCCGTGTACGACGTGCTGCTTAGCTTGGATGTGCCCCAAGTGGCGCAAACCCAAGCCCCGTTCGAGCGCCTGTGCGAGGTGCTGCAGCGCCTGGGCGTGGCCATGGACGGGGTGCTGTGCGACCCCGATGGCAACCCCTTGCCGCTGCCCATGCTGGAGCAAATCGGGGTGGATCTGAGTGGCTTGTACGCCGCGTTGAGCGCCCGAGACTTTGCCGCAGGCTCGCCCTTGGCCCGGCGCTTGTTCAGTTGATACTTTATATTTCAGAGCTTGTTGCGTACGTATGACAGCGAATTTAGACTTATTTGGCTTAGAAAACCAATCAATCAAAGCGCAAGAAGCTCCTAAAAGCGTAGTTGATAAAGTGCAAACCCTGCGCCAGCAATTGCTGCAATGGGCGCATGAATACTATGTGCTCGATGCCCCCAGCGTGCCCGATGGCGAGTACGACCGCGTGTTTCAACAGCTGCAAGCGCTGGAAGAGGTGTACCCCCAGCTCATCACCCCCGAGTCCCCCACCCAGCGCGTGATTGGTGCGGTGCGCGACGGCCTGGCCCCCGTGCGCCACGCTGTGCCCATGCTCAGCATCCGCACCGAAACCGACACCACCGCGGCCGGGGCGCAGGCCTTTGATGCCCGCATGCGCCGGGAATTGGGGCTGACAGAATCAGACCCCCCCATCGAGTACGTGGCTGAGCCCAAGTTCGACGGCCTGGCCATGAGCCTGCGCTACGAAGCCGGCCGCCTGGTGCAAGCGGCCACGCGCGGCGATGGCGAGGTGGGCGAAGATGTCACGCACAACATCCGCACCATTCGGCAAATTCCCCTGCAATTGCCCGCCAGCGCCCCGCCCGTGCTGGAAGTGCGGGGCGAGGTATACATGCGCCGCGCCGATTTTGAGCGCCTCAACGCCCAGCAAGAGGCCGCCGGGGCCAAGCGCTTTGCCAACCCGCGCAATGCGGCCGCCGGGTCGGTGCGCCAGCTCGATTCGCACATCGCCATGCAGCGGCCCTTGTCGTTTTTTGCCTATGGCATCGGGGCCGTCACCCCGCCCGCCCAGGGCGGGCCGCAGTTTGCCACCCACTACGCGCTGTTGCAGCAATTAAAAAACTGGGGTTTTCCGGTGGCAGGGCAGGTCAGTATTGCGCAAGGTGCTATTGAATTGGTGGCGTTTCACGAGCGCCTGGGGCAAGAGCGCAGCCGCCTGCCCTATGAGATTGATGGCGTGGTTTACAAAGTCAATGCCCTGGCGCTGCAGCAGCAACTGGGCTTTATCACCCGCGAGCCGCGCTGGGCCGTGGCGCACAAATACCCGGCGCAAGAGATGCCCACCGTGCTCTTGGGCATGGATGTGCAAGTGGGCCGCACCGGCAAACTCACCCCCGTGGCGCGGCTGGAGCCGGTCAGCGTGGGCGGCGTGACCGTCACCAACGCCACGCTGCACAACCTGTTTGAAATCCGTAAAAAAGGCGTGCGCGTGGGCGATACCGTCATCGTGCGCCGCGCCGGCGATGTCATCCCCGAAGTGGTTGGCCGCATCGTCCAGCCCCGCCCGGCCTATGTGCCCAACTTTCGCATGCCTGCACACTGCCCCATTTGCGCCAGTGTGGTCGAGCGCGAAAAGGGCGAGGCCAACCACCGCTGCACCGGCGGCCTGTTTTGCAGCGCCCAGCGCAAAGAGGCCCTGTTGCACTTTGCCGCCCGCCGCGCCATGGACATCGAAGGGCTGGGCGAGAAGCTGGTCGATCAATTGATCGATGGCCATTTCATCCACAGCCTGCCCGATTTGTACCGCTTGGATGTGGCAACCCTGTCCAGCTTAGAGCGCATGGGCGAAAAATCGGCGCTCAATATCCTGGCCGCGCTGGAGCGCTCCAAAACCACCACCTTGGCCCGCTTTATTTTTGCCCTGGGTATTCGCCATGTGGGCGAAGCCACAGCCAAAGAGCTGGCCCGCCATTTTGGTGATTTGGATGCCTTGCTGGCCGCCAGCGAAGACGATTTGCTGCACGTGCCCGACGTTGGCCCCATCGTGGCCCACAGCATCCACCGTTTTTTGGCCGAGCCGCACAACCGCCAAGTGCTGGCCGATTTGCAAGCCGCCGGTGTGCACTGGCCGCAGGGGCCAGGCCAGCCGCAGCACACCCAAGCCTTGGCGGGGCTGACGGTGGTGATCACCGGCACCTTGCCAACCTTGGGCCGCGATGCCGCCAAAGCGCTGCTGGAAGCGGCCGGTGCCAAAGTGGCTGGTTCCGTCAGCAAGAAAACCAGTTTTGTCGTGGCCGGGGCCGATGCCGGTAGCAAACTTGCCAAGGCCCAGGAGCTGGGCGTGCCCGTGCTGGACGAAGCGGCCATGCTGGCGCGGCTGCAAGCCCCTGCCGCGCCAGCCCCCTGAAAACCGCATTCGCTCCAAGGAGATCAAGCCATGCCCCCAGCCTCCCGTCGCAGCCCGAAAATCGGTTTGGTTCTGGGCAGCGGCTCGGCGCGGGGCTGGGCGCACTTAGGGGTTTTAAAAGCTTTGCAAGAAGCCGGGGTGCGGCCCGATATTGTGTGTGGCTCCTCAGTTGGCGCACTGATTGCCGCGGTGTACGCCGCCAAAGAAATTGATCGCTTTACCGATTGGATTTTGGCGCTGGACCGGCGCAAGATTTTTCAGTTTATGGACTTTCGCTGGTCGGGCGGCATCCTCAAAGGCGATCGGTTGATGAAGTCCATGCAGCACTATTTTGGCCGCACCACCATCGAAGAGTGCCAGCTGCCGTTTGCCGCCGTCAGCACCGATCTATACACCGGGGCTGAAGTCTGGCTGCGCCGTGGCCCCTTGGTCGATGCTGTGCGGGCCTCCATCGCGCTACCGGGCTTGTTTACGCCGGTGGCCACGCAAGGGCGCTGGTTGGTGGATGGCGGGCTGGTCAATCCGGTGCCGGTCTCGGTGGCCCGTGCCCTGGGGGCCGATGTGGTGATTGCCGTGGATTTGAATGCCGATATCATGCGCCGCCGCCAGGCCTTGCCGGTGGTGGATGCGGAGGAAACCGCCGCCACACCATCGTCGTGGCTGAGCCGCTGGCATCCGTTGCGCTTTGAGAAAACCGCAGAAGAAGAGTCGCTGCCCGCGGTGGCGGCCAGCACGGCGCAAATGCCATCGGTGCTGGATGTTGGGCTCAACAGCATCAACATCATGCAAATGCGCATTAGCCGCAGCCGCTTGGCAGGTGACCCGCCCGAGGTGCTGATCACCCCGCGCTTGGCCCATTTGGGTTTGCTGGATTTTCACCGTGCCGAAGAGGCCATCGAGGCTGGCCACCATGCCGCATTGCTGCAACTGCCGGAATTGGCCAATTTTTATTAAAAACAGCCCCTGCGGCCTGAGGCTTACCAAAGTTTCCACCAGGGATTTTGGCTTTTCAGCAGCGGTGAGTCTTTGCTGGTTCCGGGGAAGTTGGTCTCCAGCACGCGCTGGGTATCGTCACGCAGATCGTGCATGCCCAGTTGGTCGTAGGACTTGACCAAAATTTTCAACGCCTCTTGGCTGGCCGGCACCCCTTGGTATTCCGACAAAGCCGTTTGTGCCCGGGCAATGGCCGCTACATAGGCACCACGCTGGTAGTAGTAGCGGGCCACGTGGACTTCGTACTGCGCCAGCGAGTTGATGATGTAGGTCATGCGTTGCAGGGCATCGGGTGCGTAGCGCGAGTTGGGAAAGCGCTGGGTCAGTTCGTAGAAAGATTCGTACGATTCTTTGGCCGCTTTTTGGTCGCGCTCTGACAAATCCTGGCGCGACAGCCAGGCAAACAGGCCCAGGTTGTCGTTGAAGTTGGTAATGCCCTTGAGGTACAGCGCGTAGTCGTACGCCGGGCTGCTGGGGTGCAGCTTCATGAAGCGATCCAGCGTGGCCACAGCCTGGGCTTTTTCGCCCGATTTGTACTGGGCGTAGGCTTTTTCCAGCTGGGCCTGCTGGGCCAAAGGGGTCCCGGCGGCGCGGCCCTCGAGTTTTTCGAACAGGGGCACGGCTTGTTCGTAGCCACCGCCCTGGGCTTCATCGCGTGCTTCGGTGTAGATGCGCTCGGGTGTCCAGTTGGCGGTTTTATCCTCTTCGACGGTAGAACAGCCAGCCAACAAGCCGGCCAGGGCCAAAGTGGTCACAAGAGCAGGGCGTGCAAAACGCAGCATGGGTGCAGCTTTCAAATCAATCGAAAAAATGCCTGCCCTATTAATCTGCGCTGGTCAGAGGGCGCGGCCAAGCGGCTTGCATTGTAGCGGCCTATCTGAGCCCTCCTGAGCAGAGATTGCAGGGCCATTCTCTACAATGGCGCCCCTATGTTTGTTCACCTGCGCCTGCACACTGAGTTTTCCGTCGTGGACGGAACCTGCCGTATCGATGATGTTTTAAAAGCTGCCCAGGCCGATGGGCAGCCCGCCTTGGCCATTACCGATTTGAATAATCTCTTTGGCGGCTTGAAGTTCTATAAAAGCGCCCGCAGCAAAGGGGTCAAACCCGTGCTGGGGGCCGAGCTGGTGATGCAGCCCCAGGGCGATGAGGGCGAAAGCCGCTTGCTGGTACTGGTGCAAAACCACCAAGGGTATTTGAACCTGTCCGAAATCTTGGCCCGTGCCTGGACACAGCCGCTGGGCAAAACCCAAACCCAGGCCCAGGTTGCCTGGGCGTGGTTGCAAGAGCTGCACGCGGGCCTGATCGTGCTGTCGGGTGCCCATACCGGCCTGGTGGGCCAGGCCTTGCTGCGCGGGGACGCGGCCACGGCCAGCCGCCATGCGCTGGCGTTGGCCGAAATGTTTCCGCACCGCTTTTATTTGGAGTTGCAACGCGCTGGCCGTGCCGAAGACGAGGCGCTGGTCGCCCAGACGGTAGAGCTGGCCGCGCGGCTGCAATTGCCGGTGGTGGCCACCCAGCCGATCCAGTTTTTGCGGCCGGACGACTTTCAAGCCCACGAAGCGCGGGTGTGCATTGCCGAGGGCGAGGTGCTGGCCAATGCCAAGCGCCCGCGCCGCTTTACCCAGGAGCAGTATTTTAAAAATTCGCTACAAATGCAGGAGCTGTTTGCGGATATTCCTTCTGCATTAGAGAATACTTTAGAGATTGCACGCCGGTGTAGCTTGAGCCTAACGCTAGGAAAAAACTTTCTGCCCGATTTTCCGGTGCCGCCAGGGATGACCCCGGAGGACTTTTTTCGCCAAGAGTCGCTCAACGGCCTGGAAGAGCGCCTGGCCCAGCTCTACCCCGATACGGCCCAGCGGGATGCCCAACGGCCCAAGTATTTGGAGCGGCTGGAGTTTGAGCTGGGCATTATTTTGAAAATGGGCTTTCCCGGCTACTTTTTGATCGTGGCCGACTTTATCAACTGGGCCAAGAACAACGGCTGCCCGGTGGGCCCAGGGCGCGGTTCGGGGGCGGGGTCGCTGGTGGCGTATGTGCTGAAGATTACCGACCTGGATCCGATTCACTACAACTTGCTGTTCGAGCGCTTTTTGAACCCCGAGCGCGTCTCCATGCCCGACTTTGACGTGGACTTTTGCCAGGCCAACCGCGATCGGGTGATTGAGTACGTCAAAGAGCGCTATGGCCGCAATGCCGTCAGCCAGATTGCCACCTTTGGCACCATGGCGGCGCGGGCGGTGATTCGCGATGTGGGGCGGGTGATGGACATGAGCTATGGCTTTTGCGATGGCATCTCCAAGCTCATTCCGAATAAGCCGGGCCTGCACGTCACGCTGCGCTACCCGCCCAATCCGCCCAAAGAGGGCGACAAATACACCTATGCCCTGCAAGCCGAGCCGATATTGGCCGAGCGCCTGGAGCGCGAAGAAGACGTTAAAAACCTGATCGAAATGGCGCAAAAGCTTGAGGGCATGACGCGCAACATCGGCATGCACGCCGGTGGCGTGGTGATTGCGCCGGGCAAGCTGACCGATTTTTGCCCGCTGTACCAGCAGCCGGGCAGCGACTCGGCGGTGTCCATGTTTGATAAGGACGATGTGGAGCAGATCGGCCTGGTGAAGTTTGACTTTTTGGGCCTGGCCACACTGACTATTTTGGAAATTGCCCGCGAATTCATCCAAAAACGCCACAAGGGGCAGGAAAACTTCAAATTTGAAGACATTCCCCTGGACGACTGGCCCACCTACAAGCTGTTCCAGGAGGGCAAGACCGAGGCCGTCTTCCAGTTTGAATCGCGCGGTATGCAGGGCATGCTCAAAGAGGCCCGCCCCAGCCGCCTGGAAGACCTGATTGCCCTGAACGCTTTGTACCGCCCAGGGCCAATGGACCTGATCCCCTCCTTCGTGGCCCGCAAGCACGGTACCGAGGTGATTGAGTACCCGCATCCATTGGTCGAAAAAGTGCTGGCCGAGACCTACGGCATCATGGTTTACCAAGAGCAGGTGATGCAAACCGCGCAGGTGCTGGGCGGCTACAGCCTGGGCGGGGCCGACTTGCTGCGCCGCGCCATGGGCAAGAAAAAACCCGAAGAGATGGCCCAGCACCGCCTGCTGTTTCGCGAAGGGGCGGGCAAGCAGGGCATCCCCCCGGAGAAGGCCGATGAGGTGTTTGACCTCATGGAAAAGTTTGCTGGCTACGGTTTTAACAAATCGCACGCGGCGGCGTATTCGCTGCTGGCCTATCACACGGCGTGGATCAAGGTGCATTACACGGCCGAGTTTTTCTGCGGCAACATGACCGTGGAGATGGACAACACCGACAAGCTCAAAGTCCTGCACGAAGATGCTTTGAAAATGGGCCTGACGTTTGAGCCGCCGGATGTGAATCGGGGCGGCTACCGCTTTGAGCCGGTGACGGACAAAGTCATTCGCTACGGCCTGGGGGCCATCAAGGGCTCGGGGCAAGCGGCCATTGAAGCCATCATTGCCGCCCGCAATGGCCAAGGCCCTGGCCCCCAAGGCCATGTGCAAGGGCCGTTTAAAAGCCTATGGGATTTTTGCACCCGGGTGGACCGCGCCAAGCTCAACAAACGCACCCTGGAAGCTTTGATCAAAGCCGGTGCTTTTGACAGCATTGAGCGCAACCGCGCTGCGTTGATGGCCGCCACAGATGCCGCTTTTGAATTTGCCAACGCCCAATGGGCCAACGCCCACCAAGGGGGGCTGTTTGACATGATGGGCGACGATGCCCAAGGGGCCAGCAGCCAAGCGCCTGAGTTGCCCCAGACGCTTCCCTGGGGGATCAAAGAGCGTTTGATGCAAGAGAAAACGGCCGTGGGCTTTTACCTCTCCGGCCATTTGTTTGATGAGGTGGAAAGCGAGGTGCGGCAATTTATCCGCACCCCCCTGGCCGATTTGGCCGATAGCCGCGAGCCGCAACTGCTGGCTGGCATCGTCAGTGACCTGCGGGTGATCAACGGCCAGCGCGGCAAGCTGTGCTTGTTCAAGCTGGACGATAAAAGCGCCACGCTAGAGGCCTCGGTGGATGAGGCCACCTTGGCCGCGGCCAAAGATGTGCTCAAGGACGACGAGTTTGTGGTGCTGCAAGGCAAGGTGCAGCACGACCACTTCAGCGGTGGACTGCGCATCAAGGCCACCCAGGTCTGGAGCCTGGCCGATGCCCGCAGCCGCCTGGCCCGCTACTGGCAAGTGCAGGCCCCTGCGCACATAGAACTGGCCCCGGCCATTGCCCGCTTGCTGCAAACCTACCCCGCCCCGCTTGAAGTAGGCCAAGATGGCTCCACCTTGGCCCGAGGGCTGCGCCTGCGCATAGTGGTGCAGTGCCAAGGGGCCGATGGCCAGGCCGAAGTGGAGCTGGACTTTGGCCCCGAGCACGTTTTTTATCCCAGCGATGCCGCCTTGGCCGATTGGCGCAGCGTGGTGGGCAGCAGCGCTTGCCAAGTGGTGTGGCGTTAAAAGCGCCCGTATTTTCTTTCTCCCCCGTTTTTTTACTGGTTAAACCTAGGTTTTTATCCTCTTAATGCTGGCCTTACCCTGAAGGCGGCTGGCTAGAATGAATTTTCAATATGGCAACCCGTAACCCCCCCTACACGCCGAAGAAGCCGGAGTTTTTTCCTCCCAAGGAGGAGGGCAGCGACTCCGTCGTGTTGGAGCGCCAAACGCTTCAAGTGCAGCCGCCGCCGATGTTTCAAGTGGTTTTGCTCAATGACGATTTCACGCCCATGGAGTTTGTCATTGACGTGTTGCAAGAGCTGTTTGGCAAAGACCGAGAGGAGGCAACCCGCATCATGCTGAAAATTCACCTCGACGGCCGCGGCATCTGTGGCGTGTACTCGCGCGACGTTGCCAATACCAAGGTCGAACAAGTGCTCATGGCCGCCCAACATGCCGGCCATCCGCTGCAAGCGGTGAGCGAACCGGTTGAATGAAACTTCACCGCCCTTATATGCGTCTTAACCATTAAGTCTTTCAAGGCATTGATACCATCCGCAAGCGCAAAGGAGTAAGCAAAATGATTGCACAAGAACTGGAAGTAAGCTTGCACATGGCCTTCGTAGAAGCCAGACAGCAACGCCACGAATTTATTACCGTCGAGCACCTGCTGCTGGCGCTCTTGGACAACCCCAGCGCCTCCGAAGTGCTGCGGGCCTGCGCCGCCAATCTGGACGATTTGCGCGGTTCGCTGACCAATTTCATCAAAGACAACACCCCACAAATTAGCGGTACCGAGGAGGTTGATACCCAACCCACCTTGGGCTTTCAGCGGGTGATTCAACGCGCCATCATGCACGTGCAGTCCACCGGCAACGGCAAGAAGGAAGTTACTGGCGCGAATGTGCTGGTGGCCATTTTTGGCGAGAAAGACTCGCACGCCGTGTACTACCTGCACCAGCAGGGCGTAACGCGGCTGGATGTGGTGAACTTTATTGCCCATGGCATCCGCAAAACCGACCAAAACGAACCGGCCAAAGCCGACAACCCGGCCGAGAGCGAGGAGGGCGGCAACGAGCGCAGCGAAAAAGCCTCGCCGCTGGAGCAGTACACGCTAAATCTCAACCAGGCCGCCCGCGAGGGCAAGATCGACCCGCTCATTGGCCGCGATTACGAGGTGGAGCGCACCATCCAAATCCTGTGCCGCCGCCGCAAAAACAACCCGCTGCTGGTTGGTGAGGCTGGCGTGGGCAAAACGGCGATTGCCGAGGGCCTGGCCTGGCGCATCACCGAAGGCAAAGTGCCCGAAGTGCTGGAAGAGGCCACGGTGTATTCGCTGGACATGGGCGCGCTGTTGGCCGGGACCAAATACCGGGGCGATTTTGAGCAGCGCTTAAAAGGCGTGATCAAAACCCTCAAGGACAAACCCAACGCGATTTTGTTCATCGACGAAATCCACACCCTGATCGGGGCCGGTGCTGCCTCGGGCGGCACGCTGGATGCCAGCAATCTGCTCAAGCCGGCGCTGTCCAGCGGCCAGCTCAAGTGCATTGGTGCCACCACCTTCACCGAGTACCGGGGTATTTTTGAAAAAGACTCCGCTTTGTCGCGGCGCTTTCAAAAAGTCGATGTGGTCGAGCCCAGCGTGCCTGAAACCGTGGAAATTCTCAAAGGCCTGAAAACCCGCTTTGAAGAGCACCACGGCATTGCCTACGCCCCCGAGGCGCTGCAGGCCGCGGCCGAGCTGTCGGCCAAATACATCAACGACCGCCAGCTGCCCGACAAGGCAATTGACGTGATTGACGAAGCCGGTGCCGCCCAGCGCATCCGCACGCTCGAAGAGCGCAAAGCCTGCATCGAGCGCGTGGACATCGAAAACATCATCGCCAAGATTGCCCGCATTCCCCCGGCCAACGTCTCGCAGGACGATCGCAGCAAGCTGCAAACGCTGGAGCGTGACTTGAAGAGCGTCGTTTTCGGCCAGGACAAGGCGCTGGAAGTGCTGGCCAGTGCCGTGAAAATGGCCCGCTCGGGCCTGGGCAAGCCGGAAAAGCCCATTGGCAGCTTCCTCTTCAGCGGCCCCACGGGCGTGGGCAAGACCGAGGCGGCCAAACAGCTGGCCTACATCTTGGGCGTGGACTTGGTGCGCTTTGACATGTCGGAATACATGGAGCGCCACGCGGTCAGCCGCCTGATTGGTGCGCCCCCCGGCTATGTGGGCTACGACCAAGGCGGCCTGCTGACCGAGGCCATCACCAAAAAGCCGCACTGCGTGCTGCTGCTGGACGAAATCGAAAAAGCCCACCCGGACATTTTCAACGTGCTGCTGCAGGTGATGGACCACGGCACGCTGACCGACAACAACGGGCGCAAGGCCGATTTCCGCAACGTCATCATCATCATGACCACCAACGCGGGGGCCGAGGCGATGAACAAGGCCGTGATTGGCTTTACCACCCAGCGCCAGGCAGGCGATGAGATGGCCGACATCAAGCGCCTGTTCACGCCCGAGTTCCGCAACCGGCTGGATGCCACGGTCAGCTTCAAGCCGCTGGATGAGCAGATCATCCTGCGCGTGGTTGATAAATTCCTGCTGCAACTGGAGCAGCAGCTGGCCGAGAAAAAGGTGGAAGTCACCTTTACCGACACCCTGCGCAAGCACCTGGCGGCCAAGGGCTTTGACCCTCTCATGGGCGCACGGCCCATGCAGCGCCTGATTCAGGACACCATCCGCAAGGCGCTGGCCGATGAGCTGCTTTTTGGCGGCTTGGTGCGCGGTGGGCGCTTGACGGTGGATTGGGATGCTGCCGCCAAAGACGGTGCGGGCGATGTGCTGCTGGACATCCAAAGCGCCGACGAAACCAGCCCTGAGGGGCAAACCCCTTCGCCTGCGGCCACTGCCACGGATTAAGCCTTGGGGCCTTGTGATAAAAGCCGGTTCTTAGGAACCGGCTTTTTTTCTGCATGCTATCAATCAAGGTGCTGGTTTCGTAGGTATATAAACAGTTTTAAAGATGAATCATCGTTAAAGCCTTATTTATCAAGCGGTACAAGCTATTTATTACTCACAATGTCCCAATTTTTTCAAGACCAGCACCAACGCATCGAAGCCCTGCTGAACGCCCATTTGCTCGACATCGTGGGCGGCGACTTCATCCAGGCCAAAGAAGTTTTCACCCAATGGCGCATGGCCTTGGACGAACACATTCGCATCGAAAACCAAGAACTCTTGCCCCATGTGCCCGAAGGGGCCCGCTGGGCAGCCAAGGTGTATCTGCTGGAGCACGAGCGCATCGCCTTGCTGGCCGATGACTATGCGCAGCGCCTGCAGCTGGTGCTGGACAAACCCCCGGTCGATGCCCTGGCCCAGCGCCGCGCCAGCCTGTATTTGCTGGATGCCATCCACGCCCTGCGCCATGTGATTGAGCACCACCACGAGCGTGAGCACACCGCCTTGGCCAGCGAATTGCCGTTGGAATTGCAAGCGCGGGTGTGGGCGCAGGTGCCATTGGCCTAAACAACCAAAAACAACAGAAGGAGACAATCTGTGCAAACGCAATCGTTCATGGTGGATGTGCCTGGAGGGCAGGTTTTTGTGCAACGCTGGCAGCCCGCGTTGGTCACCAGCGGCGCGGCCTGCCCGATCGTGCTGTTGCACGAATCGCTGGGGTCGGTGGGGCAGTGGCATGACTTTCCTGCCCGGCTGGCCCAGGCCACCGGGCGCGAGGTGCTGGCCTACGACCGCCTGGGCTTTGGCCAATCCAGCCCGCGCAGCGATGCGCCCAGCCTGCAGTTCATCGCGCACGAGGCGCAGCAGCACTTTCCGGCCCTGGTGGCCGCGCTGGGGCTTGAGCGCTACGCCCTGCTGGGCCACAGCGTGGGGGCGGTGATGGCGCTGCACATTGCGGCGGCGCATCCGGCGCAATGCCAGGCGGTGCTGTCCCTATCGGCGCAGGCCTATGTGCAGCCGCAGACGCTGGAGGGCATCCGTGCGGCGCAGCGGTTTTTTGCCGATCCCCAGCAGTGGGCCCGCCTGCAAAAGTGGCATGGCCCGCGCCTGGACTGGGTGTTTCGCGCCTGGACGGATGTGTGGCTGCACCCGGACTTTGCCGACTGGTCGCTCGATCCCGTCTTGCCGCAGGTATCGTGCCCGGTGCTGGCCATCCACGGTCAGCACGATGAGTACGGCAGCCCGCAGTTTGCCCAGCGCATTGCCGCCGGGGTGGCCCATGGGCAGGTGCTGCTGCTGGACTGTGCGCACCACCCGCACCGCCAGCAGGTGGCGCAGGTGCTGGCAGCAGCGCAGGATTTTCTGCACGATCTGACCGTGGCGGGTGCCCCGGTATGACCTGCGGGCAGCCGCTTATTGTTTGCACCTGATGGCTTCTTTACAAGCACTTTGGCACCTTGGGCAGCAGTGGCTGGCGAATGGCCACCTAGCCCTGGCGCTGTCGATCATCTGGTCGCTCTACCTGGTGCTGGTGGGGGCCTGGATTTTGCTGCAACGCCGGGCACCGGTGGCGACGATTGGTTGGCTGCTGTCTATGGCGGTGCTGCCGGTGGTGGGGCTGCTGGTGTATTTTGTTTTTGGCCCCCGGCGCTTTCGCCGCCAGCGGTTAAAGCGCTTGCGCAGCCGGCGCAAAGCACGCATGCGCCGCCAAAGCCTGGCGCATTTGCGCGACCGCGCAGCCCAAGCGCCTGCGCGGCTGCAGCAATTGGTGCGCCTGGTCAGCAATGCCACGCAACTGCCCCTGTCCACCGCCCAAGAGGTGCAGCTGCTCGTTGGCGGGGCGCGCACCTTTGATGCCATCGTGCACGCCATTGGCCAGGCCCAGCACCATGTGCATTTGGAGTACTACATTTTTGAGCCCGACACCACCGGCCAGCGCGTGCTGCAGGCTTTGACCGAGCGGGCCCAGGCCGGCGTGCAGGTGCGCTTGCTGGTCGATGCCCTGGGCTCCAAACGCCTAGTCCGTCGGCATTACCAGGCGCTGCTGGATGCAGGGGCCGAGGTGGCGCTGTTTCATCCCCCCAAACTGGGGCGGCGGCTGCGCCCGGTGATCAACTTTCGCACCCACCGCAAAATTGTGGTGATTGACGGCACCCTGGGCTTTACTGGCGGCGTGAACATCACCGATACCGAGGACAAACGCCTGCAGGCCGATCCCTGTCACGCCTACCACGACATTCACCTGCGCCTGCAAGGCCCCGTGGTCAGCTGGCTGCAGCATGTGTTTTTAGAAGACTGGGCCTATGCGCTGGATTACCGCCACCCGGCCATGCCGCAGGACTTTGCCGCCCTGCTGCCCCCGCAGGACGATGGGCCCGCCCTGGCGCAAATCATGGCCTCGGGCCCCGATAGCCCGCTAGAGGCCATTCACCGCGTGTTTGTCGATGCCTGCTACGCCGCACACCAGCGCCTGTGGCTGGCCACGCCGTACTTTGTGCCGACCGAGGCGGCCCTGCTTGCTCTTACCAGTGCAGCGCTGCGCGGTGTAGATGTAAGGGTTTTGGTGCCTGAGCGCAGTGATTCCCTTTTAGTCACGTGCGCTGCACGCTCTTATTTTGATGAATTGCTGGAGTGTGGCGTGAAGGTGTACCTCTACCAAAAGCGCATGCTGCACGCCAAAACCATGGTGGTCGATGACATGCTGGGCATGGTGGGCACCGCCAATTTCGATACGCGCAGCTTTCGTTTGAATTACGAAGTGTGCGCCCTGGTCTATACCCCCGTGTTTGCCCAGCAGCTGGCCGACCAATTCAGCCGCGACCTGGCCCAGGCCGAGCGCATCTTTGAACACCGCCCGCAACCCTTGCCCCAGCGGCTGGGCGATGCGGTGGCGCGGCTCTTTTCGCCCTTGTTGTAAACCCCTTTTTTTAAATCAAAACCAAGCCCAACCATGCCTGAAACCACTTTCTTGTGGCACGACTACGAAACCTTCGGTGCCAATCCACGCCGTGATCGCCCCGCGCAATTTGCCGCCATCCGCACCGATCTGCAGCTGCGCCAAATTGGCGAACCGCTGGTGCTGTTTTGCAAACCCGCGCCCGACTATTTGCCCAGCCCCGAGGCCTGTTTAATCACCGGCCTCACCCCCCAGCAGTGCCTGGCCCAGGGCGTGAGCGAAGACAGCTTTGCCCGCCAGATCGAGGCGGCCTTCAGCCAGCCGGGCACCATCGGCGTGGGCTACAACACCATCCGCTTTGACGATGAAGTCACCCGCCACCTGTTTTGGCGCAACCTGATCGACCCCTACGCCCGCGAATGGCAAAACGGCTGTGGCCGCTGGGACATTTTGGATGTCGTGCGCATGGTCTATGCCCTGCGCCCACAAGGCATTCAGTGGCCCAAAAAGGAAGACGGCAGCGCCTCGTTCAAACTGGAAGACCTGGCCCGCACCAACGGCCTGTGGCACGAAAAAGCCCACGATGCCTTAAGCGATGTGCACGCCACCATCGCCCTGGCCCGCTTGATTCAGGAAAAGCAGCCCAAGCTGTTTGACTTTGCCTTGGGCCTGCACAAAAAAGACGGTGTTTTAAAAGAGCTGGGCCTGCCTGCTACCGCCACCCATGCCCGCCCGTTTTTGCACGTCAGCGGCATGATTGCGGCCGAGCGCGGCTGCATCACCCTGATGTGGCCGCTGGCCCAGCACCCGGTGAACAAAAACGAAATCATCGCCTGGGACTTGCGCGCCGACCCCAGCGAACTGCGCAGCCTGGATGCCGACACCCTGCGCCAGCGCCTGTTCACCCGCAGCAGCGAACTGCCCGAAGGGGTGACGCGCCTGCCGATGAAGACCATCCACATCAACAAATCGCCCATGGTGGTGCGCAACCTCAAAACCCTCACCCCCGAGATGGCGCAGCGCTGGGGCCTGGATGTGGATGCCTGCCTGCAGCACGCCCTGATCGCCCGCGACCTGCCCGACATGAGCGCCCTGTGGCAGCAGGTGTATGCCTCGGCCCCAGCCACGGCCGCCACCCCCGTGCTGCCCGAGGAAAACCTGTACGGCGGCTTTGTCGGGGCGCAAGACCGCCGCCGCCTGAACCAGCTGCGCGAACTGCTGCCGCAAGAGCTGGCCGTGGACAACACCGGTTTTGACGATCCGCGCCTGCCCGAGCTGGTCTTTCGCTGGCGCGCGCGCAACTGGCCCGAAACCCTGCGCCCCGAAGAGCAAACCCGCTGGCGCGAACACTGCGCCCAGGTGCTGCTGCACGGCCAGGGCGGGGGCCGCACGGCGCAGCAGTTGTCAGAAGAAATCGACACTCTCTCGGAAACCGTGGACGAGGCGGGCGAAGAGATCTTGGGTGCCCTGTACGACTGGCTGGAGATGGTGATGCCGCAGGAGTAGGCACCCGCCCCCCATCGGCTCGGCCATAATCGCCGGTTTCTGTAAAAAACCATCTTTTGCCCCGCATGCGTTTGCCCTCCCTGCGTTTCAGCCCTTCAGCCCATGGCGGCTGGCGTGCGCGTGCGCTGGTCTGCTGGCTGGCACTGTTGGTGGTGCTTGGCCCCATGCTGGGGCGGATGCACAGCGTACTGCACTTGCCGCCAGTGGTGGCACTGGCCCAGCCCACGGCGGGGCAGGCCGGGCCGCAGCCCACGGGCACGCTGGCTGGGCTGTTTCAGCACCATGCAGTGCTCGACTGCTGGGAGTTCGAGCAGCTGGGCCACGATGGCCATGACCTGCCCCTGTTCGTTTGGCACGGGGCCGAGCCGTTTCCGGCCGCCACCCCGGCATGGCATGCGCACGCCGTGCCAGCAGCCGCACCGCTGCGGCGGTTCCAGGCCCGTGCGCCGCCTGCGCAGCACTGGGCCTAAGAACGTGAACACGTTCTAAGCGCCGGTGCGCACGGCCCATATTTCCCGCTTACTTCTCCTGAAAACATAGCTGTCACCGCTTGTCAGTATTGGGCTAGTGTGCTTTTTTGTGCGCATTTTTGAAGCAGATGCTTGCGCCGTGGCGGCGTGTTTTCTTCATGTTCTCCATGTATTGACATGGCCCTTAGAACGTGTTCTTAGAACGTGAACACGTTCTTATGCCCCAGGCACCTGCTGCGTGCTGGGGCGTGCTGTGCGTTGTGATTGCGATAGTTTGATATGACATTGATTGCTCAAAACATGGCTGCCCCAGTGGCAGCCGCTGGTGCTGCGCGTGTTTCCCGTGGGCTTGCCCGCCCCTTTTTGCGCCCGGTGCTGACACCGATCGCCCTGGCCGCTGGGCTGTGCGCTGCGCTAAGTGCCCAGGCGCAGGAGGCCGCCCCAGCCCCCACCCTGGCGGAAGTGACCGTTACCGGTCTGCCGCTGGCTGCCGACGACATGGCCGCGCCGGTGAGCGTGCTGGAGGGCGAGGTGTGGCAACTGCGCCGGGGGGCCACCCTGGGTGAGAGCCTGGCGGGCGAGCCGGGCATCCAGGCCACCCACTTTGGTGCCGGAGCCTCGCGCCCGGTGATTCGCGGCATGGACGGGCCGCGCGTAGGCGTGCTGGCCAATGGCATGGAGCTGCACGATGCCTCCACCATCAGCCCCGACCACGCCGTGGTGACCGAGCCGCTGCTGGCCGAGCGGGTCGAAGTGCTGCGCGGCCCGGCCGCCTTGGTGCATGGCGGCGCAGTGGGCGGCGTGGTGAACGTGGTGGATCAAAAAATCCCCACCGCCCTGCCAGAAAACGGCCTAGAGGGCACGGCGGAACTGCGCTGGGGCAGCGCCGCCAACGAGCGCGCGGGCGTGGTGGGCCTGACCGCTGGCAAGGGGCCGCTGGCCCTGCGCGTGGAAGGGGCCAGCCGCCGTGCGGGGGATTACCGCGTGGGTTCCGGCTGGGCGGGCGGGCGCAAGGTGGACGGCAGCTTCAACGAGACGGACACCGGCAGCATTGGCCTGTCGTGGATTGGCAGCGCCGGCTACCTGGGCCTGGCCTACACCCGCCAGCAGGCCCAGTACGGGCTGCCCGGCCACACGCATGGATTTGAGGACTGCCATACCCACGGGCTGGGCGCGAACATGCACCTGCATTGCGGCGGCCATGGCCATGCTGACCACGATGACCATGACCACGACGATCACGATCACGACCATGACCACAGCGTGCCCGTGGTGGACATGACCAGCCATCGCTGGGATGTGCGCGGGCAATGGAACGCGCCGCTGCAAGGCATCGAAGCCGTGCGCCTGCGGGCCAGCCACACCCGCTATGGGCACGATGAGATCGAGGGCGATGCCGTCGCCACCCGCTTTCGCAACCGGGCCCACGATGTGCGGGTGCAGGTGCAGCACGCCCCCCTGGCCGGTTGGCGCGGCGTGTGGGGCCTGAGCACTGGGCAGCGCCAGTTCAGCGCCGATGGTGAGGAAGCCTACGTGCAGCCTACCGACACCCGCCGCCTGGGCCTGTTCCTGCTGGAGGAATACACCCTGGGCGACTGGCGCTTTCAGGCCGCGCTGCGCCACGACCGCCAGCGCGTGCAGGCGCAGCATGCGGCACAAGAGCGCAAGCACCACGGCACCTCGGCCTCGGTGGGGGCCGTGTGGCGCTTTACGCCGGGCTACCAGGCCAGCGCCGCGTTCAGCCGCGCCCAGCGCATGCCCACGGCCGAAGAGCTGTACGCCAACGGCCTGCACATGGCCACCAGCACGCTGGAAAAAGGCAACCCGAACCTGAAGAAGGAAACCAGCCAGGCGCTGGAGCTGGGCCTGGGCAAGACGGCGGGCCGCACAACGTGGAAGCTCAATGGCTACCACTACCGCATTCAGGGCTACATCTACGGCCAGACGCTGGATGAGCACGACGGCCTGCAACTGCTGCAGTACAGCCAGCGCGATGCGCGTTTCACCGGCCTGGAAGCTTCGGTGCGCCAGGCGCTGGGCCGGCACCTGGGCCTTGGCCTGTGGGGGGATGTGGTGCGCGCCCAGCTGGCCGATGGCGGCGGCCCTCTGCCACGCATTCCGGCGGCCCGTGTCGGTGTGCGGCTGGACACCAGCTGGCACGGCTGGGAAGGGCAGGCCGAGTGGGTGCAGGTGGCCCGCCAGACGCGCACCGCCGCCTATGAAACCCGCACTGGTGGCTACGGTATGTTGAACCTGAGTGTGTACAAAGCCATCGACGGCACGCCGTGGAGCGTGTACCTGAAGGGCGAGAACCTGACCAACCGCCTGGGGCTGGCGCACACCTCGTTCATCAAGAATGTGGCCCCGCTCAAGGGCCGCAATGTGACGCTGGGCTTGCAAGCGCGTTTCTAAGCTCCGGCCTGCGCAGTCTGTGCTCATTGAAAACATAGCTTCTTGCGCTTGATGTAAAAAGGGTTTCAGGTATAAAACTACCTAAAACCCTTTATTTATCAGCGCATAAAGCTATTTTTTTATGCTTTTCTTGGGTGGTTTCAAGCCTCAGCGGCCTGGGTCAGCTGCTCAATGGCTTCGCTCAATTCCAACCAACGTTCCTCACTGGCATCGAGTTCATCGCCCACGGCTTTCAGGCGTTTGCCCGCTTCGGCAATGTCTGCCGGGGGCAGGGGGGTGGCCAGTTTTTCTTCCAGGGCGGCTTTTTCTGCACCCAGTTGCGCCATGCGGGTGTCGATTTTTTCCAACTCTTTTTTCAGCGGTTTGGTCTTTTCGGCCAGTGCTTGGCGGGCCTGGGCGGCCAGGCGGCGCGCTTCGCGTGGGTCGATGGTCGGCGCGGTGGCCGCGGGTGCAGGCTGGGCCGCAGCATCGGCGGCCTTGGCTGCTTCGCGCAGGCGGCGTGATTCGTCCAGCAGGTAGCGCTGGTAGTCGTCCAAGTTGCCGTCGAAGGTGCCGACCTGCCCGCGCCCAACCAGCCAGAAATCATCGGCCACGGCCCGCAGTAAATGCCGGTCGTGGCTGACCAGCAGCACGGTGCCGTCAAAGTCGTTCAGCGCCATGGCCAGGGCCTCGCGCGTGGGCAGGTCGAGGTGGTTGGTGGGCTCGTCCAGCAGCAGCAGGTTGGGGCGCTGCCAGACGATCATGGCCAGCACCAGCCGGGCTTTTTCGCCGCCGCTCATGCTGCCCACGCTTTGCGTGACCATGTCGCCGCTGAAGTTAAAGCTGCCCAGCCAGTTGCGCAAGTCCTGCTCGCGGCTGGCGGCTGGGGCATCGGCCCCCAGGTCGCGCGCCAGGCGCACCATGTGCTGCAGCGGGTGCTCGTCGGGGCGCAGCACGTCCAGCTCTTGCTGGGCAAAGTAGCCAATGCGCAGGCCCTTGCCCTCGGTCAGTTTGCCTGCCAGCGGCTGCAGTTCGCGGGCAATGGTCTTGACCAAGGTGGATTTGCCCTGGCCGTTGGCCCCCAAAATGCCAATGCGCTGCCCGGCCAGCACGGTGCGGCTTACGCCCTGCAAGATGGTGGTGCTGGTGCCCGCTTCGCTGGTGTAGCCAAAGGCGGCATCGCTGATGGCCAGCATGGGGTTGGGCAGGTTGGCCGGCTCTTGAAAAGCAAAGGTGAAATCGGCACTGGCCAGTACGGGCGCGACTTTTTCCATGCGCTCAATTTGCTTGACGCGGCTTTGCGCCTGCTTGGCCTTGGTGGCCTTGGCCTTGAAGCGGTCAATAAAGCTTTGCAGGTGAGCGATTTTTTCTTGCTGGCGCTCAAACGATGCCTGCTGCAGCACCAGCTGCTGGGCGTGCAGCTCTTCAAATTTGCTGTAGTTGCCGCCGTAGCGCGTCAGCCGCCCCTGGTCAATGTGCAGGGTGACGCTGGTGGTGGCATCCAGAAATTCGCGGTCGTGGCTGATGATGACCAGGGTGCCGCTGTAGCGCTTGAGCCAGGCTTCCAGCCAGACCAGGGCGTCCAAGTCCAAGTGGTTGGTGGGCTCGTCCAGCAGCAGCAGGTCAGACGGGCACA
Source organism: Comamonas denitrificans (assembly GCF_017368815.1). Classification (GTDB taxonomy): domain Bacteria; phylum Pseudomonadota; class Gammaproteobacteria; order Burkholderiales; family Burkholderiaceae_C; genus Comamonas; species Comamonas denitrificans. The sequence continues at coordinate 2,754 of NZ_JAFNME010000036.1, read as the reverse complement.
TCAAGGCCCGCGCCAGTTGCAGGCGCATCTGCCAGCCGCCAGAAAAACTATTGACCGGCTGCTCCAGCTCCTTGGGCTTGAAGCCCAGCCCCAAAATCAAGGCCTGGGCGCGGGCCGTGGCATCGTGCGCCCCGGCATCTTGCAAGTCGGCGTGCAGCTGGGCAATGTGCATCCCGTCGCCGGTTTTTTCGGCTTCGGCCAGGCGTTGCTGCAAGGCTTGCAGGCGGGTGTCGCCAGCCAGCACAAAAGCGGTGGCGCTCTCGTCGGTATCGGGCAGGTGCTGGGCGACCTCGGCCATGCGCCATTGCGCCGGAATAAAGAACTCTCCGCCATCTTCGTGCAAGCGCCCGGCCAGCAAGGCAAACAAGGAGGACTTGCCCGCGCCGTTGCGCCCGATCAAGCCGACGTGCTCGCCGGGATGGATGGTGGTGGAGATACCGTCCAGCACCAGTTTGGTGCCCCGGCGCAGGGAGATGTTTTTCAGGGAAATCATGGGGGCACGATTATGGCTGGGGCGCAAGCCTTTACCGCCTTGGTGCATGCAAGTTTGCGCAATCGCCTAGAGTGTCGCTCTTTGTGCCACACAACCCCTTGTTGAACCCATGAAAGCCATCGCCTTTACCCACTGCCTGCCCGCCACCGATCCCGCTGCCTTGCACGACATTGAACTGCCCCAGCCGCACCCCGGCCCGCACGATTTGCTGGTGCGCGTGCAGGCCGTATCGGTCAATCCCATCGACACCAAGGTGCGCCGCACCGCCGCGCCGCCCGCTGGCCAGCCCCGCGTGTTGGGCTGGGATGCCGTGGGCACGGTGCAAGCCCTTGGCCCCCAGGCCAGCGGCTTTGCCGTGGGGGACCGCGTGTACTACGCCGGTGCCATCAACCGCCCCGGCAGCAATAGCGAATGGCAATTGGTCGATGCCCGCATCGCCGCCCACGCCCCGCGCAGCCTGAGCGATGCGCAGGCCGCTGCCCTGCCGCTGACCACCATCACCGCCTGGGAGCTGCTGTTTGACCGCCTGGGCGTGCCCCAGGGCGGCGGCGCGGGGCAGACGCTGCTGATTGTTGGCGGTGCAGGCGGCGTTGGCTCCATATTGATTCAACTGGCCCGGCAACTGACCCAACTGCGCGTCATCGCCACGGCTTCGCGGCCCGAGACGGTGCAGTGGTGCCGGGACCTGGGGGCGCACGATGTGATTGACCATCGCCAGCCTTTGGCCCAGGCGCTGCGCGCGCAAACCGGGCTGGCCCAGGTGGAACTGGTCGCCAGCCTGACGCAGACCGATCAGCACTTCCCCCACATCGTCGAACTGCTGGCCCCCCAGGGGCGGCTGGCCCTGATTGATGACCCGCAGGCCATCGACATTCGCGCGCTGAAGCAAAAATCCATTTCTTTGCACTGGGAGTCGATGTTCACCCGCTCCCTGTTCCAGACCGCCGACATGCCCGTGCAAGGGCAATTGCTGGCCACCGTGGCCAAGCTGGTGGATGAGGGCCGCATTCGCAGCACCCAGCGCCAGCACCTGGGCCGCATCACCGCCGAAAATCTGCGCCAGGCCCATGTGCTGCAAGAAAGCGGCACCAGCATCGGCAAGACGGTGCTAGAGGGGTTTTAAGGGGGGATTGCCGGGGTATTCATACAGCGCTGCCCTGGCTTTCCACCATGGGCCGTGCGCCTTGGGGTTGAAATTCTGCAAACACCTGCTCCAGATTGTCCAGCGCAAAGCAGCGCTGCTCTACCGCGTAGCCCGCGCAGTCGATCTTTTGCAGCAGATGCTCGGTTTTGGTGGCCAGTTGCTCAGGTTTGAAGCGTTTGAATTGGCGTTTGACTTCAACCACCAGCAGGCGTTTTTCCAGGTCGTTGATGGCGACGATGTCGATTTCGTGTTCGCCCTTGTTGTCCCAGTAGCCGCCGATGCGGTTGAATTGACTTGACTGCTTGAGCAGCGCGACAAACAGGCTCTCTAATTGTTTGCCAGAGAAGGTTTCAAAATCGCGCGCGATGATGCTGCGGATGTAATCGTAGTTTTCCATTTCCACCGCACTGCGGTTGGCGTGGATAAAGTAAAACCAAAATTGCAGAAATGGATCGACGAGGCTGTAGCGCACATCGCGTGAATTGTCTTTGGCATGAATGGGGCGCTGTTTGGCGATGATGTCAAATTCAGCTTCCAATTTCTCCAATACCGGGCCTACGCCCATATCCAGATAATTTTCGATGCGTGCGCGGCTGGTGTAGCCGTTGGCGATGGCGGCCAGCACACTGAAGTAGGTGCGCTGTTCGGCACCAAAGTCTTCCACCAGGCGGTGCAGGCCTTCTTCGATCAAGGGTGAGGATGCGCAGATCAGCGTATCAAAAGGCTTTTGTCCCGCGTTGAGCAGCCATTCCAAATACTTTGGGATACCGCCCGACAAGCACCACCATTGCAGCAAGCGTTCAGCACTCCATAGCTGGTTGTCTTGCAGAATTTGTCGCAAATACTCCGGCCCCAGCGGTTGTATTTTGAAAAAATGATCATCCCGGTTCAGCAAAGGCTGTTTGGCTTCTTTGAAAATCTGGGTCATCAAGCTATACAAAGAGCCGCAGCAAATCCAATGGATTTTGCTTTTGCTTTTGTAGCTGTCCCATAGGTGTTGCATCCCGGACGATCATATGGTCGCTTATTGAACAACTCAGGGTGAGTTTGATGCCACTGTTTCATGGCCTGCATAGGTGTTTTGCTGTGCAATGCTGACTGGGGCAGTTGGTGGTTG
>NZ_JAFNME010000035.1 GCF_017368815.1 Comamonas denitrificans | reverse complement strand
GGCCAGCTTCTGCACGCTTGAGCGCATCGATGATTTGGCTGTCTGTAAAACGTGACTTCTTCATAGTAGAGATTCTCCTTTGGAGGCATCTACTTCTCAAGACGCTGGTTTTACGGGGGGATTACCCCCCTGGGCACGCGAGAAGGTCGAGGGGCTCTATCTGTTCATGCTGCGTGAGCAGCGGCGCGATTCAGGCTATCAAAAAACATAGCTGCTTCCGCTTGATAGTATTGGGCTAGAGGCCAAAAAATGTATAAAACGACGCGTCCAGCGTTGGTGTTAGCAACAGGGAGTCGCACGCCATGACCGAAGATCAATTAGAACAAGAGACACTGCAGTGGCTGGCCCAGGTGGGCTACACCGTCAAGCATGGCCTGGACATTGCCTCCGATGGCAGCACCCCGCTGCGCAGCAACTACCAGCAGGTGCTGCTGCAAGACAACTTGCGCGAAGCCCTGCAGCGGCTGAACCCGCACATGCCGCAAGCGGCGCACGATGAGGCGTTGGCCCAAGTGCTGGATTTGGGTGTGCCGGCGCTGCTGCCATCGAACCGAGCCTTTCATAAGCTGCTGGTCAATGGCGTGCCGGTGAGCTACCAAGTGGAGGGTGAAACCCGTGGCGATTTGGCCAAGCTGGTGGATTGGGGCAAGGTGGCCAACAACCAGTTTTGGGCGGTGAACCAGTTCAGCGTGAAGGGCCAGCACCACACGCGCAGGCCGGATATTGTGCTGTTTGTGAATGGCTTGCCGCTGGTGGTGATGGAGCTAAAAAACCCCGCCGACTTGCATGCCGATATCTGGATGGCATACGACCAGATAGAGACGTACAAAGCGCAAATCCCCGAGCTGTTTCGCACCAATGAACTGCTGGTGATTAGCGATGGCGCAGAGGCACGCATGGGCTCGCTCTCAGCCGACCGGGAGCGCTATATGCAGTGGCGCACGATCGATGGAGTGAACATTGACCCGCTGGGCGAGTTTGGCGAGTTGGAAACACTGATTCGCGGTGTGCTGGCACCAGAAATTTTGCTGGACTACCTGCGCTACTGCGTGCTGTTTGAAGACGATGGCCGCTTGGTGAAAAAAGTGGCGGGCTACCACCAGTACCACGCGGTGCGTGCGGCGATTGCGCGGGTGCTGGAGGCGGCCAACAAAGATGCGGCCGCCACGGTGCGCGGCAAGGGTGGGGTGGTGTGGCACACGCAGGGCTCGGGCAAGAGCATCACCATGACCTGCTTTGCCGCGCGGGTGCTGCAAGAGCCCCAACTGCAGAACCCGACGATTGTGGTGATTACCGACCGCAATGATTTGGATGGGCAGTTGTTTGGCGTGTTCAGCCTGGCCCAAGACCTGCTGCGCGAGCAGCCGGTGCAGGCCCACACGCGCCAAGCGCTGCGGCAGGTGTTGGCCAATCGCCCCTCAGGCGGCATCATCTTTGCCACGATTCAAAAGTTCATGCCCGGGGAGGATGAAGATACCTTCCCCGTGCTGTCAGAGCGCAGCAATATTGTGGTGCTGGCCGATGAGGCGCACCGCACGCAATATGGCTTTGCCGCCAAGTTAAAAATCCGCAAAGCCAAGTATCCAGTGGCCACCCCCAGCGTGCCATTGACGACCGATGGCCAGCCTGTGGCGCAGCAAGCGCAGTTTGCCCCGCCAGAGCATGAGGTGCTGACCTACCAAGCAGGCTACGCCCAGCACCTGCGCGATGCGCTGCCGCAAGCCACGTTTGTAGCCTTCACCGGTACGCCGGTGAGCAGCAGCGACAAAAACACCGAGGCAGTGTTTGGTAGCCACATCCACATTTACGACATGCAGCAGGCCAAGGAGGATGGGGCGACGGTGCCCATCTACTACGAAAGTCGCTTGGCCAAGCTCAAGCTCAATGATGAGGTGCTGCCGCTGCTGGATGATGAAGTGGATGAGCTGGCCGAGGATGAGGAAGAAGACCAGCAGGCCAAGTCCAAAAGCAAATGGGCAGCGCTGGAAAAAGTGGTGGGCACACAAACACGCATTGACAGCGTGGCGCTGGACATCGTGACCCACTTTGAGGCCCGCAATGCCGCCAACCGGGGTAAGGCCATGGTGGTGGCCATGAGCCGCGATATTTGCGTGCATCTGTACGACGCCATCGTTCAACTGCGCCCCGACTGGCACAGCGAGGACCCTGAGCACGGGGCCATCAAGATTGTGATGACCGGTAGCGCCAGCGATAAAGCGCTGCTGCGCCCGCACATTTACGGTAGCGCCATCAAAAAGCGCTTGGAGAAACGCTTTAAAGACCCGGCAGACCCGCTCCAACTGGTTATCGTGCGGGACATGTGGCTTACCGGCTTTGATGCGCCGTGCGTACACACCATGTACGTGGACAAGCCCATGAAGGGCCACAACCTGATGCAGGCCATCGCCCGCGTGAACCGGGTGTTTAAGGACAAGCAAGGCGGCCTGGTGGTGGATTACCTTGGCATTGGCAACGAGCTCAAAGCTGCCATGAAGGAGTACACCGCCAGTAAAGGCCGTGGCAAGCCCACGGTGGATGCGCGCGAAGCTTTGGCAGTGATGCTAGAAAAGCTGGATGTGCTTAAAGCCCTGCTGCATGGCTGTGATTGGAGCGGCTTTCGCACGGATGGCTACCAATCGCTCAAAGCCGGTGCCGACCATGTGCTGGGCCTGCCGCCCTCACAGCCCGGTGGCGAGCGCGATGGCAAGAAGCGCTTTTGCGACAACGCCTTGGCGCTGAGCCAAGCCTTTAGCCTGTGCTGCACGCTGGATGAGGCCAAGGCACTGCGGGACGAGGTGGCTTTTATGCAGGCCATCAAGGTGATACTGACCAAGCGCGATGCGAGCAAGAAAAAACTGTCTGACGAGGCCAAGGATGCGGCCATCCGGCAAATCATCAACCAGGCGGTGGTGAGTGAGGATGTGGTCGATATCTTTGCCGCTGTGGGCTTGGACAAACCCAATATCGGCCTGCTGGACGATGAATTCTTGGCGCAGGTGCAGAACCTGCCCGAGCGCAACTTGGCCGTGGAGTTGCTGGAGCGCTTGCTGGAAGGCGAGATCAAATCGCGCTTTGCCACCAACGTGGTGCAGCAGAGAAAGTTTTCTGAGCTGCTGGGCAATGTGGTAACACGTTACCAAAACCGCAGCATTGAGTCGTCGCAGGTGATGGAAGAACTCGTCGAGATGGCCAAGAAGTTCCGCGAAGCCTCGCGGCGCGGCGAGGTGCTGGGGCTGAGCGAGGACGAGGTGAAGTTCTACGAAGCGCTGATTGAAAACGAATCGGCGGTGCGCGAGCTGAGCGACGAAATCCTTAAAAAAATTGCCCAAGAGCTGACCGATAACCTGCGTAAAAACGTGACCGTGGACTGGGCCGAGCGCGAAAGCGTACGCGCCCGGTTGCGCCTGATGGTCAAGCGCGTGCTGAAAAAATACAAGTACCCACCCGATTGCGCCGAGAGTGCGGTGGAGATGGTGCTAGAGCAGGCCAAGGCGCTGGGCGAGGAGTGGAGCTGAGGGGGCGCGCGCGCGCTGCTTGCTTAGGGCTCCAGTGCCAGCGCCTGCAGGCAGCGCTGCATGTGCAGCGGCCCGCTGTCGGTAGCAATGTGGGTGCCGCTGGGCAGGCGCAGCTCCCAGCGGTGGTTTTTTTCGTGGGCTTGCAGCACCCAGGCGGCCAGGCGCGAGAGCTGGGCTTCGCGCTCGTGCAGGCCGGTGGCTTCGGGATCGAGGCTGAGCAGGTGTCCGCTTGGGTGGTGGTAGCTGCGCACCACCAAATCCCCGCTGCCGCTGGCCAGGGTTTGGGCCGATTTTTTCCAAACGATGTCGCGCAGCCGGTCGCCGCGCTGGTAGGGGCGCACGCTGTCGTGCTGACCTTGGCCGGACTGTGGCGCGGCCGCGCTGGTGGGGGGGGCGGCGGGGTTGTGCGCCGAGGGCAGGGGCGGGCAGGGGGTTTCGGGTTGCGGGTAGGCCAGGATGCGGCTGTGCGGTTGCCAATAGCTCCATAAACGAAATACCCCCAGGGGGTAGAGCGATTGCAGCAGCACTTTGGGCAAGGGCTGCCAGCCACGGGTGCGCGGGGTAAAGCTTAAAGCGGTGTTTTGGCTAGTGGTAACGTCATTAAGAACAAAAGATTTATTGTCTTTTTGCTCTAAAAATCTTATAGCAACAGCGTAACGTGCTCTTTTTTTTGAGTTTTTTAGCTGGATCGGAATATCCAGCGTTTGTCCGGCAAAGACCGGGGACAAGGCCCCCAGCTGAATTTGTAGTCCGTGCAGGTTGCGATGCGCCACCCCCACGCTGGCCGCAGCGGCCGCCAAGAGCCAGAAGGTGACCAGGTAGCCCAGGTTGAGTTGAAAGTTGATCGAGGCCACCAGCAAGATCAGCAAGGTCAGCCCTAAAAACCAACCAGCCCGGGTCGGCAAAATATAAATGCTGCGCTGGCTAAGGGTGTGCTGGTCGCCGGGTGGGTGGCGTGCGTCCAGCCAATGCTGCCAGCGCCGTTGCCACCAGGAAAGGCGAGGGGGGCGCTGCTGCTTCATGGCAGGGCCGTAGCAGCCAGCATAGCCTGGGCTTGTGCGCTGCTGCTGCGTCCGGCGCTGGCGATGGGGTGCAAGCGGTGGGCCATGGTTTGCACAAAAATGGCCTGCACATCGTCTGGGGCGGCATAGTCGCGGCCCTGAATCAGAGCGTGGGCTTTGGCGGCACGCAGCAAGGCGATGCCAGCGCGGGGCGACAGGCCTTGTGCAAACCATTGCCCATTGCGCGAGGCCTCCAGCAAGTCCTGGATGTAGTGCAGCAAAGGCGCAGCGGCATGCACTTGCAGGACGGCGGCTTGCAGCTGTGCCAAGGTGGTGCTATCAATGTGGGCGGGCAGGGCATCGGCCAGTTGGCGGTGGCCATGGTTTTGCAGCAGCTGCAATTCGGCCTCGCGGTTGGGGTAGCCTAGGCTGATGCGCATTAAAAAGCGGTCTAACTGGCTTTCTGGCAGCGGGTAGGTGCCCAGTTGCTCCAGCGGATTTTGGGTGGCAATGACAAAAAATGGCGTGGGCAAGGGGTGGCTGCGCCCTTCGATGCTCACTTGCTTTTCCTCCATGGCTTCGAGCAAGGCGCTTTGGGTTTTGGGGCTGGCGCGGTTGATTTCATCGGCCAAAAGCACTTGGGCAAACACCGGGCCGGGGTGAAAGCGAAAGCCTTGTTCGGCGGCTTCATAAACACTTACGCCTGTGAGGTCGCTGGGCATTAAATCGGCGGTGAATTGCACCCGGGAAAATTGCAAGCCAAAACTGTGGGCCAAAGCGTGTGCCAGGGTGGTTTTCCCTACCCCGGGGATGTCTTCCAGTAATAAATGTCCTCCTGCCAACAAACAGGTCACGCAGTCCTGCACCTGCTGTTTTTTGCCGACAAGCACCGTGTTAAGCTGCAGCAATAGAGATTCAATCGTTTGTGTGAACATGCGTAAATGAAGTGAAAAAGAAGGAAAGCGGAGACAAGAACTTATGAGTAAAACTGGGTATTACAGCCATTCTTTATTTCGTAAACATGAAATGGGTCCCGGTCATCCCGAGTGTCCTGAGCGGTTATCAGCCATTGAAGATCGTTTGCTCATCAGTGGTGTCTTTGATGCGCTGGAGCGCATCGATGCACCGCAGGCCACGTGGGAAGATATTGAGCTAGCCCATGATCGCATGTATGTCGCTTCACTGCGGGGATTGACAGAGCGCTTGTTGGAAGAGCAGCAGGCAGGCGGCCCGGATTATGCGCAAATCGATACCGATACGTCGATTAACGCGTTTACGTTTGATGCGGCGCGGCATTCAGCCGGTGCGGCACTGGCGGCAACCGATGCCGTGTTATCGGGTGAGTTGGAAAACGCCTTTTGCGCCATTCGCCCGCCTGGCCACCACGCTTGCCGGGATAAGGCCATGGGGTTTTGCTTTTTCAATAATGTGGCCATCGCCGCTTTGCATGCCGTCAATCGCCGTAATCTGGAACGCGTGGCCGTGATTGATTTTGATGTGCACCATGGCAATGGCACAGAGAATATTCTGGCCGGAGATGATCGGGTATTGATGGTGAGCTTTTTCCAGCATCCCTTTTATCCGTACAGCGGCGATAAAGAGCCTGCATCGAACATGCTGAACGTGCCCATGCCTGCCTATACCAAAGGCATGGAGGTGCGCGAGATGATTGAAATGATGTGGTTGCCGCGCCTGGAAGCGTTTAAGCCCGAAATGATTTTTATCAGCGCCGGTTTTGATGCCCACCGCGAGGACGATATGGGACAAATGGGGCTGACTGAAAACGACTACACCTGGATTACCGAAAAAATCAAGGATGTTGCCCGCCGGTTTTCCAAAGGGCGCATTGTTTCCTGCCTGGAAGGCGGCTACATGATGAGTCCACTGGCACGCAGTGTGGAAGCCCATTTGCGTGTTTTGGCCGATGTTTAATTGAGGAGATTGTGAGCAATGGGTGAGAGGAATACGGCAGATCAAGGCTTGGTACTGCTTGAGCGCGATGCCCGTGGGGTGGCGACAGTCACTTTGAATGATGCCAAGCGGTTCAATGCCCTGGGGCAGGAAATGCTGGCGGCATTGCAGCAGGTGCTGGACACTTTGGCCCAGGATGCGCAGCTGCGGGTTGTGGTGCTGGCAGGCAGTGGCAAAGCGTTTTGTGCCGGACACAATTTGAAGGAAATGTCCGCCCACCCAGAGCTGGCTTGGTACCAGCAGCTGTTTGCCCAGTGCTCACGGGTGATGCTGTCCATCCAAAATTTGCCTGTGCCAGTCATTGCCCGTGTGCACGGCATGGCCACGGCAGCGGGGTGCCAGCTGGTGGCGCAATGCGATTTGGCTGTGGCCAGTACAGAGGCGAGCTTTGCCACCAGCGGGATTAACTATGGGTTGTTCTGCTCGACCCCCAGCGTTCCTTTGGTGCGCAATCTGCCCATCAAGCAGGCCATGGAAATGCTGCTGACCGGTGACTTTATCGATGCCCAGACTGCTCAGGCACAAGGCTTGGTCAATCGTGTGGTGGCAGCACCGAGTTTGGATGTGGAGCTGGACAAGCTGGTAACGGCCATCTTGCAAAAACCCCAGACCGCAGTTCGGATGGGCAAGGCCATGCTCTACCGCCAGCGTGAGATGGGCCTGGAGGCAGCTTACCAATTGGCTGGGCAGACCATGGCGCTGAATATGATGGATGCCGATGCCCAAGAGGGTGCGCAGGCCTTTGCGGAAAAGCGCCTGCCTGCCTGGCGACATCAATCCTAGGGTTATCCCTTGATTTTAGAGGATGAAAAAGCTTGAAAAACAGCGGTAGTCCACTAAAATCGAACGATCGTTCTATTTAAAGTGTTGGATGCATTTTGACCAAATTTCTTTTTGAACCTTGGTTTTTTCTGCAATCACCATTGGTAATGGTTGGGAAGTCTAAATTTCCTGCCCTAGAATGTGCAGTTTACGTAAACGTCAATTTAAGGACAGAAGGAGCCGTAGCATGAAGGTATTGGTCCCAGTCAAACGCGTGGTGGACTACAACGTCAAAGTTCGCGTCAAATCGGACGGAACCGGCGTTGATATCGCGAACGTCAAAATGAGCATGAACCCCTTTGACGAAATCGCCGTCGAAGAGGCGGTGCGTTTGAAGGAAAAGGGTGTCGTCACTGAGGTGATCGCCGTCTCCTGCGGTGTGACCCAGTGCCAAGAAACGCTGCGCACCGCCATGGCGATTGGTGCCGATCGCGCCATCCTGGTGCAAACCGATGCTGAGCTGCAGCCCCTGGCGGTGGCTAAATTGCTCAAAGCCTTGGTAGACAAAGAGCAGCCTGGCTTGGTGATCTTGGGCAAGCAAGCCATTGATGATGATGCCAACCAAACCGGCCAAATGCTGGCGGCTCTGGCCGATTTGCCCCAGGCTACTTTTGCCTCGAAAGTAGAAGTTGCGGGGGATAAAGCCACCGTCACCCGTGAAGTCGATGGCGGTATGGAAACTGTGGCTTTGAGCCTGCCTGCTGTCATCACGACCGACCTGCGCCTGAATGAGCCGCGCTTTGTGACCCTGCCCAACATCATGAAGGCCAAGAAAAAGCCCTTGGACACCGTCACCCCCGAAGACCTGGGTGTGGATGTGGCCCCGCGCATCAAAACCTTGAAAGTGGCTGAGCCCGCTGGTCGCCAAGCCGGTGTGAAAGTGCCTGATGTGGCCACCTTGGTCGAAAAGCTGAAAAACGAAGCCAAGGTGATCTAAGGAGGATATGAAAATGACCACACTCGTTATTGCTGAACACGACAACGCCTCCTTGAAAGGCGCAACCTTGAACACCGTCACGGCCGCTATGGCCTGCGGTGGCGATGTCCACGTGCTGGTGGCCGGTGAAAACGCTGCCGCTGTGGCCCAGGCCGCCGCCCAGATTGCTGGCGTAGCCAAAGTACTGCACGCCGATGGCGCTGCCCTGAAAAACGGCTTGGCCGAAAACCTGGCCGCCCAAGTGTTGGCGGTGGCCAGCAACTACAGCCACATTGTTTTTCCTGCGACGGCCAGCGGCAAAAACGCAGCCCCTCGTGTGGCGGCCAAGCTGGATGTAGCGCAAATCTCTGACATCACCAAAGTGGTGAGCGCCGATACCTTTGAGTGTCCCATCTACGCTGGTAACGCCATTGCCACGGTGCAATCGAGCGATGCTGTGAAGGTGATCACCGTGCGCGGCACCGGTTTTGACGCTGCAGCGGCTACCGGTGGCAGCGCTGCCGTAGAAACAGTGGCTGCCGTGGCTGACTCGGGCAAGAGCAGCTTTGTGGGCAGCGAACTGTCCAAGAGCGACCGCCCCGAGCTGACTGCCGCCAAGATCATCGTCTCCGGTGGCCGTGCTCTGGGTAGCAGCGAGAAGTTTGACGAAGTGATCACCCCGCTGGCTGACAAGCTGGGCGCGGCCATTGGCGCTTCGCGCGCGGCGGTCGATGCGGGCTACGCCCCCAACGATTTGCAAGTGGGTCAAACCGGCAAGATCGTTGCGCCCCAGCTGTACATTGCTTGCGGTATTTCGGGGGCCATCCAGCACTTGGCTGGGATGAAAGATTCCAAAATCATCGTGGCCATCAACAAAGACCCCGAAGCGCCGATTTTCTCGGTGGCCGACTATGGGCTGGAGGCCGACCTGTTCACGGCGGTGCCTGAACTGGTCAAAGCCCTGTAAGCCAGGGACCAAATAACAAAGGGGGCCTGTCCCCCTTTTTTTATACGTAAGTAGTGATATAGAACGATCGTTCTTTTGAAAATTAGGAGATCTGTGATGAGTTTTTCTGTCCCTGTCAAAGACATGCTGTTTGCCATGGAGCACTTGGCCAATCTGGACCAAGTGACCCAAATCCCCGGTTTTGAAGATGCCAACCTGGAAACGGCCCAAGCGGTGCTGGAAGAGTGCGCCAAGCTGTGCGAGGGCGTGATTGAGCCGCTGAATATTGTGGGCGATAAGCACCCGTCCAGCCTGAACGACGGTGTCGTCACCACCACTGCCGGTTTTAAAGAAGCATTTGCCCAGTTTGCCGAAGGTGGCTGGCAGGGCTTGCAACACCCGGTCGATTTTGGGGGCCAGGGCCTGCCCAAGACCATTGGTGCTGCGTGCCTGGAAATGCTCAACAGCGCCAACCTGAGTTTTGCCTTGTGCCCCTTGCTCACCGATGGGGCCATTGAGGCCTTGCTGATGGCGGGAAGTGACGAACTCAAGGCCATATACCTTGAAAAACTCATCTCTGGCCAGTGGACGGGCACGATGAACTTGACCGAACCCCAGGCCGGCTCCGACCTGTCGCTGGTGCGCACCAAGGCCGAGCCCCTGCCCGATGGCAGCTACAAAATTTTTGGCACCAAAATCTTCATCACCTACGGTGAGCACGATATGGCCGAAAACATCGTGCACCTGGTGCTGGCCCGCGTTGCCGGTGCGCCCGAAGGCGTGAAAGGCATCAGCCTGTTTGTGGTGCCGAAATTTTTGGTCAATAGCGATGGCAGCCTGGGCGCGCGCAACGATGCCCACTGCGTGAGCATTGAGCACAAGATGGGCATCAAGGCCAGCCCCACCGCCGTGCTGCAGTTTGGTGACCATGGCGGTGCCATCGGTTACCTGGTCGGTGAGGAAAACCGTGGGCTGGAGTACATGTTCATCATGATGAACGCCGCCCGCTACGGCGTGGGCGTGCAAGGCATTGCCGTGGCCGAACGCGCTTACCAACGCGCCGTGCAGTACGCCCGCGATCGGGTGCAAAGTCGGCCGGTGGATGGCAGCGTGCCGGGCGCGGCCAGCATCATCCACCACCCGGATGTGCGCCGCATGCTGATGACCATGCGGGCTTTCACCGAAGGCTGCCGCGCCATGGCCACCACAGCGGCGGCGGCTTACGATGCGGCGCACCACCACCCCGATGCGGCCGTGCGCCAGGCCAATGCCACCTTCTACGAATTCATGGTGCCGCTGGTCAAAGGCTTTAGCACTGAGATGAGCCTGGAAGTGACCAGCCTGGGCGTGCAGGTGCATGGCGGCATGGGCTTTATCGAGGAAACGGGTGCAGCGCAGTACTACCGCGACGCAAAAATTTTGACCATTTACGAAGGCACTACCGCCATCCAGGCCAACGACTTGGTGGGCCGTAAAACAGCCCGCGACGGCGGCCAAAGCGCCCGCGCCATTGCTGAGCAAATTGCCAAAACCGAGGCCGATCTGCACGCCAGCGGCACCGCCGCCGCCCTGTCCATGGCCCGCCACCTGCAAACGGCCCGCGAAGCTTTCTTGCAAACGGTGGACTTTGTGGCAGGCAAGGCCAAGGCCTCGCCCAATGCGGTGTATGCCGGCAGCGTTCCTTATCTGATGCTGACCGGTAACTTGGTCGCAGGCTGGCAAATGGGCCGCGCCCTGTTGGTGGCCCAGGACAAGCTGGCCGCTGGCGAAGAGGCAGCGTTCATGCAGGCCAAGATCATCACGGCCCAGTTCTATGCCGAGCACATTCTGACCCGCGTGCCCGGCCTGGCACACACCGTGTGTACTGGGGGCGAAAGCGCTTGCGCCTTGCCGCTGGAGGCATTTTAAGAATCATTAAAAACCATAGCTTCTTGCGCTTATGAGTGTTGATATTTAGGTGTTTTTATTCAAAAAACATATATATAACAAGCGCAAGAAGCTCTACTTTATTTGGGCTGTGAGGAGACTTCCACCATGTCACGCATTCCTGCTGTTTTACAAAATTTACGCTTGCCGGTTATCGGTTCGCCCTTGTTCATCATCAGCAACCCGCAGCTGGTGATTGCCCAGTGCCAGGCGGGCATCGTGGGAGCCATGCCCGCGCTCAATGCCCGCCCTGCGGCGCAACTGGATGATTGGTTGGCTGAAATCACCGAAACCCTGGCCGCCTGGGATGCCGCCCACCCCGACCAGCCTGCCGCACCGTTTGCCATCAACCAGATCGTGCACAAAAGCAACGACCGGCTGGAGCAGGACATGCAGCTTTGTGCCAAGTACAAAGTGCCGCTGGTCATTACCAGCCTGGGCGCGCGTGAGGATGTGAACCAGGGCGTACACAGCTGGGGCGGGGTGGTGCTGCACGACATCATCAACAACAAATTTGCCCACAAAGCCATTGAAAAAGGGGCCGATGGCCTGATTGCCGTGGCGGCAGGTGCGGGCGGCCATGCGGGCAGCAAAAGCCCGTTCGCCTTGGTGCAAGAAATTCGCCAATGGTTTGATGGCCCACTGGCGCTGTCTGGTGCCATCGCCTCGGGCGGGGCCATTTTGGCGGCCCAGGCCATGGGGGCCGACTTTGCCTACATCGGCTCGGCCTTTATTGCCACGGCCGAGGCCCGCGCCAGCCAAGCCTACAAGCAGGCGATTGTTGATGGCAATTCAGACGACATTGTTTACACCAACCTGTTTACCGGCGTGCATGGCAATTACATGGCCCCGTCGATTCGGGCTGCAGGCCTCGACCCGGAGCACTTGCCCGAGGCCGATCCCAGCAAAATGAATTTTGGTGGTGATGCTGCGGCCAAAGCCTGGAAAGACATCTGGGGTTGCGGCCAGGGCATTGGGGCGATTGACAAAGTGCAGCCGGCGGCGGAGTTGGTCGCCCAGCTGCAACAGCAATACCAAGCGGCCCGCCAGCGGCTGCAGTTGGGGTAAATCGAAGCGCCATGGGGCATAAAAAAACCTCCAGCTGAAAACCTTAGCTGGAGGTATGAAGAGTCATTCTTGGTGGCAGCGGGGTGGCTGCTGCCAAAGCCTGGTGGGGTGGCATGGCCGGTGGGGCCTGGGCCGGCGGGCGCAGGCGCGTGGTGCTGGAATGTTGGTTTTGGCCATCGCTGCTGGGTGGTGCATTGTGCAGCGCTGCAGCGTTTAATACACCTGCCGCTGAAGGGGGCAGGGGCTTGCCGCCGGCCACGCTGCAAGCGGGGCAATGCTCGCTGATGCACAGCGCCTGCAGGGTGTGGGGGTCCAGCCCCTGGGTATTTTCAGTGCGGCAAAGATCATTGCGCCAAGTGCCATCGACCATCGCCTGGCCAAAATGGGCGGCAGTGGCTTGGCCGGCCCACAGCTGCATGCACAGGGCCAAAACGGCCAGCACCATCCCCCAGGGGCGGTGTGTGCGGTGCAAAAAAGTGGGCGAAGCGGGCATGGTCGCGCGATTGTCAGGCGGGCTGTTAAACACAGATTTGCTATATATCAAACCCGTCTGATTTGACACACATCAATTGCGCAAGGTGTCGGCCAAGCGTTGGGCCCAGTCGTGGGCGTGCTGGGCTTGTTGGGCTTCGACCATGATGCGCACTAAGGGCTCGGTGCCGCTGGCGCGAATCAGCACCCGGCCTTGTCCGGCTAAGGCGTGTTCAGCTTCTGTTTGCATAGCTTTTAGCGCCTGATTTTCTTGCCAATTTTGGTCTTTTCGCAATCG
This sequence comes from Comamonas denitrificans, assembly GCF_017368815.1. Lineage (GTDB taxonomy): Bacteria > Pseudomonadota > Gammaproteobacteria > Burkholderiales > Burkholderiaceae_C > Comamonas > Comamonas denitrificans. Next base: position 11,060 of record NZ_JAFNME010000035.1, on the reverse strand, counting down.
AACGTTAATTAATTCTTGCGGAAATAGCTGTAAATTTTGTAGCAGTTGAGCCAGTGTTTTGCCGCTGCGCACGCAGGCTTGCAGCACTTGCAAGGCGCTGATCAGGCCATCGCCGGTGGAGTGTTTGTCCAGCGCCAGGAGGTGGCCCGAGCCCTCGCCCCCCAGTTGCCAGCCTTGGGCGTGCAGTTGCTCCAGCACGTAGCGGTCGCCCACTTTGGCCCGAATGAAGGCCACGCCTTGTTGCTGCAGGGCCAGCTCTACCGCCATATTGGTCATCAGGGTGCCTACGGCACCGGGGATGTTGTGGCCTTGCTGCAGGCGGTCTTGCACCATGAGGTAGAGCAGCTCATCGCCGTTGAAGATGCGTCCCTGGGCATCGACCATGAGCAGGCGGTCGGCATCACCATCCAGGGCGATGCCGTAATCGGCATGGTTGGCGCGCACCGCCAGGGCCAGGGCCTCGGGGTGGGTGGCACCAACGTGGTCGTTAATGTTCAGGCCATTGGGCTGGCAGCCAATGGAGAGCACTTCCGCCCCTAGCTCGTGAAAGACTTTGGGGGCGATGTGGTAGGCCGCGCCATGGGCGGCATCGACGACGATTTTCAAGCCATGCAGTGACAAGTCACTGGCAAACGTGCTTTTGCAAAATTCAATGTAGCGGCCTGCCGCATCGTCCAGACGCTGCGCTTTGCCCAGTTCTGCTGCGGTGACCCACTGGGGGGGCTCTTGCAGGGCCGCTTCGACGGCTTCTTCCCAGTCGTCCGGCAGCTTGGTGCCTTGGGCGCTGAAGAATTTGATGCCATTGTCGGGATAGGGGTTGTGGCTGGCGCTGATCACCACGCCCAGCTGCGCCCGCTGGGCCCGGGTTAAGTAGGCGACACCCGGCGTGGGCAGGGGCCCCAGCAGCATGACGCTGGCCCCGGCGGAGTTCAAACCGGCTTCCAGCGCTGCCTCCAGCATATAGCCAGAGATGCGCGTGTCTTTGCCAATCAGCACCAGGGGTTTGTCGTGGCTGCGCTTTAAGACGCGGCCCACGGCATGGCCGAGGCGCAAAACAAAATCTGGGGTGATCGGAGCTTGGCCTACCGTGCCGCGAATGCCATCGGTGCCGAAAAATTGACGTGTCATAGGAGTTGGGAAGGAAAGTGAGGGAAGGTGTTATTCGTTGTCGTGCATGGCCTGCCAGACGGCCAAGGCGCTGACAGTTTCTGCCACATCATGCACGCGCACGATGCGTGCGCCGCGCTCGACGGCCAAGACTGCAGCGGTCACGCTGGGCACCATGCGCTCTTCGACGGGATGGTTCGTTACTTGGCCCAAAGAGCTTTTGCGCGACCAACCGGCCAGCAGGGCAAAGCCTTGGCCGGTCAGTGCGGCCTGGTGGGCCAGCAGGGCAAAATTTTGCGCCACGGTTTTGCCAAAGCCAATGCCGTAGTCCCACACGATACGCTGGCGCTCAACGCCCAGGGCCACCAGGGCCTGGGTTTGTTGCGCTAAAAAGTTCTGCACCTGGGCCACGGCATCGCCTTGCATGGGGGTTTGCTGCATGTCTTGCGGGGTTTTGTGCATGTGCATCAGCACCACGCCGCACTGGGGATGGTTGGCAACCACGCTCTGGGCCCCAGGTTGGCGCAGCGCCCACACGTCGTTGATGATGTCGGCACCGGCATCCAGCACGGCTTGCATGACCTGGGCTTTGTAGGTATCGACCGAAATTGGCACGCCAAACTGCACGGCCGCTTGCACAAAAGGCAGTACGCGGCGCATCTCTTCTTCCAAGGGGACGGGAGGGGAGCCGGGGCGGGTGGATTCACCACCAATGTCCAGGATATGGGCACCGTCTTTGAGCAGTTTTTCGGCATGGCGCAGTGCCGCGGTCACGCTGTGGTGGTGGCCACCATCCGAAAAAGAATCGGGGGTGTTGTTCACAATGCCCATCACCAAAGGGCGGGTGAGGTCTAAACGAAAGCGGGTGGTTTGCCAAAGCGCCATGGTTTTATGTGGAAGTTGGTGCCGTGAAAAAGGGGCCGTGAGGCCCCTTCAGCTGGTTGTGCGGTGGTTGTGCCGGCGCGCTTACGAGGCGCTGGGCGAGGGCTGCGCACTGTCGGTGGCAGAAGCGCCGCCACTGGTTGGGGGCGGGCTGCTGTCATCAGGGGACTTTTGCACACGGGGTGTCCAGTCTTTTGGGGGCTGGGGCTCTTCACCGGCCATGATGGCATCGAGCTGCGACATGTCGATGGTTTCCCATTCGAGCATGGCTTTGGCCATGGCGTGCATTTTGTCGGCGTTTTCTTCGATCAGCTTGCGGGCCAAAGAGTATTGCTCGTCAATGATGCGGCGCACCTCGGCATCGACTTTTTGCATCGTCTCTTCGCTGATGTTGCTGGCTTTGCTCATCGAGCGCCCCAGGAAAGGCTCGCCTTCTTGTTCGGCATACACCATGGGGCCCAAAGCGTCGCTCATGCCGTAGCGCGTCACCATATCGCGGGCAATTTGCGTGGCGCGTTCAAAGTCATTGCTCGCGCCCGTGGTCATTTGACCCATGAACACTTCTTCGGCAATGCGCCCGCCAAACAGCATGGCGATTTGGTTGAGCATGAACTCTTTGTCGTAGGAATAGCGGTCTTTTTCCGGCAGGCTCATGGTCACGCCCAGAGCGCGGCCACGGGGGATGATGGTGACTTTGTGCACCGGATCGCACTTGGGCAGCAGGCGGCCAATCAGTGCGTGACCGGCTTCATGGTAGGCCGTGTTGCGGCGCTCTTCTTCGGGCATGACCATGCTCTTGCGCTCGGGGCCCATGATGATTTTGTCTTTGGCCTTTTCAAAGTCCTGCATTTCCACCATTCGGGCGTTGCGGCGGGCGGCCATCAGCGCCGCTTCGTTGCACAGGTTGGCCAGGTCAGCCCCGCTCATGCCTGGAGTGCCCCGGGCGATGATGGAGGGATTCACGTCTTGCCCAGCGGGGATTTTGCGCATGTGGACGGCCAGAATTTGCTCGCGGCCCCGGATGTCGGGCAGCGTTACATACACCTGGCGGTCAAAGCGGCCTGGGCGCAGCAAGGCGGCATCCAGAATGTCTGGGCGGTTGGTGGCGGCCACCACAATCACGCCTTGGTTGGTTTCAAAACCGTCCATCTCAACCAGCATTTGGTTGAGGGTTTGCTCGCGCTCATCATTGCCACCACCCAAACCGGCACCGCGCTGGCGGCCAACGGCATCGATTTCGTCGATGAAGATGATGCAGGGGGCGTTTTTCTTGGCGTTTTCAAACATGTCACGCACGCGGGCCGCGCCCACGCCGACGAACATTTCCACAAAGTCAGAGCCTGAAATGCTGAAGAACGGCACCTTGGCTTCTCCAGCGATGGATTTTGCCAGTAGCGTCTTGCCCGTACCCGGTGGGCCAACCAACAGCAAACCACGGGGAATACGCCCGCCCAGCTTGTGGAACCTGCTAGGGTCTTTGAGAAAATCGACCACTTCCTTGACTTCTTCTTTGGCCTCGTCGCAACCGGCTACGTCGGCAAAGGTGACGGTGTTGGTGTTCTCGTCAAGCATGCGGGCTTTGCTTTTGCCAAAGCTGAACGCACCGCCCTTGCCACCGCCTTGCATTTGGCGCATGAAGTAAACCCAGACACCAATCAACAGCAGCATGGGTCCCCAGCTGAGCAGCAGGCTGACCAAGAAGGAGCCTTCCTCGCGGGGCTTGATGTCGAATTTGACGTTGTTATCAATCAGGTCGCCCACCAAGCCGCGATCCAGATAGGTGGCAGTGGTACGCACGCGCCGATCATCGGTGGTGAAAGCCACAATTTCGGTGCCGCCGGGGCCTTCTTGGATGGTGGCGCTTTTGATGCGGTTGTTGTTTACTTCGTTCAGGAAGTCGGAATAACCGATATAGCCCGTACCCACGGTGCTGCGTGTATCAAACTGCTTGAAAACAGTAAACAGCACCATGGCCACAATGAGCCAGACGGCAATTTTAGAAAACCACTGATTGTTCAAGCGGGGCTCCAATAAGGACGAGAGGGACGAAAAAAATAAAAAGCGCTGCGATGCAACTGAGGCTGATTTTAGGCGTTTCAAGCACCATCGTCATAAGCTTGTCTTCAACGAGGTGCTTGCCCGGGTTGAAAGATCCCTGCAGGGTTAAGAAATCAACGCATTGGGTGTTTAAGGGTGCGGCCAATTAAAAAAGTTTCCGTGGATTTGGCCCGGGAAGACAGGGGTTTGAGGGGTTTGACCTGCGCAAAGTGCGCGCGAAAGAGTTGTACCAGCGCGTCGTACCCCGGGCCGTGGAACACTTTGGTCACCAACGCCCCGCCGGGGCGCAGATGGCGGCTGGCAAAGTCGATGGCCAATTCAATCAAATGGCCCACACGCGCGGCATCGGTGCTGCTGTGGCCGCTGAGGTTGGGGGCCATGTCCGAGACCACCACATCCACCGGACGGCCTTGCAGCACGGCTTCCAGTTGGGCCAGCACGGCATCCTCGCGAAAATCGCCCTGGATGAATTGCACGCCCGCAATCGGCTCCATGGGTAGCAGATCAAGCGAAATAATGGTGCCGTTCAGCTGGCCGGCGGCAGCGCCGTCTGGGGCCATGCGCCGGCGCAGGTATTGGCTCCAGGCCCCCGGGGTGCAACCCAAGTCCACCACGACCTGGCCTGGGTGAATCAGGCCAAAGGCCTCGTCAATTTCTTTGAGCTTGTAGGCTGCGCGGGCGCGGTAACCGTCTTTCTGGGCGGCTTGCACATAAGGGTCGTTGATGTGCTGGTGCAACCAGTTTTTATTGACTTTCTTGCTTTTCGTTTGAATCTTCATCGCAAAATTCTCACAGACTTGATAATACGCAGATGCCTCAAATTCAATTGACCCCCGCCCAGCGCCGGGAACACCGCGCCAATGCCCACCACCTGAGCCCTGTTGTGCTCATTGGTGCGGATGGTTTAACCCCTGGCGTACAAAAAGAAATCGATGCCGCTTTGAACGCCCATGGTCTGATCAAAGTGCGCGTTTTTGGTGATGACCGTGCCCAGCGTGAAACCATGTACCAAGTGCTTTGCGAAGAGCTGAATGCTGCGCCGATTCAGCATATTGGTAAATTGCTGGTGCTGTGGCGCCCGCAGCCAGAAAAAACCAAAGCCTTCGACGAAGACCGCAAAGCAGGCCCCCGCGATGTGAAGCTGCTCCAATTTGGCCGCCCGGGCACCAAACCCACGGTCAAGCAAGTGCGTGTGCTGGGCAACCAGCGCCTCACGGCAGGTGGTTCGATCAAGCGTGCGAAGAAAACCTCGCCCAAGTCGCTGAAAAAAGGCGCGTAACTCGGCCATGACCAGCCCGTTTGCTCGTTCTGAGCTTTCTGCCCAGCCGCAGCGCCACATTTTGTGCATGAAATGGGGCACCAAGTACGGCCCGGAATACGTCAATCGCCTGTACGCCATGGTGCGGCGGCACTTGCAAGGTGATTTCAACTTTGTTTGCCTGACCGATAACGCCCAGGGTATTCGCCCGGAGGTGCAGTGTTTGCCGATCCCTTCGCTGGATTTGCCGCCGGGTATTCCTGAGCGCGGCTGGACCAAGCTGACGACTTTTGCGGCTGACTTGCACGGCTTGCGCGGCACGGCCTTGTTTTTGGATGTGGATGTGGTCGTTACCGGCCCGTTGGATGAGTTTTTTACCCATCCAGGGGAATTTCTTATCATTCATGACCACAAACGCCCTTGGCGGGTGACGGGTAACTCGTCGGTTTATCGCTTTGAACTGGGGGCACACCCGGATGTCTTGGAGTATTTTCGAGGGCATTTCGACGAGATTCGCCAGCAATTTCGCAATGAACAGGCGTATTTGTCCGACGTTTTGCACAAGCAAGGGAGGTTGCAATACTGGCCTGCCTCGTGGTGCCCCAGCTTCAAGTACCACTGCATTCCCACTTGGCCAACGAATTATTGGCAGCCACCGTTTGTCCCGGAAGATGCCCGCATTGTGATTTTTCACGGCGAATGCAACCCGCCCGATGCCTTGGCGGGGCGGCGCAACCGGCGTTTTCGGTTTATCCGGCCAGCCCGCTGGGTGGCCGAGCATTGGCGCGAATAAGCCCTTGCTAGTGGCAAAAAAGAAAGGTTTATCACCATGAACGCAATCATGAAAACCGTGGTTGTGGCCACTGCGATCGGCTTGGCCGGCTGCGCAGCAACCACGGCACCTCAGCAAAAAGAAACGGGTGCGACCATGGCAAATTCGACACCAGCACCCTCGGCACCAACACAGGCGGCTGCCTCAATCCCCCTGGATTTGCAAGCCCAGGTTTGGACGTTGGCCAAAATCGAGGGACCGGCCCAGTCCCAGGCGTGGGAACAGGCTGCTGTGGCCAAGCTGCAGCTGAACTTTATCGATGGTCAAAGCGTGGTCGTCAAAGGCCTGTGCAACACCTTGCGTGGCAGCTACCAAGCGCAGGAGGCGCGGCTGCAGGTCACTCCCTTGGCGGCCACCATGATGGCGTGCGCAGATGCCGGTGTGATGGCGGCTGAGGACCAGGTGCGCATGGCTTTGCCGCTGGCCCAATCGTGGCGTGTGCTGCAAGGGCACACCTTTGAAATTGCCTTTGCCGATGGCCAGCGCTGGGTGCTGAATGGTCAGGTCAAGCCCGAGGTGGTGTATGGCAAGCCCGAGCGCATTTTTTTGGAAGTGGCGCCGCAGAAACAAGCCTGCCCCCATCCCCTGATGGCGGATGCCCAGTGCCTGCAAGTGCGCAGCCTGGAGTTCAATGCGCAAGGCTTGAAGCAAAACGTGGGCCCATGGGAGAACTTTTTCGACACAATCCAGGGCTTTGAGCACCGTGCGGGTGAGCGCAATGTGCTGCGCCTGAAGCGCTTTACCAACCCCAATCCACCCGCCGATGCTTCGCGCTATGTGTATGTTTTAGACATGGTGGTCGAGAGCGAAGTGCAGCGGTGATTGCCAGGCGAAAAGTGGGGTGCTTTGCTTTTAAAAAAATAGCTTGCTCCACTTTGTTTGCATCAGATTTTTAACTTTTTGTTTTAAAAATAAAGCCTTCTTCTGGCCTTCTGATGCGCTGGGCCGCGTTATCATTTATGGCCCTATTCTGTTGGAGAGTAGGGCCATTTATTTTGTATTGTTGTGCGCCTTCAGTCCATCAAGCTCTCGGGCTTCAAATCCTTTGCGGAACCAACCAATTTCATGCTTCCGGGGCAGTTGGTGGGGGTGGTGGGCCCCAATGGCTGCGGCAAATCCAACATCATGGATGCCGTGCGCTGGGTGCTGGGTGAGTCCAAAGCCAGCGAGCTGCGCGGCGAATCCATGCAGGATGTGATTTTTAACGGCACCACCCACCGCAAACCGGCCAGCCGCGCCAGTGTTGAGCTGGTGTTCGACAACCACGACCACCGCGCCGGTGGGCAGTGGAATCAATTTACCGAGATCGCCGTCAAGCGCGTGCTCACCCGCGATGGTGGCAGCAGTTATTTCATCAACAACCAGCCCGTGCGCCGCCGCGATGTGCAGGATGTGTTTTTGGGCACCGGGTTGGGGCCTCGGGCCTACGCCATCATTGGCCAGGGCACGATCAGCCGCATCATTGAAAGCCGCCCCGAAGAGCTACGCTTGTTCTTGGAAGAGGCCGCAGGCGTTTCCAAATACAAAGAACGTCGGCGTGAAACGCAAAACCGCTTGCACGACACGGTAGAGAACCTCACCCGCGTTGAAGACATCCTGCGCGAGCTGGGCAGCAACCTGGAAAAACTCGAAAAACAAGCCGAAGTCGCCGCCCAGTACCACGCCCTGAACGCCAGTGCCACCTTGAAGCAACACCAGCTGTGGCTGCTGAAAAAACAAGATGCCGAGGGCGACTTGGCCGCCATCCGCGCCCAGGGCTTAGAGGCCGTCAATGCCCTGGAAGCAGGCATGGCCCAGCTGCGCCACATTGAGGCGGACATGGAAAGCCAGCGCCAGGCGCATTACAGCGCCGGCGATGCCGTAAACCAAGCCCAAGGCCAGCTGTATGCCGCCACCGCCGAGGTGGGCAAGCTGGAAACCGAAATTCGCTATGTGCTCGAAGGCCGCCAGCGCATCGCCCAGCGCCTGCAGCAGCTGGCCGAGCAAACCCAGCAGTGGCAAGAGCGCCAAGAAGCGGCCGCGTTGGAGCTGGAAGAACTCTGCGCCAGTGGCGTGGATGCCCAAGAACAGGCCGAGCTATTGGATGCGCAAGTGCAAGAGCAAACTGATGGTTTGCCGGCCCTGGAAGAGGCCATGCACCGTGCCCAAGCGCAGGCGCAAAAGCAGCACCAGCAGGTCGTGCAGGTGCAGCAACGCATTCAGGTACTGGCGGCTGAGCAGCGCAGTTTGCAAGAACAAAGCCGCCAGCAAGAAAACCGCCTGGAGCGCTTGCGGGCCGAGCGCCAAGCCCTGGTCAGCCCAGACCCGGCGCAGATCCAAGCCGTGCAAGAACAGCATGCGGCCACCCAAGAGGCCGCCGAACTGGCCGAAGCGGCCCTCCAGCAATTGCAAGACAGCCTGCCCACCCTGGAAGAAGCGCGGCGCAGCAGCCAGCAGGCCGTAAACCATGAAAACGCCCGCCATGCCGAGCTGTCGGCCCGCTTGCAAGCCCTGCAAGCCCTGCAAGAAAAGCTGAAAACCGACGACAAACTCCACCCCTGGCTGGCCGCGCAGGGCTTGGAGAGCTTGCCTGCGCTGTGGACGCGCATTGCCGTTGAGCCCGGTTGGGAGCATGCGGTGGAAGCGGCCCTGCGTGAACGCATGGGCGCGTTGCACATTGGCCGCTTGGAGACGGTGCGCGGTTTTGCCACGGCCAGTGCGGCACCGCCGACCCGGCTGGCGTTTTATTCGGCCGCCAACATTGCAGCGGGCCATGCTTCAGCTCCCCAGGGCTTGATGCAAAAAATCCGCACTGGCGATGAGGGGCTGCGGGCTGTTTTGGCCCATTGGCTGCACGGCTGCAGCACGGCCAATAGCCTGGATGAAGCGCTGGTCCAGCGCGCCCAGTTGGGCGATGGGCAGGTTATTTTTATCGCCTCTGGCCATGCAGTGAGCGCGCACAGCGTGAGCTTTTACGCGCAAGACAGCGAGCAATCGGGGTTGCTGGCCCGTGCCCAAGAGATAGAACAGCTGGACAAAGCCCTGCGTGCCCAGCAGCTGCTGGTAGAAGATGCCCAAACCACGCTGGCCCGGGCCGACCACGCTTACCAGCAGGCCAGTGCTGACTTGGTCAGCGCCCGTCGCCAAGCCCAGCAGGCCCAGCAGGCCGCACATGACAGCCAAGTGCAATGGCTGCGCCTGCAGCAGCAAATGGAGCAAGCCAGCAGCCGCAGCCAGCAGCTGCAGGCCGACAGCGATGAAGTGCGGGCCTTGCTCGATGGGCTGCAAGAGCGCAGCGCCGAGGCCGAGGCCCGCTTTGAAGAACTTGATGCGCAGCTGGCCCAGGCACAAGAGCAGCACGCCCAGGAGGAAGACCGTGCCATGGCCGCGCAGCAGCAACTGCACAGCGCCCGCGAGCAACTGCGCAGCCTGGAGCGCCAAGCGCAAGAGGCGCGGTTTGGCGAGCGCAGCCTGCAAGCGCGGCAAGCCGAACTGCAGCGCAGCTTGCAAACCGCAGAGCAGCAAATGCGCGATTTGGCGCAAGAAGAGCAACGCGCCCACGCCGAGGCCGAGCGCCTGAGCGATGCGGCCGCCCAAGGCGGCCTGCAAGATGCGTTAGAGCGCAAAACCCAGTGCGAGCACACCCTGGCCCAGCGCCGCAGCGAGTACGAGGGGCTGACTGCGCAGCTGCGGGCCAGCGATGAGCTGCGCAGCCAGATTCAGCGCACCCTGGAGCCTATGCGCCAGCGCATCACCGAATTTCAACTGCGTGAGCAAGCCGCCAGCCTGGGCAGTGCCCAATATGCCGAGCAACTCGAAGAAGCCGGGGCAGACCTGGCCGCCGTTGCGCAGTCGATCACCGAGGGCAATGTGCGCCTGCACGGCTTGCAGGCCGAAATTGACCGCCTGCACCGCGAAATCACCGCCCTGGGGGCGGTGAATCTGGCAGCGCTGCAAGAGCTGCAACTGGCCACCGAGCGCAAAACCTTTTTGGATGCCCAAGTGCAGGACTTGACCCAGGCCATGGCCACCTTGCAAGGGGCGATTCAAAAAATCGATGCGCAAACGCGCGAACTGCTCTCGGGCACCTTCAACGCGGTGAATGCGCACTTTGGCCGCATGTTCCCCGAGTTGTTCGGTGGTGGGCAAGCGCGACTGATCATGACCGGCGACGAAATTTTGGACGCGGGCGTGCAAGTCATGGCCCAGCCCCCAGGCAAGAAGAACCAAACCATCCACCTGCTCTCGGGCGGAGAGAAGGCGCTGACCGCGATTGCCCTGGTGTTTGCCATTTTTCAGCTCAACCCGGCACCGTTTTGCCTGCTCGATGAGGTGGATGCGCCGCTGGACGATGCCAACACCGAGCGCTACGCCAAATTGGTCGCCCACATGAGCCGTGGAACCCAGTTTTTATTTATTAGCCACAACAAAATCGCCATGGAAATGGCCGAGCAGTTGATTGGCGTGACCATGCAAGAACAAGGCGTATCGCGCATTGTGGCCGTGGACATGGAAGCGGCCCTTGGCTTTTCCACCGTTACCATGGCGCAAACGTGAGCCTCACCATGACATTTCAAAGCACAGGGATACCGCAATGAGTACTTTGCAAATCAGCTTGGCCATTTTGGGCATCGTTTTTTTAGGCTTGGTACTGGCCTACAACGCCTGGGCCTACCGCCGCGCCGCGCCGCGCAAGGCCCGGCCACAGGGGCAGGCTGCGCATGGCACCAACGCCGCACTGCGGCAAGAGCCAGATCTGGGCGGGGTGGACATCACCCAGGCCAGCACGCACCCGGCGGGCCCCGCCCCTGTGGGCGCTGAACCTGAAGCCGCCCCTGCTGCAGGGCAGGCGTTTGATTTGGGCCATGTGGAGCCTGGGCTGGAGGCACCCTTTGCCCTGGCCGATGCCGCGCCGCTGCAGGCGCAAGCGGCCAATGCCGCTGG
>NZ_JAFNME010000034.1:20138-24547 GCF_017368815.1 Comamonas denitrificans | reverse complement strand
CCAAACCCCAGCCCGCCGAGCGCCAAGGCTGGATGGCCCGCCTCAAGGCCGGACTGCGCAAAACCGGCAGCAGCATCACCACCGTCTTTACCGGCACCAAGATTGACGATGCCCTGTACGAAGAACTGGAAGATGCCCTGCTCATGGCCGACACCGGCGTGAAAGCCACCGAAGCCCTACTGCACGACTTAAAGCGCCGCGTCAAAGAGGCCAAGGCCACCGACCCCGCTGCCGTCAAAGCGCTGCTGGCCGAGGCCCTGGCCGACCTGCTGCAGCCGCTGGAAAAATCCATCGTCATCGGTGCCCACCAGCCCACCGTCATCATGGTGGCGGGGGTCAATGGCGCGGGCAAAACCACCTCCATCGGCAAACTCACCAAATACCTGGCCGACCACGACCAGCAGGTGCTGCTGGCCGCCGCCGACACCTTCCGCGCCGCCGCCCGCGAGCAACTGGGCGTGTGGGCCACGCGCAACACGGTAGAAATCGTCAGCCAGGAAGGCGGCGACCCAGCGGCCGTCAGCTTTGATGCCGTCACCGCCGGCAAAGCCCGGGGCAAAGATGTGGTGCTGGTCGATACCGCAGGCCGCCTGCCCACGCAACTGCACCTGATGCAAGAGCTGCAAAAAATCAAGCGCGTCATCACCAAGGCCGACGGCAGCGCCCCGCACGAGGTGCTACTGGTCATTGATGGCAACACCGGCCAAAACGCCCTGCACCAGGTCAAAGCCTTTGACGAAGCCCTGGGCCTAACGGGCCTGATCGTCACCAAACTGGACGGCACCGCCAAGGGCGGCGTGCTGGCCGCCATTGCGCAGGAAAAACCCATTCCGGTGTACTTCATCGGCGTGGGCGAGCAGGTGCAAGACCTGCAAACCTTCAATGCGCGGGAGTTTGCCCAGGCGTTGCTGGGGTAAGCACCTAAACACGTTCTAAGTCAGCACCGCATCCAGCAAGGCCTGCAACTGCGCCGTGGCAATGGGGTGGCCTTGCATCGCGGCCTTGGCCAGCCACATCAGCGACTCATAATGGCCTTGCTGCGTACCCGTATTTGCAGCCACCGTGGCCAACCAGTGCATGGCATCACCATGGTTTTGCTCCGCCGCTAGGTGCAGCCAGTACAGGGCTGGCTGGCTGGCTGGCTGGCTGGCTGGCTGGCTGGCTGGCTGGCTGGCTATTTTCCACCCTTGGCACTGCGCGTGGGCTGGTATAGAGCCACGCCCCCATATCCACCTGGGCCTGCGCATCGCCCGCATCTGCTTGGCACAAGCGGTGTAAGTCCTGGGCACTGAACACCAACCCGGTATAGCCCTGCATCCACCCCTGCAACCCCTCCAGCGCCAGCACCGCCCGGTTGCGGGCATCTTTGCCGGTGCTGGTCAATTCCCCATCGGCCACCCGCCGCCACAGTGTGCGGCGGCTGATACCGGTCATGGCCTCGGCCGCATCCAGGCTGATACTTTGCATAGTGCCTCCTTGTAGTGAGCGGGAATTCTAAGAGCGTGTGCCACCGCACAGCACCTTTGGGGTAGCGCCACAGCGGCCCTACCCTCTTTGGCACACCACTGTCTGTGCCAATGCGGTGCTGGCACGGCCATGCTGGGCCAAGGTGAGATGGATTGGCACGGCAAAGGGTGTGCCACGGAAGGGTGGATGTGCCTTTTGCCCAGGGGTTGAAAAGTTGGCATGGGGTTTGCTTATAGAGCTGCGTGTTCATTTTTTACTCTCTAAGGAGCTGGTTATGAAACGTACTCTGCGTTCTGTGCAAAAGGGTTTTACTTTGATTGAGCTGATGATCGTTGTGGCGATTATTGGGATTTTGGCGGCGGTGGCGTTGCCGGCGTATCAGGATTACACGGTTCGTGCCCGTGTCTCGGAACTTATCTTGGCCGCTAGTTCTGCCCGTACTTGCGTTACAGAAGCATCTCAGTTGGCAGGCAAAGCAGATAAAGGCTCTTGCGCAGTACCCGGTGCAGGTGGACTGGTTAAATCTGCCACGCTTAGCAATGAAGGTGTGATTGCTGTCACTGGTACTGCGGATACGAAGGATCAAGTGATTACGCTGACCCCAAAATGGGTGGAGGATCTTGGATCGGTAACATGGGCTTGTACTTCTTCTGAGCCTCGTTATGCTCCGCAATCTTGTGGTGCTGCTGCTGCTGTTACTCCTCCTGTTACTCCTCCTTAATATAGAGTTCTTAGCAAATTTTTTTAAAAGCACCTTCGGGTGCTTTTCTTATTTCTGCGGTTACTCAAGCGGGCCTTCAATTTAATCCCTGCTGATTTCTCCGCCTGCTGGCCGGGTTTCGCCCCGGCGGGCGACTGGCTTTCTTGCACGCGCAAGAAAGTCAGCAAAGAAGGCGTGCTGCGCAGCTTGGCGCCATAGAACTCACTTCGCGCCTACGGCGCTGCGTTCGGACAACTATGGCGAGTCAGACGGGAAGGCGCATGCTGGTTATAGGCGCTGCGCACTGATGGATGCGCTGTTGTTGTTGGGGGGCGGCTTTGCTTGCTGCGCAGCTTCAGCCGTTGTTCAGTCGCTTTTAATAGCTGCTGCCGTAGGCAGTTATTGAATTTCTAGTGCTAAACCGTTCAAAACCAAGAAAAAACAAACGCTAAAAACTACTCTAAAAATAGCATCTCAAACCCCAGCCAACCCAGCGCTGGCAAGCAAAACACGCACAAAAACCAGAAGCGAAGCTGCGCAGCAAGCAAGCGAGCCAGCCATTCCATAACAACGTATCCGTCAGGGCGCAGCCGCAAGAACAAGCAGGCCGCAGCCCGTCTGACTTACCGCAGTTGCCCGAACGCAGCGCCCGCAGGCGCGAAGTGAGTTCTGCGGTGCAAAAAGCTGCGCAGCACGCCTTCTTTGCATCCTTTCTTGCGCGGGCAAGAAAGGAGGTCGCCCGCCGGGGCGAGACCCGGCCAGCGAACAAAAAATCAAACAAGAAAGTAGCTACCGCACACCAAGCTTGAATACCAAGGAAAAATCACAAAGAAACCGCGAAAAATCAAGCGGTAACAACTATTGAAAAAATAGCATTTAGCCTCTGGCTGCTTCTTTAAATTCTTGCGAATGTTGCTTTCCAAAACCAGAAGCGAAGCTGCGCAGCAAGCGAGCCAGCCATTCCATAAAAACGTATCCGTCAGGGCGCAGCCGCAAGAACAAGCAAGCCGCAGCCCGTCTGACTTACCGCAGTTGTCCGAGCGCAGCGCCACAGGCGCGAAGTGAGTTCTGCGGTGCCAAAGCTGCGCAGCACGCCTTCTTTGCGCCCTTTCTTGCGCGGGCAAGAAAGGATGTCGCCCGCCGGGGCGAGACCCGGCCAGCGAACAAAAAATCAAAAAACAAAGCAACTACCGCACGCCAAGCTTAAACACCAAGGAAAAATTATAAAAAAACCCCGAAAAATCAATCGGTAACAACTATTGAAAAAATAGCATTAGGCCTCTGGCTGCTTCTTTAAATTCTTGCGAATGTTGCTTTCCAAAACCAGAAGCGAAGCTGCGCAGCAAGCGAGCAGCCATTCCATAACAACGTATCCATCAGGGCGCAGCCGCAAGAACAACCAAGCCGCATCCCGTCTGACTTACCGCAGTTGTCCGAACGCAGCGCCACAGGCGCGAAGTGAGTTCTGCGGTGTTCAAGCTGCGCAGCACGCCTTCTTTGCGTCCTTTCTTGCGCGGGCAAGAAAGGATGTCGCCCGCCGGGGCGAGACCCGGCCAGCGAACAAAAAATCAAACAAGAAAGCAGCTACCGCACGCCAAGCTTGAACACCAAGGAAAAATTATAAAAAAACCCCGAAAAATCAATCGGTAACAACTATTGAAAAAATAGCATTTGGCCTCTGGCTGCTTCTTTAAATTCTTGCGAATGTTGCTTTCCAAAACCAGAAGCGAAGCTGCACAGCAAGCGAGCCAGCCATTCCATAACAACGTATCCGTCAGGGCGCAGCCGCAAGAACAACCAAGCCGCATCCCGTCTGACTTACCGCAGTTGTCCGAGCGCAGCGCCACAGGCGCGTAGCGAGTTCTGCGGTGCCAAAGCTGCGCAGCACGCCTTCTTTGCATCCTTTCTTGCGCGGGCAAGAAAGGATGTCGCCCGCCGGGGCGAGACCCGGCCAGCGAACAAAAAATCAAACAAGAAAGCAGCTACCGCACGCCAAGCCTGAACACCAAGAAAAAATCATAAAAAAACCCCGAAAAACCAAGCGGTAACAACTATTGAAAAAATAGCATTTGGCCTCTGGCTGCTTCTTTAAATTCTTGCGAATGTTGCTTTCCAAAACCAGAAGCGAAGCTGCGCAGCAAGCGAGCAAGCCATTCCATAACAACGTATCCGTCAGGGCGCAGCCGCAAGAACAACCAAGCCGCATCCCGTCTGACTTACCGCAGTTGTCCGAGCGCAGCGC
>NZ_JAFNME010000034.1:0-20039 GCF_017368815.1 Comamonas denitrificans | reverse complement strand
CCACAGGCGCGAAGTGAGTTCTGCGGTGCCAAAGCTGCGCAGCACGCCTTCTTTGCGTCCTTTCTTGCGCGGGCAAGAAAGGATGTCGCCCGCCGGGGCGAGACCCGGCCAGCGAACAAAAAATCAAATAAGAAAGCAGCTACCGCACGCCAAGCTTGAACACCAAGGAAAAATTATAAAAAAACCCCGAAAAATCAAGCGGTAACAACTATTGAAAAAATAGCATTTGGCCTCTGGCTGCTTCTTTAAATTCTTACGAATGTTGCTTTCCAAAACCAGAAGCGAAGCTGCGCAGCAAGCGAGCCAGCCATTCCATAACAACGTATCCATCAGGGCGCAGCCGCAAGAACAACCAAGCCGCATCCCGTCTGACTTACCGCAGTTGTCCGAACGCAGCGCCACAGGCGCGAAGTGAGTTCTGCGGTGCCAAAGCTGCGCAGCACGCCTTCTTTGCGTCCTTTCTTGCGCGGGCAAGAAAGGATGTCGCCCGCCGGGGCGAGACCCGGCCAGCGAACAAAAAATCAAAAAAACAAAGCAACTACCGCACACCCACCTTAAAAAAACCAAAAAACCCAAGCGCTAAAAACCACAAAAAAATAGCTGCAACCGCTGAAAATATCGCGGTTGCAGCTATTTTTACGCCTAAATGCTTACTGCCACTGCGGCAGCAGCTCTCTTTTTATTAAGCCGTCGTCGCCGTCAGCTGGCGCAGGTGGGTGCGCAAATCCTCATAGCCGCCGACGTAGGTGCTGCCTTCATCGGTGCGCACAAAAATTTGCGGCAGGCTGCGCACGGGTTGGCCGACCTGCTCTTGCAGCGCCTCGGCGGTGATGTCCTCGCCCACGGTCAAATACTGAAACGGCAGCGATTGAATTTGGCACAGCATGCGGGTTTTGTCGCAGTTCACGCAACCGGCTTTGCCGTAAATGATGACTTCCATAAAAAACTCCTGATAACAATAACGACAAGGTTTAAAAATCAACGTCGAACACTTGGTTCTCGTCGGTGCGGCGCATCACGCCGACTTTGTAGGCGGCAATGTCCTGCTCTTGCGGGGAGGCCTGGGTTTTGGAGATGTTGAGCCATTTCTCCATGAACTTCAGCGGGTTATGCGCCGGCAGGGTGTATTTGTCGGTGCTCAGGCCAAAGAGTTGGTAAACGTCTTTGGCGCAGTACAGCGTCCAGGCCGAGAGGCGGTCGGCATTCATGCCCACCAGCTCGCGCCCTTCGGAGAACAGGTAGTTAATCCAGCGCAGTTCGCTCTCGACCACTTCCTCGATCATTTTTTCGATCTGCTCGCGGCACTGGGCAAAGGCGGTTTGGCCGCGCTCGGTTTTCAGCTCGTTGAGCAGCACGACGCGGTCAAGTTCGGCGTGGATTTCCAGCTCGTCCTGGGCAATTTTTTGAATTGCCTTGCCAATTGGCTGGAACAGGCCGGTGTCGCAAATGGCAAAGGTGACGGCAAAGCTGGCCATGAACTGGATGCGCTCCATGCAGAGCAGGGCCACGATGGTCATGAACACGGCGTTGTACGTGTCTTGGTCGTTGGGCAGCTGGCCGATGGCGTATTTGTGCGCGGCTTCGTAGCCAACGGCAAAGGCTTTGGCCACTTCGCTCAGGCGGTCGTGCGCCTCTTGCACGCGCAAAATTTCGTCGAGGATGACGCTGGGATCGTCAAACGAGTTGCGCACAATTTCAGAGTAAGTGGCGGCGTGCACCACTTCGTTGTCCGAGATGCGCTGCCAAGCGGCCCACAGCTCGCTGGAGGTGATGAAGGGGGCCAGCACTGGCGCAATGGCGCGCGAGGCGACCGAGTCGGCCTCCCACTGCCAGGCCAGGGTTTTGATCATCATGTCGTAGGTGGCGCGGGTGCAGCTTTTGAACTCGGCGTTGCAGCTGGAGTAGTCAAACTCGTTTTCGTCCCAGTCCAGCGACTTTTGCGCTTTATACAGCTTCCAGATTTCCGGGTAGTGGCGATTGACGGTATCGAACAGGCCCGGGCGCTGGCCCAGCAGCAGCAGGGGTTTTGCGTAATCGGTTTTGTCGTAGTTGAAGACGGTATCGGTCATGGCAGCTCTCCTTGGGCTTACAGGGTGCAGGCTTCGCAATCGGCATCTTCATCGCCGGCCGGGATGCCGACCGGGGCGATGGTCTGGGCAGCGGGAAGGTCGTCCACTTGGCGCATGCCGTTGGACGTTTTTTGGTTCATGTAGTACTTGGACTTCAGGCCCAGTTTGACGCGGTACAGGTAGTCCGAGATCAGCTCGGACGAGGCGATCGAGGCATCGCCAATCACGCGGCGGTAGAAGTCGGCAGAGATGCCCTGGTCGGTCCACTTTTGCATGATGGCGTACATCTCGGTCATGTCCTGGGTGGGCACGTCCCAGGCCGATTCGTACTGGGCGGCCAGGGTGTCGCTGTCGGGGGCGGCCCAGTAGTTCACGCGCTGGTTGTCGGTTTTGATCATGGTCAGCTCGCGCACCGGGTACAGGCCGTTGGTGGTGCCCGAGGCGTTGGCGCTGGTCTCGGTGGGCATGTGCGCCACCAGCACCGAGTTGCGGATGCCGCCATTGGCGACGATGGCGCGGCGCAGCGCCTCCCAGTCGTAGCGCAGGCTGAAGGGGGCGATTTTGTCCACGTGCTGGTTGCAGGTGTCCAGCGGCAGCCAGCCTTCGGGCCAGCGGGTTTTGTGCATCCACGGGGCGTTGCCCAGCTCTTTGCCCAGTTTGAGGCTGGCGTTGAGCAGGTGGTAGTAGTGGCGTTCGGCCACTTCGTGCAAGAACTGCTTGCCTTCTTGGTTGGTGTAGCGCTTGCCTTCTTTGGCCATCAGGTGCGCCAGGCCCAAAATGCCCACGCCAGCGTTCAGGCGCTTGCGCGAGGTCACACCCACCTGGGGCAGCTCGTAGTGGGCCAGATGAATGCACTTGTCAATCATCAACAGGGCGTAATAGGCCACTTCGGCGTATTGCTCTTCGGATTCGACGTTGGAGACGACGATGCCCGCCAGATTGCAGGTGGCCACTTCGGGGGAAGAGCGGCGCACGATGAAGTCAATCGGCGTGCCGTCCAGCGCATCGCCCGCTTGCAGGTCATCGGGCCACATCAGGCGGCTTTGCGAGCCGCGCTGCACCTGCACCTGGGTCTTGCCGGGCAGGGTGCGGCGCGTGCCGTTGGCCATTTGCACCTCGACAAAAGAGATGTCGTCCTCGGCGTACAACTCGGTCACGTGGTTGTACGGCGCGGTGGGCAGGGCAATTTCGGCGCACAGGTTGGAGCTGTAAATCGTGTCTTTGAACGGCGTGTGGCGGTTCATCTCCGAGATGTTGTGCTCGTACACGCGGCCGGTTTCGTTCCACTCGTTGCTGGCGGTAATCAAGAGCTCGCGGGCGCTGACCCAGGTTTTGGGGAAATTCTCATCGGCCGCGTAGCGCTCGTAGATTTCCTCAAACTTGGCTTCATCGCCGCTGTACAGCGCCGCCTGCAGGTCGGGGGCGGTAAACACGTTGAACAAAAAGATGTCTTCGTTGCGGGCCACCTTGCGGGCAAAAAAGCGGTTGCCGCCCCAGGAATAATCCATGCCACGGATTTTTTTGTCCTCGGTGGACATGGGGTTCTTCAGGCGCAGCAGGGTGTCCACTTCGGGGTCGAAGATGGGAAAGTAGGTCGTGCACGCGCCGCCCCGGCCATTTTGCAAATTGGATTTAACCTCGGCCACCAGCGCCCGGTAGTAGGGCAGCTTGCCCTGGTGGCGGATGACACCGCCACGCACGGGATCGTTGATCGAGCGGGTGTTGATATGCGCCCCAATGCCAGCGCTCATGTACGTCATGGTGTTGGCAATGTGGTTGCCCACGGCAATCGAGCGGGCGTTGTCCCCCACCGTGTACAGGCAGCAGCTGGCGTAGCCGCGCAGCGGTGTGCCCAGGTTCACATGGTTGGGCGTAGGGGCGTTGATGCGGTTTTTCGACAAATGCTCGTAAAAACGCTGCACGTCGCGCATGCGCCGCTCGCGCGGCTGATCGACGGACAGCGCCATGGCCATGCGCATGTAGATGAACTGGGGCGATTCGTAATAAACGCCCTTGACCCGGTCGGCAATGGCGTATTTGGTCAGGTGGGTGTGCAGCTGGTAGTGGGCGTATTCAAAATCGCGCTCGTGGTCGATCCATTCCTGAATTACCGCGTATTCCGATTCGGAATAGTCCAGCATCTCCATAAACCCCAGCTGCTGCAGCTGGCGGTGCAAATCCAGCACCGTGGGGCGGCGGTTGCGGTACAAATCCTTGCGGATCAAGGTGGCGTACAAACGCCCGGCCATGCGGTTGTACGACCAGGTATCAAAATTAAGGCAGGTGCGAATGAGCTGCTGCTGCAGCTCGCGCGAGGTGGCCGTGGTGGACATGGAGGACACCGTCTCCAGCACCGCCGAAGGCCAGTCCACCGAATCACCCAAAGACTGCGCGGCCCACTCCCCCCACTGGTTGAGCTTGGAGGGGGTGAACGGCTCGGTGTGGCCGTCGCGCTTGATGATGGATTCGAGCATGGTGTTTTTTAGCAAAAAAGACCGCGCATTTCGAAGAATTCGCGGTCAGTATCAATCTAGGAGCAAGAAAGGTAGCGTTGGCATGGAAAACACAATCCCTAGTGTTTTTTTACCCCGATAACGCTACCGGTAGTGTTTGGATTGTAATCCGCTTCATTCTTCAAAAATAATAGCAAGAAGGGTCAAAGGGGGAAATGGCGGCTGACTTGACGGCACGAAACGGCCCCGATTTAAGCCGTTCCCCAAACCGAAAACCACTGCTGCAGCCCGCATAATTCCCAGCTTGTTCTCAACCCGTCATGCCAGCAAAGGATGTCTCGCCCATGCCCGTCAATCTTCCCCTGCCCCACGCTGTCGATTTACACCCCGTTGCCGGTGTGCGCATTGGCGTGACCGAAGCCGGTGTGCGCAAAGCCAACCGCAAAGACGTGAGTGTTTTTCTGCTCGACGAAGGCACCAGCGTGGCCGGGGTGTTTACGCAAAACCGCTACTGCGCCGCGCCCGTGCAGGTCTGCCGTGAGCATTTGGCAGGCGGCCAAGGCGTTCGCGCCCTGCTCATCAATACGGGCAATGCCAATGCCGGCACCGGGGCCGATGGCCTGGCCCGCACCCGCGCCACCTGCGCCGCCTTGGCCCAGGAATTGGGCGTGGCCCCGGCGCAAATCCTGCCGTTTTCTACCGGCGTGATCATGGAGCCGCTGCCGGTCGAGCGCATTACGGCCGGTCTGCCCGCGGCCATTGCCAACGCCCAGGCAGACCACTGGCTGGCCGCCGCCGAAGGCATCATGACCACCGACACCCAGCCCAAGGCCTACAGCCGCCAGGTAACGGTGGATGGCAAAACCGTGACCGTTACCGGCATCAGCAAGGGCGCGGGCATGATTCGCCCCAACATGGCGACCATGCTGGGCTTTTTGGCCACCGATGCGGCCATTGCCCCGGCACTGCTGCAAGGGCTGGCCCGGGAGCTGGCCGAGGGCTCGTTCAACCGCGTGACGATTGATGGCGACACCTCGACCAACGACTCCTTCATCGTCATGGCCACACACCAGGCGGGCAATGCACCGATCACCGATTGGAACGCCAGCGCCGATGCCCAAGCGCTGAAAACCGCCCTGCAGGACGTGGCCCGCCTGCTGGCCCAGGCCATCGTGCGCGATGGCGAGGGCGCGACCAAGTTCATCACCGTGCAGGTCGATGGTGGCCAGACCGAGGAGGAATGCCGCCTGGCCGCCTACGCCATTGCCCATTCGCCGCTGGTGAAAACCGCCTTCTACGCCAGCGACCCAAACCTGGGCCGCATCCTGGCTGCCGTGGGCTACGCGGGCATTGCCGACCTGGACCAAAACCGCATCGAGCTGCACCTGGACGATGTGCACGTGGTCACCCAGGGCGGGCGCAACCCGGCCTACCGCGAAGAAGACGGCCAGCGCGTCATGAAGCAAAGCGAAATCACCGTGCGCGTCCACCTGGGCCGTGGCCAGGCCAGCCAGACGGTGTGGACCTGCGATTTCAGCCACGACTACGTGACGATCAACGCCGATTACCGTTCCTGATCATTATTCAAATTGAATAGCTTCTTCCGCTGATAAACAAACGATTTAAGCATTAAAAATACCTGAAATCGTTTGTTTACTAGCGGAAGCAGCTTCTTTTTCATGCAAGATACCGATCTCTCCACTTCCTCCCCACTGGAACGCCTGGTGGCCCGCGCCGAGCAGCTCATGCAGCGCATCGAGGCCGTGCTGCCCCAGCCGCTGCAAGCGCCGGCCGACTGGGGCGCGGCGATTGCCTGGCGCTACCGCAAGCGCGCCAACGGCTGCGGCGTGCTGGAGCCGGTGCGCCACGTCGGTGCGATGCAGCTGTCCGACCTGCAAAACATTGATGCACAAAAGGAAAAAATCGCCCGCAATACCGAGCAGTTCGTGCAGGGCCGCACCGCCAACAACGTGCTGCTGACCGGCGCGCGCGGCACGGGCAAATCGTCGCTGATTCGCGCCTGCCTGCATGCTTATGCCGATCAGGGCCTGCGCTTGATTGAGGTGGACAAGGCCGATTTGACCGACCTGCCCGACATCGTGGAAGTGGTGGCGGCGCGGCCCGAGTCCTTCATCATTTACTGCGACGACCTGAGCTTTGAAGAGGGCGAACCGGGCTACAAGGCCATGAAATCCATCCTGGACGGCTCGGTCAGTGCCGCCACGCCCAACGTGCTGGTGTACGCCACCAGCAACCGCCGCCACCTGCTGCCCGAGTACCTGAGCGACAACCTGCAAACCTCCAAGGGCCAGGATGGCGAAATCCACCCCGGCGAGGTGGTGGAAGAAAAAATCTCTCTCTCCGAACGCTTTGGCCTGTGGGTCAGCTTCTACCCCTTCAGCCAGGACGAGTACCTGCGCGTGGTGGCGCAATGGCTCTCCAGCCTGGGGTTGGATGCGGCGGCCATTGAGGCGGCCAAGGCCGAAGCCCTGGTCTGGGCGCTAGAGCGCGGCTCGCGCAGTGGCCGCGTGGCCCAGCAGTTTGCGCGCGACTACGCTGGCCGCAGCCCTGAGGGGCCGCCAACAGCCACGGCCCGCCCCCGCATTGCCGACATAGCAGGACTGAGCGATGGTGCAGAAATCTAAAACGCTGGCTGCAGCCCTTCCCACACGGATCGAAGTGGCCGTGGGCATTCTCATTCGCGCAAGCGACGGTGCCTTGCTGCTGACCAGCCGCCCAAGCGGCAAAGTGCGGGCGGGCTGGTGGGAGTTTCCCGGTGGCAAGCTCGAAGCGGGCGAATCCGTAGAGCAAGCCCTGCGCCGCGAACTCCAAGAGGAGATTGGCATCATCATTGGCAACTGCCTGCCCTGGCAGATCACCGAGCACGACTACCCCCACGCCCAGGTGCGCCTGCACTGGTGCAAGGTCACGCAGTGGCAGGGCGAACTGGTCATGCGCGAGGGCCAAGCGATGGCTTGGCAGCAATTGCCGCTGGACGTGCGCCCGGTGCTGGAGGGGGCGCTGCCCGCACTGCAGTGGCTCAGTGCAGAGCGCGGGCTGCCGTTTGATGCCCGCGTGTACGCCACCGAGGATGCCGCCCACGGCGCTTGACCCTGCTATGACAACACCACACGCCGCGCCGCAAGGCAGCGGCCAGCACGCGGCATGGCTGGGCGTGCTGGCCCTGACCTTGGGCGCTTTTATCTTCAACACCAGCGAGTTTGTTCCGGTGGGCCTGCTGGCCAGCATCGGCCAAAGTTTTGCCATGCGCCCCGAGCAGACCGGTGTGCTGCTCACCCTGTACGCCTGGGTGGTGGCCTTGGCCTCTGTGCCGCTGATGCTGCTCACCCGCCGCTGGGAGCGGCGGCGCTTGCTGCTGTGGGTGTTTGCCCTGTTTATCGCCTGCCAAGCCCTCACCGGCCTGGCCACAAGCTTTGCCCTGCTGGCCCTGGCCCGCCTGGGGGTGGCAGTGGCCCATGCTGTGTTTTGGTCGATTACCGCCTCGCTGGTGGTGCGCATTGCCCCCACCGGCAAAAAAGCGCAGGCACTGAGCCTGTTGGCCACTGGCACCACCCTGGCCATGGTGCTGGGCGTGCCCTTGGGCCGCATCGTTGGCGAAGCCCTCGATTGGCGCAGCAGCTTTTGGCTGATTGGCGCCGTCGCCATCCTGGTTGCCGTGGTACTGGCCCGCAGCCTGCCACCACTGCCCAGTGAAGATGCCGGCAGTGTGGCCAGCATCCCCGTGCTGCTGCGCCGCCCGGCCTTGATGGCCATTTTTGGCTTGCAAGGCCTGGTCGTCACCGCCCAGTTCATCCTGTACAGCTACATCGAGCCCTGGGTGCAAGTGCACGCAGGCCATAGCCCGGCGGTGACCACCTCGGTACTGCTGCTCTTTGGCGCGGCCAGCATCCTGGGCAGCCTCTTGTTTAGCCGTTGGGGCCTGAAGTTGCCGCTGGGCTTTTTGCTCTGCGCCCTGGCCACCTTGGCAAGCTGCCTGGGTGTGCTGAGCTGGGCCGGGCACGCCGCCGCCAGCCTGTACGCCCTGACCGTGGTGTGGGGGGCCGCCATCATGGCGGTGGTGCTGCCCATGCAAGCCCTGGTGCTGCACTGGAGCCGCGATGCCACCGACGTGGGCATGGCGATTTTCTCCAGTGTGTTCAATCTGTCCATCGGGGCCGGCGCGTTGCTGGGCAGTCAAATGGGGCAGCACCTGGGGCTGGGCAGCTTGCCCCCCAGTGCCGCCGCGCTGGCTGGATTGGCCTTGTGGTGGACACTGTGGGCCCAGCGCCGCTGGCAGATGGTGCGGGCAGGGTAACCGCCGGATAACCATCCAGGGCAAGCCGGGTTTCCTTTCCATCCCGGTACCACTTCTGAAGCCAGCGCTTAGTCAGACGCTTCTGCTTTTTTGTCAGGTGACGATCAGGCATTCGGCATGGGGCCTGCATATCGTTCCCCGGCGTGGTTGTTTCTCTTCTACCGGGGTAGCGTTCCCCGGTCACGGGTTGGCTGTCAATGCTTGCCCTTGGCCATCCTTACCCTGTAAGCCCCTTGCTTTTCAATGAAAAAGGCCCCGAGGTGTATGTACCTAGGGGCCTTTTTTTTATTAGATGGTGCCGGTTGTCGGATTCGAACTGACGACCTACCGCTTACAAGGCGGGTGCTCTACCAACTGAGCTAAACCGGCAAATGAACCAAAGCGTGCGATTGTAGCTTGAAAATTACTTCACCAGCTTCAAAGCAGGGCGTTTTGTTGGCGGAGGAGGCAAATCATCGTCTTGCG
This sequence comes from Comamonas denitrificans, assembly GCF_017368815.1. Classification (GTDB taxonomy): domain Bacteria; phylum Pseudomonadota; class Gammaproteobacteria; order Burkholderiales; family Burkholderiaceae_C; genus Comamonas; species Comamonas denitrificans. Next base: position 10,737 of record NZ_JAFNME010000034.1, on the reverse strand, counting down.
GCGCGTGGTCCTGCTCCGATGGCGGGTTTTCTTGGCTGCTGACCAACTGCACTTTGGCGCTGGCCGCAGGGCGGGACGCGGGCGGCACCACATCGTCCATGGCTTGCGGCTCTTCAGGGGGGAAGGACATGCCTTGCCCCGTTTCACGGGCGTAGATGGCCAACACCCGCCCCACCGGAACCATGATCTCGTGGGGCTTGCCCCCAAAACGGGCCTTGAAATGAACAAATTCATTGCCCATTTGCAGGCCACTGGTGGCATCGTAGCTGGCGTTGAGCACGATTTGCCCATCCTGCACAAAGGCCAAAGGAACTTGAACGCTTTCATCTACCTGCACGACCAAGTAGGGGGTCAGCCCATTGTCAGTACACCATTCATGCAGGGCCCGTAGCAGGTAGGGGCGGGTAGAGGTTGTGCGGATTTCGTTCATAACAGTCCTTTGTGCAGCCAAGTAACTAAGCCGTCAAAGCTTATTTACGCATCACCTTTTCAGAAGGTGTCAGCGCTTCAATATACGCAGGGCGCGAGAAGATACGCTCGGCATACTTGAGTAGCGGTGCGGCGTTTTTGGACAGCTCAATACCGTAGTAATCCAAGCGCCACAGCAAGGGGGCGATGGCCACATCCAGCATCGAGAAGTTCTCGCCCAGCATGTATTTGTTTTTCAAAAATACCGGTGCCAATTGCGTCAAACGGTCACGAATATGGGTGCGGGCTTTTTCCTGCTCCTTGTCGTGGCCTTTTTTGCCAGTGGTTTGCTCCAACGTATTCACGTGGGCAAAGAGCTCTTTTTCAAAATTGAGCAAGAACAGACGCACACGGGCACGATCTACCGGATCCCCCGGCATCAGCTGGGGGTGAGGAAAGCGCTCATCAATGTATTCGTTGATGATGTTCGACTCGTACAAAATCAAATCGCGCTCCACCAGAATAGGAACTTGGCCATAAGGATTCATGGCCATGATTTCCTCGGGCTTGCTGAACAAGTCCACATCACGGATTTCAAAATCCATGCCTTTTTCAAACAGCACGAAGCGGCTACGGTGGGAGTAAGGACAGGTGGTTCCCGAATAAAGCACCATCATGGCGAGAGCTCCTAAAAATCAAAAAGAGTGGGCCGCCTTGGGTAGCGCCCACTCTGGCTTTCAGCCAAGGACTGCACAGGACAATCTTTGGCTGTACGTGTTGTGATTATTTAACGTCTTTCCAGAAAGCTGCATTCAGCTTCCAGGCAATCACGATAAAGATACCCAAGAAAATCAGCACACCGATACCGATGTTTTTACGGGCGGCTTGGGCAGGTTCACCCATCCATTGTAGGTAGTTCACCAAGTCACCCACTTGCTGGTCGTATTCTTGCTCGCTCAAAGTGCCGGGGGTGATTTGCTCCCAGCCTTTGAAATGGTCGCCTTCAAACACCGCGCGGCGCTGGCCTTGCAGCTCCCACATCACGTGTGGCATACCCACATTGGGGAAGGCCAGGTTATTCCAGCCGGTGCCTTTGGTCTCATCGCGGTAGAAAGTGCGCAAGAAAGTGTAGAGGTAGTCGGCACCACTGCCGCCGCTGCCAGCACGCGAGCGGGCAATCACCGTCAGATCGGGAGGGTTGGCACCAAACCAGCTTTTGGCTTGCTTGGGGTCAATCGCCGAAATCATGGTTTCACCGATTTTGTCGGTGGTGAACAGCAGATTGTCTTTGATCTCTTGCTCAGACAAGCCAATGTCTTGCAAGCGGTTAAAGCGCATGAAAGCAGCCGAGTGGCAGCTCAGGCAGTAGTTCACAAACAGCTTGGCACCATTTTGCAAGGAGGCCTGGTTGCTGACATCAACCGGTGCTTTGTCCCAAGCAACAGCGCTACCGCCGGCAGCTTGTGCGCCCGTGACAATGCCCAAGGTGGCAATCAGCGAAAGGATAAATTTTTTCATCATGGTTTATTACTCCTGGCCGATCAGTGGGGCTTGAAGGTCACACGATCAGGCACCGGTTTGGTGGCACCGATGCGACTCCACCAAGGCATCAGCAAGAAGAAGCCAAAGTAGAACAGCGTACCAATTTGCGACACTTTCTCACCCAACGGGAAGGGGGGCAGCACGCCAAGGTAGCCAAGCACAAAGAAGTTCACCACAAAGACGGCGTACAAGGCTTTGTGCCAGCTGGGGCGATAGCGAATCGATTTGACTTCGCAGTAGTCCAGCCAAGGCAGGGCGAACAAGATGACCACAGCGCCACCCATCACCACCACACCCCAGAATTTGGCATCAATGGCCAGCATCAGGGCGATGCCCACGGCGGCACCAGCACCGGCAACAGCCTTGAAGATGCCAGGTGCTTTAAGGATGCCAAACAGACCACCCAAGGCAACGCAGGCGATCAGGGCGTACATCATCTCGGCCGTGATGGCACGCAGCATCGAATAGAAGGGCGTGAAGTACCAAACAGGAGCGATGTGGTTCGGTGTCTGGAACGGATCGGCCGGGATGAAGTTGTTGTACTCCAAGAAGTAGCCGCCAAACTCAGGCGCAAAGAACATCACCGCTGAGAACAGGAACAGGAACACAGCCACGCCAAAAATGTCGTGCACGGTGTAGTAGGGGTGGAAGGGCACACCATCCAGGGGATGGCCATTGGCATCCTTGGGGGCATTGGGCGCTTTGATTTCCACGCCATCGGGGTTGTTCGAACCCACGTCGTGCAGGGCCAACAAGTGGGCCACGACCAGGCCGATCAGCACCAAAGGCACAGCAATCACGTGGAAGCTGAAGAAGCGGTTCAGCGTCGCATCGCCCACCACATAGTCGCCACGGATCAGCAAGGCCAGGTCAGGGCCAATCACGGGCACGGCGGCAAACAGGTTCACGATCACCTGGGCACCCCAGTAGGACATCTGGCCCCAAGGCAGCAGGTAGCCCATGAAGGCTTCGGCCATCAGCGCCAAGAAAATGGCACAGCCAAAAATCCAGACCAATTCGCGTGGCTTGCGATAAGAGCCGTAGATCAAGCCACGGAACATGTGCAGATACACCACGATGAAGAAGGCCGAAGCGCCGGTCGAGTGCATGTAGCGAATCAACCAGCCCCAGGGCACGTCACGCATGATGAACTCAACCGAGGCAAAGGCTTTTTCTGCGTCGGGCTTGTAGTTCATGACCAGGAAGATACCGGTCACGATCTGGATCACCAGCACCAGCAAAGCCAGCGAACCGAAGATGTACCAGAAGTTAAAGTTTTTCGGAGCGTAGTACTCCGACATGTGAACTTTGTAGGCCGAAAACGCCGTTGGAAAACGGTTTTCGAACCAATTCACCACCTTGGCGCCGGTGGGCGCGTTGGGATCAATGTCCTTGAATTCGTGAGCCATGGTGTCTCCCTTCAGGCCTTCTTATCTTCACCGATCAGCAGCTTTGTGTCTGACAGGTACATGTGGGGGGGCACTTCCAGGTTGTCCGGTGCCGGCTTGTTCTTGAACACACGACCGGCCAAGTCAAATGTCGAACCGTGGCAAGGGCAGAAGAAACCGCCTTTCCAATCATCGGGCAGCGAGGGCTGCGGGCCGGGGGTGAATTTACTGGTGGGCGAGCAGCCCAGGTGGGTGCAAATGCCAACCAGCACCGAAAATTCGGGCTTGATCGAGCGCCATTCGTTCTTGGCGTACTCGGGGGTGGGGAAACCCACGCGCTCGGAATTGGGGTCGGCCAATTCAGAATTGAGCGTGCTGAGCTCTTCAAGCTGCTGCTTGGTGCGGCGCAGCACCCAAACGGGTTTACCGCGCCACTCAACCGTTTTCATCTCGCCAGGTTGCAGTGCAGAGATATCCACCTCCACCGCTGCACCTGCAGCCTTGGCCTTCTCAGAAGGCTGGAAGGTGCTTACAAAAGGGACAGCGGCTGCGACGCCGCCTACCGCGCCAGCACAGGCCGACGTGATGATCCACGTCCGCTTGCTGGAGTCGACAGGAGTTTCACTCATGGGGATCCTCGATTAAACATCGCTACATTAGGGAATAACCGGCAAATTGTAGCGGAGCCACTAATGCAACTCCAAACTCCTGCCAGCGTCAAACCCCGTTTTTTCCGCCTGACAAGAGGCTTGACCCGCAATTTCAGGGTTTATCCAGAGAACTTTTTCCGACTGAAGCACTCATGCGCCTTCACTTCGGCGCAAGACCTAGCGCACCGACAAACCGGCCATTTGCCGCGCCATACAAACAGCTTGCACCAAGCTGGCCGGGTCAGCCACTCCTTGTCCGGCGATGTCAAAGGCCGTTCCGTGGTCCGGACTGGTCCGAATCAGCGGCAGCCCCAAGGTCACATTCACGCCCTGCTCAACACCCAAGTATTTGACAGGAATCAAACCCTGGTCGTGGTACATCGCCAACACCACGTCAAATTCCCCAGGGTGATTGGGTGTATTGCGGGCCCGCATGAACACAGTATCCGGGGCCAAGGGGCCCAGCGCATCCACCCCTGCAGCGCGGGCTTGGGCAATGGCGGGGGCGATGGTGTCCACCTCTTCTCGGCCAAACAACCCGCCTTCGCCCGCATGGGGGTTGAGGCCGGCCACGGCAATGCGCGGTGCATGGCCCAGGATGGGGGTGAGCGCGCGGTGCGTAATCAGCAGGGTTTGCACAATGTTCTCGTGCGTTACGGCCTCCAGCGCCTGGCGCAGGCTGACGTGGATGCTGACCAGCACGGTGCGCAGCTCGGGGTTGGCCAGCATCATGCGCACGGGCATCTGCGCAATCGGCACCCCGGCGTGGCGGGCTGCTTGGGCTTGCAGCAATTCGGTGTGCCCCGGAAAGTCCACGCCCGCTGCGTGCAAGGCTTCTTTGTGCAAAGGGGCGGTCACCAAGGCCGCAATCTCCCCGCGCAAAGCGGCATCGGCGGCCCACTGCACACACTGGGCGGCAGCCGCCCCGGCGGCGGCACTTACCTGCCCCCACGGCTGCGGCGGGGGCAGGCCCGGCAAAGGCAGCACCGGAATGCAGCGGGGCGGCACCTGCAAAGCCTCTTGCGGGTGGGCAATCTGTGCCACCGGCAAGCCCCCTTGCCCAGGGGGAACAACCACCTGCGCGGCGCGGCGCAAGGTGGCTACATCGCCCACGACAAAACAATTTTCTAGCGCTTTGCGATGATCTTTAAATGCTTTGGCAATGATTTCAGGCCCAATACCGGCAGAATCACCCATGGTGACAGCTATTGTTTTTGTCATTTTTAACCTAGCGATGGGCTTTAGGCCGGGTTGGCAATTTCAATAAAACGGTGGCTCAGCCCCAGCGCTTGCGCCACGTGCTCGCCCAGTGCGGCAATGCCATAGCGCTCGGTGGCGTGGTGGCCGGCCGCGATAAAGGTCGCCCCCATTTCGCGGGCCAAATGGGCCTGGGGTTCAGAAATTTCGCCCGTGATAAAAGCCTGCGCTCCAGCAGCCAAGGCGGCTTCAAAAAAGCCCTGTGCCCCGCCCGTACACCAGGCCAGGCGAGTAATCGGCTGCTCGGGCGCACCGCTAATCCAGGTGGCACGGCGGCCCAGCGCGTTTTCAACTTGATCGACCAAGGCTTGGGCGCTGGCAAAGGCACACGGGCCAATCAAGCCCAGCTCCTGCTCGCCAAAACTGCCATCGGCCACCACCCCCAGGCGCTGGCCCAGCTGCGCGTTGTTGCCCAGGGTGGGGTGGGCATCCAGCGGCAAGTGGTAGGCGATCAAGTTGATATCGTGCGCCAGCAAAAGGCGCAGCCGCTCTTTGAGCCAGCCCGTCACGCGCCCATCCATGCCGCGCCAAAACAGGCCGTGGTGAACGAGGATGGCATCGGCCCCGTCGGCAATGGCCGCTTCAATCAAGGCCCGGCTGGCCGTCACACCGGTCACGATGTGGCGCACTTGCGCCTTGCCCTGCACTTGCAGGCCATTGGGGCCGTAGTCTTTAAAACGCTCAGGTTGCAGCAGGCCAGCGCAGTGCTGCAGCAGGTGGTCACAGGTAATTTGCATGGCGCAATTGTGCCCAAGTGGCAAGCTGGGGCCAGTGCCATCGCGCACAATGCGGCTTTCTGCCCTCGGACAACTATGAAACGCTATTGGCTTCTTTTCGCCCAGACCGTGACGGTGCTGCTGGCGCTGTATTTCGTGATTGCCACCCTGCAACCGGCCTGGCTGCAGCGCGGCCAAGCGTTTGGCGACACCGGCTTGGTGCTGCTGCAAGCGCCCTCCACCCCGCACACCGAGCCGGTGGCCGGCAGCTTGAGCCACGCCGCCCAGGCGGCCATGCCAGCGGTGGTCAGCATCACCACCAGCCAGGCGGTGCGCCACCCCCGGGCGAATGACCCGTGGTTTCAGTTCTTTTTTGGCGATATCGGCACCCAGCAAAAAACGGGGCTGGGCAGCGGAGTCATCGTCAGCAGCGATGGCTACATCCTGACCAACAACCACGTGGTGGAAGGAGCCGACGAGATCGAAATCAGCCTCACCGATGGCCGCCGCACCAGCGCCACCATCATTGGCACCGACCCCGAATCCGACCTGGCCGTGCTGAAAATCGCCCTGGAGCAGCTGCCCGTGGTGACCCTGGGCAACTCTGACCACATCGCCGTGGGCGACCAGGTGCTGGCCATTGGCAATCCGTTTGGTGTGGGCCAAACCGTCACCAGCGGCATCATCAGTGCCTTGGGGCGCAGCCACCTGGGCATCAATACCTTTGAAAACTTCATTCAAACCGATGCCGCCATCAACCCCGGCAACTCGGGCGGAGCCCTGGTCGATATCAACGGGCATTTGCTGGGCATCAACACCGCGATTTATTCGCGCTCGGGCGGCAGCATGGGCATTGGCTTTGCCATCCCCGTCTCGACAGCCAAGGTGGTGCTGGACGGCATCGTGCGCGAAGGCCAGGTCACCCGCGGCTGGATTGGCGTGGAGCCCGGCGAACTCTCGCCCGAGCTGGCGCAAACCTTTGGCGTGGCCCCAGGCAGCGGCGTGATCATTGCCGGCGTGCTGCAAGCGGGCCCAGCGGCGCAGGCCGGCATGCAACCGGGCGATGTGGTGCGCAGCGTCCACGGCCAACCCACCCGCACCGTCGCCGAGCTGCTGAGCACGGTGGCCGCCTTGCGCCCTGGGCAAAGCTACCGCGTGGAAGTGCTCCGCAACGGACAAACGCAGACCCTGGAGGTAACCCCGGTGCGCCGCCCGGCACCAGCAAAAAACAATAGCTTGCCCCGCTGAAAAAATAAGGGTTTCAGAACGTATTGATTCTGAAACCCTTGTTTTACCAGCGGTAGAAGCTATGCCAATGCTGGTTTAGGCATCTTGCTGGGCATCGTCTTCCGCCGGTTTTTTCTTGGCAAACCAGCTGGCCCCCAAAATTCCCACCTCGTAAAGCAAGCACATGGGCACGGCCAAGGCCAATTGCGAAATCACATCCGGCGGGGTGACCACGGCGGCAATGATGAACGCCACCACGATGAAATAGCCACGAAAGTTTTTCAGTTTGACAATGTCCACAATCCCAAACCGCACCAGCAGCATCACCACAATCGGCACCTGAAACGCCAGACCAAAGGCCAAATACAGCGACAAAATCGCCTCAACGTACGAGGCAATATCGGGCGTGGCGGCCACACTGGCCGGGGTGAAGCCTTGGATGAAGGCAAACATTTTGTCCAGCACAAAAAACTGCACAAAAGCGATGCCCAGATAGGCCAGCAAGCTACCAAAAATAATCAGCGGCAGGGCAAAGCGCTTTTCGTGGCTGTACAAGCCCGGTGCCACAAAGGCCCACAGCTGGTACATGATCCACGGCAGCACGGCCAGCACGCCGACCATCATCAGCACTTTGAGCGGCACAAAAAACGGCGAGAACACGCCCACGGCAATCAGCTTGGCATCGGGCGGCATGTGCGCCCGGATGGGCTGGGCAATCAGGTCAATCAGCCCATTGGGGCCAGGCCAAATGGCCAGCGCAATCACGGCCAGCGCAATGCCATAGACGCTGTAGAGCAAGCGGTCACGCAGCTCAATCAGGTGCTGAACAAACGGCTGCTCGGTACCGGACAGCTCATCTTCAGGGGAAGGTGTAGGGGACATTGGTTCTTTAACAGGCGCTCAAGCGGCAAACGCTTAGCGCTTTTTGGGGCGAAACCGCGCCACGCGGGCCGCGCCCGATTGCACATGGGTGCGCACACCCTGGCGCGATTTGTACCAGCGCGGCACGGCGCTGCGCTTGAGTCGAAAATTTTTGCCTGGGTGCTGGTAGCTTGGCACCACTTGGCTGGCGGCATCGTAGGGGCTGCGCCACGGGGCTTCATCGCTGGTGCTGCCGTGCTGCTGCTCTAGGCTTTTGAGCTCGTTGCTGACGCTGCTGAAGTCTTTCTCCAGCGCTGCGGTGGTCGATTGCACCGAGGTCTGGACATCGCGGGCGGCCGCTTCGACCGACTCTTTCATCTTGCGCAGCTCATCGAGCTCCATCGAGCGATTGACTTCGGCCTTGACATCGGCCACGTAGCGCTGCGCCCGGCCCAAAAGCGAGCCCACGGTGCGGGCCACACGCGGCAGTTTTTCCGGGCCAATCACGATCAGCGCCACCGCGCCGATCAGCGCCATTTTGGACAGGCCTAAATCAAGCATGGCTGTAACCTTGCCCGCAGTTTGGCAATGCGCGGCAACCGAGGGGGCTGCGCATTAGCTTTTTTGCTTGGCTTCAACATCAATGGTGGTTTTTGCTGCGCTGTCTTGGTGCGCAACTTGGCCAGCCTGGGCAGGAGCGGCAGGGTTATCGCCCTCGGAGCCGTCCTTCATGCCTTCTTTGAAGCCTTTGACGGCACCACCCAAATCTTGGCCAATGTTTTTCAGCTTTTTGGTGCCAAAAACCAGCACAACGATCAGTAAAACAACGACCCAGTGCCAAATCGAAAAAGAACCCATGAAAGATACCTCCTAGCAAACGTTGCGCATTGTAGTCGGGGGCTGGGGGATCCCAACGTGCCCGGACTGCTCCCCATCAAGGAAAACCGCTTATTTCTTCCACGGGCGCGGCCCGCCGATCACGTGCACGTGCAAATGGTGCACCTCTTGCCCGCCCTCTTCCCCGGTATTGATCTGCACCCGAAAGCCCCCGGCAGGATAGGGGTTGCAGCCCTCTTGCGCCGCCAGCTGGGGGGCCAGCGTCAGGATGCGGCCCAGCAAAGCGGCATCGGCTGGCTGGGTGTGCGCCAGCGAAGCGATGTGGCGCTTGGGGATGATCAGAAAATGCACCGGGGCCCACGGGGCGATGTCGTGGAAGGCCAGCAACTCTTCGTCTTCATACACTTTGCGGCTGGGGATGTGGCCCGCAGCGATTTTGCAAAAGATGCAATTGTCATCGTGGGCATGGCCCACAGCGGAGGCAGTTTCAATCATGGCATTCAAAATTTTCAACAAAAATCAACAGTGATCGACGATTTGCAGGGTTTGGCGCACCCCAATATCCCCAAAATGGGTGTGCAACCAACGCTGGCCTTGCACCCGCCCCTGTTCAAACAAGCGCAGGATAAAGCTTAAATCCGAGCGGGCTTTGCTGGTTGCGCCCAGTTCACTCAAGGCAGCGCCGCCATCAATGCGGTGCAGCAGCACGTTTTTGTAGCGCTGGGGGTCCAGCTTGCCTTCGGCCAGCAGGCGGCGCACAAAGTCAATCGCCCGCAACTCGCCCAGCAAGCTGGCGTTGAAGGTGACCTCATTGACGCGCTCGGCAATCTCGGCGGCGGTGCTGGGCAGGGTGGTTTGCTGCACCGGGTTGATTTGCACCAGCAGCATATCGGCGCAGGCCGTTTGGTAAATCAGGGGGTAGAGCGCGGGGTTGCCGGAAAAGCCGCCATCCCAGTAGTACTCGCCCTCCACCTCCACCGCTTTGTACAGCTGCGGCAGGCAGGCCGAGGCCATGATGGCATCGGTCGAGATGCGCTGGGCGGTAAAAATCTCGCCTTGGCCGGTGCGCACATTGGTGGCGCAAACAAAGATTTTGGGCATACCGCCCAAGCCTGCGGCGGCGTGCAGCTGCTGAAAATCGACGGTGCGCTGCAGCAGCATGCGCAAGGGATTGATGTCCAGCGGATTGGTTTGGTAGGGGGAGAGGAACTGGCTCATCAGCCCCAGCAAAGGGTTGTTGGCCATGCTGGCGGTAAAAAAGCCCATCGTGCCCACCCCTTCCCACAGCTCGCGCAAAGCCGCGCGCGCGCGTTCGCGGGCCGCTTTGTGGCGGGGTTTGGCATGCTGGGGAAACTCCAGCGCAGCACTGGCAAAGCCGTGGGCCAAGGCCACCGCATTCATCGCGCCAGCGCTGGTGCCGCTGATGCCGGGAAATTCGATGCGCCCATCTTCCAGCAATGCATCAAGCACGCCCCAGGTAAACGCGCCGTGCGAGCCCCCGCCTTGCAAGGCGAGGTTGAGGTGGCGAACCTCAGAGGGGCATGGGTTTGTGGTCATTCCAGAATAGTAATCCCTTGACCATGCGGTAAATCAGCCAAATGACGAGCGCACCCAAAATAAGAAAGCCAATCCCGATGATGGCCGTGATCGTGCCCACCACCGCCCAGGCCAGCCCCCACCAAAAGCTGCGGATCTGCCAGGCGAAATGGCTTTCGTAGAGGGTGGGTAATCCCCCCGTAAAACCAGCGTCTTGAGAAGTAGATGCCTCCAAAGGAGAATCTCTACTATGAAGAAGTCACGTTTTACAGACAGCCAAATCATCGATGCGCTCAAGCGTGCAGAAGCTGGCCT
>NZ_JAFNME010000033.1 GCF_017368815.1 Comamonas denitrificans | reverse complement strand
GCCGGGGCTATTGCCAGGCCACCGGCGGCATCGCTAGCGGCAGCGGTAGGCATGGCGGCACCACTGGCCGCCGCCTCGGCGGGAAGGCGACTCCATTGGGTGGCCGGGGGCGGCGTGAGGGGCTCTTGCTGCTGCGCCCAGGCATCAAAGCACGCCAGGCGGGCCTGGTTGTCGGTGGTGGCGGCGCACTGGCGCCAGGTGTCCAGCGCCAGCGGCGGCGGCGCGGTGACCGCCGCAGAAGTGGCCTGGGCAGAGGGCCAGGCGCTGAGGCCTGCAGCCCACACCAGGGTCGGAAGAAAAAAGCGGGAGGAACGGGAGGAGGTCATCAACACAGTTTTAGGGTTGCACAGGTTAGGTTGGATCCCCTTGGCGGGCCGCAAATTCAGCCCGCAGCTGGCGCAATTTGTCGCGGGGGTTTTCGCGGCTGGTGGCCGGGTCAAGCTGCATTTCGGCAATAAAACGGCTGGGCTGGCAGGGCACGGTATCACGGCCTTTTTTGCGGCGCTTGGTCCAACTCACCACCAAAGTGCGCTGGGCACGGGTGATGCCCACGTACATCAGGCGGCGCTCTTCCTGCAGGCGGGCGGCGGTTTCGTCGCTGACGTGCTGCTGCTTGCCATCGTCATCGTCCAGCTTGAAGGGCAGCATGCCTTCGGTCACGCCCACCAGTTGCACGTGCGGCCACTCCAGCCCCTTGCTGGCGTGCAGGGTGGAGAGCACGACCTGGTCCTGCTCGCTTTCGCGCTCAGAGATGGTCGAGAGCAGGGCAATGTTCTGCGCCACTTCCAGCAGGCTTTTGATTTCGGTGTGCGTGCTGGTGCCGGCCGCATCCTCGATCTGGCCCCCGGCGCGCTGGGCCATCCAGTCGCAAAACTCCAGCACATTGCTCCAGCGGGCGGCGGCCACGCTTTCGCTGTCTTCGCTGTCGTACAGGTACTGCTCGTAGCCAATGTCGGTCAGCCAGTCGATTAAAAACGTGCGGCTGGCCTCGTGCCCCAGGCAGTGGCGGGCGCGGTATTCCAAGTCGTTCATGTTGCGGCCAAATTCCAGCAGCCCTTCCAGCGCCTTTTTGCCCAAGACGGCCGGCAGCATGGTATTGAACAGGCTGCCGAACATACTCAGTTTGTGCAGCGCCGCAAATTCGCCCAGCTTGCCCAGGGTGGTGTGGCCAATGCCCCGGCGCGGCGTGGTGATGGCACGCAAAAACGCCGGGTCGTCGTCGTTGTTGCTCCACAGGCGAAACCAGGCGCACAAATCTTTGATCTCCGCCCGGTCGAAAAAACTGGTGCCGCCCGAAACCTTGTACGGAATGCTCGCCTTGCGCAGCGCTTTCTCGAACGGCTTGGCCTGGTGGTTGGCGCGGTAGAGGATGGCAAAGTCCTTCCACGCCGGGGGCGGGTTGCTGGCCGCTTTCAGGGCCAGAATGCGGGCCACGGCGCGTTCGGCCTCGTGCTCTTCGGTGTCGCAGGCTTGCACGCGCACGGGTTCGCCCTCGCCCAGTTCGCTGAACAGGGTTTTGGGAAACAGCTTGGGGTTGGGGCCAATCACGTGGTTGGCCGCGCGCAGGATGGCGCTGGTGGAGCGGTAGTTTTGCTCCAGCTTGATGACTTGCAGCTGCGGGAAGTCCTGCGGCAGGCGTTTCAGGTTGTCCAGCGTGGCCCCGCGCCAGCCGTAAATGCTTTGGTCATCGTCGCCCACGGCGGTAAAGCGGGCGGCCTCGCCCACCAGCAGCTTGAGCAGGGCGTACTGCGTGGCATTGGTGTCCTGGTATTCATCCACCAGCACATGGCCCAGCAGCTTTTGCCATTTTTCGCGCACCTCGGGGTGGTTGTGCAACAGCCGCATGGGCATGCCGATAAGGTCATCAAAATCGACACTTTGGTAGGCGGTGAGGCGCTCTTCGTAGCGCTGCATGATGATGGCCAGGCTGCGCTCGTGGTCGTCCTTGGCCAGGGCCAGCGCCTGGCGGGCATTGAGGCCCTGGTTCTTCCACGCGCTGATGCCCCACTGCCACTGCCGCGCCGTGGCCGCATCGGTAGTGCCACCGGCGCAGTCTTTCAGGATGCTGGTGACATCGTCGGCATCCAGAATGCTGAAGTTGGGTTTGAGCCCCAGCACATGGCCATCTTCGCGCACCATGCGCACGCCCAGTGCGTGAAAGGTGCAGACCAGCACCTCTTTGGCTTTGCGGCCAATCAGCCCGCTGGCGCGTTCGCGCATCTCGGCGGCGGCCTTGTTGGTAAAGGTGATGGCGGCAATGCGCCGGGGGGCCAGGCCGGTGTCGATCAGGTGGGCAATTTTGTGCGTAATCACCCGCGTTTTGCCCGAGCCCGCCCCCGCCAGCACCAGGCTGGGGCCATCAATAAAGTGCACGGCTTGGAGTTGGGCGCGATTCAGACCAGACATAACAACAAAACCATCCCAAGAGAAAAACCAAACCGCGCATGGTAGCGAAAACAAAAAAGCGCCCCCAGGCAGGGGCGCTCTTGAAGCGAAGGGTGCAAGGTGCAACGCGGGTTCAATACTCCCAGAACATGCGCTGCAGCGTTTGGGTGTTGGCCCCGCTGGCCACCAGCGCCTGCACGGCCGTGGGCTGCACATTGCCACGAGAGTAAACAATGTCCACCTGCGGCAGGCTGCCGATGGTGTCGATATTGAATTCCGACGCGGTGGTGTGGCGCTTCACCGGGGCGCGGAACCAGTCGTTGTGCCTTTCGACCACCATGCCCAGCAAGCCCCCCGCCCCCTTGCAGGGCTGCGACAATGCGCGGCTGTGCTTGCCGTTCTAACCGTTACCTTTCCCTTCTTCGCCCTGGTGCTGTGTGGCTACCTTGCTACGCAGGCACGGGTGTTGCCGCTCACGGCCATTGGCGGGCTCAATAGCTTTGTGCTGTTTTTTGCCCTGCCGTGCATGCTGTTTCGCTTTGGCGCCAACACACCGATTGCCCAGTTGCTCGACCCGGTCGTGGCCTTGATTTATTTGCTCTGCGGTCTGCTGGTGGTGGCCGGTGCCGTGGCCGCCACCGTGCGCCGCTGGGGCTGGAACGATGCGGCCTTTGGGGCCTTGGTCACCGCATTCCCTAACTCAGGGTTTATGGGCGTGCCGCTGCTGGTGGCGCTGCTGGGACAGGCCAGCGCTGGGCCGGTGATCATGACCATGGCGCTGGACATGGTGGTCACCACCTCGCTGTGCATTGCCTTGTCGCGCCTGGGCCTGGGCAATGGCAGCGCCGGGCGGGCACTGCGCCTGGCCCTGAAAGGGGTGCTAATCAACCCCCTGCCCTGGGCGATTGGCTTGGGGGCCCTGGCCTCGGCCACGCAGTTCCAACTGCCCGGGCCTGTAGATAAAACCATAGCTATGCTCGCAGACGCAGCATCGCCTGTGGCCCTTTTTACCATTGGTGCCGTGCTGGCCCGCTCGCAACTGAACCAGGCTGAGCACGTCGCCCCGCGCCACTATGTGCCGCTGGCCCTGGCCAAGTTGTTGCTGCACCCCATGCTGGTCTGGGCCGCCTGCCAAGCCGCCGTGGCCCTGGGTGCTGCGCTGGCCCCACTCACCATCACCGCGCTGGTGCTGACGGCGGCGCTGCCCAGTGCCAGCAATGTCTCGCTGCTGGCCGAGCGCTTTGAAGCCCACGGCGGGCGCGTGGCACGGATTATTTTGGTGAGCACGGCGCTAGCGTTTGTCAGCTTCTCGGCCGCGGTGGCGTGGCTGACGGGGGGGCCGTAGTTGTGCCCTACTGCGGCAGGACGGCACGACCTTCGCGCAGGGCCTGGATGAGCAAGTCCGGCGTAGTGCGGATATGGGCCTCCAGCGCCAAAGCGGCACGGGCCTCTTGTCCTTGGAAGACATATTCCACAATTGCCGCATGCTCGGCATGCACGTCGCGCAGGTAGCCGGGCAAGGCCATGGCGTAGCAGCGGTAGCGCTCGGTGTGGCGCGAGAGAAGGCGCAGCACGCGCAGCGTCCACGGCGAGGGGTGGCCGCAGAGCAAGGCTTCATGAAAACGGATATTGAGCTGTTCCCAATGCGGTCGCCGCCCAGGCGCGATCGGCTCCTCAGTAGAAAGGGCCGCATACGCCTGCTCCACCTGCCGCCGCCACAGGTCATCGCCATGGCGCATGGACAGGCGCAGTGCCTCTGTCTCAATTTGCACGCGCAGGTGGGTGATGTCCTCCAAATCTTCAAGGGCAATGGGTGCCACACGAAAACCGCGCTGCCCTTCGGTGGTGACCAGCGCATCGCTGACCAGGCGGGTCAGTGCCTCGCGCAAGGTACCCGCACCCACAGCGTACTGGGTGCGCAGGTGCTCGATGCGCAGCTTGCTGCCCGGAGACAAGCGGCCCTCGATGATGTCGGTGCGCAGCGTTGCATAAGTGTGCTCAATCAAGGTGCGGTTGGCCTGCGCCGACTCGGCATCGGCAGGCAAGGCCCCGGAACGCTGAAGGGGGTGGAGGGGGTGAGCAGCCAAGATCGAGGAGCCGGACAGAGCGGAAAAAAAGCTGCGTTTAGCCATAAAGCGGGTGGAGTAACTTGTTTATCTTGTTGAAGAAGGCGGCCTATCGGCCCGCTCTTGCAGGCGTTGCAAGCGGTAGCTCAGTTGCGGGCGGGTCAAGCCCAGCGCCCGGGCGGCAGCGGCCAAATTGCCGCCGGCACGGGCCACCGCCTCGGTCAGCAGGGTATTTTCTAATACTTCCAGCGTCATGCCACTCGATTGCAGGTGGTCATACCACTGGGCGGAGCGCTTGCTGTCGCAGGCCGTGGCTTGCAATTGTCCTGCGGCCCCAACTGTGGCCCCCGCTGGCAAGTTCAGGTGAGGAAAGAGTGCCTCGACCTCCACTTCCTGCCCGTTGGCGGTGAGGATGATGCCGCGCTCAATCAGGTTCTCCAGTTCGCGCACGTTGCCGGGCCACTGGTGGGCCTGCATGGCGGCCAGCGCCCGATCGGAAAAGCCCAGCAGGCGCTTACCGTGCTGGGTAGCAAACTTGTGCAGCAGATGCATAGCCAGTTGGCCGATGTCCTCCCCGCGCTCGCGCAGCGGCGGAATGTGGATGGGATAGATGTTCAGGCGGTACAGCAAATCCTGGCGGAAGCGCCCTTCGCGCACAGCCTGCTCCAGATCGACGTTGGTGGCCGCCACCACGCGCACATCGACTTTGCGCAGCTGGCTGGCACCCAAGCGGTCGATTTCGCCGCTTTGCAGCACGCGCAGCAGCTTGGCCTGGGCGGGCAGGGGCAGCTCGCCCAACTCGTCCAACAGCAGCGTGCCGCCATGGGCACGCTCGAAACGCCCCATGCGCGGGGCGACCGCACCGGTGTAAGCCCCTTTTTCGGCACCGAAGAGTTCACTTTCGATCAACTCGGCGGGCAAAGCCGCGCAATTGACAGCGACAAACGGCTTGTCCGCCCGCGTACTCATGGCGTGCAAGGCGCGGGCAAAGCGCTCCTTGCCCGTACCGGTTTCGCCCGTGAGAAGCACTGTCACCTGGGTTTCAGCGGCCTTGCGCAGCAGCTCTGCCGTGCGCTGAAAGGCGGGGGAACTGCCCACCAGCGGCCCCAACTCATCGGCTGGCTGCAACTGCGTGCGCAGGGTCTGCACCTGGGCTTGCAGCTCGTCAAGCTTGACAAGCATGGAGTCAGCATCGTAATCGCGGGCCATGGCTGCACCATCAGGCCACTCCTCAGCGTAGCGGCCCTCAATAACGCAGTGCTCATGGCTACAGGCAGCGCATTGCACCTCTTTGTAAAGCACGGGGCGGCGAAAAAAAGCACTGGTAAAACCCGAGGCATAGCCCAGCAGCATCCAGCAGACAGGGTCATCCTGGGGGCCAAATTCCCGGGTATGGGCCTCGGCCTCCCAGCTGTGGTCCCAACGGAAACGGCACAGAAAGTGGCCCCGGGCCTCATCCACCTCGAACACCTGGGGGGTGACTTGCACCGCGCCTTCAAGCATGTGCAGTTGCGGACCAATGGCAAAGCCATCAAACAAGCTGGCATTCGGGCGCAGTTGGCCGGCCAGCAAGGCATCGCGCTCACCAGCGGCGTAGCCCGTGCGCATCAGCACCCGGCGTGTTTGCGCCCTTCCCAGTGTGGCCATGAGTTCGCGACGCAATGCACTCAGGGCCGCCATGTGCAGCAGCAGCATGCGCTGGTCAGCCAACCAGATGCGGCCATCGGTGGTCGAAAAATGCACTAGCCGGCGCAAATCCTGATCGGCCGGCAGAGGGGGTAGCGGGGAGGCAGAAGGGGTAGGCATGCCAAAAAGTATCGATAAAAAGATATTTTTCGCCTATGGGGCTAGTCCCAGGGGGCATTACCAAAAAAATTGATCATTTCATGAAGTCTGCCTAACCAGATCGCGCATTTCATCATGCTGCAGCGCAATATTCAAAGGATCAGGGCCATCCACCACCTTGGCAAAGATGCAAAAACGGCCTCTAAGGATGAATTTTTTCAGTACTTACCCTGAATTTGACGGCATTTATCGACATTTTAAAAAAGTTGGCACGGTCTGTGCGTAACCACCAGCACTACGCGACTTTGAGGAGCCTTTTATGGATACCAAGCCCCAGCCCGATGCGCAATGGGATGTCAGCCGCAAATACGTGCGGGAAGTGCAGCAGCACGACAACGGCATGGTGGAGTTCGAGTTTGCTGTCGGCGAGCCGGGCCTGTTTGTCGAAATGGTCATGCCCCGCGCAGAGTTTGAAGACTTCTGCGCCATGCAGGGCGTGCAGCCTACCCAAGGCCGCCTGCCCGAGCACACCGATGGCAGCGCCGCGCACGAATGGGACTGGAGCCTGCGCGATGCCCGCGAGCAGCACTTTCGCACCACGCGGTAAGTCCGCACCTTTTCCTTCCTCTGCATAACAACTTTTCAGGAGACACACCCTATGCAAATCGACTTGCGCACTGTCAGCATCACCCCGCTGCGGCAGACCTACAACCACATTGCCGAACGACTGGGTGCGGACAAACCGGCCTCGCGCTACATCGAAGGCACGATGGACGTGCAGCCCGAGGCGAACTTCCACTACCGCCCCACCTGGGACCCCGAACACGAACTGTTCGACCCGCGCCGCACCCGCCTGGTGATGAAAGACTGGTACGCGCTGAAAGACCCGCGCCAGTTCTACTACGGCACCTACACCCAGGCCCGCGCCCGGATGCAAGAGGTGGCCGAGGCCGACTTTGATCTGGTCGAAAGCCGGGGGCTGGCCGATCGCTATGACAACAACGCCCGCCGCAAGGCGCTGGACTTTTACGTGCCGTTGCGCCATGTTGCCTGGGGGGCCAACCTGAATGGCTCTTACCAATGCGCCTACGGCTACGGCACCGCCATTACCCAGCCCTGCTTGTACGCGGGCATGGACCAGTTGGGCATTGCCCAATACCTCACCCGCCTGGGTTTGCTGCTGGGTGACCAAGAGGCCCTAGAGGCAGGCAAACAAGCGTGGCTGCACGCCCCTGCCTGGCAAGGTCTGCGCCGCCTGGTGGAAGACACCTGGGTGACCAAGGACTGGTTCGAGCTGTTTGTGGCGCAGAACGTTGTGCTGGACGGCGTGCTGTTCACCCTGGCCTACCGCGAGGTGGATGAGGCTTTGAGCCAGCAGGCGGGCCCTGTGACCTCCATGCTCACGCGCTTTCAGGCCGAGTGGGCCCTGGATGCCAATAAATGGGTGGATGCCGTCATCAAAACCGCTGCAGCCGAAAGCAGCGACAACCAAGCCTTGCTCAATGGCTGGTACGCCCACTGGCGCAGCCGCGTGCAAGAAGCCCTGGCCCCCGTGGCTGCGCTGGCCTTGGGGGCCGATGCCCCGGCCGCCCTAGAGCGCAGCGTGGCCATGCTCGATGCCCGCATGGCCAAGGTCGGTTTGACCATTCCGGTCTGAACACCCTTTTTGCATTCAGGAGTATCGGAATGTCCAACGTATTCATTGCTTTTCAGAAAAACGAAGAGTCCCGCGCCATCGTCAATGCCATCTTGGCCGACAACCCGCAGGCCATCGTGAGCGACCAGCCCGCCATGGTGAAGATTGATGTACCCACCCGCCTGGTGGTGCGCAAAAGCACGATCGAAGAAGAAATCGGGCGCGATTTTGACCTGCAGGAAATGCAGATTCACCTGATCACCATGAGTGGCAACGTCGATGAAACCGACGATGAATTCACGCTCACCTGGCACCAATAACCGCTTATTCAACACTGCGCTCCTAGCGAGCGCACCAAGGAGACATACACCATGGATATGAAAGTCAAGAAAAAGCTCAACCTCAAAGAGCGCTACAACCTGATGACGCGCGATCTGGCCTGGACCCCCACCTACCAAGGCGTGCGCGAAGTGTTCACCAATATGGAGTACGAGGGCATCAAAATCCACGACTGGGACAAGTTCGAGGACCCCTTCCGCATGACCATGGACTCGTACTGGAAGTACCAGGCCGAGAAAGAGCGCAAGCTCTACGCCATCATCGATGCCTTCACGCAAAACAACGGCCACCTGGGCGTGACCGATGCGCGGTACATCAACTCGCTCAAGCTGTTCATGACCGGCATCAGCCCCAACGAGTACATGGCGCACCGGGGCTTTGCCCGCATGGGCCGCGAATTCCCCGGCGCGGGGCCACGGGTCGCTTGCCAGATGCAGGCGCTCGATGAAATCCGCCACGCACAAACGCAAATTCACAGCCTGTCGAACTACAACAAGCACTACAACGGCTTTCAGAACTGGCACCACCAGCACGACCGCGTGTGGTTCCTGTCGGTGCCCAAATCCTTCTTTGACGATGCGCTGACCGCCGGCCCCTTCGAATTCATGATCGCCATTGGCTTTGCGTTTGAATACGTGCTGACCAACCTGCTGTTCGTGCCCTTCATCAGCGGCGCGGCCTACAACGGCGACATGGGGGCCATGGCCTTTGGTTTCTCGGCGCAATCGGACGAATCGCGCCACATGACGCTGGGGCTGGAGATCATCAAATTCATCCTGGAACAAGACCCGGACAACCTGCCCATCGTGCAAGCCTGGCTGGACAAATGGTTCTGGCGCGGCTACCGCGTGCTGA
Source organism: Comamonas denitrificans (assembly GCF_017368815.1). Taxonomy (GTDB): domain Bacteria; phylum Pseudomonadota; class Gammaproteobacteria; order Burkholderiales; family Burkholderiaceae_C; genus Comamonas; species Comamonas denitrificans. The sequence goes on along the minus strand of NZ_JAFNME010000033.1, from coordinate 15,729 downwards.
CCCTGGTGGCGATGATGATGGATTACATGCTGCCCAAGCGCGTGATGAGCTGGAAGGAGGCCTGGGAGGTGTACGCCGAGCAAAACGGCGCGGCCCTGTTCAACGACCTGGCCCGCTACGGCATCCGTGTTCCGAAGGGCTGGGAGCAAGCCTGCAAAGACAAAGACCACCTCAGCCACCAGGCCTGGAACGTGTTCTACAACTACGGCGCGGCCGCCCCCTTCCACACCTGGGCACCCAGCGAGAAGGACATGGAGTGGCTCTCGGCCAAGTACCCGGACAGCTTCGACAAGTACTACCGCCCGCTGTGGACGCACTACAACCAGCAACAGGCCGAAGGCAAGCGCTTCTACAACGGCACGCTGCCCATGCTGTGCCAAGTGTGCCAAGTGCCCATGTTCTACACCGAGCCGGACGACCCCACCAAGATTGCCTACCGCGAAACCGAGTACCAAGGCATGAAGTACCACTGCTGCTCGGACGGCTGCCAGCACATTTTCGACAACGAACCCGAGAAGTACGTGCAAAGCTGGCTGCCCGTGCACCAGATCTACCAGGGCAACTGCTTCCCCGAGGACGTGGACCCGTCCAAGCCCGACTTCAACCCGCTGGCCGAAGTGCTGCGCTGGTACAAGATCACTCCGGGCCAGGACAACATGGACTACGCCGACTCGCCCGACAAGCGCAACTTCGAAATGTGGCGCACCCAGGCCACCGGCAACTAAGCGTCAGCAATCCAGAGAACAAAGGAGACACCCCATGGCCGTTAAATCCCTTGGCCCCTACACCTTTTCCGCCAAAGACACGGTGGACAAATTCCCCGCGCCACTGCTGTACATCGGCTGGGACGACCACAAGCTGTTTTGCTCGCCCGTGTGCGTGCCCATGCCGCCCAGCACCACCTTCCGAGAGCTGGTGCAAGGCACGCTGCCGGGCATCTACAGCGCCCACCCCGACTTTGCCAAGATCGACTGGGGCAGCGCGGAATGGTTCTTGTCCGGCCAAGCCTTCCAGCCCGACATGGACAAAACCATGGCGGAAAACGGCATTGGCCACAAAAGCGCCATCCGCTTTCGCACGCCGGGGCTGACCGGGCTGCAAGGCTCGTCCTTCTAGTCAGGCAGGACTTTTAAAGGAGCTGATTCCGCTGGATATGCAAGTATTAATTGCATAAATATTAAAAATATTTAGATATATACAGCGGAAGACGCTATTTATTTTCAAAACTTGAGATTCCTATGAGCCATCAACTCACGATCGAACCCCTCGGGCAAACCATCGACATTGAAGAAGGCCAAACCATTTTGGATGCCGCCCTGCGTGCCGGCATTTACCTGCCCCACGCCTGCGGCCATGGCCTGTGTGGCAGCTGCAAAGTGCAGGTGACCGATGGCGACATCGAACACGGCGATGCCAGCGGCTTTGCCCTGATGGACTACGAGCGCGAAGAAGGCCTGTGCCTGGCCTGCTGCGCCACGGTGGAATCCGATGTCGTGGTCGAAGCCGAGATCGACGAAGAGCCCGATGCTTTGAACCTGCTGGTGCAAGACTTTGCCGGCACCGTCTCGCGCATCGAAGACCTCACCCCCACCATCAAAGGCGTGTGGATTGCGCTGGATACGCCCCTGACCTTCCAGGCCGGGCAGTACATCAATTTGCACATCCCCGGCGAGGGCAGCACCCGCGCTTTTTCGATTGCCAGCGCCCCGGCGCAGAAAACCGAGATCGAGCTGAACATCCGCCGCGTGCCTGGCGGCATGGGCACAGGCTGGGTGCATGACCAGCTGCGGGCCGGTGAGCGCGTGAAAATTGTCGGCCCCTACGGGCGCTTTTTCCTGCGCGAAAGCGCCCACCTGGCGCAAGACCTGGGCTATTTGTTTCTGGCGGGCGGCTCCGGCCTGTCCAGCCCGCGCTCCATGGTGCTGGACTTGCTGGCCAACGGCTGCACACGCCCCATCACCCTGGTCAATGGCGCACGCTGCCGCGCCGAGCTCTACCACCACGCTGAATTTGTGCAACTGGCACAGCAACACGCCAACTTCAACTACATCGCCGCCCTGTCCAATGAGCCAGAAGACAGCGATTGGGACGGCGCACGCGGCTTTGTCCACGAAGCAGCCAAAGCCCATTTCAACAACGACTTTCGCGGCCACAAAGCCTATTTGTGCGGCCCCCCGCTGATGATTGATGCCTGCATCACCACCCTGATGCAAGGGCGCTTGTTCGAGCGCGACATCTACACCGAAAAGTTCATCAGCGCCGCCGACGCGCAGCAAGTGCGCAGCCCCTTGTTTCGGAAAATCTGAGCGGAAATCTCAGCCATGGTCACGGTACGCCACTTCACCCCACAACCTGTCTGCGAGGGCATGGGCACGTTCTCAGCCTCATCCCACGGCACGTGGGCTGTGCGAGGCGGCGAAGCTGCGCACCACCTCCAAAAACGCTTGCAACGCCCGGGAGCGATCGTCCGTGCGGTACAGGCAGCTCAGCTCCAGCTCTTTGAGCTGGCTGCTGTGCAAGGGCCGAAACGCCACCCCCGGCAGGCGCAGGTTAGAGGCCGATTGCGTAGTGACCGCCATGCCAAAACCGGCCGACACCAGCGCGACGGCGGTCAGCACATCTTCCACCTCTTGCTCCACACGCAGCGGCACCCCTTCGGCATGGAAGGCATCGCTCACTTCCTGCGCCAGCCCCCGCATGGGCACATTCGGGTAGAGGATCAGAGGCACGTTCGCCAAATCGCGGATGCGCAGCGAGGGCAATACCGACAGCGGGTGCACAGCCGGAAGGGCCACCATCAGCGACTCGCGCAGCACCGTCATGGTGCTGATGTCCGGCGCCGCTGGCACCAGGCGGTTGAAGCCGACGGTAATGCGCCGCTCACGCAGCGCCTGCAACTGGGCATCCTTGGTCAGGTTGTGCAGGACGATCTTTACGTCTGGGCGGGCCTGGTGAAACTGCGCCAGGATGCGCGGAATCACATCCAGCACGCCCGAGCCGAACAACCCCACGTCCAGCCGCCCAATCCAGCCCTGCCCCGCCAGGCGTGTGCGTTCGGCCGCCTGCTGTGCCAGCTCCAACAAGTTGGGCACCTCTTGCAGCAGCGTCAATCCAGCCTCGGTCAGCGCCATGCCTTTGGGGGTGCGCAAAAACAGGGGCACGCCCAGCTTTTCCTCCAGCGCCTGGATATGGCGCGTCAGCGGCGGCTGCGACAAATGCAAGCGGTTGGCGGCCCGGCCCATGTGGCCCTCTTCGGCCACGGCAAGAAAGTAACGCATGTCACGCAGATCCACAGGACGCACTCCGACAAGAAAATTAAGAATACCAAAATGGTATCGGAATCAGGAATAAATAGTATTGGAAGGTATCAAGCATGCCGCCTATCGTTACGGGTATCCCCCATCGCTGCCCTGCAATACCCACTACGGAAAGACTGCCCCATGGACACTCCTGCTCGCACGCCGTCCCCAGCAACCACTGCCTTGCCACGTGCCGTTACGGTGCTGATCGCCCGCCGGGTTCTGCCCGCTGCCGTGGCCGAGTTTGAGGCTGCGATGCAAGGCATGCTGGCCGCCGCAGAACACTTCCCCGGCCATCTGGGTGGCCAAGTAGTCTCCCCCCAGGAGGTTGGGGACGCAGCCGAGCCGCTGCTTTACCACGTGGTGTTTGCGTTTGACACCGAGGCCCACCTGGCCGCATGGCAGGAATCGAGCGAGCGGGCGCACTGGCTAGAGCAGGTGCTGCCGCACACCGTCGGCACGCAGCAACTGCACCGGGTATCGGGGTTGGACTATTGGTTCGCCGCCCCCAACAGCACGACCCGGGCCGCCCCGCCGCGCTGGAAGGTGGCCACGGTGACCTGGCTGGGCATCTTCCCGACCGTGTTGTTTTTGTTCCTGACGGTGGCCCCCCTGCTGGCCGATTGGTGGCTGGCCCCGCGTGTGGCGGTGATTACGGTGCTGGTGGTGTTACTCATGACCTGGGTGGTGGCACCACGCCTAACGCGCTGGCTGCACCCCTGGTTGCACGCCAGCAGCAAATAGGGGCGGGCACTTTTTTGATACCAAAACGGTATCAAACAAACGGAAAAATTGTATTGGACGGTAACGACATCTTTTTTTATCGTTGCCTTATCGGTTGCAGGAACCCCATTCAAAGAGGGTTCCGCAAAGGAGACACAGTCATGCAGAAATTCGTTATTCACATTGAAGACACTGGCGAGAGCTACACCGCCACCGAGACCCGCTCCGTCCTTGAAGGCATGGAAGCACTGGGCAAAAAAGGCATTCCCGTCGGCTGCCGCCAAGGCGGCTGCGGTGTGTGCAAGGTGCAGGTGCTCGAAGGCCAGTACACGCGCCGCGTGATGAGCCGCGCCCACATCAGCGCCGAAGAAGAGTCCACCGGTTGCGTGCTCTCTTGCCGCATCTACCCCAACAGCGATCTGCGTCTGAACGTGGTCGGCGCGATGAAAAAAAACATCTACCGCTCCAAGGCAGCCCCCCTTTCCCCCACCCCATGAACGACACACATTAAGGAGACAACTCATGGCAATCACTGGTGTTTTACGCCCTGGTCACGCCCAAATACGGGTACTGGACTTGGAAGAATCGGTCAAGTGGTACACAGATGTCATGGGCCTCAAGCCCATGGGCCGCGATGCCCAAGGCCGAGCCTATTTCAAAACCCGCGCCGAGCGCGACCACAACAGTGTGGTACTGCGCCAAGCCGACCAAGCAGGCCTGGACTTCTTTGGTTTCAAAGTGCTGGACAAAGCCACTCTGGATGACTTGGAACAAAAGCTGCAAGCCTTTGGTGTCAAAACCGAACGCATCCCTGCTGGCGAAATGCTGGAAACTGGTGAACGCGTGCGCTTCAACGTGCCCACAGGCCACACTATTGAGCTGTATGCAGAAAAGACCAACGTAGGCAACGCCACAGGCTGTCTGAACCCTGAGGTAGATGTCATCGACACTCCCGGCATTACACCGATTCGCATGGACCACTGCCTGTTGTATGGCGGCGATCTGGATGGAACCAAAGAGCTGTTCGAGAAAGTGTTGGGCTTTAACCTGGTCGAGCGTGTCAAGCTCGAAGACGGCAAGACCGATCTGGGCATCTGGCTGACCTGCAGCGCCAAGGCACACGACATCGCCTTTGTGCGCCACGCAGAAGATAGCAAGCTGCACCACGTCTCCTTCCAGCTGAGCAGCTGGGAGCAGGTTCTGCGTGCAGCCGACATCATGAGCAAAAATCGTGTCTCCATCGACGTATCGCCCACCCGTCATGGCGTAACCAACGGCACCACGATTTACTTCTTTGACCCCAGCGGTAACCGTCTGGAGACGTTCTGCGGCGGCTACGACCACTATCCGGACATGGAGCCCATCACCTGGACGTGGGATGAAGTGGGTGCCGGCATCTTCTATCACAACCGTAAATTGAACGATGCGTTCTTGAGCGTAGTGACCTAAGGAGCCCACCACCATGGCACAACACAGTGTTGAACAACGCGCCATCACCGCCGAGGCGGCCAACGCTGCTGTGGTGGCAGCGGTGGCCAAGGCCGGTGCGCTGGGCATCCGCATCAACGTTGCCGTAACCGATGCGTCGGGCGTACTGGCTGCTTTTTTGCGCATGCCTGGTGCCTTTCTGCATTCGGTGGACATCGCCATCGACAAGGCCTACACCAGCGCCGGCTTTGGCTTTGCCACGGCGCAGTGGGCGGGCATCCTGCAGGGCGATGAAGCCTTGCGCCTGGGCATGCCCGTGCGTCCGCGCAACGTGGTCTTCGGCGGTGGCCTGCCACTGCGCGAGGGCGGCGTGCTAATTGGCGGCATTGGCGTTTCGGGCGGCAGCGCAGAAGAAGACGAAATCTGTGCCCGCGCCGCGCTCACCGCCCTGGGCCTGGATAACGCCTAATCCGCACCCACAAAACAACAAAATTCCAAAAGGAGACAGCATGAAGATGACCCACCTTGCCAGCGCAGCCGCCTTGGCCCTGCTGGCAACCGCCGGTGCGCAAGCTGAAGGCCACTATGTGGCCGGCGTAGAAGGGCTGCAAGGTCCCAGCGTACCGCCGCCCGGGGTGTATTACCTGGGCTACCTGGTGCATTACGACATCAATAGCCTAAGTGCCCCGGGCTCCAGCGATGCGGTTCCTGGCCGCAACAAAGGCTCGGTCACGGCCGTGGCCAACCGGCTGGTGTGGATCACCAAGCACAAATTCCTGGGCGCAGACTACGGCATGGAAACCATCATTCCGGTGATGCGCACCTCGCTGGACTTTGCCAATTCCAAGGATTCAGGCGTGGGCGACGTGTACGTCGGCCCCCTGGTGCTGGGCTGGCACGGCCCGCAGTGGGATGCTGTGGCCGCTGCAGGTATGTGGCTAGACACAGCCAGCACCAGCAAGCCTGCTTCTCCCGGCAAAGGCTTCAAGAGCACCATGCTGACCGGTGGTCTGACTTACTACTTTGACAGTGCCAAAACCATTACCGGTTCAGCCTTGGCGCGTTATGAGTTCAACACCCGCAAAGACAACGGCATCCGCCCCGGCCAACAACTGACCGTGGAATGGGGCCTGGGTAAATCCTTCGGCACCTTCTCCGCCGGCCTGGTCGGCTACAGCCAGTTGCAGACCACCAGGGACAAGGGTGCTGGTGCCCGCAGCGACAAATCTTCCGTGCATGCGGTCGGGGCTGAGGTGGTGTACCCCATCCCCAACGCAGGCGTTTTCTTGAAGGCAGCCGCCTACAAGGAAGTCCACGCCAAAGGCGGCACGAACCCCCAACCCAAGGGCTCGTTGGTGCGCTTCACGCTCGTGAAAGCGTTCTAAACAGCACGTTCTCCGTATGAGGCGACAGAGCATCTGGGTGGTGATCTGAACAGGCCACCACCCAGGCAGCATTCGCTGATTATTTTTTATTTCAACCAGAGCAGGCTATGCAAGAGTTTCTCAATTTCATCAATGGCGCGTATGTTCGCAATACCAGCGGCAAGACGTTTTCCGACATCAACCCCGTTAATGGTCAAGTCATCGGCCAAATTTACGAAGCCGGACAAGGCGAGGTGGATGCTGCGGTAGCGGCGGCCCAGGCTGCGCTGAAAGGTGATTGGGGACGCCTGTCAGTGGCAGAGCGCTGCAAGCTGCTGGACGCTGTGGCCGGTGAAATCAACCGCCGCTTTGACGACTTCCTGCAGGCGGAAATTGCCGATACCGGCAAGCCGCACCACCTGGCCTCGCACGTGGACATTCCACGCGGTGCGGCCAACTTCCAGATCTTCATCGACACCATCAAGAGCACGGCCACCGAGTCGTTCAACATGCGCACGCCCGACGGCAAGACCGCCCTGAGCTACGGCGTGCGCGTGCCGCGTGGCGTGATTGCCGTGGTCTGCCCCTGGAACCTGCCGCTCCTGCTGATGACGTGGAAAGTCGGCCCGGCGCTGGCCTGCGGCAACACCGTGGTGGTCAAGCCCAGCGAAGAAACCCCCGCCACCGCCACGCTGCTGGGCGAGGTGATGAACGCTGTGGGCATGCCCAAGGGCGTGTACAACGTGGTGCACGGTTTTGGCCCCGGCTCGGCCGGTGAATTCTTGACCAAGCACCCCGGCGTGAACGGCATCACCTTCACCGGCGAAACCCGCACCGGCACCGCCATCATGAAAGCGGCTGCCGACGGTGTGCGCCCCGTGTCGCTGGAAATGGGCGGCAAGAACGCAGCCGTGGTGTTTGCCGACTGCGACTTCCAGGTGACCATCGACACGCTGACGCGTTCGTGCTTCGAGAACGCCGGCCAAGTCTGCCTGGGCACCGAGCGCGTGTACGTTGAGCGCCCGATTTTTGAGAAAGTGGTCGCCGCCCTGAAAGAGCGCGCCGAAGCCATGAAGCCCGGCCTGCCCTTCGACCACGACACCAAGATTGGCCCACTGATCAGCAAAAAACACCAAGCCAAGGTGCTGGGCCTGTACAAAACCGCCAAGGATGAAGGCGCCACCATCGTTACCGGCGGCGGTATTCCCGACATGCCCGAAGCGCTGAAAGACGGCTCGTGGGTGCAGCCCACCATCTGGACGGGCCTGCCCGAAACCGCCACCGTGGTGACCGAGGAAATCTTTGGCCCCTGCTGCCACATCAGCCCCTTTGACAGCGAAGAGGAAGTGCTGGGCAAAGTCAACGCCAACCGCTACGGCCTGGCCACCGCCATCTTCACGCAAGACATTGCGCGCGCCAACCGCCTGGCGCACCAGATCGAAGTGGGCCTGTGCTGGATCAACGCCTGGTTCCTGCGCGATCTGCGCACGCCGTTTGGTGGCTCCAAGCAGTCGGGCATTGGCCGTGAAGGCGGCGTGCACTCGCTGGAGTTCTACACCGAGCTGCGCAACGTGATGGTGAAGTTCTAAGCCATTTTTTGAGCCAAATCGGCCTCTCGCGCTTGTATGAAAAGCGCGAGCAGCTCTCATAAATATAGCAAGGAGACCACCCCAAATGAGCGCCACCCCCTCCAATCCCGAGATCGGCCAGAGCATCACCGCCGCAGGCATCCGCACCAACTACCACGACAGTGGTGGCGCTGGCGCCCCGGTGCTGCTCATCCACGGCTCGGGGCCAGGCGTGTCGGCCTGGGCCAACTGGCGCCTGGTCATGCCCGCGCTGGCGCAGCAAGCGCGCGTGATTGCGCCCGACATGGTGGGCTTTGGCTACACCGAGCGCCCGCAAGACTTTGTCTACAACATGGACGCCTGGGTGCGCCAGGCCGTGGGCCTGCTCGATGCCCTGGGCATTGAGCGCACCGACCTGGTGGGCAACTCGTTTGGCGGCGGCCTGTCGCTGGCGCTGGCCATTGCCCACCCCGAGCGCGTGCGCCGCCTGGTGCTGATGGGCAGCGCCGGTGTCTCCTTCCCCCTGACCGAGGGGCTGGACGCCGTGTGGGGCTACACCCCCTCGGTAGAGAACATGCGCGCCATCATGGACTACTTCGCCTTCGACCAAGGCTTGATGAGCGACGACCTGGCGCGCCTGCGCTTTGAGGCCAGCATCCGCCCCGGCTTTCAAGAATCGTTCGCCGCCATGTTCCCTGCGCCGCGCCAGCGCTGGATTGAAGCGCTGGCCAGCGCCGAGGCCGACATCCGCGCCCTGCCGCACCAAGCCCTGGTCATCCATGGCCGCGAAGACCGCGTGATCCCGCTGGCCACCTCGCTGACCTTGTCCAGCTGGATTCAGCGCTCCCAACTGCATGTGTACGGCCAATGCGGCCACTGGACGCAAATTGAGCACGCCGCGCGCTTTGCCCGCCTGGTGGGCGACTTCCTTGCTGAAGCGCACCCCGACGAGCCGCTACCCCTGCAGCCCTGAACGATTTTTCTGAACACCCTAGTCAAAGGAATTCCCATGACCATGACCCCTGTCTTGATCGAACAACTGGGCGATGAGCTGTACCAAGCGCTAACGCAGCGCCAGATGCTCGAGCCGCTGACCAACCGCCACCCGGACATCACCATCGAAGATGCCTACGCCATTCAGCAAAAAATGCTGGCACGCCGTCTGGCCGCCGGTGAGAAAGTGGTGGGCAAGAAAATTGGAGTCACCAGCCAGGCCGTGATGAACATGCTGGGCGTGTTCCAGCCCGATTTTGGCTGGCTGACCGATGGCATGGTCTTTAACGAAGGCGAATCCGTACCCGCCAATACCCTGATTCAGCCCAAGGCCGAAGGCGAAATCGCCTTTTTGCTGAAGAAAACCCTGCAAGGCCCTGGCGTCACTGCCGCCGATGTACTGGCCGCCACCGAAGGCGTGATGGCCTGCTTCGAGATTGTGGATTCGCGCATCCGCGACTGGAAAATCAAGATTCAAGATACCGTGGCCGACAACGCCAGTTGCGGCGTCCTGGTGCTGGGCGATCGCCTGGTGGATGTGCGCGATATTGACCTGGCCACCTGCGGCATGGTGTTGGAAAAGAACGGCGAAATCGTCGCCACTGGCGCTGGCGCTGCTGCGCTGGGCCACCCGGCCAACGCCGTGGCCTGGCTGGCCAATACGCTGGGCCGCCTGGGCATCGCGCTGGAAGCGGGCGAAGTGGTGCTGTCGGGCTCACTGGGCATCATGGTGCCGGTGCAAGCGGGCGACAACCTGCGCGTGACCATTGGCGGCATCGGCGGCTGCTCGGTGCGCTTCGTTTAAGGAGCGCGGCATGGACTTGCAACTCAGCGGCAAACGCGCCCTCATCACCGGCTCCACCGCAGGCATTGGCTTTGCCATTGCCACCGAGCTGGCGCGCGAAGGCGTGGCCGTGGTACTCAATGGCCGCAGCGAAGAGCGCGTGGCCCAGGCCGTGCAGCGCCTGCAGGCCGCCGTGCCGCAGGCCCAGGTGCGCGGCGTGGCCGCTGACGTAGCCACCGCCGCCGGTTGTGACCTGCTGGCCCAGGCCAGCGCGGGCGTGGACATTTTGGTGAACAACTTCGGCATCTTCGATCCGCAGCCCTTCGAGGCCATCGACGACGCCCAGTGGCAACGCTTTTTTGATGCCAACGTGATGAGCGGCGTGCGCCTGACGCGTGCGCTGCTGCCCGCCATGCAGGCCGCAGGCTGGGGCCGCGTGGTGTTCATCAACAGCGAGTCGGGCGTGAACCCGCCCACCGAAATGGTGCATTACGGCATGAGCAAAGCCGCGCAGCTGTCCGTCTCACGCGGGCTGGCGCAGCACTGCGCAGGCACGGGCGTGACCGTGAACGCCGTGCTGCCTGGCCCCACCAGCACTGAAGGCGTAGCCGACTTTTTCGCCAAACTGGCCGCTGAGCAAGGTGTCGATTTGGCCGAGGCCGAACGGCGCTTTTTTGCCCAGGCACGCCCCACCTCGCTGCTGCGCCGCTTCATTGAACCTTCCGAGGTCGCCGCACTGGTGGCCTATGTGTGCAGCCCCCGTTCCGCCGCCACCAACGGTGCGGCGCTGCGGGTCGAGGGCGGCATCCTGTCTTCGATTTGCTGACCCTTTTTTCCAAAGGACTTCCTATGACCCGAAAAATCAAATGCGCCCTGATCGGCCCTGGCAACATTGGCACCGACCTGCTAGCCAAGCTGCAGCGCAGCCCCGTGCTCGAACCCGTGTGGATGGTGGGTATCGACCCCGAATCGGACGGCTTGAAGCGTGCCCGTGAGATGGGCATCAAAACCACCCATGAAGGCGTGGACGGCCTGATCCCCCACATGAAGGCCGATGGGGTGCAAATCGTGTTTGATGCCACCAGTGCCTACGTGCATGCGGAAAACAGCCGCAAGGTCAATGCCCAGGGGGCCATGATGATCGACCTGACCCCTGCGGCCATTGGCCCCTACTGCGTGCCGCCCGTGAACCTCAAGGAGCACGTGGGCAAAGCCGAGATGAACGTGAACATGGTCACCTGCGGCGGCCAAGCCACGATTCCCATGGTCGCTGCCATCAGCCGGGTACAGCCCGTGGAGTACGGCGAAATCATTGCCACCGTCTCCAGCAAATCCGCTGGCCCTGGCACGCGCAAGAACATTGATGAGTTCACCCGCACCACCGCAGGTGCTGTCGAGAAGGTGGGCGGCGCCAAAAAAGGCAAAGCCATCATCATCATCAACCCGGCCGAGCCGCCCATGATCATGCGTGACACCGTGCACTGCCTGGTCGAAGGCGAGCCGGACAAAGAAGCCATCACCCAAAGCATTCGCGACATGCTGGTCGAGGTGCAAAAGTACGTACCCGGCTACAAGCTGGTGAACGGCCCGGTGTTTGACGGCAACCGTGTTTCGGTTTTCCTGGAAGTCGAAGGCCTGGGCGACTACCTACCCAAATACGCTGGCAACCTGGACATCATGACCGCCGCTGCCGCGCGCACCGCCGAAATGTTTGCCGAAGAAATTTTGGCCGGCACGCTCACCTTGCAAGCCGCCTAAGGAGTTTTGACATGACACAAAAAATCACCCTGCACGACATGACGCTGCGCGACGGCATGCACCCCAAGCGCCACCTGATGACCTTGGAGCAAATGAAGTCCGTGGCCCAGGGGCTGGACGCTGCAGGCATCCCACTCATCGAGGTCACCCACGGCGATGGCCTGGGCGGCGCTTCGGTGAACTACGGCTTTCCGGCGCACAGCGACGAAGAGTATTTGAGCACCGTCATCCCGCTAATGAAACAGGCCAAAGTCTCGGCCCTGCTGCTGCCGGGCATCGGCACCGTCGATCACCTCAAAATGGCCCATGGCCTGGGCGTGCACACCATCCGTGTCGCCACCCACTGCACCGAGGCAGATGTAAGCGAACAGCACATCACCATGGCCCGCAAGCTGGACATGGACACGGTGGGCTTTCTGATGATGGCGCACATGAACGACTGCGCTGGCCTGATCAAACAAGCCAAGCTGATGGAAGGCTACGGTGCTAACTGCATCTACGTCACCGACTCGGCCGGCTACCTGCTGCCCGACCAGGTGAAAGAGCGCATTGCTGCCGTGCGTGATGCCCTGAAGCCCGAGACCGAGCTGGGCTTTCACGGCCACCACAACCTGGCCATGGGCGTGGCCAACAGCGTTGCCGCCATCGAAGCCGGGGCCAACCGCATCGACGCCGCTGCTGCGGGCCTGGGTGCCGGGGCGGGCAACACCCCGATGGAAGTGCTGGTGGCCGTGCTCGACCGCATGGGCATCCAAACCGGGGTGGACGTGTGGAAGATCCAAGACGTGGCCGAAGACCTGGTCGTACCCTTGATGGACTTCCCGATTCGCATTGACCGCGATGCGCTCACGCTGGGCTACGCCGGCGTGTACGGCAGCTTCTTGCTGTTTGCCAAACGCGCCGAGAAGAAATACGGCATCCCGGCACGTGACCTGCTGGTCGAGCTGGGCCGCCGCGGCATGGTCGGCGGTCAGGAAGACATGATTGAAGACACCGCCCTGACCATGGCCCGCGAGCGTGGCATTGCCCTGCCTGCATAACCTGCTTGCAAAGCAACGTCAGCACTGCCCCAGCGCGGTGCTGACCTGGGCCACCGCGCTCAACCCTTGATCGACCCTTGAACCAGGAGTGCTCCCAATGAACATCCTCGCATGGTGGAACCCCGCTACAGGGCTTGGCTTTGCGCTGGGCCTGCTGTGCGGGATGGCCTTGGTGGCTCTGGTGGCCTGGTGCAGTCGTGGGCAACTTCGGTGGCGCAAACGCCAAGGCGCTTCTCGCCAGGCTGTGCTGGCACAGATCGACCAGCACGCGCTGGACGTGATTGTCAATAACGCCAGCATGCTCTCCTCCTTCACCCGGGTGGTGGCTTTTTCTCGCGCCCAAGAGAGCAGCCTGCAGGCCCTGGATCAGAGCGTGCATGGCTTGTCTGAAAGCGTCGAGACGGTGGTGCAATCGGCCGATATATCTCGCCAGCAAGTGCAATCCATGTACGAGCTGGCACTTGATGGCGACCGCTTGCTGCGTGAGACGACGGAGCAAATCACCGCCCTGGGCAGCTCCGCCCATGGCCTAGATTCCCGCTTTGGCGAAGTCCGTCAGCACACCGCCGCCATTGACGGCATCCTGTCCATGATCAAGAACGTGGCCATGCAAACGCACTTACTCTCCCTCAACGCCGCCGTGGAAGCCGCCCGTGCGGGCGAACAGGGCCGGGGCTTTGCCGTGGTGGCCGACGAGGTGCGCAAACTGGCCGCACGCACCAGTGAGGCGACCCAGCAAATTCAGCACATGGTCGTCAGCATCACCCACAGCACCCACGAGGCCGATCAATTTCTGCAAACCGTGCTGCAAGGCATGGATGGCGGTGTGGCCCGCACCCAACAAACGAGCAATGCCCTGGCGGACATCCGCACCCGGGCCGAGCAGGCACTGACCGCCACCAGCAGCATGGCCCAGGCCGTGCAAACACAAACCCACTGGGGCGAACGCCTGCGCCAGCAAACCGAAACCCTGTCACAAGCGGCCAAGGAATCGGTGGAATGGATTGGCAAAAGCAACACCCAGGTGCGCACCGTGCAAGCCATGGTGGGCCAACTCAAACGCGAGACGGCCGCCCTGCAGCCCAAGCGCCAGGCACTGGAAGTGATCAGCGATGGCGTGGAAGAAATGCGTGCCTGCAACATCCTCATCATGAATTCCGAAACCTGGGACGACGTGGCCGCCGTGGTCACCCGCATTGGTGAAATCGACCAACTCATCGACCAGGCTTGGGCCCAGGCCGCCACCCTGCGCACCCGTGCTGCCGGACAGGACTTTGGCCACGCCATGGCGCACTACCGCCAGGTGCGCAGCCGGATGCTGGAATGTGCCCGCCAGGGCGACTTTGACACCATCCGGCAGCTGGTGCCCGAGCAAGTGCGCCCGGCTTATGACCACGTCAAAAATGCCTTGAGCGCCCTGGGCGATAGCACGGGCCGCAACGTTCCGGCCACGGCCACTACTACCGCAGCATCCACGCCCCAGCGACCAGGCCGCCCCAGTGCTGCGCCAGGCAGGGCACCCCTTCAGGCTATTGCCCACTGACCGACTCGGCACGTGGCCCCACGATTTCCGACTTTTTATTCACCCCAACTTTGTTTTTTTGGAGTATTTATCATGGCACTCTCACCCCAAACCATCGCCGAACTTGCCGAACACCTGGAAACCTGCCAGCTTGAAGTTCGCGATACACCCAAAATCACCAACGACCACCCTGATATGGACTGGGACGATGCCTATGCGATTCAAGATGTCATCCTGCAGCGCAAGCTGGCACGCGGCGCGCGCGTTGTTGGCCTGAAAGCGGGCCTGACCTCACACGCAAAAATGAAACAAATGGGCGTGACCGACCCGGTGTTCGGCTTCCTGGTCGATGAATACGTGGTCTCCGAAGGGGCCACCGTGAACACCGCCGAACTGATTCACCCCAAGGTAGAACCCGAAATAGCCTTCGTCCTCAAACACGCCCTAAAAGGCCCCGGCTGCCACATTGGCGCAGTGCTGGCAGCCACCGATTTTGTGATGCCTGGTATTGAAGTCATCGACAGCCGTTACCGCGACTTCAAATTCGACCTCAAGAGCGTGGTGGCTGACAACACCTCGGCAGCCCGCTTTGTGGTCGGTGGCCAGGCCATTCGCCCCGATCAGGTCGATCTGCGCACCGTCGGTGTGGTGCTGGAGAAAAACGGCCAGCCCGTGGCCCTGGGTGCCGGCGCAGCCGTGCTGGGCCACCCCGCCGCCGCCATTGCCATGCTGGCCAACCACCTGGGGCGCCGGGGCCAGGAAATTCCGGCCGGCAGCCTGATATTGTCCGGCGGTGTGACCGAGGCCGTCGTCGTAAACGCAGGGGACAACGTCACCTTGCGCGTGCAAGGCATGGGCAGCGTCTCGTTGTGCTTTGCCTAAACCGTTCACCTATCCACTTTTATCTAAGGAATCCTCCATGCCATTCGCACAAATCCACATACTCGAAGGCCGTACCGAAGAGCAGAAAAAAGCGGTGATTGAGAAAGTCTCGCAAGCCCTGGTCGAGGCCACAGGCGCACCCATCGACAATGTGCGTGTGTGGATCACCGAAGTGCCCAAAGAAAACTGGGGCATTGCCGGTGTCAGTGCCAAAGAGCTGGGCCGCTAACACCTGCAGCCCTGCTGCCAAGGTTTGCGATTACCGCCCCCCTGTATTGTTTGAATTTTCCAAATAATGCAGGGGGCGGTTTTTTTATCGGGTGCGCTTTCTACAATCGGCAACTTTCTCGCACCCCACACCCCCATGC
>NZ_JAFNME010000032.1 GCF_017368815.1 Comamonas denitrificans | reverse complement strand
CCCATGGAGGCCCTGCCCCCGCCAGAGACGGCCGCCCCCCAGTGGCACAGCGGCCAGTGGGCCTTGGCCTGGCCGTTCAATAATGCCCCGTGGGTGCTGCATTGGCGCGCGTATGTGCCCGAGGGCTGTGCCCGCTCGCCATGACCCTCCATGCCCATCAGTGACAATGCCTGACCATGACGCAACCGACCTCGCCCTCCCCTGAGTTTTACGCCGAATACACCCCCGCCGCGCCCCCCGCCGCCTTGCCGCGCCCACCGCTGCGCTTGTCCTGCGTGGTGCCAGCGTTTAACGAAGCGGTGAACCTGCCCCGCTTTATCCCAGCGCTGGCCGAAGCGGTGGCGCAGCTTACGCCCCACTTTGAAATCGTCATCGTCAATGACGGCAGCACCGATGCCACGCACACCGTGGCCATGGAGCTGGTGGCGCACAGCGGCCTGCCCCTGCGCTACCTGGCCTTGTCGCGCAATTTCGGCAAAGAAGCGGCCCTGTCGGCAGGCATCGACCACACCCGGGGCAATGCCGTGGTGCTGATTGATGGTGACTTTCAGCACCCGCTGGACCTGCTGCCCGAAATGCACGATTTGTGGCAGCGCGGCTACGACATGGTGTACGGCGTGATTGCCGATCGTGGGGCCGAAAGCGGGGCCAAGCGGGTGGGCACCCATTTGTTCTACCGCATCATGAATGCCGGTAACAGCGTGAAAATGCCGCCCAACGCCGGGGACTACCGCTGGCTCGATCGCAAAGTGGCCAATGCCCTCAAAGCCCTGCCCGAGCGCCACCGCTTCATGAAAGGCCTGTACGCCTGGGTCGGCTTTAAAACCGCCGCCCTGCCGTTTGTGCCGCTGGATCGGGCGGCCGGTGCCTCCAGCTTCAACCTGCGCCGCCTGGGGTCGCTGGCCTTGCTGGGGCTGACCTCGTTCACCACCTTGCCGCTGCGGGTGTGGAGCGTCATTGGTGCCCTGGTGGCCCTGGCCGCCTTGCTCTACGGCGGCTGGATCACGCTGGAGACCTTGCTCTTTGGGGCCGATCTGGCGGGCTGGCCCACGCTGGCGGCCAGCATCATGCTGTTCTCGGGCGTGCAACTGATGTCGATCGGCATCCTGGGCGAATACATTGGCCGCATCTACGACGAGGTCAAACAGCGCCCCAGCTATTTGCTCGCCCGCGATGAAGACCATAGCAGCTTGCGCAGCAATGACAACGTTTAAAGCACAAAACCTGCTCAATTCCTTATACAGCCTGCCGCAAGCACTGCGCTTTATTTTAGTGGGCGGGGCTGCGGCAGCCACCCATCTCTTGGCCGTGGGCGTTTTGGTGGCGCTGTGGCAGGTGCCGCCGCTGCTGGCCAACGGACTGGCCTTTCTGATCGCCTTTGGCGTGAGCTACTGCGGCCACGCTTGGCTTAGTTTTGCCGAGCACCAGGCCTGCACCTGGGCCAGCGCCGCGCGGTTTTTTGCCGTGGCCAGCCTGTCGTTTGCCGTCAATGAAACGCTGTACGCCATCGCCCTGCAGCGCCTGCACTGGCATTATTTTTGGAGCCAAGCGGCCATCCTCGTGCTGGTGGCGGTGGGCACCTTCACCTTGAGCAAATTTTGGGCGTTTAAAGCACAACCACAATGAACCCTCCCAGCCACCCCATCGTGCTGTGCGTGGACGACTTCGCCCTGCACCCCTTGATTGACCAGGCGGTGCTGCAACTGGCCAGCAAAGGCCGCATCAGCGCCACCAGCTGCATGAGCACCGCCCCGCGCTGGCGGACGGCGGCGCACGATTTAAAACCCCTGCGCCCGCACCTGGCCGTGGGCCTGCACTTCAACCTGACCGAAAGCCACGGTGGGCTGTACCACGCCCTGACGCTCAAGCAAGCCATTGCCCAGGCCTACTTGGGCCGCTGGCGGGCCGCGCAATGGCAAGCCGTCTGGCGCGAACAGCTCGACGCGTTTGAGGCCGCCATGGGCACCGCGCCCGACTTCATCGACGGCCACCAGCACGTCCACCAACTGCCCGGAGTGCGCCAGGCGCTGCTGGCAGAAATCACCGCCCGCTACGCCGCACACGAGCGGCCCTGGCTGCGCTCGACCGTGCCGGCCGGGCGGCTGTGGTCGTCCTCCAAGGCGTTGATCATCGCCACCCTGGGCGGCTACAGCGCCACCCGCCTGTGGCGCACCGCCCACCTGGCCACCAACCACGGCTTTGCCGGGGTGTATGGCTTTGATGCCCCCACCCCGGCGGCCTACCGCGTACACATGCAATCGTGGTTGCGCCAGGTGCAACCGGGCAGCTTGCTCATGTGCCACCCAGCCGCAGGGGTGGTGCAAGGCGATGCCATTGGCACCCAGCGGCCCAAGGAGTGTGCGTATTTGCTCAGCGATGAGTTTGTGGAGGATTTGCAGCGCTTTGGGCGGCATATTCACCAAGGGGCGCGGTTGCCTGTAAATTCATAGCTTGTTGCGCTTTGTTTTTCAAGGTTTTAAATGTTTTTTGACTTGAAAAGTCTTTTATATATGAGCGATTACAGCTCTTTTATAAAGAGCATTTTGCTGTGTGTGGGGATGCTGCGTTCTGCACGGTAGCTGGTAGCGGTTTTCATGTTGGAGGCTGCTGGCCGGGTCTCGCCCCGGCGGGCGACTGGCTTTCTTGCCCGCGCAAGAAAGTCAGCAAAGAAGGCGTGCTGCGCAGCTTTTACACCGTGGAACTCGCTTCGCGCCTGCGGCGCTGCGCTCAAACAACCACGGTGAGTCAGACGGGAAACGCTGCGTTGATTTAAGCCGTGGTGCCCTGACCGAGGCGTTTTCAAGCGGGGGGCGGCTTCGCTTGCTGCGCAGCTTCAGCCGGGCGGGCACGATCCCAGGGGTCATGCGTGTTTATAGATTTTGCGGATCCACATCCACCAGCCAGCGCACCACGGTTTTGTGCTGTTTTTTGAGGGGGTGCAGCAAGGGTTGCCAGGCGTGCAAAAATTTTTGCAAGGCGCTGCGGCTGGCGGCCTCGATCAGCATTTGCGCCCGCTCGATATTTGCCACCCGTTGCACGGCCATGGGGATGGGCGGGTAGAGGAATACGCCGACCAGTGCGGGCAGGCTTTGCGCGTGCTGGGCGGCGGCGTGCAAAAAATTTTGCGCTGCGTCCTGCGTTTTGGCATCGGCGCGCACCAGGGCCTGAAACACAAACGGGGGCATGCCCGCCTGCTGGCGCTCGTGCAGTTGCTGCTGGGCAAAGCCGGGGTAGTCGTGGTGCAGCAGGGCTTGGTAGAGCGGGTGCTCGGGCTGCTGGGTTTGAATCCACATCTGCGGCTGGCTGCCTTGCTGGCCCACAAAGGCCGCATCGCGTCCGGCGCGGCCTGCGGCTTGCATCAGCAGGGCAAACAAGCGCTCGGGGGCGCGAAAGCCGGTGCTCATCAGCGCCGCATCGGGGGCGATGGCCGCCACCAGGGTCATGCGCCGAAAGTCGTGGCCTTTGGCGATCATTTGCGTGCCGACCAGCACATCCACGCTGCCATCGTGAATGTGCGCCAACTGCGCCTGCAACTGGCCTGCGCCCTGGGTGGTGTCGGCATCCATGCGGCCAATGCGGGCGGGCTTGCCATCGGGGCGCTGCACGTTGCGCAGCACCTGCTCCAGCGCTTCTTGCAGCTGCTCGGTGCCGTGGCCCAGGGCCAATATATCGGGGTTGCCGCAGTGCGGGCAGTGCCGGGGCACGGCCTGGCTGGCGCTGCAGTGGTGGCAGCGCAGCCGCCGCTCGCCTTTGTGAAACACTTGGTGGGCACTGCAATGGGGGCAGTCGCTTTTCCAGCCGCAATCGCCGCACCACAGCACCGGGGCAAAGCCCCGGCGGTTGAGCAGCACCAGGCTTTGCTCGCCGCGCTGAATGCGCTCGGTGATGGCCTGCAGCAGGGCCGGGGCAAACACGGTGGACTTGGGCTGCTGGCGCATATTCACCAGATGCACGCCGGGCAGGGCGGCCGCGGCGATGCGGCTGGGCATGTCCAGCCGCTGGTAGCGGCCTTGCTGGCAGGCGTACCAGCTCTCCAGCGAGGGGGTGGCACTGCCCAAAATCACTTTGGCCCCGGCATCGCGCCCGCGCCAGAGGGCCAGGTCGCGGGCGGAGTACCGCGCCCCTTCTTCTTGCTTGAAGCTGGGGTCGTGCTCTTCATCGACGACGATGATTTTCAGCTGCGGCAAGCTGGCCAGCACCGCCATGCGCGTGCCCAGCACGATGCGGGCCTGCCCGGTGTGCGCGGCCAGCCAGTGCTGCAGGCGCTGCGCCTCGGTCAGGCCGCTGTGCAGGCTGGCCACGGCCTGGGGGCCCAGGGTGGGGGCAAAGCGCCGCTCAAACCGCGCCAGCAATTGGGGGGTGAGGTTGATCTCGGGCACCAGCACCAGGGCCTGGGCCTGCGGGTCGGCGACCAAGGCGGCAGCGACGGTGTGCAAATACACCTCGGTCTTGCCGCTGCCGGTGCTGCCGTACAGCAAAAATGGGCCACAATTTTGCTCAATTTGACTGATAACGCTTTGCTGCTCTGCGGTAAGTGCTACTAATTTTTCTTGTTCCGGCACGGTCTGCGCCGCTTTCTTTTTGACTTGCAAGCGCCGCAGCAATTGCGCGTTGCTGAGTTTGCGCAGCGCCGGAGGCAAGGCGGTGGCGGCAATCTCGCCCAGGCTGCGCTGGTAGTAGCGGGCGGTAAACGCCACCAACTGGCGCCACGGCGCGGCCAGGGGGGCCAGGGCATCGAGCACTTGGGCCAGCGGGCGCAGCGCCACCCCCGCAGGCAGGTCGGCGTGGGCGGCCGGCACCGACTCCCACACCACCCCCAGCAGCTCGCGCTGCCCCAAGGGCACGCGCACCAGGGTGCCGGGGGGCAGCGCGTGCCCATGGGTGTAGCTGAGCAAACCGCCCACATTGCTGTGCAACGGGGTTTGCACCGCAATGTGGATAACAAAGGCGTGGCACGCTATAGACACGGCTGGAAGGCCCTTTTCTGTGGATAACTTTGTGGGGCGTTTTTGATCAAGGCAAAAAAATGCGCCTGTGCTATTTTTTCAGCCGCCTGACACCCGCCTAAATCATTAAAAATAAATTTATATAAATCAAATAGTTAAATGGATTTTCAAGGCTTTCGCGCTATCGAGTTTATGGCTTAGAAAGCCCCCGCAGCAAGGTTTGGATATGTGCATAAGTAGAGCACTGGATACTGGCCAATACCGCGATTTTTAGCGACAAATAGCCGTCGATTGGCCCTTGGACGCTATGGATTAAGGATTGATTAAGGATTTTGCAGCACCCGCAAAAACAACCAGGGCGGGAAAAGGTGGCCCCTTTCCCGCCCTGGCAAAGCTGAAAACTTAGCCCTGCTGGCGCAGCTGGCGTGAGTAGTTGTGCACCGTTTCGACCAGCGCCGCCACGTGCTCTGGCGGGGTGAACTGGCTGATGCCGTGGCCCAGGTTGAAGATGTGGGTGGGGCCGGTGCTGCGGCGGTCGGTGTGCGGCTTGCCAAAGCTGTCCAGCACGGCACGGGCTTGCGCGGCCACCATGTCGGGCGGGGCAAACAGCACGTTGGGGTCGATATTGCCTTGCAGGGCCTTGCGGTCGCCCACCAGGGCGCGGGCCTTGCCCAGGTTGGCCGTCCAGTCCAGACCCAGCACTTCGCAATCGAGGTCGTGCATATCGGGCAGCCAGATGCCGCCGCCTTTGGTGAAGACGATGCGCGGCACATCCTGCCCATCCACCCCGGTGCGCTTCAATTGCGCCAGCACGCGCTTGGTGTAGGCCAGGCTAAATTCTTGGAAAGCGCCATCGGCCAGCACCCCGCCCCAGCTGTCAAACACCATCACGGCCTGGGCCCCGGCGTCAATCTGCGCATTCAGGTACTGGGCCACGCTGTCGGCGTTCACCGCCAGGATGCGGTGCATCAGGTCGGGGCGGGCGTACATCAGGCTTTTGACCAGGCGGTAGTCGTCGCTGCCCTTGCCCTCGACCATGTAGCAGGCCAGCGTCCAGGGGCTGCCCGAAAAACCAATCAGCGGCACGCGGCCATTGAGCGCCTTGCGGATGCTGGTGACGGCATCGAACACGTAGCGCAGCGTGTCCATATCAGGCACGGCCAGCTGGGCCACGTCGGCCTCGGTGCGCACGGTTTTGGCAAAGCGGGGGCCTTCGCCCTCGGCAAAGCTCAGGCCCAGGCCCATGGCATCGGGCACGGTCAGGATGTCGCTGAACAAGATGGCGGCATCCAGCGGGAAGCGCTCCAGGGGCTGCAGCGTCACTTCGGTGGCGTACTCCACGTTGGTGGCCAGCCCCATAAAGCTGCCAGCCTGGGCGCGGGTGGCTTTGTACTCCGGCAGGTAACGCCCGGCCTGGCGCATCAGCCACAGCGGGGTGTAATCGGTGGCTTGGCGGCGGCAGGCACGCAAAAAAGTGTCGTTGGTCAGAGGGGCAAAAGAAGTAGTCATGGAGGGCGATTGTCGCAGCCTTGGCAGGCCACGCAGTGATGAAGAGGGGCAAGCGGGAGCGAGGGGTGCCGTGGGCCAGCGGGCGGCGGCGGCTTCAAAGCGCCAGGCGCTGGGCCTGCATACGGCGGTGTTCGGTTTTGGTGCAACGGTCTTGCACCACCAGCAGCCCGGCGGCCTCGGCACGGCGGGCGGCATCGGGGTTGGTGATGCCGATTTGCATCCACAAAAAGCGGGCCCCAATGGCGACGGCATCTTCGGCAATGGCGGCGATTTCTTCGCTTTGCCGAAAGCAATCGACCAGGTCAATCTGCACGCCTTTGGGGGCCAACGCGCCTGCGGCTTCGCGCAGGCTGGCAAAGCACATCTCGCCCAGCAGCAGCTTGCCGTGCATGCCCGGGTTCACCGGCACGATGCGGTAGCCCTGGGCTTGCAGGTAGCAGGCAACCTCGTGGCTGGGACGCTCGGGTTTGGGCGAGAGGCCCACCACCGCGATGGTTTTGGTTTCACGCAGAATGTGAAAAGAAACGTCATTCATGGCCATAAACCTTATAAATAAAGCGCAAACAGCTATAGTTTTAGATGTTTTCCAGCGCTTGTAAAACTTCGTCGGTGCTGATCAGCTCGGTCAGCACCACGGGGGCTTGGCCCGGGGCCAGCAACACGTACACCGGTACGCCGCTGCGCCCTAATGCGTTCAGGGATTGGGTGATCCGGGGGTCTTGGCGCGTCCAATCGGCCCGCAGCAACTGTACTTCATGGCGGGAAAAGGCCTGCAAAACCTGGGGGTTCGACAAGGTGGTGCGCTTGTTGAACTGGCAGGTCACGCACCAGGCGGCGGTGTAATCGACAAACACCGGGCGGCCTTGGGCCAGCAGCTGGGCCTGGGCCTCGGGGCTCCAGGGCTGCCAAAGATCGCCCACCACCGCGTTGTTGGCGGTGGCACTGGCCACGGGGGCGGCTTGCAAATACGGCCACATACTGGGGGCCATCCAGGCCAGAAAAGCCAGCAGCGCGGCCCCCAGCCACCAGCGGGTCAGGCCCCGCAAGGTCAGCGCCCAAATCAGGGCCGACAGCGTTAAAAGCAAGGCCAGCAGCGCGGCAATGCCATCGGCCCCGGTTTGCTGGCCCAGCACCCAGGCCAGCCAGACCACGGTGGCCAGCATGGGAAAAGCCATGGCGCGGCGGAAGGTGGCCATCCACGGTCCAGGGCGCGGCAGCCAGCGCAGCAGGCCCGGGGCCCAGCTCAGCAGCACATACGGCAAGGCCATGCCCAGCCCCAAGGCGGCAAAAATGCCCAGCGCCTGCGCCGCTGGCAAGCCCACGGCAAAGCCCAGCGAGGCCCCCATGAACGGTGCCGTGCATGGCGAGGCAATGGCCACGGCCAGCACGCCCGATAAAAAAGCATCGGCCACCGGGTGGCGCAAATGCAGCCCGGCCACACCGCTGGGCAGGAATTGGCCAAACTCAAACACCCCCGCCAGATTCAGCCCCAGCACGGTAAACAGCACGGCCAGGCCACTGATGACCAGCGGGTTTTGCAGCTGAAAGCCCCAGCCCAGTTGCTCCCCGGCGGCCCGCAGCCCCAACAGCAGCGCCCCCAGCGCCACAAAGCTGAGCACCGCCCCGGCGGTATAGGCCAAGCCGCCCAGGCGCTGGGCGCGGACATCGCTGCCATGGCGGGAAAAGCCCAGCAGCTTGATGGCCAACACCGGAAACACACAGGGCATTAAATTGAGTAACAACCCACCGATCAGGCCGCCCACCACGGCCAGCCACCAGCTGCTGGCACTGGCGTTGCTGCTGGGCGGCAGGGGGCTTTTGGCCTGATTGGCGGCCAAGGCGGCGGCCAGGGCGGGCGAAATTTCGGCCAGCTGCGCCGCCTGCCATTGGCCTTGCACCGGGGCACTGACGCGCCAGGCCACCGCCGGGGCCTGCGTGGCCACGTTGCTGCCGGTCACCGGCAGGCCCAGCACCACCTCTAGCCGGGGGGGTGTTTCACCGCGCATGTCGGACAAGGGCAAGCTGGCGTGCCAGACCCCATCCGCCCAGCGCTGCTGCCAGTCTTGGCCCAGCACCGCCGCATGTCGGAAGGTGTCGGCGGCCTCGGGGTAAAAGGCCAGCTCTTGGCCGTGGGCTTCAGCAGGCAGGCCTTTGACTACAAAATCAAGGCGCTCACCGCTTGTATTTACAGTAAATTCACCATGAATAGACTCTAAATGCTTTGGTTCTTTAGCGCTTGCAGCTACAAAGTTTGATGCAAATGTCACATGGCTTTGCGCCGCGGGCAGGCGGATTTGCAGCAGCACCTCTTCAGGAATGCACTCCACCCGGCAGACCAGCCAGCTGGCGCGCACGCCCAGGCGCACCATGCCATCGCTGTCGGGCGCGAAATCGGCCCCCACGGTGGTGGGCACGGGCAGCAGCACCTGCCCTTCGTAGCCGTAGTTGAGCAAATCACCCACGCGAATTTGCTGGGGCACGGGCCAGGCGATCTCGCCCGCTTGCAGGCCAGGGGGCAGATCCCAATCAAGCTGGGTGGGCAGGCCCGAATCGCCAGCGTTTTTCCAATAGGTGTGCCAATCGGGCTGGTGCGTCAGCAGCAAGCCCAGCGCCAGCGGCTGGCCAGGGGCAATCCCTTGCGGCGCGTGCACGACCAGCTGGGCTTGCACATGGGGGGTGGCGGCCCGGTCGCTGGGCTTGGCGGATGCGCCCAACACCAGCTGTGCCTGTACGGGCAAGGTCAGCAACAACGACAGCGCCAACACCAGCCACAGCCAGCAGCGCCACAAAAAAGAAACCGGGGGCAAGGGGAGCACAGAAGACATCTGGTTTTCGAGTCAAGGCAAGAGGGGATGGTTCCCCAGATCAATAATGCGGGGACTATGTCCACCGATTGTTCTGCGGATTTTTCCGCCCATTTTCCCGCTGAATCTACCCTGCCCCGCTGGCCCAGCCGCTATTGGGCCGAGGTAACGGCCCACGACTTTGCGCTGGCGCAAACCCAGGGCCTGGCCGCCCAGACCATTGCCGTGCTGCCCTTGGGGGCCACCGAGCAGCATGGCCCGCACTTGCCCCTGCGCGTCGATACCGCGCTGGCCGAGGGCATTGTGGCCGCCGCCCTGGCGCAGCTGCCCGCCCACGTTCCAGCCCTGGCCCTGCCCACCCAGGCCATTGGCCTGAGTGGTGAGCACCAGGCCTTTGCCGGCACCTTGAGCCTGCAACCGGCCACCTTGCTGGCGCTGTGGGGCGACATTGGCGCGGGTGTGGCCCGCGCCGGAGTGAAAAAACTGCTGCTCTTTAACGCCCACGGCGGCAACGTCAGCAGCATGGACATCGTGGCGCGGCAATTGCGCCAGCAGCATGGCCTGCTGGTGGTCCACTGCAGCTGGTTCAATCTGCCGCTGCCGCAAGAGGTACACGCGGCCTTCAGCGCCCATGAGCACCGCTTTGGTGTCCACGCGGGCGAGGTCGAAACCTCCATGCTGCTGCATTTGGCCCCTGAGCAAGTGCAGATGGCGCGGGCGCAAAATTTTGCCTCCACCTCGGCCACGCGGGCCCAGCGTTTTGCCATTTTGGGCAACGGCAAAAGCGCCAAACTGGGCTGGGCCATGCAGGACTACAACCCCGCCGGGGCAGCGGGCAATGCCGCCCAGGCCGATGCCCAGCGCGGGCAGGCGCTGGTCGAAGCTGCGGCGCAAGGCTTGGCGCAGTTGCTCCAAGAAATGCACCAACTGCCGCTGGATACCGTGGGCCCGGCGTATTAAGCCACCGCCGGCCCCAGCTGCGCCATCAGGTCGCGGGTGGAGGCATCCACGCCTTGCCAGTCGCCCTGCTCCTCGCGTTGGCGCAGTTGCTGGGCCAGTTGCTTGCCCAGCTCCACGCCCCATTGGTCAAAGCTGTTGATGCCCCAAATCGCCCCGGCGCTGAACACGCGGTGCTCGTACAAAGCGATCAAGGCCCCCACCGAGGCCGGGTTGAACTGCTGCAGCAGTAAAAAACTGCTGGGCCGGTTGCCTGGGCAATCTTGGTGGGCGCTCACGCCGTGGCGGCCCAGCATCAGCGCCTGGGCCTGGGCAATGGCGTTGATGACCAGGCTGTGCTGGTGCGCCCCCAGGTATTTGCCGCCGCCCCGGGCCACAATAAATTCCACGGGCACCACATCCTGCCCCTGGTGCAGCAGCTGAAAAAAGGCGTGCTGGCCATTGGTGCCCGGCTCGCCCCAGACGATGGGGGCCGTGGGCGTGGTCAGGCACTGGCCTGCGTGGGTGACGCGCTTGCCGTTGCTCTCCATCTCCAGCTGCTGCAAATACGCCGCCAAGCGCCGCAAGCCATGGCTGTAGGGGGCAATGCAGCGGCTGCCCAAATGGCAAAAATTGCGGTACCAAATGTCCAGCAGCGCCAGGCGCAACGGCAAATTGTGCCCAATGGGGGCATTGAAAAAGTGCGCATCCATGGCGTGCGCCCCGGCCAGCAGGTCGCGAAACTGCTCCTGCCCAATGGCAATGGCAATCGGCAGGCCAATGGCCGACCACAGCGAAAAGCGCCCCCCCACCCAGTCCGAAAACTCCAGGCAGCGGGTGATGCCAAACGCCTGCGCTGCCGCCACATTGGTGGTCAGCGCCACAAAGTGCTGGGCAATCGACACTGCGGCCGAGGGCTGGACGCAGCCGCCCTGGCGCAAAAACCATTCGCGGGCCGAGTGGGCGTTGAGCATGGTCTCGGCCGTGGTGAAGGATTTGGAGGCGATCAAAAACAGTGTCGATTCAGGCCGCACTTGGCGCAGCACATGGCCCAGCTCATGCCCATCGACGTTCGAGACAAAGTGAACGCGCTTGCCCGCATCCACCCAATCCTCCAGCCCCTGCACCACCACCTCGGGCCCCAGGTGCGAGCCGCCAATGCCGATGTTCACAATGTCGGTAATCTGGCGATCGGCGCGCACCTGCTCGGCCAGCGCCAGCATGGCGTTCAAGGTGTCGTGCGCGGCGGCCAGGGTGTCCCACTGCGCCTGGGGCCAGGCCTGCACCACCGGGTGCTGGCGCAGCTGCCCGCCATCGCGCGGCATGCGCAGCAGCCAGTGCATGGCGGCGCGCCCCTCGGTGGTGTTGATCGGCTCGCCCGCCAGCATGGCATCGCGCCGCGCTTGCCAGCCGCAGTCGTGCGCCAAGGCCTGCAGCAAGGATTCGGTCTGGGTGGTGCAAAAGTTTTTGGACAAATCGGCGTACACGTGCGGCGCTTGCTGGCTGTGCTGGGCCAGGCGCTGCGGGTTGCTGGCAAACGCCTGGGCCAGATTAAATTGCGCCATGTCGTCTTGGTAATGGGCCGCCAAGGCCGCCCAGGCGGGGGAGGCGCTGCAGCTCATGCGCCGGCCCCGGCTTGGCGCAGCAAATCCTCCAGCTTGCGCGTATCGACGGCAAAGGCGCGAATGCCTTCGGCCAGCTTTTCGGTGGCCATGGCATCTTCATTCAGGGCAAAGCGGAAACTGGCCTCGTCGTAGTGCACGGGGGCGATGTCCAGCTGCCGCGCGGCCTGGGCATCCAGGGCGGGCCGCACCGGCGCGGTGCTGGCTTCTAACTGGCCCAGCAGCTCGGGCGCGATGGTGAGCAAATCGCACCCGGCCAGCGCCACGATTTGCCCCACGTTGCGAAAGCTCGCGCCCATCACCTCGGTGGCAATGCCAAAGTGCTTGTAGTAGTGGTAAATCTCGCGCACCGAGCGCACGCCGGGGTCGTTGGCCCCGGCCATGGCGGCCTCGTCCCACTGGCTGCCCGCCTGTTTTTTAAACCAGTCGTAAATGCGCCCGACAAAGGGCGAGATCAGCTGCACCTTGGCCTGGGCGCAGGCAATGGCCTGCACTTTGGAGAACAGCAGCGTCAAATTGGTGTGAATGCCTTGCTGCTCCAGCAGGCGGGCCGCTTCGATGCCCTCCCAGGTGGCGGCGATTTTGATCAGCACCCGGTCAATGGGCACGCCCGCGCCTTGGTACAGCTCGATCAGGCGCTGGGCGCGGGTGACGGTGGCGTTGGTGTCAAACGACAGGCGGGCATCCACCTCGGTCGAAACGCGCCCCGGCACCACGGCCAAAATCTCGCAGCCAAAGCGCACCAGCAGGCGGTCCATCAGGTCGTCCAGGGGCGCATCGGCAAAGCGCTGCACCACCTCGTGCAACAGCGGCGCGTACTGCGGCTGCTGCACGGCTTTCAAAATCAGCGAGGGGTTGGTGGTGGCATCCTGGGGCCGGTACTGCGCCAGTTGCTGAAAATTGCCGGTGTCGGCCACCACGGTGGTGACTTGTTTTAACGCGTTCAGTTGGTTCATAAGGGGTTCCCAAAAAGCGATGAATAAATCTTAAAAAAATAGCTGCTTGCGCTTTTATTTCAATGTTTTTTTGCCGTTTAAAGCATTAAATCAACGTTATTCAAGCGCAAACAGCTCTTTTTATTGCAGTGCCACCAAGCACCCATGTTCAAACAAATGGATGCGCCCTTTCTCAAACGGGGTCCAGGTTTCGTTCTTCGTCAGCGGGGCGGTCACGATCACGGCCACGCGGTCGTCCGGGGTGGTGCAGGTGGAAAAATCCAGGCTCACATCCTCATCGCTCAAATGCGCTGTGGCAAAGGGGTGGCGGCGCTCGATAAAGCACAGGTCGGTGGTGGCATGCGCCCACAGCGCCTGGCCGTTGGAGAGCAAAAAATTAAACGTGCCGTGCGGGCTGATGCGCCGCGCCAAGTCCTGCAAGGTGATGCTCAACTCGTGCAGCGTGGGCATGCCGGCGTGGGACTTGGCCAACTCTTGCATGATCCAGCAAAAGGCCAGCTCGCTGTCGGTGGTTCCGACGGGGTAAAAATGGCTGTGCAGCTTGGGCGCAAAGTCCACCAAATTGCCGTTGTGGGCAAACACCCAATTGAAGCCCCACAGCTCGCGCACAAAGGGGTGGCAGTTTTCCAGCGCCACCTGGCCTTGGGTGGCCTTGCGGATGTGGGCGATGACGTTCTCGCTTTTGATCGCGTAGTTGCGAATGAGCTGCGCAATGGGCGAGGTGCTGGCCTGCTCGCGATCGACAAACTGGCGCAGCCCTTTGCCCTCAAAAAAGGCAATGCCCCAGCCATCGGTGTGGTCGCCGGTGTTGCCCGCGCGCTGGCTGAAGCCCGAAAAACTAAAGCGCACATCGGTGGGCGTGTTGCAATTCATTCCAAGCAGTTGGCACATAGCTTTTGACTTCTTCCTCGTTCCCGCAAACCCTGTGAAACTGGCAGTGTAGGTAAAAAAACAAGGCACCCAGCGCATTGTCTGGGTGCCTTGGGCGTTTTGGCGGTGGCCGTTTAGGCGTTGCTATGCCTTCACTGGGCGGCCGCTTTCACTTTCAAGCGCCAGGCGTGCAGCAGCGGCTCGGTGTAGCCGCTGGGCTGCTCCACGCCTTTGAAGACCAGATCGCACGCGGCCTGGTAGGCGGCGGACTGGGCAAAGCGCCCGGCCATTTTTTGGTACAGCGCATCGCCCGCGTTTTGCTGGTCCACCTTGGCGGCCATGCGCTCAAAGGTGGCGCGCACTTGCTGCTCGGTGACGATGCCGTGCAGCAGCCAGTTGGCCACGTGCTGGCTGGAGATGCGCAGCGTGGCGCGGTCTTCCATCAGGCCGATGTCGTTGATGTCCGGCACCTTAGAGCAGCCCACGCCCTGATCGACCCAGCGCACCACGTAGCCCAGGATGCCCTGGATGTTGTTGTCCAGCTCCTGCTGCTTCTCGGCCTCGCTCCACTGGGGATTTTTGGCCACGGGCACTTGCAGCAGGTCGGCCAGGATGTTGGCGCGTTCGGTATCGGCGCTGATTTTTTCCAGCTCGGCCTGCACGCTGGCCACTTTCACCTGGTGGTAGTGCAGCGCGTGCAGCGTGGCCCCGGTGGGCGAGGGCACCCAGGCGGTGTTGGCCCCGGCTTTGGGGTGGCCGATTTTTTGCTCCAGCATGGCCTTCATCAGGTCGGGCATGGCCCACATGCCCTTGCCGATCTGGGCGCGGCCGCGCAGGCCCATGGTCAGGCCCACCAGCACGTTGTTCTTTTCGTAGGCGGCCAGCCAGGCGCTGGTTTTCATGTCGCCCTTGCGGATCATGGGGCCCGCGTGCATGGCGGTGTGCATCTCGTCGCCGGTGCGGTCCAGGAAGCCGGTGTTGATAAAGGCCACGCGGGCCGGGGCGGCGGCGATACAGGCTTTGAGGTTCACCGAGGTGCGGCGCTCCTCGTCCATGATGCCCAGCTTGACCGTGTTTTGCGGCAGGCCCAGCAGCTGCTCGACGCGGCCAAACAGCTCGTTGGCAAAGGCCACTTCGGCCGGGCCGTGCATCTTGGGCTTGACGATGTACACGCTGCCGGTGCGGCTGTTGCGGATACCGTTGGCGCCGTGGCCCTTCAGGTCGTGGATAGCGATGGCGGTGGTGACGACGGCATCCAGAATGCCTTCGGGGATTTCCCGGTTCTCGGCGCCCCACAGGATGGCGGGGTTGGTCATCAGGTGGCCGACGTTGCGCACAAACATCAGCGAGCGGCCATGGAGTTTGAGGGGCTGGCCGTTGGCGCCGGTGTATTCGCGGTCGCCGTTCAGGCCACGGGTGACGGTCTTGCCGCCTTTGTCAAAGGATTCGGTCAGCGTGCCTTTGAGGATGCCCAGCCAGTTGCTGTAGCCCAGGACTTTGTCTTCAGCGTCCACTGCGGCCACAGAATCTTCCAGGTCGAGGATGGTGGAGACGGCAGCTTCCACCACCACGTCGGCCACGCCAGCAGCGTCGCTGGCGCCAATGGGGGTGGCTTTGTTGATGACGATGTCGATGTGCAGGCCGTTGT
This sequence comes from Comamonas denitrificans, assembly GCF_017368815.1. Classification (GTDB taxonomy): domain Bacteria; phylum Pseudomonadota; class Gammaproteobacteria; order Burkholderiales; family Burkholderiaceae_C; genus Comamonas; species Comamonas denitrificans. Next base: position 10,499 of record NZ_JAFNME010000032.1, on the reverse strand, counting down.
TCACCAGCAACACGCTGGTGGGGGCGGCCGCCTCGCCCTGGTGGCCGACGAACTTGTCGGCATCTTGCAGGCCGGTGGTGCTGCCGTTTTGCAGCGCCACCACCAACTGGCCGCCTTCCACGCGGTAGCCGCAGGCATCCCGGTGCGAGCCTTGGGCCAGGGGCACGGCCTGATCCAAGAAGTTGCGGGCAAAGGCCACCACCTTGGCACCGCGCAGCGGGTTGTAGCCCGGGCCTTTTTGCGCCCCGTCCTCGTCGCTGATCACATCGGTGCCGTACAGCGCGTCGTACAGCGAGCCCCAGCGGGCATTGGCGGCGTTCAGGGCGTAGCGGGCGTTCAGGATGGGGACCACCAACTGGGGGCCAGCCATGGTGGCCAGCTCGGCATCCACGTTTTCGGTGGTGGCCTGCACACCCTGGGGGGGCTGAACCATGTAGCCAATCTGGGTCAAAAACTGCTGGTAAGCCGCCATGTCAGCAATCGGGCCGGGGTGGGCCTGGTGCCAGGTGTCCAGCTCTTTTTGCAGGCGGTCGCGCTCGGCCAGCAAGGCCGCGTTTTTCGGCGCCAAATCACGCACCAGGGCATCAAACCCCTGCCAGAAAGCGGCCGACTCCACCCCAGTGCCGGGCAGCACCTGGGTGTTGATAAATTGGTGCAGAACGTCAGCCACTTGCAGGCTGTGCGCAGGAATACGAGCAGTCATGGAAATCCCTTGTCAAAAAAACCAAAAATCCGCGAGGGCGACCCTGGCCAGCGCAGCGCTGGGCAGCGCCAGGGCATGGGCAGAGCGCTTCACAGCGCACTGTATTAGAAATGCGAAAAGGAATAAACCGCCTGAATATCCTGAAACTCATGACTTTTACGCAAAGACGGCCGACACTGCCCCCTTGGCAACGCCCTGTTCCAGGGGGCCAAAGTATTGCGCTTTTAATAGCTGGTACCGCTTTCTGGTATTGCGTTTTAGCTATATTTCACTCTCATTTTTTGCACATTTGCGTGCTGTTTATGGATAAATTAAAAGCTTTTGAGTCGTTTGTCTCGGTCGCCACCAAAGGCAGCCTGACCGCTGCAGCCAAGGCCGAGGGGGTGGCCCCGGCCATCATGGGGCGGCGCTTGGATGCGCTGGAGGAGCACCTGGGCGTGAAACTCATGGTGCGCACCACCCGGCGCATCAGCCTGACGCACGAAGGCAGTGCTTTTTTGGAAGACTGCCAGCGCCTGCTCACCGATGTCAGCAACGCCGAGGCCAGCGTTTCCGCCGGGGGCGTGAAAGCCGCCGGGCATTTGCGCATTACCGCTCCGGCCGGTTTTGGCCGCCGCCACGTGGCCCCGCTGGTGCCCAAGTTTTACGCCCTGCACCCCGAGGTAAAAATCTCGCTCAACCTCTCTGACCGGGTGGTGGATTTGGCCGCCGAGGGCTACGACTGCGCCGTGCGCGTGGGCGATTTGCCCGATTCGTCCCTGATCAGCGTGCGCCTGGCCGACAACCGCCGCCTGTGCGTGGCCGCCCCGGACTATCTGGCCCGGCGTGGGACCCCGCAACACCCCCAAGAGCTGGCGCAGCACGCTTGCCTGACCCTGTCCAGCGATGCCTCGCAAATCCGGGGCTGGGCCTTTCGCCTGCCGCGCCCCGAAGGCGGCAGCGATGTGACCTACATCAGGCCCAGCGGCCCCCTGGACTGCACCGACGGCCAAGTCCTGTACGACTGGTGCCTGGACGGCTGGGGCATTGCCTGGCGCAGCACCTGGGAGGTGGATGCCGACATCGCCGCCGGGCGCTTGGTGCCGCTGCTGGAAGCGTTTGCCGCCCCGCCCAATGGGATTTACATGGTGTTTCCGCAGCGCAAACACATGCCGCTGCGCGTGCGGCTGTGGATTGATTTTTTAAAAATGCACTATGAGCGCCCCGAATTCTGGCGCCAAGGAGTAAACGCATGATGTTGGAATCTGTACTGGCCAGCCTGCACCTGGTGGCGATTTTGGCGATGGTGGTGTTCTCCTCCAGCCAAGCGGCGCTGTGCCGACACGAATGGCTGAACGCTGCCGTGGTGCGCCGCCTGCTGCGCCTGGACTGGATTTTCCTGGCCTCGGTCACCGTGCTGCTGCTATCGGGCGTGGCCCGGGTGGTCTGGGGCATCAAAGGCTGGCCGTGGTATGTTGGCCAGCCGCTGTTTCACATCAAGATGACCTTGGTGCTCATCACCCTGGTGATTGTGGCGCGGCCCAGTTTCACCATCCGCCGCTGGGTGCGCACCTTGGATGCCGACGGCACACTGCCCAGCAGCCACGAGATCAACCGCCTGCGCAGCGCCATCATGCTGCACACGCACATCATGCCCTTCATCGCCGTGCTTGCCGTATTTTGGGCACGCGGCTGGTGAGCAGGCACCGACCCAGACACACGTAAAATTGCGCCCCTATGCTTTTAGTCAAACAGCAATTGCTCGCAGCCCTGGCTGGCGAGCTAGAAACCCTCTCCCCCGGTGCGGGCACCCGCGCCGCCTTTGAAAACCCCAAAGTGGCTGCCCACGGCGACTATGCCTGCACGGCCGCCATGCAACTGGCCAAGCCGCTCAAGCTCAACCCGCGCGCCCTGGGCGAGCAGCTCAAGGCCGCGCTGGAGGCCACGCCCGCCTTCCAGCAGTGGGTGGATGCCATTGAAATCGCGGGCCCCGGCTTTCTGAACATTCGCCTCAAGCCCTCGGCCAAGCAGGAAGTGATCCGCGAAGTGCTGGGCCAAGGCGCCCAGTTTGGCCAGCAGCCCCAGCGGGGCGAAAAAATTCTGGTGGAATTTGTATCGGCCAACCCCACCGGCCCGCTGCACGTGGGCCATGGTCGCCAGGCGGCGCTGGGCGATGCGATTTGCAACCTGTACGCCAGCCAGGGCTGGAACGTCCACCGCGAGTTCTATTACAACGACGCGGGCGTGCAGATCGACACGCTAACCAAATCCACCCAGCTGCGCGCCAAGGGCTTCAAGCCCGGCGACGACTGCTGGCCCACCGACGCCGACAACCCGCTGGCCAAGAATTTCTACAACGGCGACTACATTGCCGACATCGCCCAGGCCTTCCTGAACAAGGAAACCGTGAAGGCCGATGACCGCGCGTTCACCGCCAATGGCGACGTTGAAGACTACGACAACATCCGCCAGTTCGCCGTGGCCTACCTGCGCAACGAGCAAGACAAAGACCTGCAGGCGTTCAACCTCAAGTTCGACGAGTACTACCTCGAATCAAGCCTGTACACCAACGGCTATGTGGAAGAGACCGTGCAGCGCCTGATCGCCAACGGCAAGACCTACGAGCAAGACGGCGCGCTGTGGCTCAAGTCCACCGACTACGGCGACGACAAAGACCGCGTGATGCGCAAAAGCGATGGTGGCTACACCTACTTTGTGCCGGACGTGGCTTATCACATCCAGAAATTCAAGCGCGGCTTTACCAAGGTGGTGAACATCCAGGGCACCGACCACCACGGCACCATCGCCCGCGTGCGCGCGGGCTTGCAGGCGGCCGATGTGGGCATTCCTGCGGGCTACCCCGATTACGTGCTGCACACCATGGTGCGCGTGGTGCGCAATGGTGAAGAGGTGAAGATCAGCAAACGCGCCGGCAGCTACGTGACGCTGCGCGACCTGATTGAGTGGACGAGCAAGGATGCCGTGCGCTTCTTCCTTTTGAGCCGCAAGCCCGATACCGAGTACACCTTCGATGTGGACTTGGCCGTGGCGCAAAACAACGACAACCCGGTGTACTACGTGCAGTACGCCCACGCGCGCATCTGCTCGGTGCTGCGCGGTTGGCGTGAAGACTACGACCTGGCAGCGCTGCGCGAGGTGGACTTGAGCCCCCTGCACGGCGAGCAGGCCCAGGCACTGATGCTGCTGCTGGCCAAGTACCCCGAAATGCTCACCGCCGCCGCCCAGGGCAATGCGCCGCACGATGTGACCTTTTATCTGCGCGAGCTGGCTTCGGCGTACCACAGCTACTACGATGCCGAGCGCATTTTGGTCGATGACGAGGCCGTCAAACTCGCCCGCCTGGCCCTGGTGGCGGCCACCGCCCAGGTGCTGGCCAACGGGCTGGCCATGCTGGGGGTGTCTGCGCCCCAGCGCATGTAAAGCCACAACATCAAGGAGCGCTGCATGCGACAACAACAACGAGGCGGCACCATCCTGGGCTTTATCCTGGGGCTGCTGGTGGGCTTGGGCGCCGCCTTTGCCGTGGCGGTGTACGTCAGTAAAATTCCGGTGCCGTTTCTCACCATGGACGGGGACAAGTCCGCCCCCCCCCGGATGCCACAGGCCGATTGGAATCCCAATACCGCCTTGGGCGGCAAGGTCACGCCTCCACCGGTCGCGCCCGAGGAGGTTAAGCCCGAAGTGGTCACCCCCACCGAAACCCCTGCCGCCCAGGCCACAGCGTCGAATGATCCTTTAGGAGACTTGGCCAAGGCCCAAATTGCCAAGGCCGAAAAAGCCGAAGCAGCCGAAAAAGCCAAAGCGGCCGCCTCGGACGGCTTTGTGTACTTTGTGCAGGTGGGGGCCTTTCGCAGCCAGGCCGATGCCGATGCCCAACGCGCCAAACTGGGCCTGATCGGCCAGCAAGCCCGCGTGAGCGAACGCGAACAAAATGGCCGCCCCGTGTACCGCGTGCGCATTGGCCCCATGGCCCAGCGCAGCGAGGCTGAAGCATTAAAACAGCAACTGGCCAGCACCGGCATCGATGCCGCCTTGGTGCGCATTCACCAGTAACCACGCCACGCGGGCGGGAACCGATTGCCCGCCCCCCACTCTTAGCGGGGCACTATTTTGGAGAAACCTTGAATGAAACGTCGTGAATTTGCCCAACTGGCCCTGCTGGGCGCGGTCCCCAGTGTTTTTTCTTTCGCCGCCCAGGCCAATAGCGGTTACGCCACGCTGAAGCAGCCCGCCTCAGTGCTGGCCCCGAAAGGCCAGATCGAGGTGGTGCAGTTCTTCTCTTACGGCTGCTCGCACTGCAAAAATTTTGACCCGGTCTTTGAAGCGTGGCGCAAGACCGCCGCCAAAGATGTCAGCGTGCGTTTGGTGCACGTCGGTTTCAACAAAAATTTTGAGCCCCTGCAGCGCATTTACTACGCCCTGGAGAGCCTGGGCCAGGCCCAAGCCTTGAACGGCAAAGTCTTCAAAGCCTTTCAGGATGAGAAAAAGCGCCTCGACCAACCCGAGGTTCTCTTCCCCTGGGTGGCCGAGCAAGGCGTGGACCGCGCCAAGTTTGAAGCCGCCTACCAATCCTTTAGCGTAGCCACCCAGGTGCGCCAGGCCATACAACTGCAAGACCAGTACCAAGTGGAGGGCACCCCGGCCATGGGCATTGCCGGGCGTTACTACACCGATGGCTCGATGGCCGGTGGCTTTGAGCGCATGATTCAAATCACCAACCAACTGATTGAGCAAGAGCGCAAACGCACGTAAAGCGTGCTCGAACCCATCGTCACGGCTGCCCAAGCCCGCTTCGGCGGGCTTTGTTGTTGCTGCAGGGTGACTACAATCACACGCAAAAACCATGCCTAATTTATGAAGCGCCTGCCCACCCTCCTCTCTTTCTTGCCGCTGACCTTTGCGGCGGCCATGGTGCTGCCCGCCCACGCCGAGCGGGCCGACCGTGACCAGCCCATGCACATCGAATCGGATGCCCTGCGCCATGACGAGCTGCAGCAAACCAGCGTGTTCACCGGCAATGTGGTGATGACCAAAGGCTCCATCGTGCTGCGCGGGGCGCAACTCGATGTGCGCCAAGACCCGCAGGGCTACCAATATGGTGTGGTCACCGCTGCCAAGGGCCAACGCGCCTTTTTTCGCCAAAAGCGCGATACCGCCCCCGGTGCGCCAGAGGAGTTTGTCGAGGGCGAGGCCGAAGTCATTGAATACGATGGCCGCAAAGACGATGTGCGCCTGATTCGCCGCGCCCAGCTGCGCCGCTATACCGGCGGCACGTTGAGCGATGACATTACCGGCCAGCAAATCACGTACAACAACCTGACCGATGTTTTCACCGTGGACAGCCAAACACCGCAAGCGGGCAACAAGCCCGGCAGCAACAGCGGTGGCCGGGTGCGGGCGGTATTGGCCCCCAAAGCACCCCCTTCAACCAGCCCGGCCGGCACGCCCGCAGCGGGCGCAAGGCTGCAATCCACCCCGCAACTGACCGCTCCGCAAGAACCATGACGCAGCCGCAAGAACCCTCTTTGGCTGCGCACAGCAGCGCCACCAGCTGCCTGCAAGCGCGCCACCTGGCCAAAACCTATGGCAAGCGCCAGGTGGTCAAAGATGTCTCGCTCACCGTCAAAAGTGGCGAAGTGGTCGGCCTGCTCGGCCCCAACGGCGCGGGCAAAACCACCTCGTTTTACATGCTTGTCGGCCTGGTGCGCAGCGATGGCGGCGATGTGCTGATTGATGGCCAATCGGTCGCCCGCAGCCCCATGCACCAGCGCGCGCGCCTGGGTCTGTCCTACCTGCCGCAAGAGGCTTCGATTTTTCGCAAACTCAATGTGCAGGACAACATCCGCGCCGTGCTGCAGCTGCAAAAAGATGCCGCTGGCAAGCCCCTGGCCAAAGACGAGATCGAGCGCCAGCTGACCAGTCTGCTGCAAGAGCTGCACGTCGAGCACCTGCGCGATGCCCCGGCGCTGGCCCTGTCCGGTGGCGAGCGCCGGCGCGTGGAAATTGCCCGCGCCCTGGCCACGCACCCGCGCTTTATTCTGCTGGACGAGCCCTTTGCCGGCATCGACCCGATTGCCGTGATCGAGATCCAGCGCATCATCGGCTTTCTCAAAGCGCGCGGCATCGGTGTGCTGATTACCGACCACAACGTGCGCGAAACGCTGGGCATTTGCGACCACGCCTGCATCATCAGCGAGGGCACGGTGCTCACCCACGGCACACCGCAAGCCATCGTGGACAACCCCGAAGTGCGCCGGGTGTACCTGGGCGACAACTTCCGCATGTAAGCCATGGTCGGGGCCGCACCGCATCTCTCGATTCGCCCCGGCATCCAGCTGCAGCTGACCCCGCAATTGCAGCAAGCCCTGCGCCTGCTGCAACTGTCCAGCCTGGAGCTGCAGCAAGAAGTGCAGCAACGGGTCTTGGACAACCCTTTTTTAGAATTGGAAGAGGCCGAGGCCACCGCCCCATCCACTCCTGAAAAAGAAGCTGTAAGCGCTGATATATCCAGCGATTCAGAATTTAATACCCCTGATAACCAATCAGAAAGCGCGCAAGAAGCTCCTGAATTAGAAGCCCTCAGTTGGGAGGGCGACTCCCTCTCCACCTTCGATTGGGACGATGCCCCCCCCGGCCCCGCGCCCGCCAACGCCGACAGCGAGCAGGCCCTGCCCCACGACTTCACCGCCAGCGCCCCCAGCTTGCAAGCGCATTTGCAAGAACAAGCCAGCAACCTGCGCCTGGCCCCGGCTGAACGGGCCGCGCTCGAGTTTTTGATCGGCAACCTGCTGGACAACGGCTACCTCGATGGCGACCTGCCCGAACTGGCACACACCCTGCTGCCCGAGGTAGCCACAGAAGCCGAACCCCCCAGCGCGGCAGAAACCCGCCAAGCCCTCATGCACCACCTGCAGCTGGCCTTGGGCCTGCTGCAAAGCATGGAGCCCGCCGGCATCGGTGCCCGCAACGTGGCCGAATGCCTGCGCCTGCAACTGCGCCACGCCTGGGCGCAAGAAGCGCAACCGGCCCATGCCGACCACGCCCTGTACCAGCTGGCCCTGGCACTGTGCGAGCAACCACTGCCCCTGCTGGCCCGCAAAGATGTGCGCACCCTGGCCCAGCACTGCGCCGCCCCCCCGGAGCGCATCGCCCTAGCCCTGCGCTGGATTGGCCAACTCGAACCCAACCCCGCCCGGCGCTTTGCCGCCATTGCCCAGGCCCGCCTCATCCCCGACGTACTGGTGCGCCCCAGCGGCCAGGGCCTGCAGGTGCAGCTCAACCCCGAAGTGCTGCCGCGCCTGAACGTCCACGCCCTCTACGCCCAGGCCCTGCGCGGGCAGCGCAGCCATGCCAGCTACGCCGGCCTGCACAGCCAGCTGCAAGAGGCGCGCTGGTACGTGAAAAATCTCGCCCAGCGCTTTGACACCATCTTGCGCGTCGCCCAGGCCATCGTGCAGGAGCAAGCGGGGTTTTTCAAACACGGCCCCGTCGCCATGCGCCCCTTGGTGCTGCGCGAAGTGGCGCAGGCCCTGGACTTGCACACCTCCACCATCAGCCGCACCGTCAATGGCAAATACATGGCCACGCCGCAAGGCACCTTTGAATTCAGCTACTTTTTTAGCTCGGGCGTGCAAACCGATACCGGCGGCAGCACCTCCAGCACCGCCGTGCAAACGGTCATTGCCCAGCTCATTGCGGCAGAAAACCCCAAAAAACCCCTGTCTGATGCCAAAATCGCCGACCTTCTGGCCGCCCAAGGCATCGAATGCGCCCGCCGCACCGTCGCCAAGTACCGCGAGGCGCTGAACATCCCGGCCACCAGTTTGCGCAAAACGGTTTAAAGCCCGCCAACGCTCTTGCCAACGACGCGGCGCTATCCTTCGCACCACTTATGAACCAACTGCATTTATTTTTGCCCTGCGCCGCTGGCGTGGAAGATTTTTTGGCCGATGAGGTCCACACCATTACCGGTGCCAGCGGGCAGGATTTGCTCGTGGGCCGGGGCGGTGTCATGGTGCGCGGTGCCTGGCGCGATGTGCTGCAGCTCAATCTGCACAGCCGCCTGGCCCAGCGCGTGCTGATTGAGCTGGCGCTGCAGGACTACCGCAACGAAAACGACCTGTACCGTGCCGCCAGCCAAGTGTCCTGGGAAGTGTGGTTTGACCCGCAGCGCACCTTCAAAGTCGAGGTCACCGCCCAGCACAGCCCGCTGACCAGCCTGAACTTTGCCGCCCTGCGCGTAAAAGATGCCGTGGCCGACCGCTTTCGTGCCAAGCGCGGTGGCGTGCGTCCCAGCGTGGAAACGCACCACCCGGACGTGCGCATCCACCTGCACCTGACCACCGACACGGCCACGCTGTACATCGACACCTCGGGCGAAGCCCTGTTCAAACGCGGTTGGCGCGAAGACACGGGCGACGCCCCCCTGAAAGAAACCCTGGCCGCCGCCATGATCGCCGCCACCGGCTGGAACCCGCACGGCGACCACCCCCAGCCGCTGTACGACCCCTGCTGCGGCAGCGGCACGGTGGTGATCGAGGCGGCGCAGATCGCCCGGCGCATTCCGGCTGGCATCCTGCGCCGCTTTGCGTTTGAAAAGCTCATCCCCTTTCAGCGCCATGTCTGGGAAGGCATGCTCGACGAGGCCGAGGCGCAGATTCTGGACACCAGCCCGGTGCCCATCTATGGCTCTGACATCTCGCACCGCATGGTGGACTTTGCCCAGCGCAATGCCGAACGCGCCGGCGTGCTGGACACCATCGAGCTGCGCGGCGGCGATGCCCTGCAGCGCATGCCGCCCTGCGCGCAACCCGGCGTGCTGCTGCTGAACCCGCCCTATGGCGAGCGCATTGCCGCCGCCGGCAGCTTTGGCCGCAATGCCGCGCAGCGCATGGACGCGGTAGAACGCATGGGCCGCGAAAGCGCCCAGACCGAAGATGGCGTGGAATTTTTCAGCCAACTGGCCAGCCACTGGAAGAAAAACTTCAGCGGCTGGAGCGCCTGGATGCTCACCCCCGACCTGAAGCTGCCCGGCAAAATGCGCTTCAAAGAATCGCGCCGCACGCCGCTGTGGAACGGCCCCATCGAATGCCGCCTGTTCCGCTTTGACGTGGTGGCCGGCACGCACAAGCCCCGCAAAGACGCACCAGGCGACAGCAGCGTGCAGGGCAGCGGCACATGAAAATTCTTTTGCGCTGGCCGCACTGCAATGCCGACTACCCCGGCCCCCAGCCGCGCCCGGTGGTGCTGGACACCAATGTGGTGCTCGATTTACTGGTGTTTGACGACCCGCTGGTGCCCCCCATCCGCCAATTACTGGCCCAAGGCCAGCTGCGCTGGATTACCGACGAAGCCCAGCGCATTGAGCTGGGCCGCGTGCTCAGTTACAGCAAGGTCGCCCCGCGCGTGGCCTTTTACGAAAAAACAGCGGCGGGCGTGCTGGCCGCTTTCGATGCCGCCGTGCAGTGCGTGCCCACCGCGCCCAAGGTGCGCTTTACCTGCACCGACCCGGACGACCAGCACTTTCTGGATTTAGCGGCCCAGCACCGGGCGCTGCTCATCAGCAAAGACAAGGCTGTTTTGAAGCAGCGTCGGCGCTTGGCCACTCACTATGAGACCACAATAGGCAATCAACTCGTTATAGAGTAAGCGCAAGCAGCTATTGTTTTTGTGGATGATCGCGGTAAAACAACACCCACTCGTCCATCACCACGCCGTCGGCAAGATGGCACACCCATATTCCCCGCCCGCCCCACGCACGATTTCCAGCGTGCGTGGGGCGGGCGGGGAATATGGG